>MSGS01000045.1 GCA_001940855.1 Christensenellaceae bacterium Phil1 | reverse complement strand
ACGACCTTGTGCGCAGAGCCGGGATCGATTTCTAACTTTTTACACCTTAAACCTATACGGTTGGCCGGCGACGGGGCAGGAGCTGAGCGCCCGCTGTGCAGGATGCAGCGAAACGGAGAATTGACACATAGTGTCGCACACCCCAAAGGCGCCACCGCGCGCGGGGGAGCTGCTGAGCGTAAGCGAAGCTGAGGGGGAATAGTTCATGGCACTTGGCAGCTTAGAGCCGCTCCCCTTTCGTCACGGCTACGCCGCGACACTTTCCCCGTAAACGGGGACAGCTTTGGAGGGGTGGTATCGGGGCTGCTCTTGTTTATCGCAACCCCTCAGCTAAACCTTCGGCTTGCCAGCTCCCTGGCCGGGGAGCATTTTGGTACAGTACAAACTCCCACATTAAGCCTCACTGTCGAGGTTCGGAGTTGAGCGCCGCCAGTGGCGGATGCAGCGAAACGGAGAACGGGCGGAACAGGGAGAATTGCGTACGGCAGTGAGTAAGGCGGCCCAGTGAACAAAGGAATAGCGCATAATTGACATTGTTGTATTTATATGTTACAGTTGTTACCAAACAAAATAACAAAGTTGGAATTATAGGAGGTCTTTGCATGAAGAAAGTATTCGTGTGGCGGAGTAGAGCCACATTACTTGGAGTTTTACAGCACGTTTGGCGGACTTAATAATTCGCTTGGAACAGCAAGTACCTTTGTGTTAGAAGTTGACCCTGAAGACACGGAAATCTATTTTAGTCGTCCAAACGGTGGATACGAACTTGTTCTAATTAAAGCAGATAGTACAGGCGAATGGGTTAGGCCAAATAAATAAATTCAGGCTTAACAAAGGCAAAATGAAAAGGGACATGAACGATTGCCGATCCACCATGTCTCTTTTTGTTTGCATCTTTCACCTTTTTTACTATAAATGAGTCTGAAGTCGTTGTACGTCAGGAAGTTGAGAAAACTGTAATAAACGATCCTTACTTCATATTATCAATAAGCTGAAGTATAAGCTCTTTTTGCTCTGCCGTAAGGAAGCGCCATTTTGAAAACAATTCCTGCTGATCTTTTGAAAGTTCCACTTCCGTTCCTTCTGAGAAGAACTGTGCAAGGCTTATCCCGAATGAGTCGCAGATGACCTGCAATGTGCTGATACTCGGAAGCGTATTGCGGTTGAACATATTTGAAATGGTGGATATGGAAAGCCCCGACTCTTTCGCAAGACGGTATTCGCTCCATCCATGGCGTTGCATCAATTCTGTTATGCGCTGTTTTACGTCCACCAAATTCACCTCTTAATAATATTATATGTCTCAACTGAGAAGAAAATAGTTGCTAAAAGTATTGTCAATATGTCGCAAATGAGATATATTGATAATACCAAACCGAAGGAGGGCATTTTACGATACCACATTGTGCGAAGAAACTGCGTATTGGGAAGATGGTGCAGCATAAGTGTAGGGCAGACTGCGTTCGGAGAAACTGGCCCGCTTGATTCAAACCGGCCGTATTCATCCCGAAAAGCTCATTACACATAAATTTCACGGGCTGGAAAATGTGGAGCCGGCGCTCATGCTGATGAAAGACAAGCCGGCAGACCTGATTAAACCATTGGTTTTGCTGTGATGCCTGTTGAAAAAAATATGAACGGCAGAAGGAAGCTTACGCCTGCTATAAGGGTTTGATTGTTGTGATGCGGGCTGTTCTCGCGGTATATTTTGCGTATGCCTTGCGGATTGCCATTGCTTCGGTGAACAATCCTCCATTGCAGAACACATGCCGTGCTAAATCCAATCTACGGTTTTTAATCTGACAAAACCTCAAAAGTAAGGCGGGACTGGCTTTAGCCGTCCCGCCGTCAATGCTTCGATCGGACTGAAAATCAGTTTGTATCATTATTAAAGTCAGCGTCAAACTTGATGCAGTCCTTTATCATGCTTTTGGGAACCGCGACCGTGATAAGACGATAGCTATCTGCGCCGTCGGTTGTGGATTTAGAGCCGTTGCGGGGCATTATATGTATGCAGAATGAGTTCCCGTCACAAAAAATGCTGCTCACTTCCAAATCACTTGCCTTGTTGCTGACATCAACATAGACGAGCATTAAGCTGTTTTCTTCAAAAAATGCCTCATCGCGGCCGGAAGTTGCTTCATTGAAGGACAAAGCGCCGTCATATTTACCATCCATACCGAGCGAGTCCCCAAACGCGGCTTTGAATTGCTCCAATTCTTCCAATGAATCGAATTTGTATATGGGAAGATGCATAACGCTGCTGAACATCATGGTTTCCTTATTCAATGCGCCTGAGTAAATCGCCCCAAAATCCGCCCGCGACGCATGGGATATAACAATATCAAAAACCTCGTCTGCGGGCATGTCGCCCGGCGTGGTTAAATTGACATCGGGAGTTTCCGCAAATGGCATATCGTCCGATAGATTTTTTGTTCCCTTATTTGGGCTGCACCCGACCAAAGCCAAGGCGCAAGCCAATGTCAAAATGAATATGGCCGGTTTGTTCATGCAGAGGCCCTCCTTTCAAACAAACGGTAAACGCCCTCAAGCCTTCCGCTTTTTACGCGCAATAACCTCAACGACTATGCCTATGCACACGATAACCAAGTATACTATTATGCATATTATCCACATATTGTTCAGGGTCATTGCGCCCGTAGGGTCGGCGTAATCTTGGCGAAAAATCAACCCTGCGGCAAATGAAACGGGGTAACCAAGGGATGCGAAAAGCGGGAAGCGGCTGCACCCGAAAAGCATGGAAATGCCTATAAACAAGCCGCCCGCAATCAGCAGCACGAGGGGAAATTGCTTCATTTTGTGCATATCAAACAGAGCAAATCTGCAAACCAGAAAGCTTGCAATCAGAATGGCCATGGACAAAAGGCCGATTCCGTATTTTTTCATACTTATTACCTCCTTGCATGAGTATTTGTATTATTATACCATGGCATTACCGGGCGCTACAATGCTTTTTGCATTTTGAGGGGGGATTTATCATGCATTCCGCCGATTAAGCCCGCAAGGGGCAGATGGAGCGGGTGGAAAGGGAGCGCGAAAAAATATACAATCCAAAATTGGAATACGTTGGATTTTTTTACTGTACCATGATATAATACTTGGGCTAAGCTGAAGAAATGGCGGCATAATCAATGCTTTGAGCCAAAACGTCAGCAAGGGGAGGAAAGAGAAAAATGAAAAACAGAAAATGGGGGATGGCACTCATAGCTGCGCTTTTGTGCCTGTGCATGGCGCTGAGCGCGTGCTCTAACGATGCGGACGACGACCCTAATGAGGTTGTGGGTCAGGATTGGCGCACATGGGGCCTGGTGGTGGATAGCGGGACAATAACCCGCAACGGGGAAGACACTGCCGTGCTTGTATGCGTGGAGGACGACGGAGCGTATTTCTATCATGATGACGAGAATCAGGTGCTTTTCGATTTTGTTAAGTTCCCTGAAGAATACGGCCTTACGAGCGGCAACTACAACGCCATAGCGTTCGAGGACGGCAATGGCGACGGCAATACGGACGTTGCCATTCAGTTCAACATGGATGACGATAATCAGCTCGTGCTGGTGTGGATGTACGACGAATCCTCAAACGGCTACTATTTCTATGATGAAATAGTTGATGACAATGGCAATTCCGATACGCCGGATGAAACTCCCGAGCAGGTGATAACCAACAGCGACTGGGAGCATGACACCATAATAGAGGACGCGGGCGACGAAATGTACGTTGCCGATGCAACCGTGGGCGTGCAGACGTACTATCCGTATGGCTACGTAGTCATGGAAGTTATAAGCGACGCGCTGGTGTTATACGATAACAATTTCAACTATGCCGTTGCCCGCTGCGTGAACGATATCTATGCGGATTATAACGGTTCCGTTGAGGAGTTCGCAATAGATTATGCCAACAGCTATATCTATAATGACTTCGGCCCGCTTTACAGCATGTTCAGCCCCATTGTGGATATGGACATAAAGGATCCGGATAATCCCAACGACCTTGCGCAGATGGACGGCTATGTTTACGACGATACCGAATCCGCCTACGTTCGCCTGTATATCTATACCGATGCAGACGGCAACGTGATGGCAAAGTCGTTCTACGTTACCGATGACGACGCGCTTACCGTTATGGATGAAATGTGCAGCGGCGTGAACCATACCGCATGGTATGGCATAGAAGGGTAGGTAATGAACTATGCCTTTGTGGGGTGCGGTAGTTGCGCTTGTTGCGGCCATTGCGGCAATAGTGCTGGACGTTCGTAAGATAGAAAACAAAAAGGCCAGAACTGCGGGCATAATAATCGCGTCCGTAATAGGCGCGGTCAGCCTTGTGTATATTGCGCTCACGCTTATACTCGTAAGCGCCGTGGACTGAACAAAAAAAGAAAATATGTTAATGTGCGGTTCCGTCAAGCTTATGCTTTTCGGAACCGCTTACTATATGTTATAATCCATATATGATAGTTATGGACTTGGAATGGAACAGCGGCGTTGGCGACGGCAAATCGCTCGCTGAAATATTGCAGATAGGCGCGGTGAAGTACGATAGATCTGCCCACAAAATAGTGGACATGTTCAGCGCATTCATCCATCCCTGTGTGCACAGCGAATTCAGCGTGGGCGCAAAGGCGCTGCCGCAGCTTTGGCGTTCGCTTGAAAGCAGGCTTACGTTTGAGCAGGCGTATACCGCTTTCCTCGACTGGGTCGGCGAGGAAACCATGTTCGCCGCGTGGGGCGGTGGGGATTGGCATGTGCTCAACGATAATGCCAAGTATTATTCCCTGCCCATAAAGCAGGATGTTCAAATGCTGGATGTTCAGTCCGCATTCAGCCTTACGATGGGCGTGGGCAGCGTGCTTGCGCTTTATAAGGCGGTGGAATTCTGCCACATACCGGATTGCTTTGACTATCATGATGCGCTGGCTGATGCGATGTATACCGCGCTTGTAAGCGAATGGGTGGATGAAGAAACGCTTGAGCTCAGCCGCGGAAAAATCGTGCCGCGCAGCATGGAAATGACAGGCAAAACGTTTGAAACACCGCCCGCCAAGTATTCGGAATACTTCACCAACCGCCACGATGTTATGAATTGCGACGATATGCGCATAGTCAATTGCCCCATATGCGGCGCGAAGCACAGCATAGGCGAATGGTTCAGCAACGACCGGCGCCGTTATTATGCCGCGTTTCGCTGCCATGGGCACGGCCGCTTCATCTGCCGCATGACGATAGTGAAAAAGGATGATCTTATCCGCGGGCGTTTGGCAATTCCGCAAATGACGCCAAAGGAGCTGCATAGCTTTCAGGTGGCCAAGAATGCCAAGCATTATCTTTGTAGCGCAACGCTTGGCCTTATAGCGCAAAAGCGCAAAAATAAACGAAAAAAACAGACCGCTCAGGCGGCTGCCACTCCCGCGCAGTAATCAGGCGCGGGAATTTTTTTAGCCGCTCGACTTTTTGAAACCGAAGGAGTATAATACTGCTTGCTTTGCGCTGCGGTGCAGGGCGTATTTTATTGAAGAAAGCGACGGTTTGATATATATGGAATTGGTAATAAGCAATGCGCGCGGCTTTGCGAAGAAAAATGCGGTTATGCTCATTGCGTTTGCGGCGGCGCTGATAACAAGCCTGTTTGTGCCCGTGGATAAGGAATACATAGGCTACTTTGACTTCAAAACGCTAAGCTGCCTTTTCTGCGTGCTGGCGGTGGTCTGCGCGCTCAAGGACATAAACTTCTTTTTTGTTATAGCGCGCAAAATAGTGCACTTTTTCAAAACGGCGCGCATGAGCATACTTGCGCTTGTGTATATAACGTTCATAGGCTCTATGCTCATTGCCAACGACATGGCGCTGCTCACGTTTCTGCCGCTGGGCTTCCTTGTGCTGAGCAGCACGGGGAAACAGAAATATATGGCGTTTACGTTTATTATGCAAAATATTGCCGCAAACCTCGGCGGCATGCTTACGCCTTTCGGCAATCCGCAGAACCTTTATCTTTACACTAAGTTTAATATCCCTAACGGCGAATTTATGGGCATAATGGCCCCGCCGTTCATATTGTCCGTTGTGCTCATCACGCTGTGCTGCATCATATTCGTAAAAAACGAGCCGCTTATGATAAGCGATGAAAAGATAGAGCTTAACGGCAAACGCACTGCGCTGTATCTTGCACTGTTTGCGCTGGCGATAGCGATTGTTTTTCGCGGCATACCGTATTGGATAGGGCTTATAATAATTCCAGCGGTGCTGTTCTTTGCCGATCGGCATGCGCTTGAATCGGTGGACTATCCGCTGCTTTTCACGTTTGTATTTTTCTTTATATTCGCGGGGAACATGGCACGCATGGATGCGGTAAGGAATTTCTTTTCCGCACTGCTTTCAAAGAACACATTGCTTTTCAGCGCGCTTTCCTGCCAATGCATAAGCAACGTACCTTCGGCGATACTGCTTTCGCAGTTCACCGGCAACTATGCGGAGCTGCTCATAGGCGTGAACGTGGGCGGGGTAGGCACGCTTATTGCCTCGCTTGCCAGCCTTATCACCTTCCGCGAATACGTTAAGCACGACCCCAAAAGCACCCGTCGCTACATTGCGGAATTTTCCGCCTTCAACTTCGGCTTTCTTATAATACTCATTGCCTTTGAGCGGTTTGTGATGAAGGTGTAAATATCCCCCTTGCCATAAAGCGCGGGTATGATATAATCAATTTGTCGATGATATTCCACAAAACGCGACATTGCCGTTATACCCTACGGAGGACAGTATGCGTACCCACATTGCCCTGCTCCTGTGCATTATGTTATGCTTATGCGCCGCGCCGCCGTCAAAGGCGCTTGACGGGGTATTTATGGCCAACGCAAACGAAGCGGAATGGAACGCGGAGAACGCCTGCTGGGTTGAACGGCATTATATTGCCGCGGCGGACGAATTCTCCGCGTTTGTTTATGCTGCTCATGCGGAGGAATACGAGCGGGACGGCGTGCGCGCGCCGCTTGTTTGCGAAGCGTATATCGGGTCAGCCGAGTCGGAACGCCTTACGCTTACGCTTGATGAGAATTGGCTGATCGGCATACAGACGGCTGTGTACTTAGTCAATGCGGAGCTTATAATAGGCGAAAACGCGACGGTTGTTAATTACGGCAGCGTATATATTGAATCCGGCAGCACGCTTACGGTTAACGGCGCGCTTGAAAACGAGGCTGTTGAATATGCGTCCGGCGAATTCAGGCTGAACTGCGGTATATACATACGCGACGGCGGCACTCTTAACGCCATGAATGGCAAATATACGGGCGGCGGCAAGCTATACAAAAGCGCGAACGGCGCCGCGCTCGGCACGGAACAAGGCAATGCATTGTACTTTTCAAACGGGCGGGAGCTTTCGGTGCTGCTTGCCCAATGCGGTGAATATGCTGCGCTTTATGCCCGCGGCGCGGTGACGCTTGACTCGGCATTTACTCTGCCGTATGGTGCGGAAATGGTGATAGACGGCGGCAATTCGCTTACCCTTGCGCCGGGCGCGTCGCTTGAGTGTACGGGGAACATATGGGTCAACGGCGGTGCGCTTACGGTAAGCGACGGCGCCAATATCACATTCGGCAATGAAACCGCGCGCATATGGGCAAATGCGGAAGATGGCTCATCTGTGACGGGGCAGGGGCTTGACAGTATAACGGTGCGGTACACCAAAAAAGGCATAAGCTTGCAGGCGGATATGGATGCGGCGATTCGCGGCGCGTATTCGGATGAAATTATACACATTATTGATGTAAATACACCTGTTAGTATAAACCAAGCATGGAACGTAGGCGAAAATATGCTTATTCGCGTTAACGGCGGCGCAAGGCTTACGCTTAATGCGGTAGTCACTCTCAGCGGTGCGCTGCAGGTTTATAACGGCGCGGAGCTGAACATATGTGCCGCGCTTACGAATGAAGCATATGGCAACGTGGCCGGAGTTGAGCGCGGGCTGTGCGTATTCGCGGGAGGTAGGGCAATGCTGGGATCCGGCGGCGAATATACTGGCGATGGCACGCGGCGCGTGTACGGCAGCATGGACGGCTTCTGCCATGCGGAAACGGAAGCGGAGCTGAACGCGGCACTTTCATCCGGCGCGAATACGGTGCATGTAAGTCAGGATGCTATTGTTGCGGTAAACGGCGCGGTGAGCATACCGCGCGGAGTCACGCTTAAACTGCTTTCGGGTGCGCGGTTGAGCATTGCGGACGGCGCGCTGCTGATAAACACGGGCGCAATAGAGCTGAGCGAAACCGCTGCGCTGCACATATCACACGGTGCGCAATATATCCGCGGCGGGAAAGAAAAGTTCAGCGGCACGGTAACGGGGCTTGATCCTCAGCCGCGGCTTTTCAATAGCACTACCGCTCGGACGGTCGGCCTGTTCACCGATGCAAGCGCGGAGTATGCCCCACTTTGCACGGATGCCGTGCGGATGTTTGAAGATATGCGGCTGCGCTATGCGCTCAGTATTGGCAAAAGTATAGCCGGCATGGACGTATCGTTTGAAGAGGGGAGCGGATTGAGCGCGCAGTGGAGCACGGCGGACGGCGGCGCAGCAATAACGCTGCTCGGCCGCGGGAGTGAGACCGGGGAGCAGATATGCCTGAACATAGCCTTCGCGGACGGTACGGCGGGGAGGTACTGCTTCATTATTCGCCTGAGCGCAACCGAAGGCGCGTACAGATTGGGGGACATTGACCAAAGCGGCCGCATAGACGTGCGCGACGCGGTGCTGCTCTGCATAAAAATAGCGCAGGGCGATACCGATGCGGACATGAACGGCGACGGCAGGCTGAACATTGCCGACGCTGCCGCGCTGTGCAGAATTATTTTCCGGGGCTGAGCGCGGTTGCAAAGGCGCGAAGGGTACTATATAATAAGAATATCTGTATGAACGGAGGGGAGAAGAATGAGCAGAGCGAAAAGGATGCTTGCCGTGCTTGTAGCCGCGGCGGTGCTTTTGATGGGCACGGCGGCGCTTGCGGAGGATACTAAGATAAACATAAGCGCGGGCGAGGTCGATGCGGACGGCACAATAACCGTTACAGTTAGCCTTGCCGGCGGCACAAGCGTTGCCGGTGCGCAGTTTGCGCTTGATTATGATGAAACAATGCTGGAGCTTGTTAAGGTGAAAAACGGGGCCATAGTTTCCGGCGGCATAAGCGCCACCAATGACGAACAGCCCGGCAGCGTAATATTCATATGGAGCACGCTTATGGGCAGCAAGCAGCCGGGCGAACTGCTCAAACTCACGTTCCGCCCCAAAGAGGGCGCGCACGGCAGCACGGAGATAAAGCTGGACAATGCGCTCACGGAAACCATGATAATAGACGAAGAGCTCAACGAGCTTGCATATACCGAGGGCAGCGCCACGCTGGAGCTTGCATCCGCGGCCAACACTCCCGCGCCAACTGCCGCGCCGGAGCAGAGCGCGCAGCACACGCAGGCGCCTGCCGCTACCGCCAATCCCGATGCCGACGTTACAATGGACATAGGCCAGAACACCACCATTTCCGGCGGCAGCGGCACAATATGGTCCAGCAGCAACGAGCGCGTTGCAACCGTTGACCAAAGCGGGAACGTGACAGCCCATGCGGAGGGCGAAACCGTAATTTACGCCATAAGCGAGGACGGCACAAGCGTTACCGAAACCGTTGTGTCCGTGGGCAGTCAGCAGGCGGCTGAATCCCCGGCACCGCAGACAGACGCTCCCGTGCAGACGGACGCGGCGCAGACGGATGCCGCGCAGGTGACCGTTGCCGAAACGGAGGACGACGGGCCTTCGGTTTGGATGTGGCTGCTTTTCGCGGCGGCTGTGATAACGGGGATAGCCTCTGTTTATCTGGCCATCCGCGCCATGCGCCGCAGGTAATTGGCAGGAAATAACAAGTAAATCAACAGTTTGTGAATAATACCCGCAAAGGAGCAGAATAACCTTGCTTATATTGCTTTTTGCGGGTATAATACTATATAACTATAGGTGGTGGAGGTATGCCCATCGCCTGCTCCGGTCCAAATACATAAGGAGTTTAAAGGCATTACATGAAACGACAGAGAATCGTAGCAGCTTGGCTCGCGTGCATAATGGCGGCGTTTGTGCTGCCGTTCGCTGCGCTTGCCGAGGGGGGAGATATCGCCATAAAGCTTGACAGCGGCAACGCTGCGCTTGCAAACGGCGATTATCTTAGCGTCAATGTTAAGTTTGATGCGGCTGTTGCAAGCTTTGGCGGCGCGGAGTTCAATGTTGAGTATGACAGTACGGTGCTTGAGTTCGTGTCCTACACTGCGCTGCTGGGCAGCGCGGCAGACGAGGACACGGCTGAAAGCGGCAGCGGAACCGGCATGCTCAACTACGGCGGCGTTAAAGACGGCAAGGTGAAGATATTGCTTGTTAATGCGGGTATCATCAGCGGCGGCGATGTGAGTATTGCGGCAAACACCGTGATAGGCAATATTGTGTTCAAGGTGATAGGTCAAAATACCACCGGCACAAGCTACAAAATAGCAAGCGAGGGATTTAGCGCCATAGCGGCGGAGAAAACCGGCGAAACAGAAACTACGCTGACCCCTGCTGGCAGCACGTTTACGCCAACCACTGTGACCGTGAGCGACAGAGTGACCTATCCCACAGATGGCGCGCCTACGGTATACTGCATCACAAGCGAAGCAAACGGCGTTGTGACGCTTTCGCTCAAGGCAAGCATTGCCGATTTGCAGCGGCTAAACATGCAGCTTACGCTTAACGGGTATACTGATATTGCAGCGGCAAGCGACTGTCCGTTTATGGTTAGCATAGACGGCGACGGCGTAACTATAAGCCACAATGCCGCACCCAATACCGACGGCGTGGACATGCGCAGCGGCGTGGCGGTGCTGACGATGAAAAAATCGGGCGCAAGCCAAAGCATTACCTCAGAGCCCAAGGCCATAGCCACAAAGGACGCCAACGGCGCCCTCAGCCCAATAACTCAACCCACCGTAACCGACGACCCGTATGGGGGGTATGAACTGGGCGATGTTAATGGGGATGGAAAGATAAATACGCGTGATGCCGTAATGATATTGAAGTATAGCGCCAGACTGATAGGACTTGATGAAACACAACAGATGCGTGCTGATACTAATGGTGATGGGAAGATAAACACGCGCGATGTTGTGCTTGTGTTAAAGTATTCAGCAGGTATAATAACATCCTTTAACTGATGTATCAAATATAGAAAGGTAGGAATTAGGAAGAAATGCGGAAAAGAATCGTATCGTTGGTTTTGGCATTTTCGATGCTCATTTCTATAACAGGCAATATGCCAATAGCGATGGCCGAGAATGATGATGTTTTCACATATGGTTTGCAAATCCTGAAAGATGATGTAACCTTGAGCGAAGCTGATAGTATAGCTGCTGGTGATATTATCACAGTTGTTTTGAGCGCAGCTAAAAATGAGGGAACTAATTCATGGGAATGCACCATTCAGTATGATGCAAATGTGTTCTCAATGGAGTCGAATATTAGCACCGAAGAAGGCCTTGAAGCAGTAAAGGGTAGCAAATGTCCAGCCGACCCGGTAATAAACATCAGTGAAGGTGCTGCTGTAATTCGTATGGCTACCACCCTTGAAACTAAAAAAACGGGTGAGTACATTAGACTACAGTTGAAAGTGAAAGAAACTGCAACATCGGGGAAAACAACAGTTAGCTTGACAGAAGCTAACTATGGCAACGATTCTCAAACGGAACTTTTTAATGCTTCTCAGAGAAGTGCCTCCGTTACCATCTCCATTCCCGTAACCGGAATAACCATCAACGGCGCGGACAGCATAACCGGAATCGGCAACACCACTCAGCTTACCGTTGCGGCGCAGCCTACCAACGCGACACAGCCCAAAGCCGACATGAGCAACGTTGATTGGAGTACAAGCAACGATACGGTTGCTACCGTTAAAAACGGCCTTGTTACCGCCGTTGGTGAAGGCACTGCAACCATAACCGCAACGTTTGAGGGCAAGATCGCTACCAAGGAAATAACCGTTAAAAAGGCTGACCTGACCGGCACGGTCACCATTAAAGGCAATGCCGTTTACGGCGAAACTCTTACCGCGGCATATGAAGAAGGCAATGCCCAAAAGGTAGAGTACGTTTGGTATCGTGAAGGCGAAGAAATGCCCGTAAGTGCCGAGAACACATATACTATTACCAAGGACGATATAGGCAAGACACTTACTGTTTGGGTTAGCGACACGGACAACTTTAATGGCATGAAGAAAGCAACGACTGCGAAGGTCGAAAAAGCCACGAAGGATGCCCCCGCCAAGCCCATAATCGAAGCCAAAGAGAACGTTATAACCGTTAAAAATGTTGACCACGATGCGGAATATCTTCTTGTTGGTGATGGCGCCAGTCAGAATTTCGGCAAGGAAACCGAGTTCACCGTGCAGTACGGCAAGACCTATTATGTTGCTGCTCGCTATCCCGAGACCGCTACCCATAAAGAGAGTGAGGAAGCTCAAAGCGATCCTGTTACTATTGACAAGGCCCCGCGCAAGCTGACCGTTACCACAGAAGGCAACGGCGAGGTCACGCGCTCACCCGAGGGCGAAGTGCGCGAGGGGTACGAGATAAAGCTTACCGCAACTCCCAATGACAATGACCACAAGTTCGTCAAGTGGGAAGTTACCGGTATAACCCTGACGGAAGAAGCAGCGAAGGCTAACCCGATAACCTTCACCATGGGCAGCAAGGACGTGACGATAAAGGCTGTGTTTGAGAAGAAGGAAGCCGTTATTATAAACTTCAACGTCCTCAACTTCACCTATGACGGCACACCAAAGACGCCTGAAATCGGCCCTGAAGAAGTTGTAGGCATGGGTCGGACTATTGAATATTTCGACAGCCTGAATAACAAGCTTAAATCTGCTCCTACCGAAGCAGGTACATATAAAGTTAAGGTAACGTTTACCTCCAGCGAAGCTTCTGAATACCGCAAGACCTGGGCGGACGCAACGTTCAACGTAGCAAGGGCTGAGCAAACTGCGCCTGCCGCGCCTACCCCCACGAACGCAACTTCCAATAGCTTTGAGCTGGACATTGTTGCCAAACAGGAATATGTAATCAGCACTACTCAGGCTACCCCCGCTGAAAGCGAGTGGAAGCAGGGCACTGAACTGACCAGCCCCGTTACCGGCCTTGAGCCTGCAAAGTGGTACTATGTGTATACCCGCAAGGCAGGCGATGCCAACCATAATCCCTCCGAGGCAGTCAACAGTGCCATAAAGACTCTTGACACCTATGCGTGGAAAGTTGACGGCTCCGGCGTTGTCGGCGTGAATGTGCGCGTTGGCGGAACGTTGCCCGAAAGCCTGACAGGTACAATAAAGAATGAAGGTACTGGTACTATTACCAACATTAAGGCTGCCCTGAGCGGCGAAAATGTCGATAATTTTAAGCTTGATGCAGTGTCCACAGAACTTGCGAGCAACGGTACACTTAACATAATCGTAGAGCCGCAAGGAATCACGACCGATAATAAGGGAAGTTACAACGTAGATGTAAAAGTAACGGCGGACGAAGTAGAATATAAAATTATCTCCTTCGTTATAAGTGTTGTCGAGAAGGATCCTGTTATCATCACGGGCATAGATGACAAGACCGTTACCTTCAACGGAAAAACGCAGGGAATAGACCTGAGCAAGGCTAACATCAGTGGCGATGCCGTTGATGTTAGCAAGCTGACCGTGACTTACACCAAAGATGGTAAAACCGTTGCTGAACCGCGCGATGCCGGCACGTATGACGTGGCGATAAGCTACGAGGATACGAACTACATCGGCAGCACCACCGCGAAACTTATAATAAATAAGCAGGACGTTACCCTGATAGGCCTCACCGTTGATAATAAGGCCTATAACGGCAATACGGTAGCGTATGTTCATTATGACAACGCGAAGCTTGACGGCGCAATAGATGGCACCGATGTCAACTTCGATATGACGGGCATTGTTTTCGAGTTCGAAGACAAGAACGTTGGTGAGAACAAGGCCGTTAAAAACACCGCGCACATAACCCTCACCGGTAAGGATGCGGACAACTATAACCTGACCAACCCCATCGTTAAGCTTACGGCCGACATTACACGCAAGCCCGTGACCGTAACGGCTGCCGTTGACGACAAGACCTACAATGGTCGTACCGACGACGCGAATGTTACCATGAGCGCATCTGAATTGATAGCGGGTGATGACGTGCAGTTCGACAAGGTAACGGGTACATACGTTACCGCCGACGCGGGCGACGCCGTGAAGGTCGAGGTGACCTATATCATCGGGGGCAAGGATGCCGGCAATTACAGCCTGAACGTTGTTAAAACCGCAACGGGCAAGGTGAAAAAGGCCGATCTGAACGTCACACTCACCGCACCCGCAGCCGTTACATATGACGGCTATACGCATGGAGTGAGCGGCGTTACCGATAACCGCGTTAAGGCTGATGAAGGCAAAACGCTCTATACCCTTACCTATAATAATAACGATGCGCTTCCCGTTGACGCGGATACTTATGAAGTGACCGCCAAGCTGACCGACGAGGGCAGCAAGAACTATAACCTGAAGGCCAATACCGTTGACGTGGTGATAAAAGAGGCCGACATGAGCGCGATCGATAAGGAATACACCGTTGCGTTCATGCTTGCGGGCGCGCAGACCCGAAAGCTGAGCGAATTGCAGCTAACTCCCACCGACGTAAGCGGTAAGTGGAGCGTTGCAACCGCAGCTAACGATATTCTTGACGGCGAAGCTAAGATAGATGGCGAGAACCTCGTGTTCACCGTCAAGTCCGGCCTTACCACTGCGGACATCGGCAAAAAGGTTGAGTTGACGCTCACCTTCACGCCCGACAAGAACTATAACCCCGTCACCGCCACCGTTACCGTGACCCTGGCGCAGGATACTTACACCAACAGCATCGTTGGCACCCTGCCCACTCAGGTGAAGCTGGGCGACGCGCTTGACCTAAGCGGCGTAAAGCTCGTTACCAAGTTCGGCAGCGGCGCACCGGACCAGACGCTTGACGTTAACGATGATACCAAGGTTGAAGTGACCACCACTTACGCCCCCGCCGCAACCGGTGAAACCGCTCTCGGCGTCAAGACCGTAACCTTTACCGATAAGGCGAACGGCGGCATAACCTATACCCACACCTTCACCGTTGTGGACGTGCTTGAAGGCGTTAAGCTTGCAGCTGACCAGATAGAGTACAACTATAAGCTGAAGGAAGCGACCACCATCGGCTTCGACGGTAAGATACACGCCGTGTATAAGTCCGGCGCAAAGAAGGCGCTGAATCATGCCGATGTTGTACTCTCCATGAGCGACGGTATGGCAGTTGACAGCGCAAAGGAAGCGCGCCTGCTGAACACCCTTGGCACCGCTACCATAACGCTTACCTATACCGAAAAGTATTTCGATGGTACAAGCGATAAGCAAAGCGTTGATATAACCGTTTCCGTAACAGCAGCCCCCGTTAAGCCGGATGGTAAGCCCAATGCCGAGGGCTTCGCGGTTACGCCGATACCCGATGCGGGCAAGGAAATGGAATATAAGGACGGCGCAGGGAACAAGGTGGAGCCTGAAAATGTGCAGGGCAAGCTTGCCGATGCCGCACCGGGCGCGCTTGAAGAGGAAGTGAAGAAGAACCCCGCGTTCAACAATGTCGGCAACAGCGATGTTGTGTATGAAAACATCAGCTTTAAGGATGAAAATGGCAACCCTGTAACGTTTGCAAACGGCAAGATGCAGGTGACCGTGCCCTATCCCGCCGATTCCGATAAGGGTGACGAATTTGTGATGCTGATACCCGACGGCGAGGGCAAGATGAAAGCCATAGTGCCGCAAAAGACCGCGGGCGGCTTGCAGTTTGAAATAGAAAACAGCAACGTGACATTTGCCATAGGCTGGTACACTCCCGCGCCTTCACCCGTACTGCCTACCGAGCCTGAAAGGGATCCTGAGGATAACTTCTGGAACGAGGTTTACTGGACGCTCCTTCGCAGCGGACAGGGCAGCGTTATAACCGCCAATGCCGGCTATTACGACAGGGTGCCGCAGGGCGTGCTCCGCGCGGTGGATATAAGCGGCAATACGCTTATAATCAACTCCGCATTCGGTATGCAGGTTGTTGTGAACCCCGGTGCGCTTGAAAAGCTGGGCATGTACCGCTTCTATTATCCCATCAGCTATCTGAAGGAAATGCTCAAGGGCAGCAGCGTTATAAGCGGCAGCGGCACAACGGGCATTACCGTGGGAGTGCTTATGCCTACAACGGGCGACGCAACCGTGGTTGAGCATCCCTATACCATGACTCCTGCCACCGCGGGCATTATCCCCGGCCTTGAGAGCGCGGCCAATGCCCGCCCCGTGATAGACAATGCGGACGGCGTAAGCGTGCTGGATGGCGCGCAGCGCAACGACGGCGCGGTCATAGGCGGCGGCATGCTTATCGGCCTTGGCCTGCTGGCGCTGCTCGGCGCGGCATATGTGACCATGCGCAAGCGTGGCAACTGATATTAACTGAACATACCCGAACCTTGGGGCCAAGCGTAACAAACTTGGCCCCGAATAATATTCGGATCAGGAGGGGGAAACACATATGAAAAAGAAACTGCTTTGCCTTATGCTTGCCGCGCTTATGCTCACAAGCGTGTGCGCATTTGCGGAAGGCGAGATAGAACAGCCGACTCCGCCGGCAGCCGAACCCGCTGCGGAAGCGGAAACGGCTCCGCAGGCAGAATCAACGCCAGCACCGCAGCCCGAAACGGAGCAGGAACAGCCGCCGATGATAGACGTTGACGCATCGCCGGGGGCAAACGAAAGCGAAATAATTGAAGTGCCAATAGAACCGGAAGGAGTATTTCAATTCGGCGATCTTTACGGAGAACAGCTAAGCATTGACTTTGAGCAGAACCTGCCGGCCAGAGCAGCAGTCTTTGCCGATGAAACCGACGACGGCAGCTTTACCACCGCCAAGCGTGCAACCTTTGCCGTCCGCCTGCGCGAAGCTATATTAAACCTTACCCCCAGCGTAGACCTGCGCGACCTTAACATAAACTATGATGGGGATAAACCGGAAGGGCAGCGCCCTAACTATACTGGACTCAACAGCACGATATCCGCCGTGCTGAACAGCGTGCCGCAGTCTTTCGTATGCGCAAGCGATGGTATGAAATACTCCATCTCCGGCGGCAAGTTCACCATGCTCAGCCTTGGCCTTAAAGCAGATGCGGCTTCCATGCGCGCCGATTACGACAGCGAAAAGCAGGCTGTGCTGAATAGTCTGTTTCCCAACGACGCTTCCGGCATGAGCAAAACCGAAATTGCCTTGGCAATACATGATTACTTAGCCTTACATACGCGCTATGACTATGCTGCCGTGGAAAGCGGCTCAAAGGATAACCCGAATATGTATAATGCCTACGGCGTGCTGGTCAACGGCATTGCCGTGTGTCAGGGTTATGCGCTGGCGTATATAGATCTGCTCAGGGAAATGGGTGTGGACAGCTATTTTGTAAGTTCAAATAACATTAACCATGGCTGGAACATAGTGAATACCGAAAACGGCTGGTATTATTCGGACGTAACGTGGGACGATCCGCGCCATAATCTGGGAGATTATACGAACGACGGCGATTTTATGGGCATATGTATGCATGGTTATTTCATGAATACAGAGGCTCAGCTCAAAGAAAATCATTTTAACGGCAAGGTATACGATGCGATGTTCAGTGTCGTATCCGGCTCGTCGCCCGCTGCGGCGGCTTCGGCGCATCCGAACAGCAAATTCTGGAGCGGCATTTGCAGCGGCATGGTTTATTGCAACGGCCAATGGTATTATAACGACGGAACGTTCAATGCAAAAAACGACGAATCCACCGGCAAACCTCGCATCTATACCTGCGGAAACATATGCAAAACGCTCTACGGCACGGAGCGCACGGCAAACGTTATAGCCCCGAACGCGACATTCTTTGCCCCTGTTGACGGCAGCCTTATATACGCCCGCTTCAATGAAAGCAGAAATACCGATGCGCTCATGCGTTATTATACCGCAAGCGGCACGGCGGCAAAGATAGTCGATCTGGCCGAAGGAACTATTGTGACCGAAATAGGTGCAGGCAGGCTGAATATTGGCAATAGTATATATCCGCGCGGCACGGTTGTATATGCGGATATGAATTCGCAGCTTTATACAATAGTGCCGAGCGAAACGGCGGCAGGCGATGTTGATTTGGACGGTGTACTCACAATAGCGGACGTTACGCTCATCTGCCGCCACATAATGGGTCAAGCGCAGCTCAGCGGCGCGGCATTGGCAGCGGCGGATATAAATTCGGATGGCAGCGTGGGCGTGGCGGATGCGGTGCTCCTTTGCCAAATGATTTCGGAAGGAAATGAATGATGAAGCTTAAAAGAACCATTGCGGCGCTTGTCGCGCTTGCCATTATAGCCGCGTGCGCAGCGTCGCTTGCCCTGACCGGCGATGTTGATGGGGATGGCGCAATAGGCGTGAAGGACGCCGTGCTTTTGTGCCGGGCCATTGCGGATGGCAGCGCGGGCGCGAATGACATGCTCAGCATGGATGTTGATGCTGATGGGCGGCTCACCGTGGCAGATCTTGCCTATATCTGCCGCGCCATAATGGACAACAGCGTGGTTTTCCCGCGCGATGCGCAGAACGCCGCATACAGCAAGGATGTTAAATAGAAACTAAGCATATAAAAAGCCCGCCTTTACACAGGCGGGCTTTTAGTTGTTTGCTCAGTATCCCATTTCGGAAAGCATCATGTCCGCAACGGTGGCTATTGCGCTGTTCGCGCTCAACGTGGCCACGGCGTAATGCAGCGTGCCTATGTCGGCTGTGTGCTTTGCGTATGCGCGGCCCTCGCCGTATTTGTTCAGCATCAGCTCGTTTATGGCAATCGCGTCCACTTGGCCCTTGTCCAGCGCGTCAAAAAGGTCTGTATACGATGCGTAGCCGGTTATGTTTGCCGTGTTGTAGCCGGAATCCTTATAATCGCTGTAATAGCTGAAAAGCAGGTTTCTCGTCGCGCCGGACGGCACATATAGGTTTGAACTGCTTGCAGACTGTATGCAGCCCACCTTCAGCTTGCTCATGTCCGCGTTCTCGTTGCCGGGCTTAACCAGTATGTAGCACGGGTCGTCATAATAAGCGCGGGAGTAGGCGTATGCGGCGTTCGCGCCGCGCGGCATAAGGCATATTGCCGCGTCTATGCTGCCGTCCCTCAGCTTTGCGCCAACGCTCATGCTTGTCACCTCAACTGCTTCAAGCGCGGGAATATCCCCCGTGTAATCATCGGAGTTGGACATTATGCGTTCCGCCAGCGCCTGAGCTATTTCCCATTCAAGCCCCGTTCCGTCCTCCGCAAGGCGGGGCACATCGTTGCGCAGGCCAACGCGCAGCACGCCGTTGTTCCAAACGTTGGCAATCTCCGCGCTGTTCATCAGCACCGGCTCTGGCCTGAGCAGCAGCGCCAGCAGTATGACTGCGGCCGCAGCACCGGCTATTATCAGCGCACGGCGCAGCTTTTTCCCCTGCTCGCCCTTCAGCATTATGACCGGGCGGGTATGTTTTTTCCTTATGCGGCGGTTTCTGCCGCTAAAAAACGAACGTATCTTCATATATAAATTATACAGCCTGCGCCCCACGTTGACAAGGCGGCTGTGTGTGGGATATAATTCATTATTGGTCCAAAACTGTAAACATTTAAGGAGATATACGATACATATGAAGAACCTTACTTCCGATCAGCTCAGGTCGCTGTACCTGAAATTCTTTGAAGAACGGGGCCATAAGGTTATCCCCTCCGCCTCGCTCATACCCGAAAACGATCCATCTGTGCTGTTCACCACGGCCGGTATGCATCCCCTTGTGCCCTATCTTATGGGGCAGGAGCATCCCGCGGGCAAGCGCCTTACGGACGTGCAGAAGTGCCTGCGCACCGGCGATATTGACGAGGTGGGCGACGCGAGCCACTGCACCTTTTTTGAAATGCTTGGCAACTGGAGCCTTGGCGACTACTTTAAGCATGAATCAATAGCCTGGAGCTATGAACTGCTCACCAGCGAGGAATGGCTGGGCATAGATAAGGACAGGCTGTATTTCACCTGCTTCGAGGGCGATGAAAATGCCCCGCGCGATACCGAATCGCACGATCGTTGGGTGGAAATGGGCGTTGACCCCAGCCATATATTCTATCTTGGCGCAAAGCATAACTGGTGGATACCCGGCAACTCCGGCCCCTGCGGCCCGGATACGGAGATTTTCTTCGATACCGGCAAGCCCAAGTGCTGCCCTGAGTGCAACCCTTCCTGCGACTGCGGCAAGTACCTTGAAATATGGAACAACGTTTTCATGCAGTATTATAAGGATGCGGAGGGCAACGTGACCCCGCTTGCCAAGCGCAACGTGGATACCGGCATGGGCCTCGACAGGACCATTGCAACGCTTCAGGGCGCGGAAAGCGTATACGATACCGATGGCTTCGCCCCCATAATTGCCCGCATTGCGGAGCTGAGCGGCAAGAATTATAATGACGACGAAGCCACAAAGAAGGCCTTCCGCATAATTGCGGATCATATAAGGAGCGCAACCTTTATACTGGGCGACCCAAGGGGCGTTACCCCGTCCAACGTGGACCAGGGCTATATTCTGCGCCGCCTTATCCGCCGCGCGATACGCTTCGCCATGCAGATAGGCATACCGGAAAACAGCCTTTCCAAGGTTGCCGAGGCCGTTATAGAAAGATATTGCCATGTGTATCCCGAACTCAAGGAAAATCAGGAAAAGATAACCACAGAGCTTGCAAAGGAAGAAGCCCGCTTCCAGCATACCCTAAAGAAGGGCATGAAGGAGTTCGAGCGCATGAAGGGCAGCTTTGCGGATGGCAAAATAGACGGCGTTACCGCGTTCCATCTTTATGATACGTTTGGCTTCCCGATAGAGTTTACAGAGGAAATGGCCCGCGAAAACGGCCTTACCGTAGACCGTGCGGGCTTTGAGGCCGCATTCAGTGAGCATCAGAACAAGAGTAAGCAGGGCGCGGAGCAGCGCTTCAAGGGCGGCCTTGCCGAAGCAAACGAGGTTACCGCGCGGCTGCATACCGCAACGCATCTGCTTCAGGCTGCGCTGCGCAAGGTGCTTGGTGACGGCGTTGCGCAGAAGGGCAGCAACATAACAACCGAAAGGCTCAGGTTCGATTTCAGCTTTGAGCGCAAGATGACTCCCGAAGAGGTCAAGGAAGTTGAAAAGCTGGTCAACGAAGCCATTCAGGCGGACGTACCCATAACCTGCGAGGAAATGACTGTTGACGAAGCCCGTACGCAGGGCGCAATAGGCCTTTTCGGCGATAAGTACGGCGAAAAGGTAAAGGTGTATACCATGGGCAAATATTCAAAGGAGATCTGTGGCGGCCCGCATGCCAGCCATACCGGCGAGCTGGGTACGTTCAAGATAAAGAAGGAGGAGGCCTCCAGTGCCGGCGTGCGCAGGATAAAGGCCGTGCTGCAATAAGGCGATGAAGGATAATTCCGCGCAATGGTTTGAATACGATTGGCCGCTTGACGGGGCGATGGCGCGCTTCGGCGCGGACATGGCGCTGATAGATGCCGACAGGGCGGCGCGTCCGCTGCTGATGTATGTAAGCTGCCAAAGCCGCAGCGAAAAGCGGGAAACGCTCAGCGCGATAGAGCGCAGCATAGCATCGGGCGTTAAGGATAAGCTGATAAAAAAGCTTGGCGCACTGTATGCGGGGTATATAGAAATAGACGCGCAGATACAGTATTATTTCTATATTCACGATGCCGAGGAATTCGAGCGGGGCGAAACCATTGCCGAAAAAACGCCGCTTATGGACTGCACCGCGGGGCTTGCGGACGAACCGGATTGGCTCACGTATAAAACCCTGCTTTATCCGGATGCCGCAAAGCTGCAAACGGAGCTTAACCGCGACCATATTGCGCTTATGAAAAAACACGGCGACTGCATAAGTGCAGTCCGCCGCGTTACCTTCACGGTGTATTTCCCGACCGAAAGCATAATGCTCAATTTTGCGGAGGCTGCACGCAAGGCGGGTTTTGCCTATGCCGGGCCTAACTATTCGCCGGAGCGTGAATTGGCCTACGGGGCGGATATTGTGCGCCTGAGCTCGCTTAAAAAGGCGGATGTGGATGCGCTCACGACCCGCGTGATAAACCTTGCCGCGCAGTACGGCGGGGAGCTTGGCGAATGGAGCGCGCCCATAGTTGACCGCGGCGGCCCGCTGAACGCAATATAATGGAGAGTTGATGATAAGGCTTACGGATGTTGACGAATCGAACTGGCTTGAGATTGCGCGGCTCAGCGTGAGCGAAGCGCAGCGGCGCTTCCTTGCGCCGCCGATCGGTATAATCGCGCGGGGATATGTTTACCGCGATTGCAATGCGCGCGTGATAGGCATTTGTAATGATGCGGAGATGGTCGGCGTTGCACTTGTGCGGGACTTTATCGATGAACCCGTTGGCTATGACCTTCAGCAGTTCATGATAGACGAGCGGTTCCAGAACAGGGGCTACGGCACGGCCGCGCTGGAGCTGATACTTGCTCAGTTGAAGGCAGAAGCGCGCTTTGACCATGTTGAGGTATGCGTGAAGAAGGATGATGCCGCCGCGCTGCATGTTTATGGAAAAACAGGTTTTGCCGACAGCGGCTACGTGGACGAATCCCTGCCCGATTGCGTGAATCTTATATGCTATTTAAGGTGAAATGATGTTTTACCGCCGTACACCACGAATGATGTACGGCGGTTTTGTGTTGCTTATAGGCCTGCGACTATTTCCGCTATCTGCACGGCGTTGGTTGCGGCGCCCTTGCGCAGCTGATCACCGCAGCACCAAAGGTTAAGCCCGCGCTCGTCCGTCAGGTCGTCGCGTATGCGGCCAACGTAGACCAGATCCTGATCGGACGTATCGAGCGGCATGGGGTAAACGCGGTTCGCAATGTCGTCCGTAAGGCGGCAGCCTGCCGCGGCGGCTATCAGCTCCCGCGCACGCGCTACGCTTATTTTCTCCTTGGTGCGTATCAATAAGGACACGCTGTGGCTGCGGAATACAGGCACGCGCACGCATGTGCAGCTTACCTTCAGCTCGGGGCTGTGCAGTATCTTCCGCCCCTCGTTTTGCAGCTTCATCTCCTCGCTCGTGTAGCCCATGAAGGCTTCGGAGCCTATCTGCGGTATCACGTTGTATGCTATCTGGTACGGGAAAACGCTTGGCTTAACGGCCTCGCCCGCGGCTATTGCCGCCGTTTCCTCGCTCAGCTCGCTTATGCCCTGCGCGCCCGCGCCGCTAACCGCCTGATAGGACGATGCTATTATGCTCTCTATCGGGCTTTCTTTGTTCAGCGCGTTCAGCGCCACCAGCGATATTATCGTTGTGCAGTTGGGATTGGCTATTATGCCGCGGTGCTTGCGCACGTCCTCGGGATTTATCTCGCTCACTACCAGCGGCACGTCCTCATACAAACGAAACGCGCTTGAATTGTCCACGAATACCGCGCCAGCCTTAACTATTGCGGGGGCGAAGCGCATGGCAATGTCGTTCTCCGCCGCGCCAAGCACTATGTCAAGCCCTTCAAACGCATCTTCGCTCGCCTGAACAACCGTATGCTCCTTGCCAATAAAGCCTATGCGCTTGCCCGCGCTCCCCGCGCCAGCAAGCAGCCTAAGCTCGCTTATGGGGAACTTACGCTCCTCCAGCACCTTCATCATCTCGCGCCCAACCGCGCCCGTTGCGCCCAGTATGCCTATTCTGTATTGCCTCATGCTATGCTCCTTATCTTATCGTGGCAAAGCTGCTGTACAGCACCCGTATTGCCTGCTCAAAATCCTTTTCCTCAACGCCTACTATGATGTTCAGTTCTTCCGGCCCCTGCGTTATCATGCGTATGTTCACGCCGTTTTCGCCCAGTGCCGCGAATATTTTGCCCGATATGCCGGGGCGGAAGGCCATCCTGCGGCCGACTGCCGCAACAACGGCCAAATCTGATTCCGTCTTTATATGGTCAGGCTTTATGCTCCGCTCAAGCTCGCCAAGCAGCGAATACAGGCAGTCCGCCACGCTCGCGCTGGACACTACCAGCGACAGGCTGTCTATGCCCGAAGGAACGTATTCAACGTTCACGTTGGCCTTTTCAAATATTTCAAGTATCCGCCTCAGCACACCCGGCGTTGAGGACATGCCCGTTTTTGAAAGGGTTATCACCGTGTATCCCTTCCTGCCGGCTATGCCCGTTATAAAGCTGCGGTTCTGCTCCGCGCTGTCGTCAATGTCGCGCATTATCATTGTGCCGGGGTGGTCAGGCTCGTTAGTATTGCGTATGTTGAGGGGGATGTTCTTCTCCCGCACGGGGAAAACTGCCCGCTCGTGCAGCACCTGCGCGCCTATGTAGCTAAGCTCCCTTAGTTCGCTGTATGTAAGCCTGTCTATATGCTCCGGATTTTCAACTATGCGCGGATCCGCCATAAGTATGCCCGAAACATCCGTCCAGTTTTCGTATACGTCCGCGTCAAGCGCCGCCGCCGCCAGCGCACCCGTCACGTCGCTGCCGCCGCGCGTGAGCGTGAGTATGCGCCCGCCGGGGGCAATGCCGTAAAAGCCGGGTATTACCGCCCGCCTGCTGGCTGCAATGCGCCTGAGCGCGGAGTAGCTTGCTTCTTCATCTATGCTGCCGCCCAGCGCGAATGTGAGCCACAGCTTTGCGTCAATAAAGTCATAGCCCAGCGCGTCCGCCAGCAGCCTTGCGGAAAAGTATTCGCCGCGGCTTACAAGTTCATCCTCACCTATGCCGTGCTGCATGCGCTCCCACAGCGCGTCAAATTCGGCCTCGAGCGGGGTATCAAGCCCAAGCTCGTCCCGAATGTCCAAATACCGCTGCTTCACCTGCTCAAATACGTCCATGCAGGATACACCGTATTTGATGTGAGCATAGCAAAGGTATAAAAGGTCGGTTATCTTGTGGTCATCCTTGCTCCGCTTGCCCGCGGCGGAGACCACGATTATCTTCCTTGCTTCGTCGGCCCGTATTATGGCGCATACCTTGCGTATCTGCGCGGCGTCCGCCATTGATGAGCCGCCGAATTTGGCAACCTTAAGCATTGTTTATATATCTCCCCAAAAATTGAAAACAAATCATTCGGCAATGGCAGCCATAAAGCCGTTGAAGCCTTCCACGCGGCACATTACGTGCGCCTGCTCAACCGAAAGCGGGGCGGTGATTACGGGCGCGCAGCCCTGCTTACGGATATAATACCGCTGGTACGCGCGGGAATTATCCACCTGCGCACGGGTGAACGAATCGGTATAGAAGGCCGAGCAGCCTTCGGCTATTGCGCGGCAGTCCGCAAGCACGTTGCTCCCCGTTGGGTATGCGCCCGCGCCCGCGCCAAGGAAGCTTTGCCTGCCCATATGCGCGGCGCAAAGGCTCATCATATTGCCGCATTCATATACGCGCGCTTCGCCCGCATCCGCGCCGAAGAGCATGGGCTCCACCGCGGCGCTTATTGTGCCGAAGTGCCTTTCCGCATGGCCTATCAGGCGGCAGGCAAGGCCGTTTCCTTCAAAGAAGCGCATATCCTCCGCCGTAATATTGGCTATGCCGAAGCACGGCACGTCGCTTTCGCTTATCGATACGCCGTAGGCTATGTTTGTGCTGAGCACCAGCTTGCGCCGCGTATCCAGCCCGCATACATCGGCGGTTGGATCGGCCTCCGCGTAGCCAAGGCGCTGCGCATCGCTCAGCGCCGCAGCGTAATCCATACTGCGGCGGCTCATCGCGTCCAGTATATAATTCGATGTGCCGTTCATTATGCCGCTTACGGATATTATAGCGTCCACGCTTGCCGCGCGGGCAAGGGAGCTGAGCCACGGTATGCCGCCGCCCGCCGCCGCAGTACAGCGCAAGGACACGCCGTTTTCGCGCGTAAGTGCGGTAAGCTCATCATAATATGCGCACATAAGCTGCTTGTTGGCTGTAACGACGTGCTTTTTAGCCCTAAGCGCAGCGCATATGTATTCATGCGCGGGTTCAAGCCCGCCCATGGCTTCAACTATTATGTCCGCGTCTGCTTCGTTAAGTATCTTATAAAAATCGCTTGTGACCATGCAGTTAAGCCCCTCAAGCGGCCTGCGCGCAAGCACGGCGCAAATGTTCAGCGAAAGCGGCCGCTCCGTAAGCAGCTCATAAAATCCGCGGCCGACAGTTCCGAATCCCAGCAAAGCAATGTTCATATATCCAAACTCCTTCCGCACGGTACATTTACGGCCAAATGTACGCATATCAGATACATATGTTTTTATAATGGAGACAAATATACCACTAATTGCCGGAAAACGCAATAGGCAGAATAAGCTTTTTCTGTGCTGCTGCATCGCATTACCTGATGCGGCAAATAATATATTATAAAAATGCAACCACTTCCGCCCGAAAACCGTTTATAATAGCGTATATGCCTTTTTACAAGGCACGAAAGGAGACATATGTTTATGAAAAAGACAATTGCGGTCGTATTGGCCATTATATTCGCGCTTGGCATGGTTGGCTGCGCCGCGAACGGAAACGGGCAGGGCACGGCCGAAACCGCGGAAAATCCGCTGGATGTGCTCAATAAAGTGTGGGACAGCTATACCGACGATGAAAAGTTCCCCGCCGCAGGCGGCGATATGAGCGAAGCAAACATGAAGGACGATGCACCGGGCAACGTTGCGCTGGATGATGCGGACACGGTTGCATACCTTACCTCCTTCCCGGCGGACATGGTGGACAAGCTTGACGCCGCCGCCAGCCTTATGCACATGATGAACGCGAACACGTTCACCTGCGGAGCGTTTCACCTGAAGGACGCCGCGGACACGGACGCCGTATGCGCCGCCATACGAGACGGGCTTAATTCCAAGCAGTGGATGTGCGGCTTCCCGGACAAGATGGTGATTGCCAAGGTTAGCGGCTGCATAGTATCCGTATACGGCGCAGAGGATTTGGTGAACACCTTCCGCGATAAGCTGACCGCCGCCTATGAAAACGCGGAGATAGTTTACGACGAGGCGATAGCCTTCTAAGCGCAAACGAAGGGAGGGAGCAGTTCATGCTGTTTTCAAGCGCGGCATTTCTATATAGCTTTCTGCCGTTGACAATAGCGGTTTATTTCCTTATGCCGCGGCGGCTTAAAAACGCGGCGCTGCTCCTGATGAGCCTTATATTCTATGCCTGGGGAGAGCCGCGCTATGTGGTGCTTATGGTGTTGTCCATAACCCAAGGCTATATATTCGCGCGGCTTATAGGCAAAAGCCGCGGAACGAAAAAAGCAAAGGCATATCTTATAATAAGCCTTGTGCTGAGCCTTGGCATGCTTGGCGTGTTCAAATACGCCAACTTTTTTGCGGAAAGCTTCGCCGCGGTATTCGGCCTCAAAATAGCCGCGCTTAACATTGCCCTGCCCATAGGCATAAGCTTTTATACGTTCCAGCTTATAAGCTACGTTATAGACGTTTACCGTGCGGACGTTGAGCCGCAGCGGGATTACGTTGCGTTTGCGGCGTACATATCCATGTTCCCCC
This sequence comes from Christensenellaceae bacterium Phil1, assembly GCA_001940855.1. GTDB lineage: Bacteria > Bacillota > Clostridia > Christensenellales > CAG-138 > Phil1. The sequence goes on along the minus strand of MSGS01000045.1, from coordinate 88,356 downwards.
AGCTTATAGCGGGGCCGATAGTGAGATACAGCGATATTGAAGCGGAGCTTACCGCGCGCGCATACGGCGCGGACAAGGCCGCATACGGCGCAAGGCGGTTCATATTAGGCCTTGGCAAAAAGGTGCTTATTGCAAACGTGCTTGCGGAGCTTGTGAACGCATTCAAGGCAAGCGGCGAAAAATCCACGCTGTTTTACTGGGTATATGCCGCGGCGTACATGCTGCATGTGTATTTTGATTTTTCCGGATACAGCGACATGGCGATTGGCCTTGGCTCGATATTCGGCTTCACGTTCCCCGAAAACTTCAATTATCCCTATATTGCCGCAAGCATAACCGAATTCTGGCGCAGATGGCATATGTCGCTGAGTTCGTGGTTCAGGGATTATGTGTATATCCCCCTTGGCGGCAGCCGCGTGAAAAAGCCGCGCGCGCTTTTGAACATTGCAATAGTATGGATGCTTACGGGCCTTTGGCACGGGGCGGACTGGAACTTTGTCATGTGGGGGATAATGTTCGCGGCGCTGCTGATCGCGGAAAAAACGCTGCTTTTAGGCTTTATCAAAAAGCACAGAGCAATAGGGCATGCGTATACGCTGCTTGTTGTTATGATGTGCTTCATAATGTTTGATGCTTCAAGCGTGGGCGAAGGCTTTGCGGCAATAGCCGCGCTGTTTTCAAGGGGAAGCGCGGCCAATACGGAGGCGCTGTATTACCTTAAAAGCTACGCCGTGCCGCTTACCGTTGCCGCGTTTGGCGCAACGCCGTTACCTAAGCGCATAAAGGCGAAGCTTGAAGCCACGCGCGTTGGCGGGGCGATAATGACGATAGCGGAGCCTGTGGCGCTTGCGGCGCTGCTTTGCCTATGCACGGCGTATTTGATAGACGGGTCGTTCAACCCGTTCCTGTATTTCAGATTTTAGCGGAAAGGAGAGCTTATGCGGACGACAAGGCTTAAAAGCATACTTACCGTTGCGCTTGCGGCGGCAATAATATTCGGCTTTGCAATATGGGGAACGCTTAAAAAGGACGACGCGCAATCCCTCAGCGAAAGGCGCGCGCTGGCGACGATGCCAAAGCTCAGCATAGACAGCGTGCTTTCCGGCAAATTCATGAGCGATTACGAACAATATAAGCTTGATCAGTTCCCGCTTAGGGACGCCTTCCGCACGCTTAAGGCCGTAAATACATATTATGTATTTTCCCAGCGCGACAATAACGGCATTTATATAGTTGACGGCATAGCGAGCAAGCTTGACTATCCGTTAAATAAAAGCAGCGTTGCCCACGCGGAGGAGCGGTTCGGCTACGTTTACGATAATTATCTTGAGCCGAACGGTATTAAGGCGTATTTAAGCCTGGTGCCGGACAAGAACTATTTTATGGCCGATGCAAACGGCTATCTGAGCATAGATTACGATAAGCTGAAGGATATGCTTACATCAAATATGGTGTATGCTGAATATATAGACATTGCCGGCACGCTCGGCATAGACGATTATTATAAGACGGATCTTCACTGGCGGCAGGAAAGGATACAGGATACCGCTGAAGCGCTTGCCGAGGGCATGGGCGCGGAAGCTTCGGCAGAATACACCGCGGCGGGTGCGGATACGGACTTCTACGGCATATATTATGCGCAGAGCGCGCTGCCGCTCAAGCCTGACAAAATGTATTACATGCAGGGTGGGAGCATTGCGGATTATAGGGTATATGATTACGAGAGCGGAAAATACGTTGGCGTATACGATATGGACGCGCTCAGCGGGCGCGACCCGTATGAAATGTTCCTGCATGGGTCAAAGTCCGTGCTGACGATTGAAAACCCGAACAGCAAAAGCGGACGGTCGCTTATAATGTTTAGGGATTCGTTCGCTTCAAGCATTGCGCCGCTTATTGCGGAAGGGTTCGACAGGGTCACGCTTGTGGACATTCGCTATATCGCCCCTGAGCTGCTGGGGCGGATGGTGGATTTCAGCCAATATACGGACGCGCTGTTTTTATACAGCACGGGCGTTATAAACAACAGCGAAACAATAAAGTGAAGCTTATATGGGGCCGCGTGCGATAACGCGGCCTTTATGCTATAATATGAAAAAATCTGGTAACAGCGGAGGATACGGCTATGGATATACACGCGCTGGTGGAGTCGCAGCATAAATATTATCAGTCCGGAGCGACAAGGCCGACCGAATTCAGGAAGGAGATGCTGAAAAGGTTACAGCGAGCCATACGCGCCAACGAAAAAATGCTTGCGGATGCGCTGAAACAGGATTTGAACAAATCCGAAACGGAATGCTACATGTGCGAAACGGGCATGGTGCTGGAGGAACTGAGCTACCATATAAAGCACGTTGCCAAGTGGGCCAAGGAAAGGCGGGTCAAAACGCCGCTTGCTCAGTTTCCGGCAAAAAGCTACATTTCGCCCGAGCCTTACGGCGTGGCGCTCATAGTATCGCCATGGAATTATCCCGTGCAGCTTTGCCTGAATCCGCTCATCGGCGCAATATCCGCGGGCAACTGCGCCGTGGTGAAGCCCTCCGCATATGCTGCGGCTACAAGCACCGCCATAGCCAAGCTGATAGGCGACACATTCCCACCGGAATACATTGCCGCCGTTGAGGGCGGCAGGGCGGAAAACCAGGCGCTGTTTGAAGAAAGGTTCGATTATATTTTCTTTACGGGAAGCGTGGAGGTGGGCAGAACCGTTATGCAGGCGGCGGCAAAGCATCTTACCCCGGTGACGCTGGAGCTTGGCGGCAAAAGCCCCGCAATAGTGGACGAGACGGCGGACATAAAGCTGGCCGCGCGCAGGATAGCCTTCGGCAAGGTACTGAACGCGGGGCAAACGTGCGTTGAGCCGGACTATCTTTTGATACACCGCAGCGTTAAGGATGCGTTCGTAAGCGAATATCAGGACGCGCTGGAGCAGTTTTTCCCAAACGGCGATATGCGGGACATGGTGAACATAATAAGCGAAAAGCATTACAACCGCGTAAAGGGGCTTATTCAGGGCGAAAGCATAGCCTTGGGCGGCACGTTTGACGACGAGCGCCGCTTCATAGCGCCCACGCTGCTGAGCGACGTTTCGCCAAATGCGCCCGTTATGCAGCAGGAGATATTCGGCCCCGTGCTGCCCATGATAAGCTTCGATACGCTAAGCGAGGTTATAGCCTTTGTCAACAGCCGCCCAAAGCCCCTTGCGTTTTATCTTTTCACGGCGGACAAGGCCGCCGAGCGCAGGCTGCTGGACAGCTGCTCCTTCGGCGGGGGCTGCGTGAACGATACCATAATCCATCTTGCCTCCTCCGCGCTGCCGTTCGGCGGGGTAGGGGAGAGCGGCATGGGCAGCTACCACGGCAAAAAAAGCTTCGATACGTTTACGCACGAGCGCAGCATAGTCAATAAATCAACCAAGGTTGATCTCCCCATGCGCTACTTCCCATACAGCAAACGGAAGCTTAGAATAATAAAGATGTTTATGAAGTGAGAACAAAGCCCGGGCGATTGCCCGGGCTTTTCAGCACTTTGAAGGGTTACCTTTCCTCCGCCGCTGTCTCATCAAGATTATCCAAAGCGTATTGCAGACATTGTATTATAACGGCATTGAGCGAAAGGTTGTTTTTATATGCAAGCTGTTCCAAACGCTCGCTCATATCAACGGGTATGCGGAAGGTTTTTGTTATTGTTTCGCTGCCCGGTTTAAGCTTAAACACGGTTTATTCCTCCTTTGCGGCGTAATGTGCAGTACCTATATTTTGCACGATTGACGGAAGAAAATTTGCACCATGTTTGCAATAAGAAATGCTTGCAAAATACTTGCATAGGCGTTATAATTGACATAATCCAAAATTCTAATGAAAATGGGGGTAGAACAAGATGAAAAAACGTTGGTTGGCAGCAATACTCGTTGTATTGTTGCTGCTTGTGCAAGCCGCTGCATTGGCTGAAGGCGAAGGCGGATGTGACCATGACTGGTGGTGGGAGGTAAATGATACGCACCACTTGCAAGCATGCGAGAAGTGCAACAAGATTATGGATGAAGGTCCACACACCATGGTGCCTGATGGGGAAGGCTATAAATGCAGCGTGTGCCGCTACGAATGCGACCATTTGCATGACTTTAGCGGTAATTGGGTTACGGATGACGTAGACCATTGGCATAAATGCAAGCATTGCGATGCTATTGATGGATACATATCTCACACCATGGTGCCTGATGGGGAAGGCTATAAATGCAGCGAATGCGGCTACACACGCAACCATTTGCATGACTTTAGCGGTGGTTGGGTTACGGATGACGTAGACCATTGGCATGTATGCAAGCATTGCGATGCTATTGATGAATACATACCTCACACCATGGTATCTGATGGGGAAGGCTATAAATGCAGCGTGTGCGGCTACACATGCGGCCATATGGAACATCAGTTTGATAAGTATGCTTTTGACTGGTCTCAGCATTGGAAAATATGTTCGGTAGAAGGCTGCGGTGTCGTAGATCCTTATTCGTTTGACGAGCATACTCTCGTGGGAGATGCCGAAAATGGCTATCGTTGCAGCATATGTGGATTTACAACAGATCATACAAAGCATAGCTGGGGCGAGTGGAATTTGGACGATGAGAATCATTGGCGTGATTGTACGGTTGAAGGTTGCGGTGCTTATGAAATTGCCAGCCATGATTGGGAACCCGACGGAGAAAACCAGATTAAGTGTAAAACATGCGGATACTCCAGACATAAGGGCGACCATAAATGGAGCGGCTGGCTACGTAACGAAGTAAGACATTGGAAAGAGTGCGAGATAGAGGGTTGCCTTGCAATAAGCAATCTTGAAGATCATAAATTTGATAGTAACAACATGTGCGAATGCGGCTTTAAAAAGCATAAACACAATTGGGACAATCCGATACAGTTTGATGTCGACGATGAGCACTATGAGGAATATCATTATTGCCCCTGTACGTACGAGGATGACGATTATAAATGTTACGTGCGTCGGGTTGAACCGCATAGATTTGTCAACGGTGTATGCGAATGCGGATACATAATACACGAAGCGAAGGGCGATTGGAAGTACGATGAATACGTCCATTGGCACGAGTGCAAGTTCGATGGCTGCACAGATAAGCTTGGCGAAAACGAGCATGATCTTGTCAACGGCGTATGCAGAGTTTGCGGCTACGGGAAGATAGATTATCCTGTTTATGACGATGTACAGCCCGTTGTTTCCGCCCCGCTGCCGCCGCAGACCGGCGACGCAAGCTATCTTGCGATTGGCATTGGCATGATTGCCGCCGCGCTTTGCATAGCACTTAGGAAAAGGCAGAGCAACTAAAAAGAACTGAACCGAATAAAGGCCGTCTTGCGACGGCCTTTTGCTATGCTTAGGTTTAGAACTTCAATCCGTTGATTATGTTTGCGTCGGCGACCACCTTGGCCTTGATGAGGGGCTTCTGGGAGGCCATTATTACTGTAACTCCGGGGCCGTGGCCGGCAAGCATGCAGTCCGAATGGATTATTACACCTATGGCTACCGCGCCCGTGAGGAAGCCGCGGCCATACATATTGTCGCAATCCTGAAGCATTACTATGTCGCCGAAGCGGAGCTTGTCAAGCCCCAGCTCCTTCACCTTGGCGGGATCGTGCGTCATAATGTCGTAATCGCCGCGGAATGGCAGATTGGAGCCTATGCCGGAGCCCATAAGATAGGGCGGTATCACAGCCGCTACGGGTACGGTAAGCGTGCCGTCGCCGTTTTCCTCTATGCCAAGCTTTTCAAAAAGCTCGGGGTCAATGTTCATGGCGCTTATTTCGGGATAGTCGATAAGCTTTAGCCCCTGGCCGTGCGCGCGGATGAGCACCTTATCCTCGGGGCAGAGCAGGTCAAGCGTTTCATCCTCAAAGTAGACCATAACGTCCTCCGCGCCGCCGTGCTTGCCGGTGACGAAGCCGCGCTTGCCCTTGCCTTCACCGCTCATAACAACGGCCTCGTTGCCTATGCAGGAAAGTATGTTCAGATATTCGCTGAAATCCTTGTTGTCATGATAAAGCGATACGCCGGGTTCAATATGGTCGCCCGCAAGGCCGAAGGCACAGTCGCCCAGCTTTACATTATAATTGATGCCGCCTATGCCTGGGGTAAGGAAGGGCTTGCCGTCCTGCGCAACGCGCCAGCCGCGGCAGACATTGGGCCGTATTTTGCCCACGACGGAGCCTTTTACTACCTTTTCTTTGTTGGTTTTAAGCATTGGGAGTCTCCTTTCGCATTTGCCGTATTGACATATTTATATAGGATATGATACCTTAAACTGGCAAAAAAGCAAGAGCAAAAAGCGGCGAACGGGGCATAGAAACACCCGGATGCGTGTTTGCGAAAAAAGTTTGGTTTTTTTATAAAAAAAGCTTGATATTTCCATGAATATCGTGTAGAATATGAGCGTTGTGCGAATGGACGCAGTTTTTTCGCGCGGCGATAACGTGAAAGACTCAGCGGGAGGTTGCCGGTATGCCATCCGGGTAATTTCCGCCGAGGGCCCACGATACGGGCAACGGGCAAGTGCCCGGCCGAGGTATTTTAGAAACGAAACACTCGGCTGCGTGTACGGCCCCGATACTAAAAGGAGGAAGAAATAATATGGCAAATCAGAAGATCCGCATTAAGCTCAAGGCCTACGAGTGCAACCTTATCGACCAGAGCGCGGAAAAGATCGTGGATACGGCAAAGCGCACGGGCGCTCGCGTAAGCGGCCCCATACCCCTGCCGACGGAGAAGGAAATAGTTACCATCCTCCGTTCGCCCCACAAGTATAAGGACAGCAGAGAGCAGTTTGAGATGCGCACCCATAAGCGCCTGATCGATATCCTGCAGCCCTCCGCCAAGACGGTGGACGCGCTGATGAAGCTCGATCTCCCCGCGGGTGTTGATATCGAGATCAAGCTGTAAGCACGGAGGTGGATTTACAATGAAGAAAGCGATTTTGGGCACCAAGGTCGGCATGACCCAGATGTTCAGAGAAGACGGAACCATGATCCCCGTCACCGTAGTGCTTGCGGGCCCCTGCCCCGTGGTTCAGATTAAGACCACCGGCAAAGACGGCTACGAAGCCGTGCAGGTAGCCTTTGGCCCCGTCAGGGAAAAGCTCATCACCAAGCCTGAGCTCGGTCACCTGAAGAAGGCCGGCGTTGCCGCTCACCGCTATGTACGCGAATTCAAGCTGGATGATACCGCGACTTACGAAGTCGGTCAGGTCATTAAGGCTGACGTATTCGCCAACGGCGATAAGGTAGACGTTACCGGCAAGAGCAAGGGCAAGGGCTTCCAGGGCAACATCAAGCGTTGGAATCAGGCCCGCGGCCGCAAGACCCACGGTTCCCACTCCTACCGCGTAGCCGGTTCAATGGGCGCCTGCACCTACCCCGGCGAGGTATTCAAGACCAAGCGTCTGCCCGGTCATATGGGCTGCGAGCGCATCACGGTTCAGAACCTTGAGGTCGCCAGAGTGGACGCCGAAAGGAATCTGCTGCTCATAAAGGGCGCAATCCCCGGCGCCAAGGGTTCCCTGGTAATGGTTAGGGAAACCGTTAAGTAAGGGAAAGGAGAAGTAGAAAATGCCTAACGTAGCATTGCACAATATCGCCGGCGAAAACATCGGCGAGATCGCCCTGAGCGAGAATGTGTTTGGCGCTGAAGTAAATCAGTACGCCGTGCACGAAGTTGTTAAGGCTTATCTGGCCAATCAGCGTCAGGGCACGCAGAGCGCCCTGACCCGCGCCGAAGTACGCGGCGGCGGCATCAAGATCTACCGCCAGAAGGGTACCGGCCGCGCCCGCCACAGCAGCAACCGCGCGCCTATATTCACCCACGGCGGCGTAGTGTTCGCTCCCAAGCCGCGCGACTATCGCCTCAGTGTTAACAAGAAGGTCAAGCGCATCGCCATGAAGAGCGCACTGACCAGCAAGGTGAACGATAACGATATTATCGTTTACGATAAGCTTGACATAGAGAACCCCAAGACCAAGGAAATGGTGAAGGTGCTCAACGCCATGAACGTCGGCAAGGCGCTCATAGTGCTCAGCGACAAGGATGAGATAGTAGAGCGCGCCGCCAGGAACATCCCCGGCGTAAAGACCACTCTGGTCAGCACTCTGAACGTGTACGAGATTCTCAAGTACAACACTCTCATCCTCACCAAGGATTCCGTGGCAAAGATAGAGGAGGTGTACGCATAATGAAGTCTCCCCATGATATAATCATCCGCCCCGTACTCACCGAGAAGAGCTACGACCACTTTGCAGACAAGACCTACACTTTCGTGGTCGATAAGAGGGCAAACAAGACCGAGATCCGCCAGGCTATCGAAGCCGTGTTCGGCGTAAAGGTCGATTCCGTACACACCGTGAACCACATGGGCAAGATGAAGAGGCAGGGCCTGCACGAAGGCCGCCGTCCTTCCATCAAGAAGGCCTATGTGAAGCTGAAGAAGGATTCCAAGGGTATTGAATTCTTCGACAGCATCGCCCAGTAAGGAGGCACACAATGGCTATAAGGAAGATCAAACCCACCACTCCCGGCCAGCGCTTCATGACCGTCTCCGCTTTCGAGGAGATCACCTGCACCACGCCGGAAAAATCCCTTTTGGAAGACCTTCGCTCCTCCGGCGGCCGCAATAACCATGGCCGCATCACCGTTCGCCATCGCGGCGGCGGCGCGAGGCGCAAGTACAGGATCATCGACTTCAAGCGCAACAAGGACGGCGTGCCCGCCAAGGTTGCCACCATCGAATACGATCCTAACCGCAGCGCGAACATTGCCCTGCTGAACTATGCAGACGGCGAAAAGCGCTACATCATCGCTCCCATTGGCCTGAAGGTCGGCGACACGCTGCTTTCCGGCGAAGGCGCGGACATCAAGGTCGGCAACGCGATGCAGATCCGTCAGATACCCGTCGGCACCATGATACACTGCATCGAGATCAAGCCCGGCAAGGGCGCGCAGATCGCCCGCAGCGCCGGCAACGCGGCCCAGCTGATGGCTAAGGAAGGTGCTTACGCTCAGGTCCGTCTGCCCAGCGGCGAAGTTCGCCTGATCCCCATGAACGCCAAGGCCACCATCGGCCAGGTTGGCAACGTGGATCACGAGAACATTAAGCTTGGTAAGGCCGGCCGCACCCGTCATAAGGGCTTCAGGCCCACCGTGCGCGGTTCAGTCATGAACCCCTGCGACCATCCGCACGGCGGCGGCGAAGGCAAGTCGCCTATCGGCCGTCCCGGCCCGGTCACTCCGTGGGGCAAGCCCGCGCTTGGTTATAAGACCCGCAAGACCAAGAACGTCAACGATAAGTTCATCGTGCGCCGCAGGAACGGCAAGTAAGAGGCGAAAGGAGTCAACAATGAGCAGATCAGTTAAGAAGGGGCCTTTTGTTCAGGAACGCTTGCTCGCTCGCATTCACGCGATGAACGAAAGCGGCAAGAAGACCGTGGTCAAAACATGGTCCAGGGCTTCCACGATATTCCCCGAGATGGTGGGACACACCATCGCCGTGCATGACGGCAGGAAGCACGTTCCCGTGTACGTGACCGAGGAAATGGTCGGTCACAAGCTGGGCGAGTTTGCGCCCACCCGTACTTTCAGAGGACACAGGGGTTCCGAAAAGACCTCTGGTCAGAGATAAGGAGGAGCGAAACATGGCAACAAGGTCAAGAGAAAAGAGCGCAGCGCGCAAGGCCAACGCCGACAAGCGTCCCCGCGCGATAGCCAAGTATGTCCGCATCTCCTCCCGCAAGGTCAAGGTCGTCATCGACCTGATCCGGGGCAAGTCTGTGGCAGAAGCCAAGGCCATACTGGCCTTCACTCCCAAGGCTGCCAGCGAGCCGGTGCTTAAGGTCCTCAATTCCGCCGTTGCCAACGCGGAAAACAATCTGGACATGAGCGCGGATCAGCTCTTCGTAGCCGAGGTGTTTGCTAATCAGGGACCCACCCTTAAGCGTTTCCGCCCCCGTGCCCAGGGCCGTGCGAGCAGGATCCGCAAGCGCACCAGCCACATAACCGTTATCCTGGACAAGGTAAACTAAGGAGGAGACAATGGGACAGAAAGTTAATCCGAACGGATTCCGCGTAGGCGTCATCAGGGATTGGAACACCCGCTGGTACGCTTCCAAGAAGGAATTCTCCGATTTCCTCATCGAGGATAAGAAGATCCGCGATCATATCAAAGAGGTACACTACGCCGCCGGTATCGCCCGCATAGACATTATGCGCGCCGCAGGCAAGGTGACCGTGAGCATCTACACCGGCCGTCCCGGCATGCTGATCGGCAAAGGCGGCGTTGGCGTAGACGCGATAAAGGCCGACGTAAGCGCGCTGATCGGTAAGCCCGTCAACGTGAACATAATGGAGATAAAGAACCCCGATGCAAACGCTCAGCTCGTAGCCGAGAACATCGCGGCCCAGCTTGAAAAGCGTATCTCCTTCCGCCGCGCCATGAAGCAGAGCATGATGAGGGCCACCAAGGCCGGCGCCAAGGGCATAAAGATTTCCTGCGGCGGCCGTCTTGGCGGAGCGGAAATAGCCCGCAGCGAAGGTTACCATGAAGGTTCTATTCCCCTTCAGACCATTCGTGCGGACATAGAGTACGGCTTTGCAGAAGCCCGCACCGCATACGGCCGCATAGGCGTTAAGGTGTGGATCTACAAGGGCGAAGTGCTCAACCGTGTGAAGAAAGCGTAAGGAGGGCAAATAACCATGTTGATGCCTAAGAGAGTTAAGCGCAGGAGAGTGCACCGCGGCCGCATGACCGGCAAAGCATTGCGCGGTAACACCGTGACTTACGGCGATTGGGGCCTGATGGCCACGGAGCCCGCCTGGGTCACCAGCCAGCAGATAGAGGCCGCCCGTGTAGCGATGACCCGTTACATCAAGCGCGGCGGTAAAGTTTGGATAAAGATATTCCCCGACAAGCCCGTTACCGAAAAGCCGGCAGAAACCCGAATGGGTTCCGGTAAAGGTTCACCCGAATATTGGGTAGCGGTTGTCAAGCCCGGCAGAGTGATGTTCGAAATCGCCGGCGTGGACGATGCGACTGCAAGGGAGGCGCTCAGGCTTGCAATGCACAAGCTGCCCCTCAAGTGCAAGTTCGTACAGAAAGAGACTGTGGCAGGAGGCGAAAGCAATGAAGGCTAATGAACTGAGGAAGCTCTCTACCGAGGAGCTTGTCGCCAAGGAAAAGGAGCTCAAGGAAGAGCTGTTCAATCTGCGCTTCCAGCTTGCTACCGGCCAGCTCAGCAATCCCCAGCGCATAGGCGAGTGCAAGAAGGACGTGGCCAGGGTCAAGACCCTGCTGTGCGAGCGCGAGCTCAAGGCTGCCGAGTAAGGGTGAAAGGAGATTAAACCAATGGAACAGATATCAAGAGGTTATCGCAAGACCCGCATCGGCGAAGTCGTAAGCGACAAGATGGATAAGACCATCGTCGTGGCCATAAAGACCAAGGTACGCCATCCCCTTTACGGCAAGATGGTAAACCGTACCCGCAAGTTTAAGGCCCATGACGAGAATAACGAGTGCGGCATAGGCGACACCGTTAAGATCATGGAGACCCGCCCCCTGAGCAAGGATAAGCGCTGGAGACTGGTCGAGATAGTTGAAAAGGCCAAGTAAGCCGGAAAGGAGCAAAAAATGATTCAACCGCAGACAAGGCTTAAAGTAGCAGATAACAGCGGCGCCAAGGAAATCATGTGCATCCGCTGCCTGGGCGGCTCCTTCCGCAAGAGCGCCGGCATAGGCGACGTAATAGTTGCCTCCGTAAAGTCCGCCTCCCCCGGCGGCGCCGTGAAGAAGAAGGATGTTGTGCACGCGGTAGTGGTAAGGACCACCTACCCCACACAGAGGCCGGACGGCAGCTTCATCCGCTTCGACGACAATGCGGCCGTTATAATAAACGACAAGAAGGAGCCTAAGGGAACCCGTATTTTCGGGCCTGTGGCGAGGGAGCTGCGCGCTAAGGACTACATGAAGATAGTCTCCCTTGCACCCGAAGTGCTTTGATGGAGGAAACGCAATGAAGAAGCTTAACGTCAAGAAAGACGATACCGTAGTCGTCATCTCCGGCAAGGACAAGGGCAAGAAGGGCAAGGTACTTTCTGCCTTCCCCGCGGAGGAGCGCATAGTGGTGCAGGGCGCCAACATGGTGACCAGGCATCGCAAGCCCCGCAAGCAGGGCGAAACCGGCGGCCGTATAGAGCATGAAGGCACCATCAACGCGTCCAACGTGATGCTGGTTTGCCCCAAGTGCGGCGTGGCTACCCGCGTTGGGCATGCCATGGACGGCGACAAGAAGGTCCGCGTTTGCAAAAAGTGCGGCAAGAACATCGACTGAGGCAGGAGGAATAGAGAATGGCTAAGAAAGATACCGCCGCTCAGGCACCCGCCAAGAAGAAAAAGAACACCGTTGAGGCGAAGCCCTTTACCGAGGCTCCCCGTCTCAAGGTGAAGTACACCGACGAGATCGTTAACCAGCTGAAGGAAAAGTTCGGTTACGAGAACGTGATGCAGATCCCCAAGCTTGAAAAGGTAGTCATCAACATGGGCCTCGGCTCCGAGAAGGACAACCCCAAGGGCATGGAGAGCGCAGTGGAAGAGCTGAGCATCATAGCCGGTCAGAAGCCCGTTGTGACCAAGGCCAAGAAAAGCGTCGCCAACTTCAAGGTTCGCGAAGGCATGAACATTGGCGCCAAGGTCACTCTGCGCGGCGACAGGATGTACTACTTCGTTGATAAGCTCATCAACATAGTGCTTCCCCGCGTGCGCGACTTCCGCGGCATACCCGATACCAGCTTTGACGGCCGCGGCAATTACGCCATGGGCCTGAAGGAACAGCTGATATTCCCTGAAATCAACTATGACGATGTTGATAAGATAAGGGGTATGGACATAGTGTTCGTTACCACGGCCAAGACCGACGAAGAAGCGAAGGCGCTGCTCCAGATGATGGGCATGCCCTTCATGCAGGCGTGATTTTAGGAGGAAGAAACAGTGGCAAAGACAAGCATGAAAATAAAGCAGCAGCGCCCGGCGAAGTATTCCACCCGCGCTTACACCCGCTGCCGCATCTGCGGCCGTCCGCATTCCGTCCTGCGCAAATACGGCATCTGCCGTGTTTGCTTCAGGGAGCTTGCCTACAAGGGCGAGATACCCGGCGTGCGTAAGGCCAGCTGGTAAGCATATCGAAAGGAGGAAAAAAGACTATGTTGATAACCGATCCCATCGCCGATATGCTGACCCGTATCCGCAATGCTCTTACCGCCAAGCATGAGGACGTTCTCGTCCCCGCTTCCACGGTGAAGAAGGCCATAGCCGAGATACTGCTCGACGAGGGCTACATAAAGAGCTATGACATCCGCGAGGACGGCGTGGCCAAGTATATCCACATCGACCTCAAGTACGGCCCCAACAAGCAGAGGGTCATAACCGGCCTCAAGCGCATCAGCAAGCCCGGTCTGCGCATCTACGCGCGCAAGGACCAGCTGCCCAAGGTGCTGAACGGTCTGGGCATCGCCATCATATCCACCTCCCGCGGCATAATGACCGACAGGGAAGCCCGCAAGCAGGGCGTGGGCGGCGAAGTCCTCGCTTACATCTGGTAATAAAACCAATATAAACGGAGGTGTAATAACATGTCACGAATCGGAAAACTTCCGATAAGCGTTCCTGGCGGAGTGACAATCACGGTCGATGACGGCAACACCGTGACCGTGAAGGGCCCCAAGGGCACTCTTAGTGAAAAGATCTCTCCTGATATGGAGATTGAACAGGACAATGGTGTGCTTCACGTGAAGCGCCCCAGCGACGACAAGCGTCACCGCGCGCTGCACGGCCTTACCCGCTCCCTGATACACAACATGGTAGTGGGCGTGACCGAGGGCTTTGCGAAGAATCTGGAGATTGAAGGCGTTGGTTACCGCGCCCAGCTTCAGGGCAGCAAGCTCGTGCTGAACATGGGTTATTCCCATCCCGTCGAGTTTGACGCTCCCGAAGGTATCACCTTTGAGGTTCCCGCACCCAACCGCATCGTGGTCAAGGGCGCGAGCAAGCAGCAGGTCGGCCAGATGGCGGCTGATATCCGTGCGGTCCGCGAGCCTGAGCCTTATAAGGGCAAGGGTATCCGCTACGCCGGAGAGCATGTACGCCGTAAGGAAGGCAAGACCGGTAAGTAAGGCGTAGATAAGGAGCAAGGATAATGATATCAAGGATAGATAAAAACTCTATACGTCAAAAGAGGCATCAGCGTACCCGCAGGCACATCCTGGGTACCGCCGAGCGCCCCAGGCTCAACGTATATCGCAGCCTGAACCACATTTACGCCCAGGTCATCGATGACGACGCTTCCCACACTCTGGCTGCCGCTTCCACTCTGGATGCGGAAGTCGCGGCCCAGCTTGAAGGCAAGACCAAGAGCGAAGCTGCCGAGATAGTGGGTGAAATGGTCGCCAAGAGGGCCATTGAAAAGGGTGTCAAGCAGGTAGTATTCGACCGCGGTGGTTATCTTTACACCGGCCGCGTTCAGAAGCTTGCCGACGGCGCTCGCAAGGCCGGGCTGGAATTCTAAGGAGGTCTAAATGCAAAAGCGTATCGATACACCCGAAGTGGAACTCAAGGAAAGGCTTGTATACATTAACCGCGTCGCCAAGGTCGTTAAGGGCGGCCGTAACTTCCGCTTCACCGCGCTGATGGTTGTCGGCGACGGCGAAGGCAGGGTCGGCGTTGGTCTTGGCAAGGCTACCGAGATTCCCGAAGCCGTGCGCAAGGGCGTTGCTGACGCCAAGCGCCACATGATACAGGTTCCCGTTGTTGGCACCACCATTCCGCACGCTGTGGAAGGCAAGTACAGCAAGGGCCATGTAAGGATGCTCCCCGCCGAAGAAGGTACCGGCGTTATCGCGGGCGGCCCCGTCCGTGCGGTGCTTGAAATGGTCGGCATAAAGGATATCCGCACCAAGAGCTACGGCTCCAATAACCCCGCTAACTGCGTCAAGGCGACCCTGGATGGACTCAGCCAGCTGCGCACTGCGGAAGAGATCGCGCGTCTGCGCGGCAAGACCGTGGAAGAGATCCTCGGCTGATAGGAGGAAACGATGGCTGAACTGAAAATAACCCTCGTAAAGAGCACCATTGGCGCGCTTGACGACCAGCAGGCTACCGTAAAGGCGCTGGGTCTGCATAAGACCAACAGCACCGTTATCAAGCCCGACAATGCGGCCGTGCGCGGCATGATCTTCAAGGTAAAGCACCTTGTAAAGGTCGAAGAAGTTTAATTCGGAGGTAGGAAGCATGAAACTACAAGAGTTAAGGCCGGCGGAGGGCTCCACCCAGTCCGTAAAGCGCGTAGGCCGCGGCACGGGCTCCGGCTTGGGCAAGACCTCCGGCAAGGGCCACAAGGGCCAGAAGGCCCGCAGCGGCAGCAAGAAGAACGGCTTTGAAGGCGGCCAGATGCCCCTTGCACGCCGTCTGCCTAAGCGCGGCTTCACCAACATTTTTGCTAAGGAATACACCGTTGTTAACGTCGGCGAGCTTGAAAAGCTGGAAAACGGCACCACCGTTACCGCAGAGCTTCTCAAGAAGCAGGGCATTATCAGCAAGATAGAGAAGGACGGACTTAAGGTTCTGGGTCGCGGCGAGCTGACCAAGAAGCTGGATGTCAAGGCCGCGAAGTTCTCTGAGACTGCTAAGAAGGCTATCGAGGCCGCTGGCGGAAGCGCAGAGGTGGTCTGATGTTTAGCACGCTCGTCAACGCATGGAAAATAAAGGATATCCGCACGAAGATGCTTTACACGATGCTGCTTATCGTGATCTATCGTTTGGGTTCCTTCATCCCCGTCCCCGGTGTGAACGCGGCAGCCATTACACAGTATGCGGAGCAGTACGATATGTTGGGATTCCTCAACCTGCTCTCCGGCGGCGCTTTCGGTGACTTTTCCATCTTTGCAATGGGCATTTCGCCATACATCACCGGCTCTATAATCATTCAATTGCTCACCATTGCCATCCCCAGCCTTGAAAGGCTTTCCAAGGAGGAGGATGGCAGGGAAAAGATCGAAGCCATTACCCGTTACACCGGCATCGGCCTTGCGCTGGTGCAGAGCATAGGTATCGTTGCCGGACTTCAGAACAGCAACTACGGCGGAAACGTGCTTGCAAGCACAGATAATCTTTTCCTCACTTATGCCACGATAGGTCTTGTGTGTACGGCTGGTACCGCGTTCCTGATGTGGATCGGCGAAAGGATAACTGAAAAGGGCATCGGCAACGGCGTCTCCTTCATAATCTTCGCCTCCATCTGCGCCCGCGTTCCCACCGTTGTACTGAGTATCTGCAAGGCTGTGTTCGTAACCGGCCAGTATTACTGGTGGATACTGCCTATATTGATCGTGTTCGTACTGGCCATAGTGACCGGCGTCACCTTCATAGACCGCAGCGAACGCCGCATCCCCGTGCAGTATGCCAAGCGCGTGGTAGGCCGCAAGATGTACGGCGGCCAGAGCACCTTTATCCCCCTCAAGGCCAACGCCAACGGCGTTATGCCCCTGATCTTCGCCATGACCATTATGCAGGTCCCCGCGATGATCGGCCAGTTCTGGCCAGATGGCGGATTCTACAAGTTCTATATCAACTACATGAGCGCGAGCAGCGAGCATTGGTATGGACACCTTGTATATTATGTGATCTATTCGCTGCTGATAGTGGCCTTCGCTTACTTCTACACCACGATTTCCTTTAATCCCGTGGAAATAAGCAAGAACCTGCAGCAGAACGGCGGCTTTATACCGGGCATCCGTCCCGGCAGGCCCACCGGCGAATATCTGCAGAGGATAAGCAACCGCCTGACCCTGTTCGGCGCGATCTTCCTTATGATACTGGCCATAGTCCCCACGGTGCTGCTTGGTGCATTCGGACTCAGCTCCACCTTTGGCCCCACGAGCATACTGATAATGGTAAGCGTTGCTCTGGAAACCAGCGCGCAGCTCGAATCCATGATGCTCATGCGCCATTACAAGGGATTCCTTGGCTAAGGAAGCCGGATAGACACTATGAAGCTTATATTTCTTGGACCTCCGGGCGCCGGGAAAGGCACCCAAGCGGAGAGGATAAGCAAGCTTTATGGTATAGCCCATATCTCCACAGGGGATATGCTCCGCTCCCAGATGCGTGAAGGCACGCCGCTGGGGGCGGAAGCCAAAGGCTATATCGAGCGGGGCGAACTGGTTCCTGATGCGCTGATAATCGCAATGGTTGCCGAGCGCATAAAGGAAGCCGACTGCGAAAACGGATTCCTGTTCGATGGATTCCCCAGAACAGTTGCTCAGGCAGAAGCCCTGAATGATATATCGGACATTGACATGGTGATAGACATTGCCGTTCCTGCGGAGCGGATACTGGAGCGCATTGGCGGAAGACGCATGTGTTCCGGCTGCGGCGCAGGATACCACACATCCACCTATCACAAGGACACCTGCGAAAAATGCGGATCGCCCCTTTACATAAGGGACGACGATAAGCCGGAAACGGTGAAAAACCGCATCGCCGTATACGAAAGGCAGACCAAGCCCCTTATCGAGTATTACACGAACAGGGGCAACCTGAGCCGCGTGAACGGCGACGACGCGCCGGATAATGTTTACGCAGACGTTGTGGCCGCTACGGAGAGGCTGAAATGAGCGAACGCATTACGATAAAGAGTCAACGCGAAATTGAACTGATGCGTGCTGCGGGCGCGGTGGTAAGGGACACGCTGCTGCTGCTTGAAAAAAGCGCGGCGATTGGCATGACGACCGAGGAGCTGAACAAGATCGCCGAAGATTTTATCCGCTCTCAGGGCGCAATACCAAGCTTCCTTAACTACGAGGGCTATCCTAAGAGTATCTGCACAAGCGTGAACGAACAGGTGGTGCACGGCATCCCGGGCGGTTATAAGCTGAAGGATGGGGATATAATCAGCGTAGACGTGGGCGCCATACTGAATGGCTACCATGGCGACGCGGCCCGCACCATACTGATAGGCAACGTTAAGGACGAAGTGAAGCAGCTTGTTGAAGTGACAAGGGAATGCTTCTTCCGTGGAATGGAGCAGGCTGTTGCCGGAAACCACATTGCGGACATAGGCGCCGCGGTGGAACAATGCGCGCACGACCATGGCTACGGCGTGGTGCGTGAGCTTGTGGGTCACGGCATAGGCACCAGCATGCATGAACCGCCCGAAGTGCCCAACTTTGTTGATAAAAGGCACGGTAGAGGGCCAAGGCTTTATCCCGGCGTGACGATAGCTATCGAGCCGATGATAACGCTTGGCACGGCGGACGTGGTGGTGCTCAAGGACGGATGGACGGTTGTGACGCGCGACGCGAAGCCCGCCGCCCATTACGAAAACACCGTTGCGATAACCGCAAACGGGAAGCCCGAAATACTGACGCTTTGAGGTGCAGCCAATGGCTGGAACTGAAAAGACAGACGGCCTGATGGGACGTATAGCCGTTTCCAAGGCCGGCAGGGATAAGGGCATACGCTACGCCGTGATAGGCACGAATGACGACGGGACGCTGATGCTGTGCGACGGAAAAGTGCACAAGGCGGCAAAGCCCAAGAGGAAGAAGCCAAAGCATCTGCAATTTGAAGCCGGGCGGATAGATGGTATAGACGATATACTTTCCGCAAAGGGCGGAACGGCCGATGCGGCTTTACGCCGCGCACTGAAAACGGGCGCGGTTCACCATGAGGACGATATATTATAGGGAGGTATAGCTTGTCAAAGACCGATGTTATCGAGGTTGAGGGTCTGGTCACAGACCTTTACCCCAACGCGATGTTTGAGGTAGAGCTCGAAAACGGGCACAAGATATTGGCAAATATTTCAGGCAAGCTGCGCATGAATTTCATACGCATTTTGCCGGGAGACAAAGTAACCGTTGAAATGTCTCCTTATGACCTTACGCGCGGCCGCATAACGTGGCGCGCAAAGAATTAACGGGAGGATAAAACAATGAAAGTTAGGCCTTCAGTCAAACCCATTTGCGAAAAGTGCAAGATCATCAAGCGCAAGGGCCGCGTGATGGTGATTTGCGAGAATCCTCGCCATAAGCAGAAGCAGGGCTAAGCAAACGGCCCCAAGGCGAGAAGATATACAAAGGAGAGCGCCACACTGGATAATTTCATCCGGCTCTTCGAAAGGTTTCGAGCTCAACGCTATGGGCTCCGTCAGGCGGTAATTGCGCCGCCAGACATATTAGAAATCTGCTCCACGGTGTGCGGAGCGGGCTTCTAATAGCGGAAACAGCCGCCGGTGCGGCTGCCGCGGAGGAAACGACGCGGAAACCGGCGGGTACATATATATTTGAACCAAAATTTACGGAGGTGTACAAACTTTATGGCACGTATTTCTGGCGTGGACCTGCCCAGAGACAAGCGGGTTGAGATCGGCCTGACCTACATTTACGGTATCGGCCGCAAGACCGCTACGGACATCCTCGCAGCCACGGGCGTCGATCCTGACATCCGCGTGCGCGACCTGAGCGAAGCCGATGTGGCCAAACTTAGGGACTATATCGACCATAACATAAAGGTGGAAGGCGATCTGAGGAGAGAGACTTCCATGAACATCAAGAGGCTGATCGAGATCGGCTGCTACCGCGGCGTAAGGCATCGTAAGGGCCTGCCCGTGCGTGGCCAGAGCACCAAGCAGAACGCCCGTACCCGCAAGGGTCCCAAGCGTCAGGTTGGCGGCAAGAAGAAATAAGGGAGGTTAATGCAAAATGGCAGCAGCAAAAGGTAAGGTCAAGAAAGCGGGTACCCGCAAACGCCGCGAAAAGAAGAACATAGAGCGCGGCGCTGCCCATATCCGTTCCTCCTTCAATAACACGATGGTAACCATCACCGACCTGCAGGGCAACGCCATATCCTGGGCGTCCGCCGGCGGACTCGGCTTCAGGGGCAGCAAGAAGAGCACTCCTTTCGCCGCGCAGACCGCCAGCGAGACCGCGGCTAAGGCCGCCATGGAACATGGCCTCCGCACTGTGGAAGTCTATGTGAAGGGACCCGGCTCCGGCCGTGAGGCCGCCATCCGCGCCCTCCAGACCGCAGGCCTTGAGGTCAACATGATAAAGGACGTGACGCCCATACCGCACAACGGTTGCCGTCCGCCCAAGCGCAGAAGAGTTTAAGGAGACAGACAAATGGCAAGATATACTGAATCCGTTTGCAGACAGTGCCGCAGGGAAGGCGAGAAGCTCTTCCTTAAGGGCGACCGTTGCTACACAGCAAAGTGCGCTATCATCAAGCGCCACACCCCCCCGGGACAGCATGGCCAGGCCAGGCAGCGTAAGCAGAGCGAATACGGCCTGCAGCTGCGCGAAAAGCAGAAGTGCCGCCGTGCCTATGGCATCAGCGAGTCCCAGTTCCGCAAGTACTACGACATGGCCAGCAACATGCGCGGCATAACCGGCGACAACATGCTGTGTCTGCTCGAGAGAAGGCTTGACAACGTGGTGTATCGCCTGGGCTTCGCTCCCAGCCGTCCCATGGCCCGTCAGCTCGTTAACCATGGCCACATCCGCGTAGACGGTCAGAAGGTCGACATCGCTTCCTATCTTGTGAAGCCCGGCCAGACCATCACCGTGCGCGAGCGCAGCCGCGACATGGCCAACTTCAAGGACCTGCGCGAGCAGGGCGCCAGCAAGCCCATACCCAAGTGGCTTGAGCTTGACAGTGAGAATCTCACCGGCAAGATCGCCCAGATGCCCCAGCGCGACGATATCGACCTCACCGTTGAGGAAAACCTCATCGTCGAGTTCTACTCCAGGTAATGAAGCGGTCCGCGACCCTTATCGACTGACCAAACATCAAGAGAGGGGATGGAAAAATGATAGAAATCGAAAGACCCAGGATCGAGTGCGAGGAAATATCCGACAGCTATGGTCGCTTTGTGGTGGAGCCGCTGGAACGCGGCTTCGGCACCACCCTTGGCAATTCACTGCGCAGGGTGCTGCTTTCCTCCTTGCCCGGCGTGGCCGCCTCTGCCATAAGGATAGACGGCGTGCTGCATGAGTTCACTACCATCGAAGGCGTTCGCGAGGACGTTACCG
The DNA here is from genome assembly GCA_001940855.1 of Christensenellaceae bacterium Phil1. Taxonomy (GTDB): domain Bacteria; phylum Bacillota; class Clostridia; order Christensenellales; family CAG-138; genus Phil1. The sequence goes on along the minus strand of MSGS01000045.1, from coordinate 67,227 downwards.
AGATAGTGCTCAATATAAAAGAGCTGTGCGTTAAGCTGCACAGCGAAGGCCCCAAGAAGGTCACGATCAGCGCTCATGGAGAGTGCGAGGTGAAGGCAGGCGACATAACCGCCGATTCGGACGTTGAAATAATGAATCCGGATCTGCACATTGCCAGCCTTGGCCCCAACGGCAAGCTTGAGATGGAGATTATACTTGAGCATGGCCGCGGATACGTCTCCGCTGACAAGAACAAGCGCCCCGATATGCCTATTGGGCAGATCGCGGTTGACTCCATATTCACTCCCATACGCAAGGTGAATTTCCGCGTGGAAAACACCCGTGTTGGTCAGATAACCGATTATGATAAGCTGACGCTTGAAATCTGGACGGATGAAACCATTCGTCCGGACGAGGCGGTAAGCTTAGCGGCCAAGATTTTGACCGAGCATCTGTATCTGTTCATCAATTTGACCGAACATGTTCAGGGCGTAGAAATAATGGTTGAAAAGGAAGAGGACAAGAAGGAAAAGATCCTTGAAATGACGATAGAGGAGCTTGACCTGTCCGTGCGTTCCTACAACTGCCTCAAGCGCGCAGGCATCAACACCGTTGAAGAGCTTGTTCAGCGCAACGAGGAAGAAATGATGAAGGTTCGTAACCTTGGCCGTAAGTCGCTTGAGGAAGTCCAGCAGAAACTGGTTGGACTGGGCCTCTCGCTCCGTCACAACGAAGACTAATTAGGAGGAAAAACAAATGCCAAACCGTAAACTTGGCAAGGCGAGCGATCACCGCAACGCAATGCTGCGCAATCTGACCACGGCGCTGCTGTGGAACGGCAAAATCGTTACCACCGAAGCCCGCGCGAAGGAGATCCGCCCCATAGCTGAGAAGCTGATCACCCTTGCCGTAAGCGAATACAAGAACACCGTTACCGTAGAGAAGGAAACCCGCAACGAGAAGCAGCAGATAGTCAAGGTTGAAAAGACCAACGACATGCCTTCCAAGCTCCATGCCCGCAGGCAGATGATGGCTTATCTGTACAACACTCCCCTGCCCAAGAAGGACAAGGAGAGCAAGAGCGAGTATGCCGAGCGCGCCAAGCAGACTCCTAACCCCGTGGTTGAGAAGCTGTTCCGCGAAATCGCGCCCAAGTACGATGGACGCAAGGGCGGCTACACCCGCATCTACAAGCTGGGACCCCGTCGCGGCGACGCTACCGAGATGGCAGTTATCGAGCTTGTTTGATAAAGTAAGCTGATAAACAAAAATTATCGGGCCGTTTACACAGCGGCCCGATTTTTTGATATAATAACAATACTATTTAACACGCATTGGAGAGATTATGTTTTTTGCAATACTTGCTATTGTTTTGACCGTGCTTTTTATGTGCATACCCGTTGCGGCGCTGGTGGTGGTGCACCGTTCAAGCGTTAAACTGATGAAGCCGCTTGGCGCAGGCATAACGGCCATACTTGCATCGTCCGTAATAAGCGCGGCGGTGCTGCTGCTTTATGAGGACGGCGGGATAGCCTTTTTGCAGACGGGTTGGGCAGCCGCGATACGCTGGATACTGCTGGGCGCGGTGGAAGCGATGGCGCTGTATGCTATATACAAGGCGGTTTACAAGGGCGAGATAAGCCTTATGGAAGCGATATGCGTAAGCGTGGGCATGTGTATACCCATGCTGTACAGCCGCGCGCTGAGCGTTGTTATGACGCACATACAGCTTGCGCAGCAGGGCATTTCCGCTGCGGACGGCTGGCAGTTCTTCTATCTTACACTGCCGTCCGTAATAATGGTATTCTTCCAGCCGGTGATGGCCATATTCATGGCGATAACCATGCGGCGCGGCAAATGGTACATAGGCGCGGCAGCATACGCCGTGATGAGCGCACTGTGCTATAACATGAACGAAATCTGCACCGTGCTCGGCGCGGGCGGATGGCTGAAGATAGTGATATGGATAATGCTGCTTGCGGCGGCGCTTATGCAGGTATATTACATAAAGCAGCATTATAATGAGCTGCCGCAGCCTTCGGCAAAGGCAAACGGCGCGCATACGCGGCTGAAGGATGACAAATATGCCTGGCCGGATGATTCCGCGTTCTTTGACGGGGATAAGCCAAAGCAGATACATAACGGCGGCAAAAAGAAGAAATGACCGATATGCAATGGGGAGGATCAGCGCCTCCCCATCATATTGCCCAAAAGCTGGGCAAGCATAAGCGGATTCATGCCGCCGCCGGATTGGCCAAGCGGGGAGCCGCCTTTGCCCATGCCGCCAAGGCTGCTCAAGAGCTGCATAAGCTGCATGGTATCGCCCATGCCGCCCAGGTTGGGCATGGCCTGCGGGCCTTGTGCGGGGCGCTGGGGCGGGGCGTACTGCGGGGGAGCATACTGCGGCGGTGGCGGGGTATATTGCCGCTGCGGCAGGGGAATATCCAGCATTTTTGCTATGTGCTCGCGTTCACCGGGGGCAAGGAAAGGCTCCATCGCGCCAAGATATTCGGCCGCGCGGTCGCGTCCCTGTTCATTGCGTATGCGGGAAGCCATGGTATACGCGGGGGAATACTGCGCCCCCTGCTGCCGGTCCCGCTGCGGCTGCGGAATGGTATTGTTCAGCGTGCGCTGCATAATATGCCCCCCTTAAAGATATATCTATTCCAATGTATGCAAAAGGGCGGAATTTTGAACCAAGCCGAACCATTGAGGACGTTGCATCATATAAATAGGCTGAAGGGAGATGATGCAATGAAAAGGGACCTGAGAGGATACGGACGGGGAGAGCAGCGGCCGAACTACGAAAGCATGGCGCAGAACGCCATGAATTCAGCCGATCCTGAACAGCTGAAAAGCATGGAGGACGCGATGAACTACTATGGCGGCAAAAGCGAAGGCGAGCTGATGGAGGAACTGATGCGCGGCAAAAGCAGCGGCATGATAGACGAAGCGAAGCTGAACGACGTTGCGGCACGCATAGCGCCAATGCTCACGCCGGAGCAGCTTTCGCGGCTGAGCGCGGTCATGGAAAGGCTGAGGCAATAAAAAACGCCCTGCTGCGCGGATGAACGCGGGCAGGGCAGCTTAATATGGACAATATTCGGGACTATATATCCTTAGCGCAGCAGTAGAAGTCCGCATCGTAAATATTTGCCTGACCGCAGAGCCGATAGCCGATGCGCTTATATATATTGAACGCGGTGGGATTATCCGTGGCGACAAGCAGCCAAAGCGCATCCGCGCCGCGGCGCTTGGCCTCCGCTTCGGCATGGTGCATCATATATTCGCCTATGCCGCGGCGACGGTATTCGGGGTCAACACATAGGCGGCAAAGCATGCACGGGCGCTTGCTGTCCGGCCAGTTTGCGCCTGGCACGCCGAGCACGTCCTCAAATTCTTCGGGGGCGGTGGTGACGACGATTATTGAAACGAGCTTATTATCGATGAAATAGCCGAAAAGCTCACCAGCGGCGGCGTCCTGCTCAAATATATCCAATGTTGGGTAATCTTCGTCCCAATGGCTGAAGGTGGGCTTTATGCTGTCCGCAAGGGCGTTGGCAAGGGGCGCTTCTTCGCGCGAAAGGGCGCGGAACACGCCCGCATCAAGTTCAAAGGACAATGGGTATCACCTCTGTTTACAAAAAATCCACACTATAAATTCGCCATAGGCGCGGCTTTTCCTGCATGGTGCGTTGTGGAGGGGCGGGTATTGTGCTATACTTTATGGCATGGAAAAGAAATGGCAGCTTTGGGCGGGCATAGCATCGGCCGCGCTCGTATCGATAATATTCATATGGCGAAGCCTTACGCGGAACGCTTCCGTGTTGGGGCTTATTGCGGGCGGAATAATGGCGGCGCTGTTTGCGGCGCTTATCGTTGCGCTGTGCGCGCGGCCCTTTGCGGCGCTGAAGGGCGGCCATTTAAGCCCAGACGAACTGCTTGGGGCAAGGAGCCTGAGGCGCAGCAGAAGGCACCCGTGGGGCGAGATAGTGCTGTTTGTGCTGATGACGCGCATTGCGGCGCTGCTGATAGGATATCTGCTTTACCGCTACGGCAGGGCGTATCCCGGCGGAATGTGGAACACGCTTGCAAGCGTATGGGAGCACAGCGATTCGCCAAGCTATCTTGGCATAGCGGAGCGGTGGTACGTTACAGAGGGCGACCCGCGGTTCCATATTGTATTCTTCCCGTTTTATCCGTGCGCTATATGGCTGTTTAACCTTATATTCAACAATTCGCTGATATCGGCAATGGTTGTATCGGCTGCGGCGTCGGCAGTAGGGGCCGTATTCGTATATGAAGCGGCGGCGCTGGACATGGAGCGTGAAGCGGCGCTGAGGGCCGTAAAATACATGCTTGTATTTCCGGCGGCGTTTTTCCTTACCGCGCCGATGAGTGAGGCGCTGTTCATAATGCTAAGCGCGGCGGCAATATACTTCACGCGGAAAAAGCAATACCTTTGGGCGTGCGTATTCGGCGCGCTTTCGGGCTTCACGCGCTCGGTAGGCGGGCTGATAATTGTATTTATTGCCTGGGAAATAGCGGAGGATTTTATAACGGCATACAGAATAGGCACGATAAAGGAAGAAAGGCGTGCGCTTATACTCAACGCGCTGTGCCTGATGATAGTTCCGCTGGGGCTGATAGGCTATCTTTACATCAACTATGCCGTGACGGGGAATGCGCTCACGTTCATGAAGTATCAAAAGGAGCATTGGTCGCAGGGCTTCGGGCTGTTCTTTGAAACGGCGGCAACGCAGGCGGATGCGGCGGCACGCGCGGCGCAGCGCGGGAACACGGGCGAACTGTGGGGACTTTGGATACCCAATCTTACGGCGAGCATTGCGGCGCTTATAATGATGCTGACCGGTGCAAAGAAGCTGAGGCCGGCATACACGGCGTATTTCCTTGTGTATTTTGCGGTGGCATGCGGGGCAACGTGGCTTTTGAGCTCCCCGCGCTACCTTACGGCGTGCATACCGCTGATGTTTGCGGCGGCGAATGCAAGCGGCGAACGGCGCACGGATATTGCCATGACGGCGGTATGCATAGCGATGCAGACGGCGTATCTTTACATGTATGTGAACGGGCATTACGTTTATTGATAAAAAGCGACTCATTTCCACTTGAAATCCGCGCCAAATAGTTGTACTATAAAAAAGGCGCACATCGGAAGCAGGCTCAGCCCGCTTCCTTTTATTGTTTAATAGAGAGCTTTTCAGGAGGAAATGATGAGGCAGGGATTTGACAACGCGAAGTACCTTTCTATGCAGTCGGAGCATATATTGAGCAGGATAGACCAGTTTGGCGGCAAGCTGTATTTGGAATTCGGCGGCAAGCTGTTTGATGACTACCATGCGTCACGCGTGCTGCCGGGCTTTGAGCCGGACAGCAAGGTGCGTATGCTTATGCAGCTGAAGGACAAGGCGGAGATAGTTATCGCCATAAATGCATCGGACATAGAAAAGAACAAGGTTCGCGGGGATCTCGGCATAACATATGATTTGGACGTATTAAGGCTTATTGACGCATTCCGCGCGATAGGGCTTTATGTTGGTAGCGTGGTGCTTACGCAGTACCGCGGGCAAAGCGTTGCCGATGCGTTCCGGCAGCGGCTTGAAGGGCTGGGCATCCGCGTATACAGGCATTATCCGATAGAAGGCTACCCGAGCAACGTGGAGCTGATAGTGAGTCCCGAAGGCTACGGCAAGGACGAATACATAGAAACCAGCAGGCCGCTGATAGTTGTTACCGCGCCGGGACCGGGCAGCGGAAAGATGGCGGTGTGCCTGAGCCAGCTTTATCATGAGCATCAGCGCGGCATAAGGGCGGGCTATGCTAAATTTGAAACGTTCCCGATATGGAACCTGCCGCTGAAGCACCCGGTAAACATTGCGTATGAGGCGGCAACGGCTGACCTTAACGACGTGAACATGATAGACCCGTTCCACCTGGAAGCATACGGCGAAACGGCCGTGAATTACAACAGGGACGTTGAAATATTCCCCGTGCTTGCGGCGATATTTAAGCAGATATACGGAGAATGCCCCTATAAATCCCCAACCGACATGGGCGTGAACATGGCGGGCTGCTGCATAATAGACGACGAAGCCTGCCGCGAAGCATCTAATCAGGAGATAATACGCCGCTATTATGCCGAAATGTGCCAGCACAGGCAGGGCATGCGGGACGAAAGCACGGTGCAGAAGCTGCGCCTGCTTATGAACCAGGCGGGGCTGACGGAGGCGGACAGGCCGGTTATAGCCAAGTGCCTTGAAAAGGCGGAGGCCACGGGACAGCCCGCGGCGGCATTGCAGCTGCCGGACGGGCGGATAATAACGGGCAAAACGTCCAATCTGCTGGGGGCGAGCGCGGCGCTGCTACTGAACGCGCTGAAGGCGCTGGGCGGAATAAAGGACGACATGCACCTTATTTCCCCGATTATAATTGGGCCTATACAGGACCTGAAAATAAAGCACCTTGGCAACCACAACCCGCGCCTGCATACGGACGAGATACTTATTGCCCTTTCCATATGCGCGGCAACAAACCCCACGGCGGACCTTGCCATGCGGCAGCTTAGCAAGCTGAGGGGATGCGAAGCGCATTCCTCGGTTATACTTTCCGGCGTAGACGTGGCAACATTCAGAAAGCTTGGCGTTAATCTGACCTGCGAACCGCGATACCAGACCAAGAAGCTTTTCCATAAATAATATATAATTTTCCATTTAACAATGTTGCCACCATTTTGGGCTGAGTTTATGGTATGCTATAAGCAAAGGTTGGTGAATGAGATACGGACATGAATGTGCTGTTTTTTCTGAGGCCAAAGGTTAGCACGGCCTATATCTATTATGACAACACCCTGAGGCAGGGGCTTGAGAAGCTGAGACACTACGGCTATACCGCCATACCCGTTATAGACAGGGACGGCAAATACAGGGGAACCGTTACCGAGGGCGACTTTTTATGGAAGCTGACGGACGAATCCGCATGGGATAACCACGCGCAGGAGCGGCTGTATGTTAAGGACATACTTAAGGCGGACCGCAACAAGGCCGTTAACGTGAACGCATCGCTTGAGGATCTTTTCCTGATGGCGCAGAACCAGAACTTTGTTCCCGTGACGGACGATTTAGGCTCTTTCATAGGCATTGTTACCAGGCGCGATATACTGCAATATTACTATAAGCTTACCCATCCCGAAATCGCGCAGAAGCAGGAAAATGCCGCGGCGGCAAACGCGGAAGGGGCATAAACCGTGGGAGATTTTTACGAAGGACGCATATTCCGCCCGCCGAGCGAGGCATACAGCCTTATAGTACAATCCACCATAGGGTGCAGCCACAACCGCTGCGCTTTTTGCACAATGTATAAGGAAAAGCAGTTCCGCATAAGAAGCACGGAGGACGTTATAGCGGACCTTGAGCGCGCGCGCGGATTTGCAAGCAGCATAAAGCGAATATTTTTTGCCGACGGCGATGCGTTCATACGCAAAAGCGAGGAGCAGCTAAAGATAAGCGCGGCGGTAAGGCGCATATTCCCGGAATGCGAAAGGGTGAGCATGTATGCTTCACCAAAAAGCGTGCTTATAAAGACGGATGACGAGCTGAAGGCGCTGCATGACGCGGGCACGGAGCTATTATACATGGGCCTTGAATCGGGCGACGAGAACGTGCTCAGGCGCATAAATAAGGGCGCAACGGCGGAGGAAATAATACTTGCCGGTCAGCGGGCCAAGCAGGCGGGATTTGCTGTTTCGCTGACGGCGATACTGGGCCTTGCGGGGGACGAAGGCTCCGCCGCACACGCGAAGGCCACGGCAGAAGCCGTAAGCAGCATGAAGCCGGACTATTTCGGCCTGCTCTCGCTTATGCTTGAGCCGGGCTGCCCAATGTACGACGAATACAGGGCGGGTAGGCTGAAGCCTGTCGGGCCTGCAACGGCGCTTGAAGAATGCAGAATAATGCTTGAAAACATGGATAGCGAGGGCACGGTGTTCCGCGCGAACCATGCATCCAACTACATAAACCTTAAAGGAACGCTTAATACGGACACGCCGCGCATGTTAAGAGAGATTGACCGTGCGCTTAGCGGCCGCGCGCCGATAAAAGACGAAGCGTGGAGAAGATTATAAAACTATGCAACATAGGGGCGGCTTTTGCCGCCCTTGTGTGCGTATTTTGGCACAAGTTTGGGGATGCACCGTAAAGAAAGCGTTAAGATGACGCGCTAAGCCGTAAAGAGAGCATTTATTATGGCCTAAGTGGACAATATGCGGCATTGCAATAAAATGAAAATCGTTGTACATTTATAATACGAGGAAGCTATCACGGTAAAGGGGATACACATGGACTCGTCTGCGAAGAAGAAAAACGCGAAGTTAACCTGGCGCGACGTTGGAATAACGATCGGCACGTTAGCGGCGACAACGCTTCTGTGCTACGCGCTGCGGCCGTTTGCGGGGGGAGAAAAGTTCGAAGCGATATTGTTCGTCGTGGCGGTGCTTATAATTTCCCGCTTTACGAACGGATATATTTACGGCGTGGCGGCAAGCATACTGGGTGTGCTGATAGTGAACTGCATTTTTACATATCCGTATTACCAGCTTAACTTTACATTGACGGGATACCCGATAGCGATACTTAGCATGCTGTCGGCGGCCATGATAACGGGCACGCTGACCACAAGAATAAAAGAGCAGGAACAATTAAAGATAGACGCCGAACGCGAGCGGACACGAAGCAATCTGCTGCGCGCAGTTTCACACGATCTGAGAACCCCGCTGACAGCCATAAGCGGCGCGTGCAGCGTGCTGAAGGAAGGCGGAGATACGCTGAGTGAGCAGGAAAAGAACAAGCTGCTTAACCAAATAGAGGAAGACTCGCAATGGCTGATAAGATTGGTTGAAAACCTGCTTATAGTTACGCGGATAGACGCGCCGGACGGCGGGGCGAACATAGCAAAAGAAAGCGAAGTTGTTGAAGAGGTTGCGGCATCTGCGCTAACACAGTTCAGAAAGCATTTCCCAAACGTGAAGGTGGAAACACATATGCCGGATGAGCTGCTGCTGGTTCCCATGGACGGGATGCTTATAAGGCAGGTAATTATGAACCTGTTTGAAAACGCGGCGATACACGCCGACGGCATGACGAAGATAACGCTAGACATATCACGCGAGGGCGAAAACGCCGTTTTCCGCGTGACGGACGATGGGCGGGGAATAGACCCGAACCTGCTGCCGCACATATTGGAGGGGGACTTTAAACGCAGCGTTGGCAGCAGCGAGGATAAAAAGCGAAACATGGGCATAGGCCTTAGCGTATGCAGCACCATAATAAGCGCGCATGAAGGAAAAATGCGGGCCTATAATGGGCAGAACGGCGGGGCTGTATTTGAATTCACGCTTCCGCTGGACATGGCGGAAATGGAACTGTATGACTATGACGAGCAACAGGAGGACGAATGAGCAATAAATACCTAATAGTTATAGTAGAGGATGAATATAATATCTCAAGCTTTGTGAGCGCGGTGCTTCAGGCCAACGGGTTCGATACAATGGTTGCGCACAACGGGGCGGAGGCAATAATACTTATAACGTCGCATTGTCCGGATTTGGTGTTGCTTGACCTTGGGCTGCCGGACATGGACGGACAGGGGATAATAGAAAACGTGCGCGGCTGGTCGAATGTGCCCATAATAGTGGTTTCCGCACGCACAAGGGAGCGGGACAAGGTGAAAGCGCTGGAATCGGGCGCGGACGACTATATTACAAAGCCGTTTGGCACAAGCGAACTGCTTGCCCGCATACGCACGGCGCTAAGGCATGTTCAGCTGAGGGAAGGCGAGCAGGCGCAGCGGCAGACAGGCGTTTTTCATACGGGCGACCTTGAAGTGGACTACGATAAGCGGCGCGTATATGTGAACGGGGAAGACGCGCATCTGACCCAAAATGAGTATAAAATAGTGGCGCTGTTGAGCAAATACTCCGGCCGCGTGCTTACATATGATTCAATAATAAAGCATATTTGGGGCCCAAACGCCAAACAGGGCAACCAGATACTGCGCGTTAACATGGCGAATATTCGCCGCAAAATAGAACCTTCCACTGCGGAGCCGCGCTACATTATGACAGAGATGGGCGTGGGCTACCGCATGGCGGAAGGCGAGGATTAAAAAGAAAATAACAGGGAGCAGCTGAGTTGAGGCTGCTCCCTTGTTTTTTATATTGCACTGCGGTTTATGGGCATGCTCATGCACCGGGGGCCGCCGCGCCCGCGCACAAGCTCGCCCGCGGGGACGAGATTCAGCTTTATGCCGGCCTTAATGAGAAGCTCGTTAGTAACCTCGTTGCGGTCATATACGGCAATGTTGCCCGGGGACAGCGTGAGCGAATTCGAGCCCATGTTCCAATGCTCCCGCGCGGCAATTATTGGATCGCCCCCGCCCATTTCAATGAACTTTACCGCGGACAGGCCAAGGCAGCGGGCAAATATTTTATTCACCGGATCGGTAGTGCAGGAAATGGAAAGCTTCCCGGGCTTGCCGGTAAGCTCGTATACGTCAAACTGCTTTTCATATATGCAGGGGTGGGTTATGAACTTATCGTAATCCACCATTGTGCACAGCACGTCAAGGTGCATAAACTTGCGCGAGCGGGGATTGTTGAAAACCAATATGCGCTCAAACCCTTCCGCAAAAACGCGGTTGGCAAGCATTTCCACCGCGGCAATGTTCGTGCGCTCTCCACAGCCGATTGCAAGCAGCTTATCGGAGAGAATAAGCACGTCCCCGCCTTCCATATTATACCGCTGCTCATTATCATACCACAGCGGCACGGGAGAAGCGGTGAACAGGGGATGATAGTCGTGTATATAGCGGGTAAACAGCGTTTCACGGCTGCGGGAGGGCATGCTCATGCTGCTTATTACCATGCCGCCGCCAATGCACATGGACGTATCCCGCGTGAAGTAAATATTCGGCATTGGGTCGAGTATAAACGGATAAACATTGGTAACGTCAAGCGCTATGCGGTTGCCTGGAATGGCAGCAAGGTCGCGCGGGCGTATGCCGCGGGCCACGGCATCGAACAAGTCGCTTGGAGATTTGGGCAAAAGATAGGCGCGTATGGCATCGCGCACGGCGTCTCCGGGGATGGGGCTTTGGGTTAAGAAATCCTCTATATATTGAAGCCTTAATTTATCGTTCGCAATAACTTCGCAGAAAAGGTCTTTAAGATAATATACGGCTGCGCCGTTTTCGCGTAAGATTTCGGCAAAGCGGTCGTGATCCCGCTGCGCCGCGGGAAGATAGAGCGTATCGTCTATCAGCATATCGTCAAAAAAATCCGGCGTGACTTGGTTCAATTCATCGCCCGGACGGTGCAGCATAACGGCGTTAAGCTTGCCTATTTCGGAAAATTGGTTTACAAATCTGTCCATGCGCCACCTCTAAAAATGCATAAAGTGTTTGTATATACATAATGTATATGCAATGCTATTATACAGTATGAGCGGAGTATTGTCCATAGCGCAAAGGGGTGTAAATGAGTAAAAAGCGGCTGTTTTTGCCCTAAAACGGCATTGGATATAATATATTTGTCAAAGAAATGGCGAAATGCTTCCGCGGCCTTGTTTTGCGCACAAAATAAGAGTATAATTACCAATATAAGTCGGGGTTAGCCCGGCATAAGGAATATAACTATGTGTTAAGGAGAAAAGATATGGTTTACGACAGGATCTATAACTTCTCTGCCGGCCCCTCTATGCTTCCGGTAGAGGTGCTTGAAAGCGCAAGGGACAACATGCTCAACTACGAAGGCAGCGGCATGAGCGTAATGGAAATGAGTCACCGCTCCAAGGCTTACGATGACATAATCGTTAAGGCCGAATCCCAGATGCGCAAGGTAATGAACATCCCCGATAACTACAAGGTAATATTCATGCAGGGCGGCGCGACGCTTCAGTTTGCGATGGTTCCGCTCAACCTGATGAACAAAAACCACAAGGCCGACTATATTGTGACCGGCAATTTCTCCGGCAAGGCCGCCAAGGAAGCCGAAAAGTACGGCAAGGTAAACATCGCCTGGACCGGTAAGGACATTGGCTTCTCCCGCATTCCCCGCCAGGAAGAGCTGAAGCTCGATCCCGAGGCGGACTATGTGCATATCTGCTTCAACAACACCATATACGGCTCCTGCTGGGATTATATACCCGATACCGGAAACGTGCCCCTGGTCGCCGATATGTCCAGCTGCATAATGAGCGAGCCCATAGACGTATCCAAGTTCGCCCTTATATATGCTGGCGCGCAGAAGAACGTTGCCCCCGCGGGCCTGACCATAGTTATAGTGCGCGAGGACATGCTGGGCAACGTGAACCCCATCACCCCAACCATGTGCGACTATACCATAAATGCAGAGGCCAAGAGTATGCACAACACCCCGCCCTGCTGGTGCATTTACATATGCAAGCTGGTAATGGATTGGCTGCTTGAAAACGGCGGGCTTGAGGCGCGCAAGGCCATAAACGAAAAGAAGGCCGCGCTGCTTTACGATTGCCTTGACCATTCCGATTTCTATACCACCACGATAGAGCCGGGCAGCCGTTCCAAGATGAACGTTCGCTTCAATACGCCCAATGCGGATCTTGACGCGAAGTTCGTTAAGGAAAGCGTTGCGGCCGGTATGTCCAACCTTAAGGCGCACCGCTCCACCGGCGGCCTGAGGGCGAGCATATATAACTGCATGCCCATGGAAGGCGTTGAATACCTTGTGGAATTCATGAAGAAGTTTGAAGCCGAGAACAAGTAATAAGGAGAAACGAAAATGAGGATACTTGCATCCGACGGAATGGATAAGAGCGCGATAGCGGCGCTGAAGGAAATGGGCCACGAGGTAGTGGAGCAGTTTTACGAGCCCGAAGAGTTGGCCGAACAGGTAAAGCAGTACGACATTCTGGTTGTGCGCAGCGCGACCAAGGTACGCAAGCCCATAATTGACGCGGCCAAGGAAACCGGCAAGCTGAAGCTGATAATCCGCGGCGGCGTGGGCGTGGACAACATAGACGTGGCTTACGCGGAAGAAAACGGCATACATGTGCGCAACACCCCGCGCGCTTCCAGCAACACCGTTGCGGAGCTTGCCCTTGCGCATATGCTTTCCGTTGCCCGCTTCATATCCATCGCCGGCCACACCATGCGCGAGGATAAGTGGGAAAAGAAAGCCTACAAGGGAATTGAGCTTGCGGGCAGGACACTGGGCGTTATAGGCTACGGCCGCATTGGCCAGGCGCTTGGCGCGAAGGCGCAGGCGCTGGGCATGAAGGTGCTGGCGTATGATATATTCAAGGCAGAAGGCCTTGAAAACGAGAACATGAAGTACGTTGAAATGGATGAGCTGCTCGCCAATTCCGACTTCATATCCGTACACACCCCCAGCATAGACGGCAAGCCCCTGATAAACGCCGATACCATCGCCAAGATGAAGGACGGCGCAATAGTTATAAACACCAGCCGCGGCAACAACGTGGACGAGGACGCATTGCTTGCGGCCCTTGAAAGCGGCAAGCTGCGCGGCGCGGGCCTCGACGTGTTCGCCGAAGAGCCCGCCAAGAACCATGCGCTTTACAGCCATCCCCATGTGAGCTGCACGCCGCACATCGGCGCACAGACCGCAGAGGCGCAGAAGCGCGTAGGCGCGGAGATTGTTGACATAATCAAGAACTTCGCGTAAAGCAAAATACAGCGCAACAGCAAAAGGCCGCGGGGGATAACCCCTGCGGCTCTTTTACTGCACATCGGCTTAGGTTTGCGGAACGGCAAGCATTTTTACGGAGCGGAACGTGATATAGTCCGCCTTGGCTATGTATTGCTCAAAGGCCTGCTGCGCCGCCGCGTCAAGCTGCACTATTTCAACTATCACCGTATCGCTCTGCGGGTCGTAATTTACAGAGCTGAGGCGGATAAGGTCGCGCTGCTCCTCGGGCAGCTCAAGATACTTTGTGAGCATATTATGCGTTATGCCGCGCATGTATTCGGCGTTGGCGTAGGAAGGCATTTTGGAGGGCTGAATGTTTATATATGCCATGTCAACCTTGCCCGTGGCCTTCAGCTCATCGGCAATTTTAGCTATGTTTGCCGAGGATGATACGCGCACGCCGAGCTTGCCGCCGTTATCTTTATCGATATATATGCCAAAGTATACGCTGCTGTAATACGTTTCAAAGAATGTGCGTACATCGCCTGCGTACAGCATGGATATACCGGCCGTATTAAGATGCTTGAAATATTTCTTGTATACGAATGCGGTGCTGCCGCTCCAGTTTATTTCTATCCATTTTCCGCGCACGGCAATAACCGTTATTAGGCTGCCTTTGGGCAATTTACCGAGCTTTGCTGATGCTGTGCTTGCCTCGCTGCGCACGTTTACGGCGCTTTTAGCCGTAAGCACCGTGCCTGCGGTGATGGGCTTTTCGCGCGTGAGATACTTTGCGAAAACATAGCCTTCGGTATCGCCGCTTTTTACCCTTGCCCATTTGCCGGAACGCTTGAGATATTCAACCTGCTCGCCGGTTTGCAGTTCGCGTATAACGTCGTATTGCGTGCCGGGGCCTGTGCGCATGTTCACGGGTTCCGTGGCATAGCGGTAATCATTGCCCGCGGCAAGCACGCCAAGCGGCAGCGCGGCAAGCGCGAACAACAGTACAAGTATCAATGAAATATGCTTTTTCATGTGGGTACCTCCTTTGAAAGTATTTGGTTAAACTATGCCTGTGCAGTGTGGCCGGAGCGAAAACACCTGTTCCGCACGAACCGTGGCTTTTGTCCACCATATTCTGTTTTGCACTGCGTTTATTGACCTACTGCTGTGAATAAATTCATAACCCACCCATTCGGGCTATGAAGCAACTATGATATAAATATAATAAAATAAAGGGGCAGAAGTGTCAATGAATAGGGATATTAACATTCTGTGAACAATAAAAAATGGCGTAGGAAGCGCCATTTTAACGTAAAATACCGTTATTTTACGCAATTCTGCTGCCAGCGCCAGCCGTCGCGGCACATATCCTGCAATGTTTTTTCCGCGCGCCAGTTCAGCATGCGCGCCGCCTTTTCGGTTCCGGCGTAGCAGGTGGCTATGTCTCCGGCGCGGCGCTCGGCCATGCGGTAGGGTATCTTTATGCCGTTGGCCTGCTCAAACGCATGAACAAGCTCCAGCACGCTTGTGCCTTTGCCCGTGCCAAGGTTGAATATTTCCGTGCCCTTGTGATTCGCTGCGTATTTCAGCGCAGCCACATGCCCGCGCGCAAGGTCCACAATGTGTATATAGTCGCGTACGCCCGTGCCGTCCGGCGTGGGGTAATCGTTGCCAAACACGCTCAGTTCCTTGCGTATGCCCGCGGCGGTCTGCGTAATATACGGCATAAGGTTATTGGGAATGCCGTTGGGCTTTTCGCCTATAAGGCCGCTTTCGTGCGCGCCTATGGGGTTGAAATATCTTAGCAGCACAACGCTCAGGCTCTTATCCGCAAAGGCGGCGTCCTTCAATATTTCCTCTATAAAATACTTGGTTTTGCCGTATGGATTGGTGCAGTCGCCCGCGCTCATGTCCTCGGTAAAGGGCGCTGTGTGGCTGCCGCCGTATACCGTGGCGGAGGAGCTGAAAACGATGTTTTCGCACCCGTGCGCCTTCATTTGCTCAAGTATGGTAAGGGTGGTGTCAAGATTGTTGCGATAATACTTGACAGGTTCGCTTACCGATTCGCCAACGGCCTTGAACCCGGCGCAGTGTATGACCGCATCGATGGCGTTTTCTTCAAAAATGCGGCTGACCGAAGGAGCATCGGCCACGTTGATCTCATAGCACGGTATGCGCTTAGAGGTTATTGCATAAAGCCTATCGATAACATCGGGCGAGCTGTTGCTGAAATCGTCCGCAATTATGGGGTCAAGCCCCGCGTTTATCAATTCAACCGCAATGTGCGAACCAATGAAGCCCGCGCCCCCGGTAAGCAAAACAGACATTATAATATAATCCCCCTTGACTGCTTATTTGTACAGATATTATATCAAAACATGCGCGCAGGCACAACGTGCGGTTTGACTTAGCGCAAACGGGCTGATATAATGTAGAATAATCGCATAATAGGCGCATTGCGCAGTCACAGGGAGGGGAAACTTGTGTCGAGATCGCGTTACAGGGGTCTTGTCGTGCTGCTGATGGATGTGTGCTTGATTTTTTTCTTCAATTTTGCCATGTTCTTCAGCTATCTGACGGATGGAAACATCCAGCTTTACAATTTGGTAATGCATATCGGCTTGCTTACGGTATGCGTGCTTGTCTTTCAACTTTGGTTCAAAACGTATGATACGCTGTGGCGCTATGCCGAAAGCCAGGAATATCTTACGCTGCTCAAGGGCATGGGCTGCGGCTTTTTGCTGTACTCTGCGGTAAATATAATACTTAGCACCAGCTTCATTTGGATAAGCGAGGCGCTCAAAGGCACGGCGCTTGCGCTTATAGCCATGCTTGCCATAAGATTTTTATATCGCAAATACAGGCGCAGGGTGACAAGCATAGGCGCGGGCGCGCAGCGCTACACCGCCATAATAGGCGCGGGCAGCGCGGGCGTGGCGCTGCTTGGCGAATTGAACGACAACGTGTACGGCACATATAAGCCGTATTGCCTTATTGACGATTCGCGCGAAAAGCAGCGCAAGCGCATACACGGCGTGAGCGTTATAGGGCCGATTGACAACACGGTTGAGCTGCTTGCAAACACGCCCGTTACGGACATAATACTGGCCATAAACAACACTACGACTGAAAGAAAACGCGAAATACTGGACATATGCGCAAACACGCGCTGCCGCGTGCATATACTGGGCGACCCTGTTACGCAGGTTGAGGGCGATGCTTCCGGCAAAAAGAGCCTTTCTTCCGGCATGAGGGAAGTGCAGATAGAGGATTTGCTGGGCCGCGAACCGATAAAGCTTGACAACCAGCGCGTGAATGAATTCGTGCGCGGCAAGGTGGTGCTGGTAACGGGCGGAGGCGGTTCGATAGGATCCGAGCTTTGCCGCCAGATAGCGGCGCAGGGGCCGAAAAGGCTGATAATACTGGACATTGAGGAGAACACGACGTATGAATTGCAAAACGATCTTGTGCATCTTTACGGGCGGGATTTTCCGCTGAGCGTTGAAATAGCATCCGTGCGTGACAAGGCGCGCATGGAGCAGATATTTGCAAAATACCGTCCGCAGCTTGTGCTGCACGCGGCGGCGCATAAGCACGTTCCGCTTATGGAGGACTGCCCGGGCGAAGCCATAAAGAATAACGTTTTCGGCACATATAACGCCGCCTGCACCGCGCGTGAGTTCGGCACGGAAAAGTTCGTGCTGATATCAACGGACAAGGCCGTGAACCCGACAAACGTTATGGGGGCAACAAAGTGCCTGTGCGAACAGGTGCTGCAATCCTTAAACGGTGGAGAGACGGAGTTCGCCGCGGTGCGCTTCGGCAACGTGCTTGGCTCAAACGGCTCCGTAATACCGCTTTTTAAGAAGCAGATAGCCTACGGCGGGCCGGTAACGATAACGGACAGGCGCATAATACGCTATTTCATGACGATACCGGAGGCGGCGCAGCTGGTGCTTGAGGCCGGCACCTTTGCGCACAGGGGAGAGGTTTTCGTGCTGGACATGGGCGAGCCGGTGAGAATAGCTGATTTGGCGGACAAGCTGATAAGACTTTCGGGCTACGTTCCTGGAAGGGACATAGAAATAAAAGAAGTGGGGCTCAGGCCGGGCGAGAAGCTTTATGAGGAGCTGCTGATGTCCAACGACAATCTGCACAAAACCGAAAACGAAAAGATATTCGTTGAGGAACGCCCTGCTGTGGACGAGGAAATGATGAAGCGCAGGCTGGATGAGCTGAAAGCGACGGTTGCACTTGGCAATAACGAAGAAATACTTGCCTCGCTGCATAAGCTGGTGCCCACGTTCAGAAGGCCTGAAGAGGTAAACAAAAACGCCGAGCAGGTCAGCGCGCAATGCGCCAAGGCCAAATGCTGCTCGGTAGGAGTTGCAATATGATAGATATACACAGCCATATACTCTTTGGCGTGGACGATGGCGCGGGCAACGCGGAGGATAGCCTGATAATGGCGGAAACGGCAGCGGAAAACGGCGTTAAGCAGATGATAATGACGCCGCATTGCTGCGAGGCGGACGGCTTTGCCAATTTCAACACGGCGGAACTTACGGCAAGGTTTGATTCCATGCGCGCCATGATGAAGGAAAACGAAATACCGCTCAAGCTATACAACGGCATGGAGGTATTTTCAACGCCAAGGCTGGGCGAGCAGATAGACGAAGGGAAGCTTTTAACGCTTGCAGGGTCGAAATACCTTCTGATAGAGTTCGCGTTCGGCGAGACGGACGAATTTATGGAACGGAGCCTGCAAACGGTGTTTGAGCGCGGACTGATACCCGTTATTGCCCATCCGGAACGGTATTATTTCATTCAGGATGAGCCGGCGTTCCTTGAACACTGCGCGCTGTGCGGCGCGGTGGTGCAGCTGAACAAGGGCAGCCTTACGGGCATGTTTGGCAGGCACGCGAAAAAGACGGCGCGCTGGTGCCTGGATCACGGGTGCGTGCACGTAATTGCAAGCGACGCGCACGGCCCATATCGCCGCACAACCAAGCTGAACGATGGTTACGACGTGGTTGCGGAATATTACGGGCAAGACGCGGCGGAGCTGCTGTTTTCGGAAAATCCGGCGGCCATAATAAACAACGGCGAAGTATATGCGCTGGCAAGCGAATTTTGACCCAATGCGGAGGGATAATAACGCACGATGAAACAGCTTCATATCACAATGCTTATTCTGTTCATAGTCTCGGCGCTTCTGCTGGGGGGAGCTATACTTTATAAGCATTACACTACAGATACTACAATGCCGGAAATACGGGTGGATGAAGAACCGCTCAGCATTTCCATTGCGGACGGCACGGATGCGCTTATGAGCGGCGTTACGGCATACGACGCAAAGGACGGCGACATAACGGACAAATTGATACTGCAAAAAATTGAAATGGGCGAAGGCGGCGAGGTGAATGCGACCTATGCCGTGTCCGATAACGACAGCCATGTTGTTACCCGCACGCGCACAATAATATATACCGATTATGTTCCGCCGCGCTTTTCGCTGAGCAAGGAATTGCGCTATGCCCCGACGGGCAGCATACAGGTGCGAGACAGGCTTACAGCCTACGATGTGATAGACGGCAATATAAATGACCGCATAAGGATAAACACAAATAACCTTTCGCCTTATTACGCAGGGCTTTATCCCGTTACGTTTGAGGTGACGAATAGTCTTGGCGATCATGTTTCGCTTACGCTTGAGGTTGAAATAAGGACAATAGCCGATAACGAACCGGTTATAACGCTTGACACATATCTTGTGTATATGACGGCGGAGGAAGCGAAGTCATTTAAGCCGATGAAATATGTTAAGGAAGTTATAGGCGCGGAAAAGAGCGCCGTATATGCCGATAAATCACGCCTTAAAGAGGGCGTGAACCGCATCACTTATTCCTGCCGCAACGAAATAGGCGTGCGCGGCAGCGTGGTGCTGTATATTGTGGTTGAATAGCGGGAGGGCAGCAATGGAAGAACATGCATCAAATCGCTGGACGGATTACAGCCTTGTCTGCATCATCCGCCGCATAGTTAAGGAAATACCCACCGTTATCGCCGCGGGACTTATCGCGGCAATGCTTACGGTGGCCTATCTTCAGGTATTTTATAAGCCGCAATATACCGCCAGCACAACCGTTGCCGTGGGCATGAAGAACGCGAGCTATACCTCCGTTTTTTCAAACCTTTCAAGCACGTCCGAAATGGCGGGCACTTTCACAAAGCTTTTTGACAGCACAATGTTTTCAACCATATCAAAGGAAAAGCTGGGCGTTGAAAAGCTGAACGGCGAACTTGAGGCGTTCGTAGTGCCGCAGACTAATCTTATGACGATGCGCGTAACTGCGGATAACCCGACGGATGCGTTCAAAACGCTCAGATTCCTGCTGGACAATTATTCGGCTGTATCCGATTATGTGTTCCAGAACGTTGTGCTGAGGGAGCTTGATCCGCCGTCCGTGCCAAAGTCCCCGTCAAACCCGCTGCAACTTCGCACGGCGATAGAGCGCGCGTTCATAATAGGCGCGGCGGCAATGGCATTGGCGCTTATAGCATCAATACTGCTTGCGGACAGGGTGCAGACCACCTCCGCCGCAAGGCATAAAATAGACGCAAAGCTTTATTGCACCATCCACCACGAAACAAAGAACAAAACGCTGCGCACAAAGCTGAAAAAGACCACGAAGGGCCTGCTTATAACCAACACCACCGCAAGCTTTAACTTCAGCGAGGAAGTGGCGAAGCTTGCCTCCCGCGTGTCCCATGCCGTAAGGCGGGACAAGAAAAACGTTATACTCGTCACAAGCGTTGCGGAAAACGAGGGCAAGTCCACCGTTGCCGCGAACCTTGCCATATCGTTGGCGCAGAAGGGCGGCACGGTGCTGCTGATAGATGCGGACATGCACAAGCCTTCGCAATATAAGCTGCTGGGCGCGGAAGTGAAAACCGAACTTGCGGACATGATACGCGGCAAATGCGGCCTTGAAACGGAATACATAGAAAAATACGGCGTGAACGCGATGTTCTCATCCGCGGCGCAGAACGACGCGGCGGAGCTTATATCCTCCGGCGCCATGCGAAGCATGATGAAGGAACTGAGTGCGGCAACGGATTATACAATAATCGATTCGCCGCCAATGGCAATGTTTTCCGATGCCGAAATGCTGGCGGACATAGCGGATCTTTCGCTGCTTGTCGTGCGGCAGGACTGCGTGAGCGCGGGCAGGATAAACGACGCCGTGGATATGCTTAACCAAAGCAAGGCGCACCTGCTGGGCTGCGTATTCAACGACGTGCGCGTAACGCCCATAATAGGCAGCCGCGCGGGTTACGGCTACGGCTACGGATACGGATACGGATACGGCTATGGCTACGGTTACGGCCGCGGCTACGGCGGATATGGCTATGGCGAGAGGAACGCGAAGGGCGGCAGGAGCAGCCGCCGGCATACGGAGGAAGCCAATGGAAGAAAAGAAAATTGACCGCCGGGATGAAGGCGCAATAGATATATCGCGGCTTTTGCAGGAGTTCCTTCCGGTACTGAAAAAGTTGTTTTGGATACCGCTTGCGCTTGCGGCGATAGTAGGCGCGCTATGGTTCGCCAAAGGGTATTTCAGCTATACGCCCATGTACGCATGCGAAGTTACGTTCACCATTCAGGTATCCGCATCCGGCAACACGGAGCAGAGCAGCGGATACAGCTATTATAATAAGGCCACGGCGGAGCAGCTGGGCAAAACGTTCCCCTACCTTATACAGTCCGATCTTATGTATTCCAAGCTTAAAAAAGAGCTTGGCGTAAGCGTTATAAACGGCTCTATAACGGCCGAGACTATGGACAACACAAACCTTTTCACCATGCGTGTTACAAGCAGCAGCCCGCGCGATGCGAAGGCGATACTTGAGGCGGTGATAAAGGTTTATCCGGAGGTTGCGGATTACGTTATAGGCAGCACCACAATGAATCTTTTGACGGATCCTGTGGAACCGACCGTGCCGTATAACAGCTTCAGCCCCGTAAAAACGTTCATAAAGGGCGCGATAGTGGGGCTGATAATAGGCTTTGTTTTCCTTATGCTCTGTGCGGCGATAAGAAACACCGTGCGCGAGCCGGACGATATACGCATAAAGCTGAACCAAACCTGCCTTACCACGCTGCCCAAGGTAACGTTCAAAAAGCGCAAGCAGCATAACGTGAATACGCTTTCAATACTCAATAAGCGCGTATCCGGTTCCTTCCAGGAAAGCATACGCAGCCTGAGAATAAAGCTTTTACGGCGGCTTGAAAGCGGCAAATGCCACGCAATACTTGTGACCAGCACAATGCCGGGCGAGGGCAAGACCACCGTTTCCACAAACCTTGCGCTGGCACTGAGCAAAAACGGCGCGCGGGTAATCTTGGTTGATATGGACCTGCGCAGGCCCAGCGTTAAAAAAGCGCTTGGCATAACCACGCCGTCCAACGGACTGGTAGAGCTGAGAGAGCGCAAGGTGAAAAGCGTTGGCGAATGCCTGAGCGAAATTGAGGGCAGCACGCTGAAGCTGCTTGCGGGTGACGTGCCGCGCAAGAGCACGCGCCCGATAAGCGCACGCTGGCTGAAGAGCCTTATAGATACGCTGAGAGGTCAGGCGGACTTTATAATTGTGGATACGCCGCCGTGCGGACTGCTTGCCGACAGCGCGAATATTGCAAGCGCGGTGGACAGCGCGCTGTATGTTATAGGCGCGGGCGGGGTTGAAATATCGCAGATACTTGACAGCCTGCAGTTCCTTTCCGAAAGCGGAACAAGCGTTATAGGCTGCGTGCTCAACGGAGTTGAAACGCACCTTAGCGGCGGCTATGGCTACGGCTACGGATACGGTTACGGCTACGGCGGATACAGCTACGGCTATGGTTATCGCCATCGCGAGGACAGCGACGGCGCCGCAAATGCGGACGAACGCGAGGCCGCGCACGATGCGGACGAGGCCGAAAGCGAAGCGCGCGAGTAAGCAAAGAATAAAGCGGGGAGGAAAAAACGGTGGAGCCTGTTACACGGACCGTTGATACGGATAGCTACATGCGCGTGCTTAGCGGCCTTGTTGCAAAGGGCGAAACCGTGTGCCTTACGATAACGGGCGGCAGCATGACGCCGTTCCTTGTGCACGGGCGGGACAGCATACGCTTTGCTAAGCCAAACGGGCCGCTCAGGCGCGGGGACATGGCATTTTATCGCCGAAGAAACGGCCAATACGTTATGCACAGAATAGTGCGCGTGGACAGGCAGGGCAATTATTATGCTGCGGGAGACGCGCAGACAGAGATAGAAGGCCCGCTTGCACCGGACATGGTGTTTGCCGTTGTGACGGACGTTTGCCGCAAGGGCAAATGGATAAAGAAGGGGAACCCTTGGTGGGACTTTTTTGCCGGGCCGTGGGTGGCGCTTATAAAGCTGAGGCCGCTTATGCTCAAGCTGAGCTTTATTGTGCCCAAGGGATTGAGATAGACCGGAACGAAAGGCGGCGGAGCGATGGAGCAGAACAAGCCCAAACGGAAGGTGCTTGGGTCCGAGGCGCTGGGCGAATTGCTTGGCCGCATGAAGGACGGCACGTTTAAGGACATTATAAACGACTGGAAATGGATAGCGGCATACACGCGGCGTTACCGCGCGGCGGTGATAATATATACGCTGCTTGGGATACTCAGCGCATCGTTCGCGCTCGTTTCCGCAGTTGCAAGCAAATATACCATTGATATAATCACCGGGCACGACAGGGCGCGGCTGTGGTTCGTTATAGCGGTAATGATAGCAAGCTCGGTCGTGAGCGTTGCGCTAAAAAGCACCGTTTCAAGAATATCCGCCAAGGTTTCGATAAAGGTGAATAACGATATTCAGGCCGAGGTATTCGATAAAGTCATACGCGCGGACTGGAACACGCTCAACGGCTACCCGGGCGGGGATCTTCTTAACCGGCTGAACAGCGATGCTTATACCGTTGCCGGCAACGCTATAAGTTGGCTGCCTGATTTGATAATAGCAAGCTACACGTTCATAATAACGCTGCTGTCCATATTATATTACGATGCGGTGATGGCGCTGCTTGCGCTTTCAAGCGCGCCGTTTTTGATTTTCAGCGCAAGGCGGCTGATAGGGCGCATGCGCAGCTTCGGACAAAAGGTGCGGGAACTGAACAGCGGCATGATGGCGTTTGAAACGGAAACGTTCAATAACCTTGATTCAATAAAAAGCTTCGGCATAACCGATAAGCAGAGCGAGCGGCTGCGCCGAATGCAGGGCGAATATAAAAAAGTGAGCCTTGACTATAATTTGTTCAGCATCAAAACAGAGGCCGTGCTTTCGCTGATAGGCTCCGCCGTGCAGATGGCAGCGTTCTGCTATTGCCTGTATCTGCTATGGAACGGGAAGATACTTTACGGCACGATGACG
Organism: Christensenellaceae bacterium Phil1; assembly: GCA_001940855.1. Classification (GTDB taxonomy): domain Bacteria; phylum Bacillota; class Clostridia; order Christensenellales; family CAG-138; genus Phil1. Next base: position 43,110 of record MSGS01000045.1, on the reverse strand, counting down.
CTTTTCCTTTCGCAAGGGGCGAAGCTTTCGTCCGCATTTAACTCGCTTGTAAAAACCGTGCCTGTGTTCCTTAATGCGTCCGTTTCGGCAACAAGGATACGGGAGCTTATGGCTATGCCGCCGGAAGAATGCGGCGCGGGGGAGGATACGCTCAACGCCGCGCGCGGGCTTACGGTGCGGCTGGAGGACGTTTCGTTTGCATATAAGGCGGGCGAAACCGTGCTTGACAAGGTGAATTTCACGGCTGCCCCGGGCGAGATAGTGGCCGTGATAGGCCCATCCGGCGGCGGGAAAACCACGATGGTGCGCATGATTCTTTCGCTTATACGGCCGCAGAAGGGCCGGGCGGAGCTTGGCGACGGTTATGGCCAAGCACAGGAAATGAACGCCGCGCTGAGGGGCTTTTTCTCATACGTTCCGCAGGGAAATACGCTTGTTTCAGGTACCATTGCGGATAATCTGCGCATGGTGAAGCCGCAGGCTTCAAATGGGGAAATTGAAGCGGCGCTTAAAACGGCGTGCGCATGGGAATTTGTGAGCAGAATGGAAAACGGCATTGATTCGTCAGTGGGCGAACACGGGCACGGGCTTTCCGAAGGGCAGGCGCAGCGCATAGCCATAGCCCGCGCGGTGCTGAGAGATGCACCCATAATGCTGCTTGACGAGGCCACGTCCGCGCTGGACGTTGCAACGGAGCGGCAGGTGCTGCGCTCCATAATGCTTGCGCACCCGAACAAAACCTGCATAGTTACGACCCACCGGCCGAGCGTGCTCAGTATGTGCAGCAGGGTATACAGGGTGCATGGAGGTACGGTTGAGGAAATAGACGCGCGGACTGCCGAAAAGCTGACGATGGATTATTAGATTTTCGGCCCGATTTTAGCAAAAAACAGCTTGCTTTTTCGCCCCGCATGAGCTATACTATATCTATCCGCAAGGAAACCTTTATCAGGAGGGGATTGTTATGAAAAAGTTCTTTGCAGTAGTGTTGGCGCTTGCATTGGTGTTCAGCCTTGCTTCCGTTGCGTTCGCTGATACCGAAGTTATCAGCCCCGAACATGGCAATACCGATGTTTCCAGCGATCCTACCTCTCCGCAGACCGGATATGATTTCGGTATCGAGAGCATAGTGCTGCTGGCCGTGCTTTGCGGCGGCGTGGCGCTGTATGTAGGCAGGAAGGCCAACGCCTAAGCTGAATTTGCATCACAATCAAAACAGAGCCTCATAAATGCGTAGTTTATGGGGCATTTTTTTACCGTTTGAACGAGGGGGAGCCAAATGAAAAAATCGGTTAAGATAATACTTGGCATTATATCCGCCGCAATGGCAGTCGTTTGCGTGATGTGCATACTTTATATTGTGCAGTATGTGCGCGGGAATAGCCTTAACGACAAGCTGGCTAACGACATTGCATCGGACATGACGGTTGCCGTGCCGAAGGCGGACACAGCGGAACCGGAAGGAACTGCCGCGCCGGATGCCGAACCGCAGCCGGACGCAGCGGATGCGGAGCCGAAGAAGAAATTCCGCAGCATAAACTTTGGCGCGCTTACGGAACTGAATCCGGACATTTACGCATGGATAGATATGCCGGGCAGCATAATAAATTACGCCGTGGTGCAGAGCGAGGATAAGGACGAGTTCTATTCAGATCATGCCGTTGACGGCAGCTATTATTCCGGCGGCAGCATATTTTCGCAGCGCTATAACAAGCGGGACTTTTCGGATCCCGTCACCGTGCTTTACGGGCATAACAGGAAAAACGGCACCATGTTCGCCACGCTTAACGACTTTGCAGACCCCGCGTATTTTGAAGAACACAGAACTGTGTATATCTATATGAGCGACGCTATATATGAATACACCGTTTTTGCGGCCTATCCGCACAGCAGCGAGCATCTGCTCCTTTGCCATGATTTTACGGATGAGGATGAGTTCAACCGCTATTTTGACAAGCTGGCAGACGGCGTGAATACGAATTACGACCGCGAAATGTTCCCCGCGTTTGGCGATAAGGTGCTTACGCTTTCAACATGCTATAAGCAGAACCGCATGCAGCGCTATCTTGTGCAGGCCAAGCTGACCGCGCAGTATTCGCTGCTTGACGCGCAGGCGGAGTAATATACATGGAAAATACGAACGCAAAAAAACGCAAACGGCTGAGCCCGATATTGCTGATATTCATAATACTGGCGGCGCTTACGGCGGCGCTGGTGTGCGCGGCGCTTATAATATGGATGAGCGGGCGCGCATCGCTCAGCGGTAAGGAAACCAAGGCACCTATGCTTGTTGAGGTTCCCGCATCGGCAGAACCGGATGAGAACGGCGGCATTGCCGCGCCCACACCTGCGCCCACGCCGAGCGTGCCGATAGATTACGATATCACCAGCGGCGGGCGGTATTATAAATACAAAGATGGGCTTATAAATTTGCTGTTCATAGGTGTGGACTCCAACAAAAAGCCAAAAGAGCCGCTGAAATACGGCAACGATAACCAGGCGGACGTTATAATACTGGCCTCGCTTGATACGGTGAACGACAAAATGTCGCTCATAGCCGTCAACCGCGATACCATGTGTGACATGGCAATACTGGATAAGGACGGCAACACGGCGGGCGTAGGCCGCGCGCAGATAGCCCTTTCGTATTCATACGGGGACGGGCTGAACGTAAGCTGCGAACTTTGCAGGGAGGCTGTGTCTGCGCTGTTCTACGGATTGCAGATAGACGGCTATGCCGCGTTCTATATGGGCGGCGTAGCGGACCTGAACGATGCGCTGGGCGGCATAACGGTTACGATAAAGGGGGATTATCCGTTCAGCAACATGCCCGGGTGCAAAAATATGAAGGAAGGCGCGGAGGTTACGCTTACCGGCAAGCAGGCCGCGGCATATATCCGCAGCCGCCAGCTTACCGAAACCGGCAATGCGGAGCGCATGGCGCGCCAGAAGCAATATCTGCTTGCAATGATACAGACCGCGCGGCAGAAGGTGGCGGAAAATCCGGCGTGCGTGCTGAACATATATTCTTCGCTGAGCAAGTATATACTGAGCGACCTTGACGTGAGCGAGCTTACATATCTCGCTACCGAGGCGGCGGGCATGTCCTTTTCCGGCGACATATACAAGCTTGAAGGTGAATCCATAGTGAGCGACGAGGATCACGTTGAGCTGACGCTTGATAAGCAATCCGTATTTGATACAATGATAGAGGTTTTCTATCAGGACGTTACACCGCAGGAGTAAAAGCAAAAGCGGGAATTTAACACCCGCTTTTTTATTGATTTCACGGCTGTACACATTTATAATATAATTGATGGAGAATGCATTTGAACAAACCGGCGCAATAGTCGCCGCAATACGCCGCGCCCTGCCCACGGGCGAGCGAGAGCAGAAGGCAGCGCAGCTGCCCGCGCTTAACCTTGCCTTTATAGGGGACACGGTTTTTGATCTGTATGTGCGCACGCTGCTGGTAACGCAGGCGGACGCGAAGGTGCATGAGCTGCACCTGATGAGCGCAAAGCGCGTATGCGCCAAGGGGCAGGCGGAGGGCTTCCGCAAAATAGAGCCGCTGCTTGACGATGAGGAGATGGGCGTATACAAGCGCGGGCGCAATTCGCACCTTGGTACGGTGGCCAAGAACGCTACCATTTCCGATTACCGCACGGCCACGGGGCTGGAGACGCTGATAGGGTATTTATATCTTAACGGCCGGGATGAAAGGCTTACGGAGCTGATGAAGCTTATACTTGAATAAACAGCAAAACGGAGGATAAACCAATGCCGCAAAGAAATATGGAGGCGCTGCTGCTTTGCCATACGCCAGAACCCGAAACGGCAATAGCTTTGGCGGGCAGACTTTGTTACAGCGACAGCGACATTCTTTCGCTCAAGGACGCTGTGCAGGGCAAAAGCGAAAGCTTTGTTAAAAAGCTTATATCGTTGGGGCATCTTTCCCCGATAGAGCATGCATCGTTCACTTTTGCGGCGCAGGGAGTGAGCCGCGCGCTGCTGGCGCAAATAACGCGCCACCGCATAGCAAGCTTTTCCGTGCAGTCCCAGCGCTATGTTAAAAAGGATGCGCTTGACTATATCGTTCCCCCCAGCGTAAAGGCGCTTGGAGAGGAAGCGGAGCTTGAATACATTGCGCAGATACAGCAGTGCGAACAATTCTATCAGCATTGGCTTTCGCTCGGCATTCCTGCGGAGGATGCGCGCTTCATGCTGCCCAACGCCGCGGAAACACGAATGGTATTCACAATGAACGCGCGGGAGCTCATGCACTTTTTCAACCTTCGCTGCTGCAATAGAGCGCAGTGGGAGATACGCGCGCTGGCATGGGCAATGCTTGGCATGTGCATGCGCGAAGCGCCGTCGCTTTTTTCCATATGCGGGCCGTCCTGCGCATCGGGCGCATGTCCGGAGGGCAAAATGAGCTGCGGCAAGGCTGGCGAGGTACGCGAAAGGCTGGAAAAGCTTAAGAAACTGGCGGCATCCGGCGCAAGCGACGCCGAAATATCGCGCTTTGCACGCGAAAACTGCATATAACAAGACAAATATTTAAGGAGAAATAAAAATGGCCCAGTATCATAACAGCCGCAACTATCGCCGCGATGAGCAGCGCAACGTGAACGAGGTGGTATTCCGCGACGGTATGCCCGTAACCTATTCCAGCCGCCAGGAGCGCGGCGGAAAGCGCCCCGAAGGCGGATATAATAAAGGCGGAAAATCATTTAACCGCGGGAACGACCGCAGGGGAGCGGAGCAGAAGCCGTATTATAAGGACGGCGAGCAGAAACCGTATTATAAAAAGCGGGACAATGCCGAAGGCCGCTACGACCGCGCCAAGAAGGAAGATAATTATAAGGCAAAGCGCGAGGAAATCGCATATAAGGCCCGCGATAAGCAGGCGGAGAACGCGCCGCAGGCGAACGAGGAGCAGGATGAGCCGCCCTACCTTATAATGGGCCGCAATGCCGTGCGCGAGGCTGTGCGCAGCGGCAGGAGCATAGATAAGATACTGGTGACCAAAGAGATAGACGGTTCCCTCAGGGAGATAATCAACCTTGCGCGGGACAATAACATCCGCGTGGACAGCGTTGTGCGCGAAAAGCTGGACGAGCTTTGCATGCCCTTCGGTCACGGGCAGAAAACCGGCAACCATCAGGGCATAGTGGCAATGGTGCCGGGCGTTGAATATTGCGAAATAGCGGACATATTGAATTTTGCCAAAGAAAAGGGCGAAAAGCCGTTCATAATAATCCTTGACGGGATAGAGGATCCGCACAATCTCGGTTCCATAATAAGGAGTGCCGTTTGCGCGGGTGCGCACGGCATAATAATCCCGCGCCGCCGCGCCGTAAGCGTTACGGCAGCTGCCTGCAAGGCAAGCGCAGGCGCCGTTGAATACGCGCACATTGCCCGCGTTGCAAACATTGCCAACGCCATAGCGCGGCTGAAGGACGAGGGACTGTGGATAGCCGGCGCGGACATGAGCGGCACGGCGATGACGTCCGCCCGCATGGAAGGCGCGCTTGCGCTGGTGATAGGCAGCGAGGGGGACGGCATAGGCAGGCTGGTAAAGGAAAAGTGCGACTTCCTTGTGTCCATACCCATGTTTGGCCAAATAGATTCGCTCAATGCGGCCGTAGCTGCGGCGGTGCTTATGTTTGAAAAGCGCAGGCAGGACGGAATAAGGAAAAACTGATAAAAGGGACGAGGCATAGTGGAACACATTGACGGGAGCACAGCGGCGCAGTGCGCGGAAGAGCTGAGCGATGAAGAACTGATAGCCCTTTCGCGCAGCGGCGAAGCATGGGCAGAGGAAGCGCTGTGCGAACGGCACAAAAACTTGGTGCGCATAAAGGCGAGGCCGTATTTCCTAATAGGGGCGGACAGGGAAGATCTGCTTCAGGAGGGGATGATAGGCCTGTATAAGGCCGTGCGCGATTACGAGCCGGGGCACGACATGAGCTTCCGCTCCTTTGCGGAGCTGTGCATAGTGCGCCAGATTATAACCGCAATAAAGCAGGCCACGCGCAAAAAGCACGTTCCGCTGAACACATATATATCCTTTTATAAGGCCACGGACGACGAAAACGAACGCACGCTGATAGACACAATGCCGGCCGCGCGCACGGATAATCCGGAGGAGCTTATAATAAGCCGCGAAAGCATGACGGACATGACAAAAATGCTGGATACCATGCTTACGCCGCTTGAAAAGAACGTGCTGGAGTTATTCTTGGAAGGGCGCAGCTATCAGGAAATAGCCGCGGTGCTGGGCCGTGGGCCGAAAACGGTGGATAACGCATTGCAGCGCATAAAGAAAAAGCTGGAAGCGTATCTTAAATCAAGAACATGATAAATACGGATGTACCGCAAAAAAGCCTCAGCAGGAGATTTCCCGCCGAGGCTTTTATTCCATATACCGCTGCGCTTGGGTGAATTTGTTGGCGGCGAATGAAGCTATGCAAACGCACTAAGTGGTGCGTATCGCTTTATTTTACCGCCATAACATAGATTTGGCACGGGTTATGCTCGTCCCAAAGCGTTGGGAACAGCTCGAACTCCCTGAACCCGAGCGACTTGTAGAAAAGATTCGTTTTGTCGTAGTCCGCGTATTTGCCCATTTGTACCGTTTTTACCTGAATAAAGCAATAGCCGTTTGCGCGCGCATATTCATATGCCGCGGCGAATAATGCCTTGCCAGCGCCCAGGCGGTGGTATTCCTTCAAAACGCCCATTGCGTAAAGCTCCAGCGTTGCGTCGCCCGTTTGGTGTATATAAAGGAAGCCTATCGGCTTATCGCCGTCATAGGCGCACCAAAATGGCTCGGCGGCGCTTTGTGCAATGTATTCCTCGCGCGCCTCCGCAATGCCGAACCATTCCGGAAGGGCTTCCAGTATGCCCCGCGCAACGGCCTTTTTTGTTTTTGAATCATAAAGCCTTATTATATCAAGCATGGAATATCCTCAGCGTTCAATTACTGCGGTCAATACAGGGTGTCTATCGCATCCCGCCAGTTCGGCAGGGGCAAGGGTGCGCCGTTCAATATTGCGCGGTCAAGCGTTTCGCCGTTGTAATGCAACTCCATTTCAAAGTACGGCGCGCGGCGCTCCATTAGCTCAAGGAATATAAAGTCGCCTTCCCATGCAGGCAGTTCTTTCAGCTTTGCTTTGTCCAGCCACACAAGTTCGCCTTCGTCGCAGTCCGTCAGTTCCCCTGTAAATCCATCCGCATAATAAAGGTGCATCATCTCCTCTGGCCACGGGGCGCTGTCGAACAGTATCTCCCCGCATTTTATAAAGCTTGTCAGCGTAAGGCCGGTTTCCTCCTTGGCTTCGCGCAGTATGCATTCGTCCGCCGTTTCGTTCGGCTCAATATGCCCGCCTATGCCTATCCATTTGTCGTGGTTCACGTCGTGCTGCTTTTTTATGCGGTGCAGCATAAGGTATTTGCCGTCTTTTTCTATATAGCAAAGCGTTGTATGTTTCATAGCTTATCGCCCTTTCATGCATTATATAGAAATTGTACATCATAAAAATGAAAACATAAAGAAAAAAGCACCCGCCGTGCAGATACTTTTTGCATATGGCGTGCCCAAAAGGATTCGAACCTTCGGCCTTCAGAGTCGGAGTCTGACGCTCTATCCAGCTGAGCTATGGGCACACGCTGCTTTGCTATTATATCATATTGAGGATAGGATGCAAGCGCGAATTAAAAAATTAGCCGCACACGCGCGCCGCACAGGGGGAATTTGCGCAAAAAGGGCGCGGCCGTAAACGATGCATCGGCAAAGAACGGTGCGAACGGCAAATAATGCAAGCGTATGAAAGCGGTACGGGCATAAAAAATACATATCCGCACATACGGTAATATGCGCAGAGTATGCCTGTTTTTGGGGAAAATTGCATATTTGACATGCAGTATTCATAACGGCGCAACATTTATGTTGCATTTTATTCTGCCATGTGATAGAATTCATTACAAGATGATAGAAAGGCCGTATATGCAGTTCTACCATGCAAATATCCAGCCGATTTATCCAAGAGCACAACATGATATTTTCCGACATGAGCGGTAAAATATAAAAAAACTATAAAAAAACAAGGAGGAAAAAACATGCAAATCAAATTTGCAAAGTTCTTTGCACTGATGCTGGCTGCCATGATGGTCTTTTGCGTAGTCGCAGGCTGCCAGCCGCAGAATCCCACCGGCGGTGATCAGCAGACCAATGCACCGACCACCGACACTCCTTCGGATCCCAACGCGGGCACCGATACTCCTTCGGATCCCAACGCGGGCACCGACCCCGTTGCTCCGAACTATGTGGTAGACGAGAACGGCGCCATCGTCCATCAGGATTACACCTCTGTCTATAAGAAGATCGGCTCCAAGATCACCATAGACATGGTTGAAGAGGATGAGGACGGCATCGCCACCGTAACGTACGAGGGCAAGACCTATGAGCTTGGTATGGACTTCCTTTCCATGGCCATGGTTTACAACTGCAGCGTGCCCGAGGGCAGCGACAAGTACAAGACCGAAGATGACGTTTACGCCGAATGGTGGAAGCTTTACATCCAGCGCTGGAACTCCTTGGTATGCGAAATACCCCTCTACTCCAACCAGTACTTTGATGTTTACAATGCCAAGATTGAAAATTTCGCGACCTCTCCTTACTGGGGACCCGCGGATGCCATCGTTGCCGCCACCGTTAAGGAAGGCGAAACCAGCTCCTTCATTCTCGGCAGCAGCACCGAGCTTTCCGGCAGCTTCCGCAACGCGTCCTGGGGCAAGTCCTCACCCGGTTCTTCCGATCTGGACATCCAGAATCTGACCACCGGTTATTCCACCGTTATGTCCGGCTTCGACGGTTCCTATGCATGGAACATGATGGCTGTTGCCGAAGAGCCCACCCACGTTAAGAACGAGGACGGCACCCTGACCTACACCATCAAGATCCGCGATGACATGAAGTTCTCCGATGGCACCCCCATCACCGCCAAGAACTACATTGCTTCCCTGCTGGTCAACTCCACCAATGTGGCGGTGGCTGCCGGCGGCAACGGCAATGCGGGCCAGGTTGTTGAAGGCTTCGATGAATTCAAGGCCTATGAGGGCGAGGGCGATCAGGTTTACTTCAAGGGCGTGCAGCTCCTTGATGATTACACCTTTGCCATCACCTATCAGGCTGATTATGCCAATTACTACTATCTGATAACCTTTGCCGGCTTCAGCCCTGCTCCCATGCAGATGTACCTTGGCGAGAACGAGATCATAGTCAACGAGAACAACGAGTGCGGCCTCTCCGAGGGCTTCTATAAGAAGGAAGCCAAGGACGGCGTTGACGCCTTTGTTATGGTTGACGTTATCAACAATAATCTGAAGTGGGATTCCGACCTTCCCTACAGCGGCCCCTATGTAGTGTCCAATTATGACGCTTCCTCCAGGACCGCTACCCTGACGCTGAACCCCGTCTATCCCGGCGACGATGCCCGCGGCAAGCCCAGCATCGAAACCCTCACCTATGTAAAGGTTATCAGCGAAACCCAGAACGACCAGCTCCTCAAGGGCGAAATCGACATCATCTCCGGCATCACCGGCGGTGACGAAACCAAGGCTGCCCTTAAAATAGTTGACGAAGGCGAAGGCAAGTTCGCCGAAACCCATTACGACCGCGCCGGTTACGGTAAGCTCGGCTTCCGCTGCGACCTTGGCCCCACCGCCTTTGCCGAAGTGCGTCAGGCCATCTGCTACACCATCAACCGTCCCGAGTTCGCGCAGACCTTCACCGGCGGCTTCGGCTCCGTTGTGCATGGTCCGTACTACACCGGCTTCTCCGCCTACAAGGCCGTTGAGGACGAAATCATACTGAACCAGTATGCTTACAGCTCCGACTCCGCTAACGCGGTTCTCGACGAAGGCGGCTGGATCTACAACGAAAAGGGTGAACCCTACGTTGCCGGCACCGACCCCGTCCGCTATAAGAAGCTGGAAGGCTATGAGCGCTCCCCGCAGAACATCGCCTTTAAGTCCACCGACGGCGCTTACAAGACCGTTGAGATCGATGGCGAGTTCTACATGCCGCTGGCAATCAACTACTTCGGCACTCAGCCCAACAACGTAACCGACATGCTGATCACCGCATGGCAGTCTAACCCCAATGCCACCACCGAGATCGGCGCCTACATCGTATATACCTCCACCGACTTCAATACCGGTCTCTACGGCGAACTGAGCCAGATGACCGACTACGGTTGGGACGGCGTGGCCAAGCTGAACGCAATCAACTTTGCTACCGGCTTCAACAGCGCCGCATACGATTTCTCCTTCAATATGACCATCGATCCGGCTCAGTATGATAACTATTCGGCCTACTATCTCATGGACGAGGCCGACTTCTTCGAGAACTATTAATCGGTTCAACACGGAAGAAAATATAAGATCGCTTTAAGCGCAAACAATTGTGCGGGGGCATATAATATGCCCCCCGCGTTGTAAAGGCGATCTTCCGGTTACAGGTTTAAGCGCATGCGCCGATCTGCATGTCTATAAGGATTCCTTCCTGTGCAGGTTGGCGTGTTTTTTAGAGAGTCTTAACGGCGTAGCCCGCATTAAGCCGCGCGGGCATATCAAACGGAGGGTGCCTATGGGAAGATACATAGTTAAGAGAGTATTGTTTATTATTCTCGTATTCTTTATTCTCTCATTCATGATTTATATGATTTACAATATGCTGCCCATAGATAAGGCGGCGGAAGCAGCAAAAACGGAGGTTCAGGCCAACCGTAAGCTGGATTATAACGAGCGCCTGGAGTTTTGGAAAAGACGTTACGGAACGGACGGTACAAAGCTCGAACGCTATTTCCGCTGGCTGGGTATATACCCATTCTATGACGGCAGATACGACGGCCTGCTTCAGGGCAATTTAGGCCAGTCCACCAAATACGGCAAGCCCGTTATCGAGGTGCTGGTGGAGCCCATGAAGAACACCATTTTCATCAACATTTTCGCCACCATTCTTGCCTTGGGCATAACAATTCCCCTTGGCATATTCTGCGCAGTAAAGCGCGGGAGCAGAAGGGACGTAGCCGTGCAGGTGGGCACGATTATAGGCTACAGTTTACCGACATTTATTATCGCAATTGTATTCATTTGGCTCTTTGCCGTGGTGCTTGGGTGGTTCCCGGTTTCCGGCATGACAACGGCGGGGAGTCTGCATTGGAGCAAATCAAAACAGTTCTGGGATAAGATGTACCATTTGGCATTGCCGCTTATAGTAATGACGTTCTGCTCATTGGGCGGCATGACCCGTTACGTCCGCGCCGCAATGATAGAGGCGCTGTCCATGGACTGCATCCGCACGGCACGCGCAAAGGGCGTCAGGGAAAAGGTTGTAATCTATTCCCACGCATGGCGCAATGCTCTGCTGCCGATCATTACGCTGATCATAGGCTGGTTCCTCGGCATATTCGGCGGCTCTGTAATGATTGAAAACATCTTCGGCCTTAACGGTATCGGTAAAGTATATTTTGACGCCCTGAACGGCAATGATAACGAGGTCATTCTGGCTTTACAGATGTTCTACGTTTCTATTTCCCTCTTCGGCAACCTGCTTATCGACCTGGTATACGGTTTGGTCGATCCGCGTATCCGCGTCAACAAGTAAAGGAGGCAGTCTATGGAAAAGAAAAACAACAGCACTGCCAAAAAGAACGGCGTGTTCAGCACCTTGGGCAACTGGTTCAGGCGGACCTTCCGTGGTGGCAGCAAAGAAATGAGTGATGACGAAAAGTTCGCCATCGAAAAGATTGAAAGCCCTTCCGTAATGGCAACGAAGGCTTTCTTTCGCAGGAAGCTGGCCGTGGTTGCATTGGTTGTGCTGATAGGCATGTTCCTGTTTGTGTTCATCGGGCCGTACTTCGTGCCCATGGATCTTAATTACACTGATCCGCTCCAGGCCAACATGCCCCCGATTAACAACATGAAAACGGTGCCGGAAGGCTTGAAGAACCAGATAAAGGATATAAACGGCTTTGCCGATTTCACCGTTGGCGTAAGCAAGGATAATACCTTCTATCTTTGGGGCAACGTTAAGAACAACCTTACGGGCGTGGACTATTCCGACTATCCCGATGCCATACAGCCCGGCAAGGTGGTTGCCGCTGCCGCCGGTTCGGACCATATCATAGCCGTCACTACCGATGGTGAGGTGATCGGCTGGGGCTCCAACGGTAACGCTCAGTACGGCTATCTCAAGAACCCGAACGACCCATATACCGAGGAGCCGGAGGAGCTTATTAACGGCACCATCGATCCCGACCATGTACGTCAGCTCATCTGCGGCTATCAGGTAACGGCCCTTGTAATGGACGACGGGCGTATGTATATGTGGGGCAACAACAACAGCATGCTCAGCCTTGTTGAGTTTGCCAATAAGGAGAAGTACAATACCGAAGTGAAGAAGGTTGCCTTCTCCAACTATTATGCGATACTGCTCAAAGAGGACGGCACCGTTACCGGCGGCCAGACCCTCACCTTCAATAAGCAGACCGCTTACTCCAATAAGGACGGCCAGATTCAAAATCTGCGTACCTATATGAAGGATCGCAAGGTTTTGGATATTGCCGCTACCAATAACTGCTACTGCTTCGTAATGGACGATGGCAGCATGGTGGTATTCGGCGCCTCCGAATACGGCGAAAAGGATATCCCCGAAGCTACCGCAAACGAAAAGATAGTGGGAGTCAAGGCGGGTACCCGTCACTTTGTGGCAGTCAGCGAAACCGGCAACGTGTACGCATGGGGTCATAACGACGGCGGCCAGTGCAACGTGGATGGCGACAAGTGCAGCCTTGTCTACACCGGCTCCAAGCAGAGCTATATGGTAGACAGCGAAGATAAGCTGGTGGAAAGCGTCGGCTTCAGCGGCTATCCTCTCGGTACCGACAGCAGAGGCCGCGACATACTCACCCGAATCATACACGGCGGCAAGATGACCATGACCATCGGCGCGGTAGCCGTTGTGGTTTCCACCATAATCGCCGTTATAGTGGGCTGCCTTTCCGGTTACTTCGGCGGCTGGGTGGATATGCTGCTCATGCGTATAACGGAGATTTTCTCCTCGTTGCCCTTCCTGCCGTTCGCCATGATGCTTTCCTACGTCATACGAACGATGCCGATAGGCGAAAATACCAGAATATTCATAATCATGATAATACTTGGCTTGCTGAGCTGGACGGGTCTTGCCCGCATGATTCGCGCTCAGGTGTTGGCGGAGCGCGAGAAGGAGTTCGTAATTGCTGCCAAGTCAATGGGCGTAAAGGAGAACAGAATAGCCTTCAAGCATATTCTTCCCAACGTCATATCCATTATTCTGGTGAACATCACTTTGGACTTTGCAGGATGCATGCTTACCGAGTCCAGCCTTTCCTACCTGGGCTTCGGCGTACAGCAGCCGCAGCCCACATGGGGCAATATGCTTAACGGCGCCAACAACTCCATAGTCATCCAGAACTTCTGGTGGCAGTGGCTGTTCCCCGCCATTGCGCTGTCTGTGGCGACTATCAGCATCAACATCATCGGCGACACCCTGCGGGATGTTCTTGACCCCAAGAGCTCCCAAGAGAAATAATGGATGGAGGCAAAGAAATGGCTTTATTAGAAGTAAAAAACCTTCATACCTATTTTAAGACCAGAAAAGGTATTGTTAAGGCTGTCAACGACGTATCATACTCGCTGGATTCCGGCAAGACCATAGGTATAGTGGGCGAGTCCGGCTCCGGCAAATCCGTATCCGCCATGAGCATCCTTCAACTGCTGGATGGCAATGGCTATATTGCAGAGGGAGAGGTTATATTCGAAGGCAAGGATTTGACCAAGCTTTCACAACAGGAGATGTACTCCATACGCGGCAATAAGATATCCGTTATATTCCAAGAGCCCATGACAAGCTTGAACCCGGTGTTCACCGTCAAGCGTCAGCTCAGCGAACCCTTCATAATTCACCAGAAGATGAGCAAGAAGGAAGCGGAGAAGAAGGCGGTGGAGATGCTCTATGCCGTGCAGATACCTAACCCCGAAACGGTACTGCTCCAGTATCCCCATCAGCTTTCCGGCGGTATGCGGCAGCGTGTCATGATAGCAATGGCGCTTGCCTGCAAGCCCAAGATACTTATAGCGGACGAACCTACCACCGCTTTGGACGTTACTATTCAGGCACAGATATTGCACCTGATGAACGAGCTTCAGCGCGAAAACGGCACCGCCATAATATTCATAACCCACGATTTGGGCGTTATAAACGAAATGGCGGACGATGTGGTTGTTATGTACTGCGGTCAGGTTGTGGAGCAGGCATCTGCGCGGACCATATTCAGCCAGGACTGCCCGGCGAGCCACCCCTATACGGAGGGCCTGATGCATTCCATCCCCCGTATGGACAATGTGGGCACCAAGCTAAAGCCCATTCCCGGCGTGGTGCCGCATCCGCTGGCGCTGCCCAAGGGCTGCAAGTTCGCGCCAAGGTGCAAATACGCCACTCAGCGCTGCTTGGAAGAGGAGCCTACGCTCAATGAAGTATTCCCCGGTCAGAGAATTCGTTGTTTCTATCCCATGAAGGAGGTGCGCTGCAGTGAAGAACACGGAAAAGCTGTTGTCAATCACAAATCTTAAAAAGTACTTTCCTGTAGCCAAAACTAAGTGGTTCCAGAAAGAACAGCTGTATGTAAGGGCCAACGAGGATATCACAATAGATATTTTCAGCGGCGAAACATTCGGTCTGGTGGGCGAATCCGGCTGCGGTAAGTCCACGTTGGGCAGAACCATACTTCAGCTATACGATCAGACTGCGGGCAGCACCCTGTATTACGGCCGCACGTTGGAGGATTTTGCCCCCGAATACGTGGCAAAGACCCTGATGCGGGCGCCCAAGATGATTGAGCGATATAAGAAGGAGCAAGCTAAGGCTCACTCTGCCGCCGCGGAAGTGGAAAAGGCGGGCGAGCAGGCTACGTTCTATCAGCATCAGACCAAGAACCTGCTTGAGGCCGAAGCGCAGACCGCTTTCCAGAACGTTGTTAAGATACTGGGCGGCTTTGCCGCGCTTGACGACCCGAGGGAAGGCGCGGAGGCGCTGCTGAAAAAGTACCGCACAAATATCCAGATTTCCAAAATCAGGGAGCAGATGCGGGATATGGACGGCGAGATATCCCTTAACGAGGCTATTGCCAAGGAGATTGAGGCCGACAAGGAATTCAAGAATCCTCAGCCCAAGATTCGCAAGGCCCTGCACAAGGCGCAGCTTTACAGGGCAAGGAAAAGGGCTTTGCAGGAAAAGCTTGATATGCTCAATGCCCTGCTTAAGGATGAGGAAGCAAACGTGGCGGCTATCAAGGCCAAGTATAAGGACGATGCTAAGTTCCGGGAGTATGAAGCCATGCTGGA
Source organism: Christensenellaceae bacterium Phil1 (assembly GCA_001940855.1). GTDB lineage: Bacteria > Bacillota > Clostridia > Christensenellales > CAG-138 > Phil1. Next base: position 27,660 of record MSGS01000045.1, on the reverse strand, counting down.
CAACGGCATTGACCTCAGCCGGCTGAACTATTCCGAAATGCGCGTTCTGCGTAAGGATATACAGATTATATTCCAGGACCCCTATTCTTCGCTTAACCCGCGCATGACCGTGGGCCAGATAATAGGCGAGGGTCTTGTTACGCATAAGTTCTTCAAGGCGCGCGACCCCAAGATGAAGGAGTACATACTCCGCGTTATGGAGGAGTGCGGCTTGCAGGGCTATATGCTCCATCGCTATCCTCACCAGTTCTCCGGCGGTCAGCGTCAGCGTATCTGCATTGCCCGTGCTTTGGCTGTAAAGCCCAAGTTCATCGTTTGCGATGAGTGCGTATCCGCACTGGATGTGTCCATACAGTCCCAGATAATCAACCTACTTGAGGAGCTGAAGGAGAGCGAGAATCTGACATATCTGTTCATCTCCCACGACCTGTCCGTTGTCCGCTACATTTCCGACCGTATTGGCGTTATGTATCTGGGCAACCTGGTGGAGCTTGGTACGGCTGAAGAGGTATTTAAGGATCCCCGCCATCCGTATACCGTGGCGCTGCTTTCCTCCATCCCCACGACGGATCCCGATTCCGCCAGCAAGGATCGTATTATTCTGGAAGGCAATATCCCAAGTCCAATCCGTCCTCCGGAAGGGTGCAAATTCCACACCCGCTGCTATATGGCCTGCGAAAAGTGCAAGCGCGTACCCCCACCGTATGTGGAGGTCGAGCCCGGCCATTTCGTAGCCTGCCATTTCCTGGATAAGAAGATAGACGAAAACGGCAAATATCTCTTTGAGCGGAATGGCAAGAAAGAGGAACAGTAAGTCATGCTTATTGATAGGCTTCGAAAGCTTAAAAAGTATGACCCAAAGAAAGCAGAGACTCTCTCCGATGAAATACACAAGGAGGGCGGCTTGGAAAAGGGGGATCTTAAAGCCCTTATCCTTTCCGCATTTGCGGTTTTTCTGCCAATAGCTCTCGGAATACTGCTGCTGTTCGTGTTGGTGGCGTGGGCCTTCACCGGCTTTGCCACATAAAGCGCGGCATAAAAAGCAAAGCAATCTCCCCCGGTGAATCATCGGGGGAGGTTTTATATCCATCCGGTAAAAGCGTGACATTTGAATTGAAAAATTAGCTTGCAAAGCGGCGCGGAAACGGATACAATATTCTTGCGCGCCAAGCGGGGAGTTAGCGGTGCCCTGTACCTGCAATCCGCTATAGCAGGGTGTGATTCCCGCCGTGAGGCGAAGCGCTGTGGGGCTGGAACAAGGGCGAAGCATTGAAGGCTGTGTCCTGTGCAATCGGATGCCGTGAACCATGTCAGGTCCTGACGGAAGCAGCATTAAGCGGAAAATCCGATGTGCCGCGGGAATGCATGGCCGGAGCTTAGCTTATTGTGTGCCGCCCATGGTGCTTTATGTCGAGCGGCGGGTGCGCGTTTTTCAAAAAAACATGGCGCTGCATTATGTGCGGCGCTTTTGTTTTACTCGGAGGATACCATGGATAAGGTTTTGCTTATATTGGTGGACGGTATGCGGCCGGACAGCATAGCCGCATGCGGCAGCGAATATGCGGACAATATGCTGAAAAGCTGCCGCTATAAGGATATGCAGGCGAAAACGGTGTTTCCGTCCGTAACGCTGCCATGCCATATGTCGCTGTTTCATAGCGTTGTGCCGCAGCGGCACGGGATACTGACGAATACGTTCGTGCCCATGGCGCGGCTCGTGGATGGGCTTATAGAAAAGCTGCACAATGCCGGTAAGCGCTGCGCATTTTATTATACGTGGGAGCAGCTTAGGGACCTGGCAAAGCCCGGCATGCTTGATTGTTCGCTGTGCAGCGCCATGTTTCATGAGCAGGGGATAAAGGCCGACCGCACCGTGACGGACGCGGCGATAGCCGCAATGGCCGCCGAAAAGCCGGACTTTATATTCCTTTATCTTGGCTGGGCGGACGAAACCGGGCACCGTTTCGGCTGGATGAGTGAAGAATATCTTGATATAGTAAGCGAAGAATGGGCCAACATAGAGCGCGTGCTTGCAGCAACGCCGGAAGAATACAAGGTGATTATTACGGCCGATCATGGCGGGCACGACATGAACCACGGCAGCGACGCGCCGGAGGACATGACGATTCCCGTAATAATACCGGAGCATGGTTCGCCGGATGAATTCACGGGCGAACACATAAGCATACTTGATATCGCGCCGACCATAGCCAAATGGTTGGGCGCTGCACCGGACGAGCAATGGATAGGCAGGCCTATTGTGAAATAAAGCCTAAAACAGCTCATCCAGCATTGTGTAATAGAAAAGCTTATCCCTGTCCGGCTCTATGCCGAGCAGGTTAAACAACGCATCCGCATCAAAATACGGGTGCGTTGTTCCGTATCTTCCGTCGCGGTTGTTTACAAGGCTGCGGTAGCACAGGGCTATATCCTGATATATGTCCGTAACGCCGGCCCAGCCAAGGTCTATAAAGCCGCTTATTTTGCCGTTGTCTATGAACACATTCGGCAGGCAAAGATCGCCGTGCGAAAATACGCGCTGCTCGGTCGGCTTGTTTGCTATGAGCCAGTTATAAAGCTCCGCAGGATCGGCGAACCCGTTCGGGCCGTATGTGCCGGGTTGGGCGTCATCCGTGCTGCATAGCCCCTGCTCAACATTGCGCTTTGCAAAGGCAAGCTTCGATTCAAGCATGTTCTGATACGGGCAATCCGCCGTATTCACGTTCCAAAGCATATGTATGGCGTCCGCAAGCAGCGGCAAAAGCGCGGGCGCATTATCCATATATTCATTTGCACAGGCCATTTTGCCGCGTATGCGGGTCATAAGCAGATAGCTTACGCCGTTTTCTTCGGCGGCCTCAATTATGCGCGGGGCGGGCAGCTTGCCTTCAAGGAAGCCGAGAATATTGCGGCTGCGTTCATAGTCCGCCATATCCGTGCCGATTTTAAGCACCATGTTTTCATAGCACAGCACCTTTGAGCCGGACGTGCCGATTCCGCTTTCCTCATAAGGCAGCGCGCTTACGCACCGCGCAATGCTATCGGGGAGATACATAATAAATTACCTCATAATCATAGATGAAAACAGTATAGCATTGACATGGCGGCAATACAAGCTCATTAACCTTGACTTATCACCCCATCCACAATATAATACAAGGGTAAAAAGTAAACAGCGTGCGATTATACTGCCGCGTTAAGGCGCGGCGCGGCCACCATAAAGACCGGGGAATCGGATGAAAGTTCCGAACTATCCCAGTAACCGTGATGCGGATGAAGAAGCACTTATGTCACTGCCTATAAAAGCGGGCGGGAAGGCGCTTTGTTAGGATGAAGCTAAGTCGGGAAACCTGTTTTCGCACGGAAAACTTCTGGGGTTGAGTGAAACTTATATGGCGCGGGTCGCCTATATTATGGTTGCAGCTTGTATTCCGGAAACTGCGGCCTTTTTATTTGCCTCTAAACAAAGGAAAGGAGTTTTCTTTAACATGAAAAACACTAAAAAACTGCTGGCCGTGCTGCTTGCGGCCATGATGTGCATAGCCTTTGCGGCGTGCCAGAACACCGATAACGGCGACGTGACGCCCCCTGCGGACACCACCGCGCCCGAAACCACCGCACCCGTTGCGGACACCGCAGCGCCCGAACAGAGCGCCGACCCTGAACCCGCAGGTATTACCGTAACGGACATGATGGGCCGCGAGGTAACGCTTGATGCACCGGCGAGCAAGGTAGTCGCTCTTAGTGCGGGCGAATGCGAAATCGTCTATGCCCTTGGCGCGGGCGAGCTGGTAGTGGGCCGCGGCGAATACTGCGACTATCCTGCCGAGGTGTTCGATGTTGCATCCGTCAAGTCCGGCTCCGAAACGAATATAGAGGAAATTGTTGCCCTTGAGCCGGATGTGCTTATAACCAGCGCAATGGATCAGGACCAGGACGTTATAGCCAAAATAGAGGAAGCGGGCATAAAGGTAGTTGAATGCTACGCACAGGATATAGAAGGCGTGTATACTTCAATAGCCCTTATAGGCAAGGTGATAGGCCGCGACAGCGAAGCCGAAAGCCTTATTGCACAGATGAAGGAAGGCTTTGAGCAGATAGCCGCCAACAAGGTGGAAGGCGAAAAGACCGTTTACTTTGAAGTTTCTCCGCTTCAGTGGGGCCTTTGGACCGCTGGCAAGGGCACTTTCATGGACGAAATAGCCACCATGATGGGCCTTACCAACTGCTTCAGCGATGTTGAAGGCTGGGGCGAGATTTCTCAGGAGCAGGTAATTGAGCGCAACCCGGATTACATAGTTACCATATCCATGTATTATGGCGAAGGCCCGACCCCCGTTGAGGAGATACTGGGCCGCGAAGGCTGGGGCGAGCTGACCGCCGTTAAGAACAACGCGGTGCTCAACCTTGCCAACAATGAACTCAGCCGTCCCGCACCCAGGCTGCTTGACGGCGCAAAGGCGCTTTATGATTTTGTGACCGCCGAATAAGCGGCATATACTGCTAAATACTGCTCCCGCGGCGAAAGCTGCTGCGGGAGCGGCTTTTTATTGGGAATAATCGGATATTGATGGTATAATACGCTTATGAACGGAACGCAGGAAGGCTTCAGGGCATATGAATACATATTATTTGCGGCGGCAGCCATATTGACCGCCGTTATATGCGTATGCTTGGGCAGCGTGAACGTGCCGCTTAAAAGCACGGCGGAGATATTTCGCCGCGCGATACTGGGGCTGGACATGCCAAAGGAGCTGCCCGCGTCGATAATACTTACCGTGCGGCTGCCGCGCGTGCTGTGCGTTGCGCTCACGGGCGCGTCGCTTTCGCTTTGCGGCGCGGCAATGCAGGGCCTTTTGAAAAACCCGCTTGCCGATGGCTCTACGCTCGGCGTGTCCTCCGGCGCAAGCCTCGGCGCGGTTATTGCCATTGCGTTTGGCATATCGTTCCCTTCGCTCCCGTTCGCCGGCACGATGGTTATGGCAATACTGTTTGCGTTCATATCGCTTTTGATAATTCTTGGCCTTGCATACAGGCTTGATTTTTCACTTTCAACAAATACAATAATACTTATAGGCGTTATATATTCAATGTTTGTATCCAGCGCCATGAGCGTTATAATCACGTTTGCGTCAAACAAGCTCAAGCAGATAACGTTTTGGACTATGGGCAGCCTTAACGGTTCAACATACGCAAACGCGCTTGCGCTTGCGGCGGCGTTCGCAATATTCGGCGGAATTCTATTTATAAAGGCAAGGGAGCTAAATGCGTTCGCCGTGGGGGAGGATAATGCGCGAAACATTGGCGTGGACGTAAAAAGGACAAAGCTGACGGTGCTCATATGCGTATCCGCGCTGATAGGCGTATGCGTGTCAATAGGCGGAACGATAGCGTTCGTGGGCCTTGTTACGCCGCACGCGGCGCGCTTCATAGCGGGGCCGAACCACAAGCGGTTGCTTAGCGCAAGCGCGTTTGCGGGGGCGATATTCCTTATGCTGTGCGATCTTGCCGCGCGCACGCTGTTAAGCCCGCTGGAGCTGCCGATAGGCGTTGTAACAAGCCTTATAGGCGCGGTTGCGTTTATAATAATATTCTATCGCGCAAGGGGGAAAAGCAGAGGTGCTTGAGGTAAAGTCGCTCTCGGTGCGCTGCGGCGCGCTGGACATAGTTAAGGGCGTATCCTTTGCCGTGAACGACGGCGAATGGCTTATGATAGCCGGCCCCAACGGCGCGGGAAAATCCACCATAATAAACGCCGTTACAGGAGGCGTTGCATACACGGGGCAAATACTTTTGAACGGGCAGGACATACGCAAAAAGAAACCCGTTGAATTGGCAAAGAACATAGGCGTGCTCACGCAGAACCATTACGTTGGGTATTCGTTCAGCGTGGAAGAAGTCGTGCGCCTGGGCAGATATGCCTATTCGCCGGGGGTGCTTGCAAGGCGCTGTGATGACGATGAGCGCATGGTTGAGCTTGCCCTTGAAAAAACGGGCATGGCGGCGCAGCGCCGGCAATCCGTGCTCACGCTTTCCGGCGGGGAGCTGCAAAGGACGTTCCTTGCGCAGGTGTTCGCGCAGGACCCGAAGTATCTGCTGCTTGATGAGCCCACGAACCACCTTGATTTGATATATCAGCGGCAGGTATTTGCGCTGATAAAAGAATGGCTCGCGCAGGGCAACAGGGCGGTTATAAGCGTTGTACACGATCTTTCCCTTGCAAAAAAATACGGCACACGCGCGCTGCTGCTCGACCATGGCTGCATGGCGGCGATAGGCGATACGAATACGGCGCTGAACCGCGATACGCTTGAAAAGGTGTACGGCATGGATGTTTACGCATACATGAAGGAGATGCTTTCCCGATGGCAGTAGATTATAAGCAATACATAAACGGACTCAATTCAGCCATACCGGATGCGGACATTAACGCGGCGGTATTGGCAAAGCGCCGTTGGGACAGCATTGCAAAGCCGCTGGGCAGCCTTGGTAAGCTGGAGGAAATGGTGATAAAAACGGCTGCGCTCACGGGCAGCGCAAATGTGGATATATCGCGGCGCTGCGTTGCCATGTTCTGCGCGGATAACGGCGTTGTGGCGGAAGGGGTCACGCAAACCGGCAGCGAGGTAACGGCGATAGTTGCCGCGAACGCCGCGCACGGCAAAAGCACCGTGTGCGCAATGGCGCGCACCGTGGGCGCAGAGGTGTATCCGGTTGACGTTGGCATGCTTACGCGAGCGGACGGCGTTAAGGACAGGCACGTTGCGGACGGAACAATGAATTTTACCCTTGGCCCGGCAATGACGCCTGCTCAGGCTATGCGGGCAATACAGGCGGGAATAGATACCGTAAGGGAGCTGAAGGAGAAGGGCTATAAGCTGATAGTTACGGGCGAAATGGGCATAGGCAACACCACAACCGCATCAGCCGTGGCGGCCGTGCTTACGGATACGCCGATTGACGAAGCAGTTGGCCGCGGCGCGGGACTGAGCGACGCCGGGCTTATGCGAAAGCGCAGCGCTATAGCGCGCGGTATTGCCGTGAACAAGCCGGATAATGCGGATGCGTTCGATGTACTCGGCAAGCTTGGCGGGTTCGATATGGCGGCGATGGCGGGCGCGTTCATAGGCGGCGCGCTTTACAGAGTACCTATAATAATAGACGGGTTCATAAGCAGCGCGGCTGCGCTTATAGCCGCACGCCTTTGCCCAAGGTGCAGCATTGCAATGATACCCAGCCACGCTTCGGCGGAGCCTGCGGCAAAGCGCATTATGAAGGAGCTTGACCTTGAGCCGCCGCTTTATGCCGATATGCGCCTTGGCGAGGGCACGGGCGGCGTGTGCATAATTCCGCTTATGGATATGGCGCTCAGCGTATATAACACAATGGCTACGTTTGAGGACATAAACGTGGACGCATATACCCCGCAGGGAGGAGAAATAAAGTGATAACGCTTATGACGGGCGGCTCGGCCTGCGGCAAAAGCTCATATGCGGAAAGCCTTGCCGTGCGGCTGAACGGGCCGCGGTACTATCTTGCCGCAATGCAGCCATACGGCGAAGGCGGGGCGGAAAAGATAGCAAAGCACAGGAAGATGCGCCGCGGCAAGGGCTTTGAAACGATTGAGCGCTACCGCGACTATGCTTCACTTGCGCTTGAAAACAAGGGCGGAACGGCGCTGCTTGAATGCATATGCAACCTTACCGCCAACGAAATGTTTGACGATGCGGGCAAGGTGAGCGATCCTTACGCGCGCGTGATAAGCGGCGTGGAGCACGTTGCGGCGCAATGCAGTAATCTTATAGTGATAACCAACGACGTTGGCAGCGACGCCGGAGTATATTCCGATGAAACAATGCGCTATGTGCGCGCGTTGGGGCGGATAAATATTGCTTTGGCGCAAATGGCGGACAATGTTTATGAATTGGTTGCGGGCATACCGATAGTGCTGAAGGGGAAGCTGATATGAACGCGTTAAGATCAATAGCCATGGCTTTTGCAATGTTTTCGCGCATACCCATGCCGCGCGTTGAATGGAAAAAGGAAAACATGCGCTATATGCTCTGCGCGCTGCCGCTTGTAGGGGCGGCGATAGGGCTGGCGCTCATGCTTTGGGTATGGGTATGCCTGCGGCTTAAAATGGGGCAAACGCTTTTTGCGGCGGGCATTGCGCTCATACCGCTGCTCCTTTCCGGCGGGATACACATGGATGGCTTTTGCGACACTGCGGACGCATTGAGCAGCCATCAACCGGCGGAGCGCAAAAGGGAAATACTGAAGGATTCCCATGCGGGCGCGTTCGCTGTTATAAGCTTTGGCATGTATATGCTTGGGTACTTTGCGCTTTCAAGCGAGCTTGAGCTATGCTATGACACCGCGCTGATAATGGGGCTTATGCATATGATAAGCCGTGCCGTGGGCGCGCTTATGAGTACGCTTACCGTGTCCGCACACGAAGGACTGCTCAGCGCCTTTACCTCCGCCGGGGTTAAAGGAGCGGCATGGATATTGCTTTGCATATTCGCGCTGTGCGCGGCGGGGGTTATTCTTATCGCGGGAATTGGCGGCGCGGCGATGGCGATTGCCGCAATAATAGCGTTCTTTGCGCTCAGACGCATGGCAATAAAGCAGTTTGGCGGCATGAGCGGCGACCTTGCGGGCTTTTCCATACAGATGAGCGAGCTTATAATGCTTACGGCATATGTTTTTGTTACAAAGGCGGTAAATATATGATATTGATAATTGGGGCCGAAGCGAGCGGAAAACGCGAATTTGCAAAAAGCCTTGGCTATTCGGACGATGATTTTACAACCGATCCGTTTGACGGAAAAAGGGTAGTGTACGGCGTGCAGAGCATTCTTTTTGCCGACCATACGCGCACGCAGGAGCTATATGATGCGCTTGCGGATAAGGAGGTTGTTATCTGCAACGAGGTCGGCAGCGGCGTAATACCCATTGGGCGCGAAATGCGCCTCGGGCGGGAGGCGGCGGGCAGGCTTTGCGTTCTGCTTGCCAAAGATGCCGAGGCCGTGGTGCGCATGGTGTGCGGCATACCAACTATAATAAAAGGGCAAATATGAGGATATATCTTATAAGGCACGCTAAAACCATAGGCAATGCGCTAAACCGTTACATTGGCTGCACGGATTCGCCATTGTGTGAAGAAGGCATAGCGTCCGCCAAAGCGGCCGGAGGGGACAGCGCGCTTAAAAGCGTTATAGTCACCCCGCTGATGCGGACGCAGCAGACCGCGCGCATACTTTTCCCGAACGCGGAACAGCGCATAGTAAGCGGCCTTAGCGAGATGGACTTTGGCGACTTTGAGGACAGGAGCGCGGACGATATGGTGAACGACGCCGCCTACCGCGCATGGGTAGACGGCGGCTGCATGGGCCGCTGCCCAAACGGGGAGAGCATAGCATCCTTTACCGAAAGAATACTCGCTTCCTTTTGGCAATGCGTGCGCGCCGCGGAAAGCGCGGGCGAAAGCAGGCTTGTGTTCGTTGTGCATGGCGGGGTGATAATGGCTCTCCTCAGCGCGGCAGGCCGGCCTAAGAAGGGCTTTTACGATTGGTATTTGCCGAACTGCGCCTGCGTGCAGGCCGATACGGCGACAGACAGCGCGACGGGCGAAGCATATCTTGAAAATATTTCCGTGAAGGGGAAGGTTGAAATTTGACGCTTGATCTGGTCAATATAGTATCCAATCTGCCCATGCTTGCGCCGCTCGGCGGCAGGGAGGGGCTTTATGATTATATCCATAATGATTGCCTCTGCGACGGGGCGGAGGTAATATCCTGCCCGCCCTACGGCACGGATATAGTAAAGGGCAGCGCGGTGGGCTACCACCTTATGTTTTATCCCAACTGGATAGATTTCTATAACGGCAATACGGAATATCTGAATAAGCATTTCGGCAGCGAAAAAACATGGCGGGAATATTACTGCTGCGCTGATGCGGCGGGATTCGAGCGGCAGATAATCGAGGACATGGACCGCGCGGAAGCCTTGGGTGCGAAGTATGCGGTTTTTCACTGTGCGGATATATCAAACGAGGAAGTGCTGGGCAACTACGCGCTGCATACTAACGAGGAAGTCATCCGCGCAACGGCTGCGCTTATAAACCGAGTTATGCGCGGCAGGAAGTATAGCTTCACGCTGCTTTTTGAAAACCTTTTCGTGCCGGGCATGACGCTTATAAACAGCGCGGAAACGGAGCTGATGCTCAGCCTTGTTGAATACGAAAACAAGGGTATAATGCTGGATACGGGGCATCTTATGGCCGCGCTAAGGCTGAACGGGCTGCTTACAGCCCAAAAAGAGGAGGGGGCCGCAGACGCCATATTAAATGTCATCGCGGCCCATTGGAGGGTAAAAAAACACATACTGGGCATTCATCTGCATAAATGCAGCCTGAATATGCCCATTGAGGAGTACACAAAGGTTATTGCGCCGGCCGAAAGCTTTGAGGAGCGCAGCGCGCAGAGCTACGCGCGCATAATGGCGCTGGACGCTCATTCCCCGCTTGAAACGGACGCAATGCGCCGCGTTATAGACGCGATAGCCCCGCGCTATATTGTGCATGAGCTGAGCGCGCACACGCCCGCGAAGAAGGCCGAAGCCGTAAGGAAGCAGCTTAAATCGCTTCGCGGCTGTTTCCCATGAAAAACAGCGCCAGCGCGCCGGGGCCAACGTGCGCCCCGGTAACGGGTTCGTAGCACACGGTCATTATCTGCTTGGGCGGGTTTTTGACCCGTATCATTTCTGCAAGCGCCGCTGCGTCCTCCGGACAGTCCGCTTGGGCTATGCCGACTATTTGATTTGCGGCGTTTTCAACCAGTTCATCATACTTTGCGGCAATGGCCTTGAGCGCGTTTTTCCTGCCGCGCACCTTTTGAAAGCAAACTATTTTGCCTTCGCCGTCGCCCTTCAAAAGGGGCTTTATGTTCAGCACGCTGCCTATCATGGCGGCTATATTGGATAGTCTGCCCGTGCGGCGGAGGTGCATAATATCATCCACCGTGAACACTTGGCACATTTTGTGCCGCGTATTGATTATTTCCCGCGCAATTTCTTCCATATCCGCGCCTTCGCGCATCATTTCGCCCGCGCGTATAACAAAAAGCCCTTCGCCAAGGGATGCGCCGAGCGTATCCACGGTTATTATCTTTCTTTCGGGATATTGCTCCCTGAGTTCGTTGGCGGCAGTCTCGGCGGAGGAATACGATCCGCTTATGCCGGAGGACATGCCTATGAACAGTATATCAAGCCCCTGTTTGAGCACGGGCTCCATATATTCAATATAGCGCTGCGGCGGCACCTGAGATGTTGAAGCCCTTGCGCCGGAGCGTATGGCGTCGTAATACGCTTTGCCGTCGAACGCGGCAATGTCCATGCAGGTGCGCTCATCTCCGTTAAGGTAATAGTTGAACGGGATAACGCCTATATCATAAGCCGAAATTACATTCGGCTCCAAATTGGCCGAAGTATCGGTCATAAGCTTAAACAAAATACACACCTCCGTACGACCTTGTGAACAATATTAGATTAGCACGAGTGCTACGGTATGTCAAGGGCGGCAATGTGACAGTTCGTTTGCATTTTGGCGCAAGATGTGCTATATTTTATCATATCAGCACATCATCAGGAGGTGGAGTTGCTTTGGCATATGATAAGCAGCTTGTTGCGGGCAAGCTGAGAAGATGGGAAAAATATCTTAACCGCTTCCGTTTGCCGCAATGGGAAGATATACCGGACTTTGGATTATATATGGAGCAGGTGATAGTCCTGCTGAAAAAATATTTGGATTATTTGCCGCCGGAACTGAAAGAGGAACAGATAATAACCGCAGCCGCAATAAACAATTACGTCCGCACGAAGGTAATGCCCGGGCCGGACAAAAAGAAGTATTACAGAATACATATTGCGTACCTTATAATAATCTGCTCATTGAAGCAGAACCTTAGCCTTGCAATGCTGCAAAAGATAATACCGATGGGCATAAACGAGGAAGAGGTGAAGGAGATATACGAATCCTTCGCCAAGCGGCACAATTTGGCCGCGCAGTATTTCGTTGAGCAGGTTCGCCTTGCCGCGGCAAGCATACTGGATCACGACGAAAAAAGCGAGCTGGACGCGAAGGATCCGAACGACATGATAACATTTGCGGCGGTGATAAGCTGCTTTTCGCGCCTGCTTGCGGAGAAGCTGCTGCTGCTTGACGGCAAGACGATCGAAAATGGCGGAAGCATAGAAATAGTGGAGTGATAAAATGGGCGAGATAGTCATAAGTACGGCAAAAATGGAAGATGCCGAGGAACTGAATCGCATTGAATGCGCGGCGTTCCCCAGCGCCGAAGCAGCAAGCCTTGAATCCTATAAATATAGAATAGCAAACATAAGCGACTGGTTTTTGAAGGCGGAGGAGGAAGGCAAAATAGTCGGCCTTATCTGCTGCCGGCCGGTAGCCATAGAGGGCGTGACGGACGACATGTATGAACCGGAGCCTGTGGCGGACGGCAAGGTGATATGCATACTGAGCGTAGCCACGGAGCCGAACCTTCAGCGGCGCGGTATAGCGGCAAAGCTTATAGAGGCGCTGATCGCAAAGGCAAAGGAGCGCGGAATGGACGCGGTTTCGCTCGCCTGCAAGGATAAGCTGGTGCATTATTATGCCAAGTTCGGCTTTGTGCTCAACGGCATTTCCGCATCCGAACACGGCGGCGTGCAATGGAACGACATGATATTGAGATTTTAAGTATATCAGAGTAAATAAAAAAGGCAGCGTGTGCTGCCTTTTTGTGTGCCTTTATTCGAAGAATGCAACGGCCCTTATCGGCGCGCCGTCCGCATTTTCCCATTTCAGCGGCAATGCGAAGAACCAGAACGGCTCGCTTCCGCATTTGTCAAGATTGGTCAGGTTCTCTATGTTGACTATCTCGTGCTCTGCAAACAGCTTTTTGTGCCGCGGCAGATCTGCGTCCGGTATGGGGTCCACGCCTATAACATCGAACCCAATGCCCTTTTTGTTCGTGGCGAGTATAAAGTCTATAACCTCGTCGTCTATGCAGGGATAGTCGCCGTAGTATTCCGGCGTTCCCCAGCGCGCGTCCCAGCCAAGGTTGAACAGCAGATAGTCCGCCTTTTCCGCATCGGCGCGGTGCGGAGCTATCTCCTGCATGGTTATGGCCTCGCCCTCTTTAAGGTGGCGGCAGTCTATAACTACCGCGCGGCCCACGAATTGGCTAACGGGGAAGGCATCCAGCGTTGTACGCCCGGCAAAAAGGTGCGCCGGCGGGTCAACATGCGTTCCGGTATGGGAATACATGCTGAGCAGCGTTTCCTTAAAGCCGTCCTTTTCGTATGAATTGGCGGGGGTCAGCCTGGGCTGCTCCGTGCCCGGGTAAACCGGCATTGTTTCGGATATGGTATGCGTAAGGTCTATTACTTTCATATCGCGCGCCTTTGACTTACGCCATCAGCTCCTCCATTTCGTCTATCAGCTCGCCGAAAAGCTTCAGCGCTTCGTTCACGGGGGCGGCGGTGGTCATATCAACGCCCGCAAGCTTCAGTATGCTTATGGGATCCATGCTGCCGCCGGCGGAAAGGAACTTCTTGTAATCGGCAACGGCGGTTTCGCCTTCGGTAAGTATGCGGTTGGCTATTGCGCAGGCGGCGGAGAAGCCGGTGGCATACTGGAACACATAGAAGTTATAGAAGAAGTGCGGAATGCGCGCCCATTCTTCGGCAATTTCCTTGTCCACGGTTATGCCGTCGCCAAAGTAGAACTTGTTCAGCTCGTAATACTTATCGCAAAGCGCATCGGCCGTGAGCGCCGTGCCGGATTCGGCAAGCCTGCTCATGAAAAGCTCGAACTCGGCAAACATGGTCTGGCGATACACTGTGCCGCGGAAGCTTTCAAGGAAGTGGTTTATAAGATATGCGCGCTCGCGCTTATCAGTGGTGTTGTTGAGCAGGTATTTGACCAGCAGCACCTCGTTGCAGGTGGAGGCGACTTCTGCCACGAATATAACATAATGCGCGTTGCAGGGCGGCTGATGCTTTATGGAATGATAGGAATGCAGCGCGTGGCCCATTTCGTGCGCAATGGTGAACATGCTGTCCAGCGTGTCCTGCTGATTAAGAAGAACATACGGATGCGGATCACCGCCGGAGGAATACGCGCCGCTGCGCTTGCCCTCGTTTTCGTAAACGTCTATCCAGCGGTTATTGAAGCCCTCCTTCAATATGTCCAGATAATCCTGACCGAGCGGGGCGAGGGCCTTGAGTATTATTTCCTTGGCCTCTTCATAGGGTATCTTCTTGGTAGCGTCGCTCACTATGGGCGTATAAAGGTCATACATATGCAGTTCGTCAACGCCCATAAGCTTTTTGCGCAGGTTGACGTATTTATGCAGATGCTCTATGTTGTTATGCACGGCCTCTATAAGGTTATGGTAAACCTGCACGGGCACTTCGGTTTCATCAAGTGCAGCCTCCAGCGTGGAATCATAATGTCTTGCCTGCGCATTGAATATAAGGGTTTTCATCTGCGCGTCAAGGAAGGCGGCGGTGGTGTTCTTAAAGCCGGCAAACGTATGATACAGCGATTCAAACGCGGCCTTGCGCACGTTCACATCCTCGTTTTCCATAAGGGGTATGAAGGAACCCTGCGTAACCTGCAGCGCGTTGCCTTCGGCATCGTGAATATCGGGGAAGCGGATGTCCGCATTGCGGAAGGCTGAACCTATTTCGCCGGGGGCATTGCTCATCTGCCCGGCAAGGGCCATTATGCGTTCTTCGGCATCGCTTAGGGTATGCGCCTTCATGCGGCGTATGCGGCTGAGCAGGCGCTCGTATTCTTTAAGCTCCGGTTTCTGCTGCATAAAGCCATCAAGCTTTGCATCGTCTATGGCTATTATTTCGGGGGTAACGAACGCGTATGCGCTTTCGTTTGCCACAAGGCAGCTCATCAGCTTGCCCTTCATGGCGTTATAGAAGCTGTTGGCGGTGTCTTCGTCGGACTTACGCATGGCGTAGTTTGCAAGGCGGCCTATTTTCAAATTGGCCTCGTCGCGCGCCTTCAGGAAGCCGTAAAGCGTGTCCGCGCTTTCGCCCAGCCTGCCCTTGTATGCTTCGGCCATGGGTATGTATTTCTTCGCGTCCTCAAGCGCCTTTTCCCAAAGCTCGTCCGTTGCAAAAAGGTCTTCCGTTGCCCAAGTATATTGCTTGTCTACCTCGCTGCGCTTGGGTATTTTTTTCTGTGCTGCCATTTGCATATATCTCCTTTTCTTTTTATTCAGAAGCTTGTTAAGGCTATTGTACCATGTTTTTAATTTATAAGCACCTGTTTTGAAATAATATATTGACAACTATATCGGATGCCGATATAATACATATATCGGCAGCCGATATAACGGCAAACGATAATAAGGAGGCCAAATGAACGAATCGATAGCGCTTACGGAGGCAGTCTATTATATTCTTCTTTCGCTTTGCTCCCCGCTGCATGGCTACGGAATAATGCAAAGGGTGGAAGAAATGTCCGCCGGGCGGGTAATGCTTGCGGCAGGCACGCTTTACGGCGCGCTGAATACGCTGAAGGAGCGCGGCTGGATAACGCTTGAAAGCGGCACGGACGGGCGCAGGAAGGATTATGCCATAACCGAAAAAGGCAGACAGGTGCTAATGGCGGAGTTGGCACGGCTTAAAGAGCTGGTACAAAACGGGGAAAAAGTATTGGAGGATAAATAATTATGGAAACCAAAACGGGTACATAAATCTGCTGTGCGCATGCGTTATTTTTTACGGCCTTGGCCGCGTGCACGGCAAGAAGGAAGCGCTTGAGCGCGAAAGAAGAATAAGAGAATAAACGGATTCACAAATCCGTTGCGAAATGGTATGCTTATACAATGAGGGCATACCATTTTTTCGGTATGCGCGCCTAAAATAAAAATTTCGCGGCGTGCAACTTTTTTTGCAGGTTTCACGTTATATGAACAGGAGGGATGATGATGGCGCGATGGGAATTCGAAGCCATTTATAAAGCCTTTTCCCGCATGGTATATTGGGCCGCTTACGGCGTGACCAAAAGCGAAAGCGACGCAGGCGACGTTACGCAGGAAACGTTCATCCGCGCGCTTAAATACGCGGACAAACTGAAGGACATGGAGGAAGCGCAGATAAAGGCATGGCTTTACAGGGTGTGCATCAATCTGTGCATGGATAATAAGCGCAGGCTGAAGCGCGAACAGCTCAGCGACGAACTGCCGGAGACCGCCGTTGAGAATGAGGCGGAGCTGCCGGAGGTTTCCGTCGTGAACGCGGAGCAGCGGCGCATGATAAGGCAGGCGGTGGAGGATTTGCCCGATATTTACCGCGAAACGGTTATGCTGCATTATTTCTCCGGGCTTCAATATGGCGATATTGCGGCAATGCAGGGCGTGAGCGAGGGGACGGTAAAATCCCGCATGGCGCGCGCAAAGGCGAAGCTTGCAAAGGCATTGGAAAGGAGGTGACGGGCATGGATAAAAATTTGAATATGACAGGGCAGAACAGGCTGGACGCTCTGCTTTTTGACATTGCGGATGAAGAGAACATGAAGGTTGATTATGCCGCCATGCTCGACACTGTATATAAAAAGGCGGCAGCGCGCAAAAAACGCACCGCGTTCGTTAAATACGGCTCCATGGCAGCCGCGGCGGCAATCGCATTGGCAGTTGGCGGGCTGTGGTTTGCAATGAATGGCACGGCGGCTAATACGAACGAAGCCGCACCGCAGGCGCCGGAGTTTATGTGCGGCGTGGACAGCGGCACGGCGGATTGCAGCGGCCTGGAAGCGGCGTTCCCCATGGATGCGCCGAAGCCTGCTGCGACTGATGCGCCGGCGGAGGGTGCAGGCGATATGAGCGACACGGCTGCGGGCGGCGACGGGGAGCTGCGCAGCACGGTTATGGCGCCGGGACTTGCCGATGAATGCGGACTGCGCTGGATTGCCAAGGACATTACGCTGCCGGATATAAATTTCGGAGCATATTATGATGTGACGAAGGATGACGCAGATGGCTTTGAGTGCATTGTATATGGCTGCACCGAAGCGGACGTGGAAAGCTACATGGCGACTATTGCCACAATGTACGGCACAAAGGCCGACGGAATGACCATAACGTTAGACGGCGGCATAACCGTGACGCTTGCGCTTGAAGGGGATGTACTCAACATATCCGCGCGCGGCTGAACAAAAATAATGCGAAAGAGACTCCGTACAGAGTCTCTTTTTTATTGACAAAAGCGGGGCGAAAGCTTAGACTTTCTATATATTATAGAATGGCTTGCCGTGGGCCTGTGTCCAAGGAGGAAAAATACCGTGGAAGCAAAGAAAAAGTTTTATATCACAACACCGATCTATTATCCCAGCGCGAAGCTGCATATAGGTCATGCGTACTGCACCGTGGCGACGGACGTTATCGCGCGGTATAAACGGATGCAGGGCTATGACGTGATGTTCCTTACCGGAACCGATGAACATGGCCAGAAGATAGAGGAAAAAGCAAAGGCCGCGGGCGTTACGCCGCAGCAGTTTGTGGACAATATAGTGCTGGGTAAGGGCGGCGTGAAGGATCTTTGGAAGCTGATGAACATATCCAACGACCGTTTTATCCGCACTACGGACGATTATCATGTTGCCGCGATACAGAAGATATTCAAAAAGATGTATGAAAACGGCGACATTTATAAGGGAAAATATACCGGCAAATACTGCACGCCGTGCGAAAGCTTCTGGACGGAGAGCCAGCTTGTGGACGGCAAATGCCCGGACTGCGGCGGCGAAGTGAAGGACGCGGAGGAGGAAGCGTATTTCTTCCGCCTTTCAAAATATGCCGAGCCTGTAAGAAAGCTGCTGCTTGAAGGCAACTTCCTTGAACCCGCAAGCAGGGTAAACGAAATGGTGAAGAACTTTATAGACCCCGGCCTTGAGGATCTTTGCGTAAGCCGCACCAGCTTCACCTGGGGTGTACCCGTGGACTTTGACCCGGGCCACGTTGTGTATGTTTGGGTGGATGCGCTGTTCAATTACTGCACCGCGCTCGGCTTCATGAACGATAAGTATCCCGATGCGGACTTTGAAGAATTCTGGCCGGCGGACGTGCATATGGTGGGCAAGGAGATAGTCCGCTTCCATTCCATAATTTGGCCCGCAATGCTGATGAGCATGAATATGCCCCTGCCCAAGAAGATATTCGGCCACGGCTGGCTGCTGCTCGGCGGCGGCAAGATGAGCAAATCCAAGGGCAACGTTGTTGACCCGTATATACTTTCCGAGCGCTTTGGCGTGGACGCGCTGCGTTTCTATCTGATGCGCGAATTCCCGCTCGGCAGCGACGGCAACTTCTCCAACGAGCTGCTGATTTCCCGCATAAATTCGGAGCTTGCCAACGACCTTGGCAATCTTTTGAGCCGCTCCGTGGCAATGGTTGAAAAGTACTTCGGCGGCACAATACCCGAAAACCGTCAGCCAGACGCCATGGACGATGAGCTCATAGGCATGGTGAAAGGCCTTAGGGATAAATACGAACAGCTTATGGATAACTTCGGCACGCAGGATGCCCTTAGCGAGGTGTTCCGTGTTATCTCCCGCGCCAATAAGTATATCGACGAGACTGCGCCATGGGTGCTGGCAAAGGATATGGAAGCCAACGGTGCAAGGCTTGCAGCCGTTATGTATAACCTTATCGAGACCCTCCGCGTGTGCCTCACCCTGCTCACCCCCTTCATGCCCGAAAGCGTGGAGAAGGGCTTTGCGCAGATAGGCGCCGCCAAGGAGGACACCACCTGGGAAGCCGCCGCCGAATGGGGCAGGCTGCATAACATTACCGTGCATAAGGGCGAAGCGCTCTTCCCCAGAATAGATATGAAGAAGGAACTGGAGGCGCTGGAAAAGCTGGAGCATCCTGAGGAGGCAAAGCCGGAGAAGAAGGAAGCCAAAGCCGAGGCCAAGCCCGAAAAGAAGGAAGCAAAGGCGGAAGAAAAGGCCGCGGACGAATACATAACCTTTGACGATTTTGAAAAGGTAAAGCTGCGCGTGGCGGTCGTCAAAAACTGCGAATTTGTGCCAAAGAGCGAAAAACTGCTCAAGTTCACGCTGGACATGGGCAACGGTGAGGAGCGCACCATACTTTCCGGCATCCGCAAGTGGTATCCCGATCCCGAGCAGCTGATAGGCAAGCGCGTTATCGCCTGCATAAATCTTAAGCCCCGCAAGATGGTCGGCATAATGAGCGAAGGTATGCTGCTCAGCGCGTTCACGCCCACGGCGGGCGGCGGCGAGGAACTCAGGCTCCTCTCTACCGAGGATATTATGCCCGGCGGCAGCGAGGTAGGTTAATGGAGCTTGTTCCGCTGAAAAACGGAAAATGGCTCACCGTGCGGGCAGCCGAACCCGGCGATGCGGCTGCGTTCATGGCGTTTTCGCGGCTTGTGGGCGGGGAAACGGACAATCTTATGCTCGATTCCCGCGGCTTTTTCGGCACGGTTGAGGAAAAGGCGGAATATTTGAGCGCCGCGCTTGCGGACAGGCGATATTGCATAATGCTTGCCACGATAGAGGGCGAGATGGTTGGTTTTTTCAGCATAGCCCCCATGGGCGATGGTAAGCTGCGCGGCAATGCGGGTTTCGGCATTGCGGTAAGGAAAAGCTGCTGGCGGCTTGGCATAGGCGCCATACTGACCGTTATTGCAATAGATTACGCAAAAGAAGCGGGCTACCATAAAATATGCCTTGACGTAAGGGCGGATAACGAGCGCGCCATACGGCTGTATAAACGCTTTGGGTTCGCTCAATGCGGCCTGCGCAGGGAGCAGCTGTTTATAAACGGCGAATATTACGACGAAATGATGATGGAGCTTATGCTATGAGATTTTTTGATACTCATGCGCATTTGAATGACGAAAGCTTCGATACCGACAGGGCAGCGCTGATAGAGGGGCTGCCCTCTTGCGGTGCGGAGCTTATTATGGACGTTGCGTGCGCGGCGGAGGATTTTGAAAAAACGCTTGAAATAACCGCAAAATACCCGTTTATATACGGCGCATACGGCATACATCCGCACTATGCGTCAGATCCCGGCGAAAACTGGGAGGCACGGCTCAGGCGCGCCCTTTGCGACAAAAAGGCTGTGTGTTTGGGCGAAATAGGGCTGGACTATCATTATGACCTTTCCGAAAAGGAGGACCAGAAAAAGCTCTTTGACTATCAGCTTAAGCTGGCGAAGGAACTTGGCTTTCCCGTGTCGCTGCACATAAGGGAAGCCTTCGGAGACGCAATGGAAATACTCCGCGCGAACAAAGACGGCCTCCGCGGCGTTATGCATTGCTTCAGCGGCAGCGTGGAAACCGCGCGGGAATGCCTTGATCTGGGGCTGTACATAGCCCTTGGCGGGGCTGTAACGTTCAAGAATGCCGTTAAGCCCATTGAGGTTGCAAAATATGTGCCGCAGGATAGGCTTTTGCTTGAAACGGACTGCCCGTATATGACGCCCGTGCCGCACCGCGGCAAGCGGAACGATCCTTCCTTCGTGCCGATCATTGCCCAATGCATTGCCGGTGCGCGGGGAGAGGACGCGGATGCGCTTGCGCAAAGCTGCCTTGAAAACGGCAAAAGGCTTTTCAGCATATCATAAAACGCAAATTTGGCAAATAAACATATCCCATGATGGGATTGTTTAACATGATAAGAAGGTTTTATCCTTCAAACAAAGCGCTTATGCGCATGGGCGCGGCAATATGCCTTGCGGCGGTTGCCGCGCTGGCAATAGGCGGGCATGGTACGGCCGAACCCGCGGCGGCAATAGTGAACGAAAACGGGCCCGTGATAGCCCTTACTTTTGACGATGGGCCGTACCCAAAGGTTACGGGGCATATACTGGACGTGCTGGAGAAAAACGGCGTGTGTGCAACGTTTTTCGTGCTGGGAAGCAGGATAGAAGGGCGCGAGGACGTGCTGACAAGGATGGAGGAGCTGGGCTGCGAAATAGGCAACCATTCCTTCAGCCATGCCGACCTTACGCGGCTTAGTAAGGCGGACTGCCAACGGGAGCTTAGCGATACGGATGCGGAGATACGCCGCGTTACCGGGCACGAAGCAAGCGTTGTGCGGCCGCCGTATGGGTATTATAATAAGACCGTGATGAGTGCCGCTGAAAGGCCGCTGATACTTTGGACGGTGGATACGAACGACTGGCGCGGAAAAGCGCCGGGCGAGATAGCCGATTATGTTATTCAGCAGGCCAAGGAGGGCAGCGTGATACTGATGCACGATCAGCAGACGCAGACGGCGGACGCGATGGAGATGATAATTCCCACGCTTATAGAGGAAGGCTTCCGCTTCGTTACCGTATCGGAGCTGATAAGGCTCACGGGCGGGCAATGCAAGGGCGTGATGCTGCCGGAATAGGCGCAGGCGAATATAGATTTTTTACCGAAGAGGAGATGTAAAAATGGCACAGGTTACCATGGAACAGGCCGAAAGGCTTATCAAGGCGAACGTTACGGAGCAGCATCTTTTTACCCACGCGCGCGCGGTAAGAGCGGCCATGGGCGCAATGGCGGAGCATTTCGGCGCGGATAAGGCACATTGGGAGGCCGTGGGCTATATTCACGACGTGGACTACGAAAAGTTCCCCGAAGAGCATCTTGCGCATACGCGGGAGCTGCTTGCGGGCGAGGATATAGACGAAAGCGATATCCGCGCCATACTTTCCCACGGATACGGCATCTGCACGGATATTGAGCCGCAGACGGATATGGAAAAGAGCCTTTTCACCGTGGACGAGTTGACGGGCATAGTTCAGGCGGCGTCGCTCATGCGGCCCACGGGTATAACCGATTTGGAGGTGAAGAGCCTTAAAAAGAAATATAAGGACAAGAAGTTTGCCGCCAAGTGCAGCCGCGAGGTAATAGACAGGGGCTGCGCGATGCTAAATATGCCCGTAGAGGACGTTATGGCGATAGTCATAAAGGGTATGCAGGCATATGCCGATGAACTGGGAATAGGCAGCAGGGAGTAAAATAAAAGGGGCTTTCAAAGCCCCTCTTTCATTTCGCCTTAATTATGCGTTGAAGCCCATTGCGGCATATACCTTTTTGACTGTCTTTGCCGCCGCTTCGCCCGCGCGCAGCGCGCCGTCATGCATTATTTCATGCAGATAATCCTTGTTGGCCATAAGGCGGGCGTATTCCGCCTGTATGGGAGCAAGGCCCTCTATTACGGCGTCCGCGGTTTCGTTCTTCAGCGCGCCGTAATTCTGACCGGCAAAATGCTCCTCGGCTTCCTGCATGGTTTTTCCGGTAAAGCTTGTGTATATCGCCAGCAGATTGGATACGCCCGCTTTGTTGGCAAGGTCGTACTTAACTATGCCGTCGCAGTCCGTAACTGCCTTGCGCAGCTTTTTGCGTATAACGTCCGGCGTGTCTATGATGGATACGAAGCCGTTGGGGTTGGGGTCGGACTTGCTCATCTTCTGCGCAGGGTTTTGCAGGCTCATCACGCGCGCGCCGAACTTGGGCGTGTATCCTTCGGGAATGGTGAATATTTCGCCGTGGCTGCGGTTGAAGCGTATGGCAATATCGCGGCAGATCTCAATGTGCTGCCGCTGATCCTCGCCAACGGGGACTATGTCGCTTTGATAAAGCAGTATATCCGCCGCCATAAGCACCGGATATGTGAAAAGGCCGGCGTTTATATTGTCCGCATGCTTTGCGCTCTTGTCCTTAAACTGAGTCATGCGGTTAAGCTCGCCCATATACGTTGCGCAGTTGAGCACCCAGCTCAGCTCGCAATGCTCCTTAACGTCAGACTGAACGAATATAACGCTTTCCTTGGGGTCTACGCCGCAGGCAAGCAGCAGCGCCGTGAGCGAAAGGGTGTTCTCCCTAAGCACGTCAGGATCCTGCTTAACGGTTATTGCATGAAGATTGGCTACGCAGTAATAACAGAGCCTGCCTTCCCCCTGAAGCAGCGGCCAATTGCGCAGCGCGCCCACATAATTGCCAATCGTGGGTATGCCGGAAGGCTGAATACCGCTCAATACTATTTTCTTTCCGTTTTCCATAGCCTTGTTCTCCTTCGTTAACGGTAAAATCAATAAAGTATATTATATCAGCTTGTTTTGCCTGTGGCAATGGCGGCTTCAAAATGGTACAATTATTATGGCAGAAAATTATGGAGGCTTACTATGGCTTATCAGGCGCTTTACAGAAAATATCGCCCGCAGCTGTTTGCGGATGTGCTGGGGCAGGAGCATATAACAACAACGTTGAAAAATCAGGTGGAAAGCGGCCGCGTGAGCCATGCATATGTGTTTTCCGGTTCCCGCGGCACGGGCAAGACCACCACGGCGAAGATACTTGCCCGCGCGGTAAACTGCGTGCACCCCGTTAACGGTGAACCCTGCGGCGAATGCGAATACTGCCTTGCCGCGGCGGACAGCGCGGATATAATTGAACTTGACGCGGCAAGCAACAACGGCGTGGACGACGTCCGCGCGATAATAGACAAGGCGCGCTTTACCCCGCTGAAGCTGAAGAAAAAGGTATACATAATCGACGAAGCGCATATGCTTTCCCGTCCGGCGTTCAATGCGCTGCTTAAAACGCTGGAGGAGCCGCCGGAGCATGTGCTGTTCATATTGGCCACGACCGAGCCGCAAAGCATACCCGCAACAATACTTTCCCGCTGCCAGCGGTTCGACTTTCACCGCATAGGCGTGGAGGACATAATAAGCTGCGTGCGCAGCGCCGTTACCAAAGCGGGCGCGGAGATAGACGACGAGGGCCTGCTTGTTATAGCCCGCGCGGCGGAAGGCGGCATGAGGGATGCGCTGAGCATTGCGGATCAATGCATTGCCTTCTGCGGCAATAAGGTCAGCGCGCGCGATATTTACGGCGTGCTTGGCGGCATGGATTCATCGTTCCTGTTCACCACGGCGGACGCGCTTATAAACGGGGACGCCGCGCTTGCGGTAAGGAGCCTTGACAGCGTTATCGAGCAGGGGCGGGACATGGGCGTTTTTGCCGCGGACATGGCAAAGCATTTCCGCGCGCTGCTCATAGCAAAGCTGTGCGGCAGGAGCGAGGATATATTGAGCTGCACGCCAGATACCATGGCGCGCTACATAGAGCA
This sequence comes from Christensenellaceae bacterium Phil1, assembly GCA_001940855.1. GTDB lineage: Bacteria > Bacillota > Clostridia > Christensenellales > CAG-138 > Phil1. Next base: position 3,482 of record MSGS01000045.1, on the reverse strand, counting down.
GGCGTCTCGATGCGGGGAAACGCGGCTGAGGAGCGCAGTGGATGCGCTTATGGACGCGGTATCGGGAATGCGGTACCTTTCATTGCCGAGAGTGCGGCTGGAAAGCGCGTTTATACGCATAGCATCGCCCGATAAGGCGGCGGAGGCGGACGCAAACGGGCTGATGGAGCGGCTGGAGGCCATGGAAACAAAGCTGGCTGCAATTGAAAAGGGCGGCTTCACGATAGCCCAGCCTGCCGCGCAGGTGAGCGCACCGGCAGCGGAGCAGACGCAGACGGCCGAACCGCGGCAGACCATTGCGCCCCAACAGGCGGAGACTGCGCGCGCAAAGCCGCAGCCCGAGGCCAAACTGCAGCAGTCCAACGCCAAGGCATTGTGGGAAACGGTGCGCAGGGCAATACAAATAAAGAATCCAACGCTTGCGGTGCTGGGCATGAAGTGTGAATGCCAAATAGAGGGCGACGCGCTGTTCGTCCGCTTCCCGAAGCGCACCATTGCGGATGCGTTCCTGAAGCCGGAAATGCTGAAGGTTGCGCAGGATGCGCTGAGCGCGGCTTCAAACGGCATGAGCATACGCTTCGGCGCGGCGGAAATGAAGAACGAATCCGTGGCGGAAAAGGCAAAGAAGGCTTTCGGCTCGATGATAGAGATAGTTGAGTGAGCATTGGAAATATGATATAATCATATTTCACGGTAAATAGAAATATATAACTTGAACGGAGGATAATTATGGCAAGGAATGGTTTTCCCGGAGGAATGGGCGGCGGAAATATGCAGCAGCTTATGCGCCAGGCGCAGAAGATGCAGCAGGACATGACCCGCATACAGCAGGAAATAAGCGAGCGTGAGTTCACGGCAAGCGTGGGCGGCGGTGTGGTGAGCGCAACGGTGCTGGGCACCAAGGAGCTGAAGGCCATAACCATAGATCCCTCCTGCGTTGATCCTGACGACGTTGAAATGCTGCAGGATCTTATAATCAGCGCGGTGAACGAGGCCATGCGCAGCGCGGAGGAGACCATGAACAGCGAAATGAACAAGGTCACCGGGGGAATGAAGCTGGGCTTCTAAGGGCAAAAAAGAAGGGGCAATAGATGATAGAACCCATTAATACGCTGTGCGCGCAGCTTGCAAAGCTGCCCGGCGTGGGCGCAAAAAGCGCGCAAAGGCTTGCGTATTACATACTGGATATGAGCGAAGCTTCCGCGCGAGAGCTGGCCCAAAGCATTATAAACGCGAAGGAAAAGGTGCGCTATTGCCCGATTTGCGGCAACTATACGGACAGGGAACCTTGCGCCATATGCGCGGACGAAAAGCGCAGCGGCGAAGTGATATGCGTCGTGGAGGACCCCAAAGAGGTTTTTGCAATGGAAAAGCTCCGGGAATACCGCGGGCGTTACCATGTGCTGCACGGGGCCATATCCCCTACCGATGGCATAGGCCCCGGGGACATACGCATAAAGGAGCTTATAGAGCGCGTGGATGCGGGCGGCGTGAAGGAAGTTATCCTTGCCACCAATCCCGATGTTAAGGGAGAGGCCACGGCAAGCTATATTGCCCGCATACTGAAGCCGAAGGGCGTGCGCGTGACAAGAATCGCCCACGGCGTGCCGATAGGCGGCAGCCTTGAATACGTGGACGAAATGACGCTGCTTAAGGCCGTTGAGGGCAGAAGGGAGCTTTAGGGAAAATTTTTAATATAAAGTTTACTTTTTACGCAACCTTTTGGGCGCGAAAATAGTTTATTATATTAGAAAGGCAAAACCGCAGGGAAGGAGGCGCTGCAAGGACAATGGAAAAGATAAGGGCAAAGCACATAATTGCAATGCTGCTCGTGCTTGCGGCCATGGCGGCGCTTTGCGCATGCAATGCGCAGCAGGCGGATGTTCCGCTGGCTTCCGAAGCGGAGATATACGAAATGCAGCGGCTTTACAGGAGCTCTTCCCTGGTGGTGGTTGCAAAGTGCCTGCGCACGCATACGGATGCATCGGGCAATGTATGCTGCGACGTGAGCGTTGAACGTACCGTTGCCGGCACGCCGGAGCATCTTGGCAAAACGCTGCATTGCCCGCTTGGCAGCATGAAGGAGGGCGAGGAGTATCTCCTTTACCTTGCCAAGGGCGAGGATGTTTACCAGAGCGAGGATATGGACAGCTTCAAAATAGTGGGCGACACGGCGTTCAGAATAAAGAACGACGTTGTGTATGTTTCCGGCTCCGTAATAGATATGTCCAGCATTGAAACGGCAATATCGCAGGCCGGCAGCATAATATCCGTGCAGAGCGAAAGCCTGTATTATAAAAATATTGCGGCGCTGAGCGAAGGCAGCGACTATATTTTCATAGGCCGCGTTAAGGAAGCCCCGGCAATAAAGCCCATGGCCTTCCGCTCGCATGAAAACGGCGCAACGATAGAAAACGAACTGCCTGCGTCTTTGCTCACGGTTGAAGTTTACGGCTCCGTAAAGGGCTCGCTGAAATACGGCAGCGAGATACAGGTGGTATACTGCCCCACGATGGCGGAAGGCATGATCGATGCATCAACGCTCAAGCCCGCCGCGTGCGACCCTGCAAAGCTCCCCGTACCCGTTGAGGGGGACACTTATCTGTTCTTCCTTTCCAAAGGGCCGGACGAAAAGCAGGACTATTACTTTGGTGTGAACCCGCTGCAGCTTATGGCGCAGCTTGACGATAACGACCGCGTGAACGTGGACGGCGCCAACCGCGCGCTCAGCAGCTTCAGGTCGCTTGACGCGGTGGTAAGAAACATTAGGAAAGCGCTTAACGGTTAAAACAAAGAATGGGTATAAGTGATATATTATTGCATATTGCGGCCGCAGTGCTGGGCTATGTTATAGGCTCGGTCAATGCGGCTGTAATTATTACCAAGTATATTTTGAAGAGCGACGTTAGGGAGCGCGGCAGCAAAAACGCGGGCGCGGCCAACGTTACGCGCGTATTCGGCCCGGTTGCGGGCGGCAGCACGCTGCTGCTGGACATGGCAAAGGTTATGCTTGTAATGTGGCTGGGCGGCGTTATTGCCGGCGAAACCGGCACGGCCACGGCGGCCATAGCCTGCCTTACGGGGCATTGCTTCCCCATATTCTTCGGCTTTAAGGGCGGCAAGGCTGTTGCGGTAACGGCGGGCATAGGGCTTTATATGGACTGGCGGCTGTTCCTTATCTGCATAGGAATATACCTGCTGGCGTTCCTTATAAAGAAAACGGCGTCCATAGCTTCGCTTTCGGGCGTAACGTTCATGCCTATAACAATGCTTGTGCTTGGCGGATTCAGCGTGAGCCAGTACGTTGTGGCGATAGCAGCCGTTGCGTTCGTATGGATAATGCATTGGCCCAATCTTGTGCGCCTTGCGCATCACGAGGAAAAAGCATTCGCCGTGAAAAAAGCGGAGAATGCCGCAAAGACGGAAAAGTAAACGAAGCAAAAATTGGGGGGGCGGGCAGTGAACTGCACCCCATTTGTTAG
>MSGS01000044.1:10478-110354 GCA_001940855.1 Christensenellaceae bacterium Phil1 | reverse complement strand
TTCCCGTTCTTATCAAGAGCAATATAAAGACCTTGCTTTCCGAACGCTTATAAACAAGAACATATCCTCCTTCCGCGATGAAAGCACGGCGGCGTATATTTCCGCATTGACTAACGATGCCGCCAGCGTGGAGGCGAACTACCTTACCCAGCAGCTTTCGCTTATAACAAAGGCGGTCACGTTTTTCGGTGCGTTTATAATGATGCTTTTCTATCTGCAACCGCGACTTTACCGCTGCCCTCAGCGATTGCCTTGCCGGCTTTTCCGTGGTGAAAAGCTTTAAGGCGGAGAAGGAGATATTTGAGCTTTTTGCCCGCAGCAACCGCGCGCTTGAAAAGGAAAAGTTCGGGCGGGAACGTATAGTAACGATAGTCGGCATGATAGGCGCAATAACCGCCATATTTGCCCAGCTTGGCGTGTTCATAGCGGGCGCGTACTTCGCGCTGAACGGATACGGGCTTACCCCGGGCGCTGTGATACTTTTTGTAAACCTTATGAACTTCACCATTGAGCCGATAGCCTCCCTGCCCGGGCTGCTGGCGGGGCGCAAGGCGGCTAACGCCTCGCGGATCGAGGGCTTTTTGTTCCTGCATCAGCTTCTTTGCGGCAAACTCTTTTCATCGCCGTTGTATTTTCCGCCATAGTGCAAAGTCATAGTGATTTAATTCCCCCACCGCCAAACCGCACTTAATCAATGCCGGTATTATTCTTTATTGGCTATGGCTTTGAGATGTTTTTTGGCTTGCTTATTCTCCAAACACAGTAAAATGCAAATAAGGATATCAAAGGCAACAAAAGCGACACAGACGATAATTTGACTGAAATAAATTCCAAACATCAAAGATACAATCGGTATGATAATAGAAGCATAAAAATATGTTGGCGAAAAATAAATCCAATAATAGGGTAAAAAATGTGCGCCAACAACAATGGCGTACACCATAATCATTTTATCCGGAACAGCGTACATTGTCCACAGAACAATCGGAAGATACATCAGCTGATTGAGGGCAGCCACAACGGAAAGACTGCTAAATGGATTATCTTTACAGAACATATCTACTTTTAGTATTTTTCCGAAAAGCATTCCGACTGGCATAAGTAATGCAGAGCAGCACATAGCAATCATATTCTTTGCGGAAACATTCAAATCCGTGAGAAACGCAATCAGCATAATTGTCCATAAAACAGTGGACGCCATAATGAAGGGCAGCCCTTTCTTTTGCTTAACAGCAAATTCAACTTTCAAGTGGCTCAGTACCTGATCTTTTGTTCCGTTTTCAGACATTCCCATTCTCATCTCCTTCATACTGGTTTTCTTTAGACGCTTGTAAGCAAAAATATTATAGCAAAAAAATGTGAACGATTCTACCGTTCAGCAAAAGAAAAACGTTAATAAAAAAGCGCTTGACAAAACGCTTTATGACCAACCATTTCAATTTTAGCATAGCTTTTTGAATTTTTCTACCGCTTTCTCACCTCGCAGACGAAAAATCTCATCCGCTCCGACTATCCGAACCGTCAAGGGACGAGTCGTATTTTTCCGCGCACAGCGCGAAAAAATCTCCACTCTTAAACCCTTGACCGTCCGGATTTTTGCCGCTGCCTTTTCGCCGCCGAAAACGGGGAACAGGATTAGTAAACCCTGTCTCCGCTTTCGTCCGCTTCATTTTAGCGGCAAAACCGTCTGCACTTTCGCGACGTTCACTGTCGGCTTTTGCGGGGCTTCGCGCCCCGCGCCCCCGACCTCAAACAAGGAACAGAATGCAGCCCTTACGGCGCGGGAAAGCGTGCGAATATGGAGTGTTTACCCTTGCCACAGCCTCTTTTCCGAGGTGGGCAGGGGTTTTATATTCCCTGCCACCAAAACGCATTTTAGCCGTCCACAGAGCGCATTTTCAGCCTTTTTCTATGCCTGCTTCCCCTTAATCATATAGCTTTTCCCTGCCCCTAAAAAGTTCCTCTTGACAAAAACCCAAAAGGAGCGGTATCAGGCGTATTTTACGCCGAACGGCATACGGCTGATGTACTTTGATTCGGATGCGATGGCGTACAGCTTTCTGTACAGCGGCTCAGACGGGCTGGCCATGCTTGCGGATTCCGGCATATTCATTGATGCGGGCGGCGATCTTTACTCCGTTGCGGCTTCGCCCTACGTTATCGGCATCAGCGGCGGCAAAACAACGCTTTATTCAATGGATAATGAAATAAAGGCCTGTTCGCTTGCGGAAAGCGGAATAGCCGGGGAAATGTATAATTCGTGCTATCTTTATGATGCGGGTGTGCTTGTGGGCGCGGCGTATCACGGCGGGGAGTTCCGCTTTTACGCGGCGGATGTGAACGCGCTTGAGTTTGAATACGTTGCGGATGCGGCAGAGACGGCGCCGCCCTTTACTGTTGATGAATCGCTTGCGCAGGCATACTGGACGGCGGACGCGGGCGCAGGTGTTGCCGAAAGCCTGCAGCAGGCGCGGCAGTATGCGGACGAGCTTGAAGCGGAGTACGGCGTGCGGATACTACTTTCCGTGCAGTGCCGTGAGACCGCAGCCCTTTGCGACCATGCAATAACATTGACTGATACAATGGGGCAAAGCGAGGAACTAAGCGCCGTAAACGCCGCGCTTGGCGCGCTGAAAAGGAGCCTTTCGCTCTATCCGGAAGGATTCTTTGCCCAGTTTAAGAATGGCATGGGCGAAGGCGGCGTGCGCATACTGCTCATTGAGCAAATCGAAAGCAATTACGGCGCAATAGGCTGCACATATGAAAACGGCATATGGCAGAACATTGCGCTGGACGTGCGCACGGGCGAAGGCATGGACAGCATTATTTGCCACGAAATATGGCACGCGACCGAGAATCATATACTTACCAAGGATTATTCTGCCATATTGCCGGACGAATGGAACGCGCTCAACCCCGAAGGCTTTGAATATTACTGGGACGCAACGCTTGTAAACAACGCGCATGAATGGACGCTGTACAGCGGAAACATAGCTAATGTATACTTTGTGGACAGCTATGCGTGCGTGGACGAAAAAGAGGACCGCGCCCGCATAATGGAATGCTTCACGACGCATGACGACGAAGCGGAATTGCTTATCCAATCGCCGGCGATACGCAAAAAGCTGGAGCTTATGTGCCGCGCCATACGCAGCACGTTCGATACTGCGTCGTGGGAAAACGTGCGCTGGGAAAGGCTTTTGTGAGCCATAAAGGGGAACGGAGGACATATGAGGACTATTCTTATAATAGATGATGACATTGCCATAGGCAACATGGAGCAGGAGGTGCTTGAGCGGGTGGGATACACCACGCGGCGTGCTTATTCCGGCACGGAGGTCAAAACCATGCGCCCTGACCTTATATTACTCGATCTTATGCTGCCCGGCCTTTCGGGGGAGGAGATATCAAGCCATATATTGGATGAACTTTCGCGCCTTTCCACGCATTACGGCTTTATTGATTCCGGCCGCATGGTGAAGGAGATGAGCGCGGGGGAGCTGGAAGCGCGCTGCCGCAAGAGCGTGCGCATAGAAGTATCCGATACCAAGGCCATTGCCCGCGTGCTGGACAAAATGGGCGTTGAATACAGCATAGCAAGCGACACCGCGGCGTATGCATTGCGGCGGGGGCGATTCAGATAGATAAGGCGGCGCAGGAACTTATACACCTGCGCGATGAAATAGCGGCAGAGAAAGACGGTATACCGCCGAAAACGCTCATTGTGCTGTGCGCGCTTACAAACGCGGCATACCAACGACCGGACGGCGTATATGTTGTGCCGATAACGGCATTGAAGGATTAGCATTTATAATTAATCAGCCCCACCTGTCTTTTGCGGACGGGAGGGGCTGTTTTTTTAATCGGGATTTAGACTTTTATCACAGCACAAAGTGCAGGAAGCGCATTGCGTCGAGCCAATCGGTGCACTCGAACTCTATCGTGCGGGAGCCGGTTTGCTTTGCGCCGGGGTAGAAGCCGCCTTCGTAGGCCTTGAAATGCTCCTTGAAGTTTATTTCAAGGTGATATTTATCGCTCGTGGGGAACATGCAGTCCTCTTTCTTCTTGGTGGCGATTGCGGCGGAAACGGTTTCGCGGATGCGGCGGACGGCTACGTCAGGATGCAGCGTAAGCGCGCCTGCGCCGATGCCTTCGTTTATGGGAACGGTGGCAATGTTCGGGTTTATCTCGTTCATCCATTCGCACAGCCCGCGGTCGCCGCATACGCAGTATACGGGCACGCCGAGGGAGCTTGCGATGAGGGAATTGAGCATAAGCTCAGGCGCAAGCATGCCGTTCACCTTAACGAAGTTGTTCTGGGTATTCATGGTGTGGGAAAGCGGATTGCCCGGCATCTGCGCGGCGCTGTGGTATCCGGTGAAAACCACGCCGTCAAACGTTTCGTCAAGGCCGAACATCATGGAATACGGATGACGCGCCCAGCCGCGGAATACGCGCGCATATTCGGGCAGCTTTGCGGGGTTGATGTTGCGCGCGCTGTCATGCGCATCCTTAACCACTATTTCCTCCGCGCCCGCGTCATGCGCGCCTTCGCAGGCGGCGGCAACCTCGCGCGTCATCTGGTTGGCAAAGTAATCGTAATCATGCGGAACGGAGCGCTCTGTCTCGTTCCAGTTAACTATGCCCGCGGTACCTTCTATATCCGCGCTGATAAACAGTTTTTTCATTGGTGTTTCTCCTTAACGTTTTATTATAAAATGCGTGGTTTTGCGCCGCAGGGGCTTAAAAACCATATTTATCAAGAAATTCGTTGACCACGGCGTAATACTTTTCGCGGTCCGTGCTTATGCTGCGGACATGGCCCGCGCCGGGGCAGATGTAAAGCGCCTTTTTGCCGCGCTTAGCGTCATAAAGCCTTAGCGTATTATCATACGGTATCAGCCTATCCGCCGTGCCGTGTATGAACAGCACCGGAAGCTCAGGCGCACCGTTTGCGCGTTTGAGTTCATCAAGCGGCGATACATCGGCATATCCAAAGCCCGCCCGTGCGCGCAGTATCCACTCCGCAGGCCCCTCAAACGGCCAAGAGGGCAAATGCTTCATTGTGCCGAGATTGTACATAAGCTGGTCGTGCAGACTGGCAAACGGGCAGTCCGCAACCACAAAGTCCGGCGGGTTTTCCCCAAGGCCGCACAAAAGCACCGTTGCGCCGCCCATGGAATCCCCATGTACGCCAACGGTACACGGCTTTTCGGGATAGCCTTTATCGCGGCGGGCAAGGGCAACAAGCGCGGCCAGATCGTGCCGTTCAAGGTAGCCCATTGTGCAGTATTTGCCTTCGGACGTGCCGCTGTTGCGCTGATGATAGAGCAGAACGTCATAGCCGCGCTGCATATATATTCGGGCGTATTTCAATTCCGATTCGCGCCGCACCCAAAAACCGTGCGCCAGTATGCACACCTTATCGGTAGGCTCAGCCGCCCTGTGCCAGCAGTAATCCAGCCGCACGCCGTCGCGCGCGATAATGCTGCCCTCCTCATCGGGAAGCATTGCGGCCATTTCACCCGGGGCAAAGTTGCCGCGCTCTATTTCAAGCTGCTCAACCTCTTCAAGCGAGGAACGCTCCGGCGTGATGACAAGCTTTACCAGCATCCACGATACCGTGAATATAAAGGCGGCCGCAATAAGGGCTATTATAAGCAATATCCATAACCACATCTGTGCCGCCTCCTTTCAGGTAAAATTGCTTTGTTAGTCCTCGTTCACGTACACTCTGGGTACGCGGTTGGTAACAAGGCAGGTGAGTTCATAGTTTATCGTGCCAACCTTCTGCGCGGCATCTTCCCAGGAAATTGAGTTGCCGCCGATGAGGGTCACTTCATCGCCGCGCTTGACCTTATCCTTATCGGCAAGCACCATGCACATATCCATGCATATGCGGCCCGCCTGCGGATAGCGCACGCCGTTTATGGTAACGGTGGTGTTGTTGGAAAGGCGGCGGGGGTAACCATCCGCATAGCCTGCCAGCACAACGGCGGTGGTGAAGGGCTTGTCCCCTTTGAAGGTGCGGCCGTAGCTTACGGTTGCACCGGCGGGGAAATCGCGCACCTGAGAAACGTGGCTCTTGAGCGTCATAACGGGCTTCAACGGGCCGTACTGGGGCATGCTGTCTGGATACATGCCGTAAAGTATAACGCCCTCGCGCACCATGTCTATCTGCGTTTCGGGATGATAGAGTATGCCGGCGGAGTTGCTGGTGTGGCAGGTTTCGGGCCGGAGACCCTTTTCGGTAAGGTAGTTCATAACGGTTTTGTAGTTTTCAAGCTGCCATGCCGTGAATTCGTCCTGATCGGGAGTATCGGCAACGCAGAAATGCGTATACATGCCCGTTACCTTAACGTTTGAAAGCTTGCTCATGCGCTCGGCGGCTTCGGCAGCCTTCATGGCGGCGTCGTGTCCCTGCGCAAAAAGGCCGGCGCGGCTCATGCCGGTATCAAGCTTTATGTGACCCTTAACGGTAACGTTTGCGGCCTTTGCGGCCTCGTTCAGCTCAAGGGCGTGGCTTTCGTCCACAAGGGTTTGGGTGATGTCGTTATCGGCAAGCACCTTTGCGTATTCGTGGGAAGTATAGCCAAGTATAAGTATGGTCTTTGTTATTCCGCCCCGGCGGAGCTCCAGCGCTTCGCTCAGGCAGGCCACCGCGAACGCATCCGCGCCGCACTTTTCAAGATAGCGCCCGCAGCGCACCGCGCCGTGACCGTAAGCATCGGCCTTTATAACACACATTACCTTTTTGCCCGTGGCGCGCGCGATCTCATAATTGTGCTTCAGCGCGGCCATGTCTATTTCCGCCCATGTACGGGCAGAGGGAGAAAGCAGTTCGTTCATTTTACGCCTCCGATAAATTGGGCATACGCCCTTGACCTGTACAGTTTATTCCATTGCTCTGCCCGTGTCAACCGATGGATCAGGTATTGTTCACGATTTGTTAATGCATAAAATGGATTTATTGTGTTACTATTACCATATATGGCTATGGAATCGCCTGTGCTTTTGCGGTATGCTTTAATTAAGGGATAACTGAAGCAAAAATATTAAAAAAACCATTGACCGGAGCCTTGGGGGATAGCTTATTCTATGCATGGAGGTGAGCGCAATGCTTATAAATGAAGTATGCAGGGAATGCAACCTGACCAAAAAGGCGGTTGAGTATTACACCGAACAAGGCTTAATCCGTCCGGATATAACAGAGAACGGATATAGACGGTTCTCGGATGCGGATGTTTTGAAGCTCAGAAGAATTGCCGTTTTGCGGGGGCTCGGTTTTTCCGTGCCGGAAATACGCACAAGTCTTGATGACGACAGCCGTGCGGCAATTTACGATATTCTAAACAGGAAGGAGCTTGAAATCGTCGAGCAGCAAACCAAGCTTGCATTGATAAAGCAGCTTGCAAACGGCGGCGATTGGGAGCATATTGAAAGGCAGATAGAAGCACTTCAGGGCAGGAAATCCATATTAAGCCGCATACTTGATAAGTTTCCGGGCTTCTATGGTAAATTCGCCTGTCTGCATTTTGCTCCGTTTTTGGGCGAAGCAATTGCAACGGAAGAACAGCGGGATGCGTTTGAAACGATTATACGTTATTTAGATGACATTACGATGACCATTCCCGATGATGTGCGGGAATATATTGATGAGGCTACAAGAAATACCGACGCCGCCGTGGCGCAAAATGCGTCCGCAGCGCTTGCGGCAGCTATGGCAGACCCGGAGCGGTATATCCGCGACAACAGGGAGATGCTCGATCGATATAGAGCGGTTGCGGAATCGGAGGAATACAAGGCATCTCCCGCTTATCGCCTGCAGGAATGCTTGAAGCGGCTTCAAAGGGAAAGCGGCTATAACGATGTTTTTATTCCCGCAATGCAAAGGCTTAGCCCCGCTTACGGCGAATACTACAAAGCCCTGCAGGCGGCGAACGGGGTTTTCCAGCGGCATTTTCAACAGGAGTGATATTAAATGAAAAGAACGGAAGATGAGAACCCAAAGCAACGACGATACGAATAAGGGGGGGGAAGCTATGCACATAACGATAAAAAGGGCGCTATGCCTTATACCGATATTGCTCATAGCCGCGCTGTTTATAACCTATGCGGCAATTAGGCATAACGCGCGGAGCCCGCAGGAGCTAATAAAGTCCAAATGGGGGATAGAGCTTTCCCAAAGCTGCGTGCAGGTATATAGCGCAATAGGCGACATCGGCATTGACGGGCGCGGCCCCAAATACAGGGTGTTTGAATGCGGCGATAGCGAGGATATGAAGAAGCTGCTGCAATGGCGGAGCATAAGCGTTAAAACATACGATAATGCCAACGTTTATCCGGTTCTGCACGGCCTTGAAACGGATGAAAGGGAAATTGACGGCGAATATCTTATACCATTGGGCGAGTACATGTGCTTTAGGCAAACAAAAAGCGAGTCGAGCATAGTGCTGCTGTACAGCGAAGAACAAGGCCGGCTGTATGTATTTGAAACGGTTATATAAAAATAAGCGGCGAAAAAGCCGCTTTGCTGATATGCTAACGGGGAACCCTACTCCCCGTCATGCTTGCGCCCGTCGCGCCGGCACAGCAGCGCAATGCCCCATATGCCCGCAAGACCGACCAGCGTGTATATGATGCGCGCCACTACCGAAGCGCTGCTGCCGCATATGGCCGCAACCAAATCGAACTGGAATATGCCGACCAGGCCCCAGTTTATCGCGCCGATTATCATGAGTATCAATGATAACGTATCCATAAAAACACTCCTTCTTCTTTATTTTCTGCCGTTAGCTTTTGCATAAAGCGGCGGGTATATTTAAGTAAAAGCGTTCCATGGAAAATTTCGGGCAAAAATTACTTTTTCTTCTTTTCCGGGAAAAGCTGAAGCGTGAACTTGGAAAAATCCACGCCTTCCATAAAGTCGCTTGGTAAAAACGCCGTGTGACGGAATGTGTTCAGTTCGTTCAGGTGCTTTTTCAGCAGCACCGGCCGCGAAAGGTCAAGCTCGTGGCAAATATCGCCAAGCACCGCGTTCCATTCGTCTTCGCTGTGCGCCGCGGGGAAATCCATAACCACTTCTTTTATTATTTTGTCCATGTCCCGCGTTGCGGCCCATATTCTCATAGCCTTAATCTCCTAACGTGTTTTCAAGCATTTTTACGTGCGAAAGAAAGTCCCCGTCCAAAAAGCGCCTTGCCCGTGCGGGGCAGGTTTTTATGCAGGCCTGGCACTTTATGCATATGCCCGCCGTGCTGTCAGGTTCGTCCGCAGCAATGCTGCCCATGGGGCAAACGGAGGCGCATATGCCGCAGCGCGTGCAGCGGGAGACGTCCGTTACGGGCTTAGCCTTCAAAAAATGTGCGCTCGTGCCGTTCTCCTTCAGCGGGGTGTAATACGGCGCAAGCGTCGTATCCGCGTCAAACGGCAGGGGAGATACCGTATCAGACGCTATGCGCCACGCGATATCCGCGCCGAATGAAGCAAGCTGAGCCAAGTCCGCCGCGTTCGGCCTGCCATGCGCAATTTTAGCGGAAAATGCATGCTCGCACACTATGCTGCGCGCGGCAATGGGCACAAAGCCGTTTTGCGACGCAATGAGCAGCAGCTCCCGCTCCGCGTCCCCAGCGCTGCGCTTGCCGTAAGTACATAGGGCAATCAGCTTCGTGCTGCCGCCGCCGTGAAAGCAGCGCGCTATGTCCGGCGCAATTTTGTTCGGCAGCCTGCCTGCGTATACGGGCATGGCTATGACCACCGTGTCGGCGTTATCAAAGCGATATTGTTCGCTGCGTGCGGCGGGCGGGATAAGGTCTATATCCTCAATGTCCGCGTTAAGTTCCCTTTTCAGCGCATATGCAACGGAGTGCGCGGCAAGCCTGCTGCTTCCCGTGGGGCTGAAGTATACGGAATATATTTTGCGCGGGGTCAGGCTCACTTGGCCTCGGCAAGTACCTGCTTCAGGTTGCGGGCAAGCTGATCGGAACAGGAGGTGCTCCTTTCGCCGCAATGTATGCCGTCAAGCCGCTGTATAACTTCCTCAACCGTCATGCCCTCCGCCAGCGCGCCGAGCGCTTTAAGATTGCCGTTGCAGCCGCCAAGATAATGAATGTTGTGCACGCGGCCGTTTTCAATATCCAGCTCTATCTTTCTGGAGCATACTCCCTGGGGATAAAAAGTGTAATGCATTATTCTCTCTCCTTGATTTATTATAAAATTATTTTGTCCATCTTCCGCTTGCGCCGCAGGGCAGCACAAGCCCCTGCCCGCCGCGCGTTATGGGCAGGCCGACCTCGCCCGCCTCAATATTCCCGCGGCCCATGGCGACCTTGAGCGCGTTTGCAAGCACCGTGGGCGCAAGGCCGGTGGTATACGAATTGATAAGGAAGAACAGCGCTTCGTCATCCATCAGCTTTACGCATTCGGCAAGCAGGGGATAAAGCCCTTCTTCTATTTTCCACATTTCGCCGTTAGGCCCGCGGCCGTAGCTGGGCGGGTCCATAAGTATGCCGTGGTATGTTCTGCCGCGGCGCTGCTCGCGCAGCACGAACTTCATAACGTCGTCCACTATGAAGCGCACTGGCCTATCGCCAAGGCCGCTTTGGTTAAGGTTATCCTTTGCCCAGGCAACCATGCCCTTCGCCGCGTCCACGTGAACCACCTCCGCGCCCGCGCCTGCCAGTGCGCACGTTGCGCCGCCGGTATATGCAAAAAGGTTCAGCACGCGGGGCTTTTCGCCGCTTTTAAGCTTTGCGTTTCTTATTATGTCCTGCATCCATGCCCAGTTGACCGCCTGTTCGGGGAAAAGGCCGGTGTGCTTGAACCCCGTGGGCCGCACAAGGAAGGTAAGCTCCCGCCAGCGTATCGTCCAGGATTCGGCAAGGGAAGCATTGCATTCCCAATGCCCGCCGCCGGAAGAGGAGCGGATATAGTGCGCATCCGGCTTGGCGTTGCTGCGACCCATGGGCCAAACGGCCTGCGGATCGGGCCTAAGCAGCGTAACATCGCCCCAGCGTTCCAGCTTTTCGCCGCCGCCCGCGTCAATTATTTCATAATCAAGCCAACTGTCGGCAAGATACATATTGTTACCTCCTCAGCAGCCGGGCATCATGCCCAGCAGAAAATTGGATTTATAGAAGAATTTGGCGGTTATGGAGCTGTTCACTATGTCCGTAATGAACTTGAACTTGCCCTGAAGCACGATGAGCACAAGCGGCAGCAGCATGAAAAGCAGAAATACCGCCAGTATGCCGCGCACAATCCCAAGCCCGCCAGCTATGGCCCTATCCGCCATCCTCAGCTGCGGCAGCGTCCATGCGTAATCGATGCCGTTTATTATAAACGCAAGCACTATGCGCATCAATGCAAAAAGCAAAAGAAATACCAGTATGTTTATGAACAGCGATACTATGGTTTGGTTGAAATAATCGCCGAGGGTAACTATTCCGCTGTCCACAAACTGCTCCTTGGCAATGTTGTCCGCAATGTTCTTGGCAACGGGATAGGGAAGATCCGCATTGGAAAAAACATCGTTGAGCGTATCGGTGCTTATTTCGTTGATATTCGTTTTTGAAAGCTCAACGTTGCCCACATATTCGCTGCCCTCGGTATAATAAAGCATTGTGTTGAACAGCTTTTCGTTGGAACGGATGGCGTTGGAGCCGACGGGCAGCAGCACTATTGCCACCAGCCACGCCAGTATATATGCGCCTATGGACAAAAGCGTGGGCAAAAAGCCACGGTATATGCCATGCAGCACGAACAGCACCAGCACCGCCAGCACCGCAATATCCAATAGATTCACTTCGTCTCCCTCCTTTTTGCCATTGATATGGCGTAAGTTTATGTTATTTAAGCTTTATAAGCCTAAGCGAGCCATCCGCGCTTTCGCACAGCGCTTCCGTTTCGCTGAGCTTAGTCGCTCCCACGCAGGCAAAATCAAGCGCGTATGTTCTGCTCAGTTTGCCCGCGGCGGTATAGATATACATATCGGTATTCGAGAACGCCACCATTTTGCCGCTGCACGCCATTACGGTATGCACGCCTTCGCTCAGCTGCACCGTGCGCGCTGCGGCGCTGCTCTGCGCGGCCTCGTCAACGCTATATAGCTTCACTTCGTTCATTGCGCCTTCCCCGCGGGGAACGAACAGGAACAGCGGCCGCGTAAGCGCGGTTGAATAATCGCAAAGCTTATAGCCGTATGTCAGCAGCCGCCAGCTTTCGCCGCTTATGCCCGCATCGCAGCGGATAAGCTGCTCCGTGCCGGAAATGAATATGCTGCTTTTTGTGAAAACCACCCTGTCCACAAGCTGAGAGCTTATGCTTATAACGCCGGACATCGTGGCAACGCTGTCGCCGCCCTGCGCGGCGTAGCTGTATGTGGTCAGCGTTGTTACGGGCGTATCGGCGGAGGTTGAAAGCGTGAGCAGCCACATAAGGTCGCCCTCGGAAGAATCATAAAAGCCGCAGTCGATTATAATGTCATCCTTCTGCTCAATGATGTCGACCAATTCTCCGCTTTTGTTATACACGAGCACAGCGCCCGTGCCCGCGGAATCTATCCTGAGCACGGAAATGTGATTTGCCGCGCAGCGCAGGGACATTATCTGCCCGCCTACGTCTATAAAATCATCCGCGCCTATTATCTGCACCGCGTTCACGGAATAAAGCGCCGCCGTGCCGCCGCCCGCGGCTATTGCAACATCGCTCGTGCCAAGGCTCATGCTCGTTGCGCCTTCGGGATTCCTTGTATCGTAACGGATAAGCTTATCCCCATCGGCATAATAGAATATGCCGTTTGAATAAGCATACGGCGCTTCCGAATAAAACGGCAGCGCGCTTTCCGTGCCGAAGGATGCGCGGGAGCTTAAAAACGCCCTAACGCCGAAAAATCCGCCAACTATCAGCGCAATGCCCAGCAGAATTATAAGCAGTCTTTTTATCGTGAACGCCTTATCGGCGCTTTTCAGCCGTCGTCTTGCCATTATTCACCAATCATAAAATCTATCGCCCCGCTGAGCACCCTGAACTCGGCGGGCGTTTCGCCCTTTATTTCGCCGTCGCATTCCATCAGGGAATGGGTAAGGGTTTTTACCTTCACGCTTTTTGCCTTGAAATACAAAAATTCATTCTTATATTTCAAATGCTTGCCCTTCATATATTTGGGCAGAAGATATAAAAAGCGCAGCCGCGATATTTTCTTCAGTATGCATATGTCCATCAATCCGTCGCTGTAATCGGCAAGCGGGGCAAGGTTTATGCCCCCGGCAAAGCGGGTGCCGTTGCAGGCAGAAAGCAGCGTTACCGTTACGTTAAATGTTTCGCCGCTGTCGGTAACTATTTCGGCTTCCGTGCGGGAAAGATAGATAAGCGATTGCAGTATGCCAAGCATATACGGAAGCATTCCGTTCAGTCTGCGCTTATATTTTTCGGTATAGCGCACCACGTCAACGTCAAAGCCGAAACCGGCCACGTTTATGAAAAAGCCGTCCCCGGCCATTCCGGCGTCTATCAGGCGGCTTTTGCCGCCCGTGAGCACGTTCACAAGCCCTTCGTCGTCCTCCGGCAGGCCTATGCCGCGCGCAAAGTCGTTGCCCGTGCCGAACGGCAGCACGCCAAGCTTTATGCCGGTATAGTCCTTAACAACGCTTGCCACTTCGTTAAGCGTTCCGTCCCCGCCAACGGCCACAAGGCGCGTTTCGCCCGCATCTATGGCGGCCTTGGCAAGCTTTACGGCGTGGCCCGGATATTCGCTGAAGCAGAAGCCGTACTCTACGCCCCGCTTTTCAAGTATCCCGCGCACAAGAGAGAAACGGCGCATGCCCTCGCCTGAACCCGAAACCGGATTAACAATGAAATAAAGCCTATCCATGTAAGACTCCTTATTTTGCGTCAGCAGGCAGCAGCACCTTCAGCGCCCCCGGCAGCGCGCGGAAAACGGCGGGCGTAGTCATATCCACCTCACCGTCAAGCTGGAGCGAGCAGGCCTCGGGGCAGCTTACCTTCAATTCGGCGGTGCGTATATGAT
The DNA here is from genome assembly GCA_001940855.1 of Christensenellaceae bacterium Phil1. Taxonomy (GTDB): domain Bacteria; phylum Bacillota; class Clostridia; order Christensenellales; family CAG-138; genus Phil1. The sequence continues at coordinate 96,328 of MSGS01000044.1, read as the reverse complement.
GCACAATGTCCTTATGCTCAACATGCCGCCCCTTTATGAACTTGGGCAGCAGGGACAAAAAGCGCAGCACGCTCACCCGCTCAACGTAGCATATATCAAGCATGCCGTCGAACGGATCCGCCATGGGTACGGCGCGCATGCCGCCGCCGATGTATTGCCCGTTGCCCACGCTCATTATTATGGAATCGCACTTTTCCGTAACGCCGTCGTGCTCTATGGTGAGGGGCATTGTTTTAAGGTGCGAAAGGGCGTCCATTATGCCCAGAATATATGGGAACATGCCGTTGTACTTAGCCTTGTATTTTTCGGTGGCGATAAGGGTGGCCACGTCGAACCCAAGCCCTGCCACGTTTATGAACGGCCTGCCGTTCACCTCCGCCGCGTCCGCATTTTTTACGGTGCCGTTAAGTATTGTGTCCGCCGCGCCTTCAACGTCCTTTGCAAAGCCCATCACCTTTGTAAAATCGTTGCCCGTGCCGAACGGCAATACGGCAAGCACGGCGTCCGTGCCTATGGTTGCGGCGGCTACCTCGTTAACGGTACCGTCTCCGCCGACGGCAGCGATGAGCCTTTTGCCGCGCTCTATTGCGGCTTTGGCAAGCGCGGTAGCGTGGCGCGGGGCCGCGGTATAGTCGAAGGAGAAATCCACGCCCTTGGCTTCAAGCAGCTTTGAAACCTCCTTAAACTTTTGCGCCGCAAGGCCGGAACCAGAAACGGGGTTCACAATAAAATACGGTTTATCCATACATCCTCCGTGGGTACAACATATCTATTTTATTCTAATTCAAAACCGCCGATATGTACAGCCGCAATGCTGTAAAATTTCCGTGTACTTTTAAGAAAAGCAAAAAAGGCTTCATGGGGAAGCCTTTTTGCCGAACATATTATGTGTTTTGCTTAATAGTAAATAGGATCACCGTCGGAATCAAGCAATACGCCATCATCGTCTAAGTCAAATACTTCGTCATCGTCGTAATCGAGCAGGTCGTCATCAAAAGGAAAATCATCGCTGATGCTGCTGCCGCTTTCTTTTACGGCCTGCATATAGTGGGCGTAGCCTTCATACCCTCTGCCGTAAATGCCAAAGTCCTGATTGTCAAAACTGCTGCCAGAATTTTTCTTGTCGGGTCCTGAGTAATTCATCATAGAAACCTCCTGTGAAAAGTTACTTTTGCCGTTCCAAACAGATAGTGTTGCCGTTGCGATGCTTAATGCCTTATATTCATTTTAGCATATTCTGTACACAATGTCAAAATGTTCTCAATGCACATGCTCCGTATGCAGGAACGCCTCGCCTATAACTTCGGAAAGGAGATATGCCGCCGCGAGCAGTATTATTACGCCCAGTATTATGCGCACTATCTTCTCCGCCTTTATATAGCGCGGGGAGTTCATGAGCCGGCTTACAAAGCCCGCGCTCGTGCCGGCGATAACGGAAAGCACGCCGTGGCCCACGGAGAAGATTATGAGCAGCAGCACGCCGTAAAGCATGCTGGCGCGGTTGGCAACGATTGCAAGCATGGCAATAAGCACGGGCGTTGTGCAGTGCGACGAAAAAGCGCCCGCAAGCAGCCCCGCCATGAACGTTGCGCGGTAGCCCTTGTTAGGCTTTGCCTTTATGGTGGTTTCGGGTATCAGCTCGAACACGCCGAACATTTGCAGCGCCATTGCAATGAGCAGCAGCGCAAGCGCAAGATGCAGCCACGGCCCAAGCCCGTTGAGAAGATTGCCGAGCAGCGACGCCGCGAACCCAAGCGCCGTGAAGGTTATCATGGAGCCGAGCGCAAACACCAAAGAGAGGCGGAATGCTTTCTTCGGCTCATGCTCGTTAAGCCCGCCTACGCAGCCGAGTATAAGCGGAATCGTTGAAAGGGAGCAGGGAGTAAGGCTGGTAAGCAGCCCCGCAAGCAGCGCAAAGAGCGGCGCAAGCCAAAGATTGCCTCCCACAAGCTGAGAAAGCTTCATTATAAAATCATCCATCTATTGAATACCTGATTTCTTTGCTGTATTATGGAAGCGTAAGCGTCCATAGCTGAATGGTAACGCATAGCGTGCGGCTACGCAAGGGCTAATTTGGCCGAAAGGGAACTTTTTTTGCTGCGCCGCGGCCGAAAATCATTGTATTTTGGTCAAAAACGGGGTTGTATCTTTATTTTTTGCATGTTATAATATGTTGCTAACGTGCTTCTTGCGCCGCGTAAGTGCGGCGCCATAAGACCATAAGGAGGTGAAAAGCGTGAATAAGTACGAAGCCATGTATGTCATCACGCCGGAGCTTGAGGATGAGGCCGTAAAGGGCATAATCGAAAAGTATACCGGCATAATCACTGCCAACGGCGGTGAAATCGAGAAGGTAGACGAATGGGGACGCCGCCGTCTGGCTTATCCCATCAACTACAAGACCGAAGGCTATTACGTGCTGACTACGTTTGCGGCTGCGAGCGAACTCCCCAGGGAGCTTGAGCGTAACCTGAACAACGATGAAGGCATTCTCCGTTTTCTCGTCGTTCGTCAGAACGGCTGAAAACCGGTTGTAAAAGAAAGGTCGTAACGCAATGAACAAAGTCATACTTATAGGTAATTTGACCAAGGATCCCGAAATGCGGCAGACCACCAACGGCACCAACGTTTGTACGCTGAGCCTGGCCGTGAACCGCCGCTTTAAGGACAAGACTACGGGCGAAACCGTGGCAGACTTTTTTAACGTTATAGTGTGGCGTCAGCTTGCGGAGATATGCGGCAGGTATCTTGCCAAGGGCCGCAAGGTCTGCGTGGTGGGCGAGCTTCAGAATCGCTCTTACGACGCTAAGGACGGTACCAAGCGTTATGTGACCGAGATAGTCGCCGAGGATGTGGAATTCCTCACCCCGCGCGGCGAAAGGGACGCTTCCGGCGCAGGCGATTACGCACCGCGTAACGACAGGCCCGCACCCCAGGCTCCCGACGGATTTGTTGACATTGACGACGACGCGCTGCCCTTCTAAGCCGCAGCCGCCGTTAAAGATTTGAAAGGAGATACTTCATCATGGAAGAGCGTAGGACCATGAAGCCCCGTCCCCGCAAGGGCCGCCGTAAGGTTTGTGCCTTCTGCGCCGACAAGGTGGAACATATAGATTACAAGGACGTGAACCGCCTTCGTAAGTTCACCACCGAGCGCGGCAAGATAATGCCCCGCAGGATGAGCGGCGTGTGCGCAAAGCATCAGCGTGAGCTGGCCGTTGCCATCAAGCGTTCCCGCCAGGTCGCCCTTATGCCGTACGTTGCGGACTAAGGCAAGCCTTAAAGGAAACACATAACAAACATCAACCAAGCGAAGAGCGTTAGTAACGGCCGTCCATGTGGGCGGCCGCTTTTGCTAAGTATACAAGGGCGAATATAAGGCAGGCCACAATGATAAAAATAGAGATTCCCGGCAGGGAAGCGATTGAGATAGAGCATATTGTTCTGGATTACAACGGCACAATAGCGGTAGACGGGCAGCTTATCGCCGGCGCGGCGGAACGGATACGCGAGCTGAGCAAGCTGGCGCGGGTATATGTGCTTACCGCGGACACATACGGCACGGTGCAGGCGCAGTGCGCCGGGCTTGGCGCGGAGATAAGGACCTTTCCGCGGGCGAACGCGGCCGACTGCAAGGAGGAGATAGCGCGCTCCTTTGGCGGCAAAGCGGCCTGCATAGGCAACGGATTCAACGACATAAAGATGTTCGATATTGCGGAGCTTGCCATAGCCGTAATGGATGGCGAGGGCGTATGCGCCGCGCTGATAAGCCATGCGGACGTGCTCGTGCGCAGCGCGGAGGAAGGGCTTGACCTGCTGCTCAAGCCGGACAGGCTCAGGGCAACGCTGAGAACATGAGCATAGAGGACGGCGAAAGCCGTTTTTTATTTTATAAAAACAAAACCGTCTCATTGCATTGAATGTAAAAAGCATATATTCTTAACGCATGGAGGTGACACGAATGGCAAACGAGGACAAGAAGGATTTTAACGCCATGCTGCGCGACAATAAGGACATGCCCAAGGTGCAGCTAATTACGGATGAAAAGAGCATAGCCAAGTACGGCGGGAACAGAATGTATTTCGCGCCGCCTATGGATTACGATGCCGTGATGCGCCGCGTGCCGCGCGGCAAGCTGACTACCGTGGGCGCGATAAGGGAATATTTTGCCAAGAAGAACGGCGCAGACTTTACTGAGCCGATAACCGCAGGCATTTTCGTATCCATAGCCGCATGGGCAAGCCACCAGCGGCAGAATGATGAAACGCCCTACTGGCGCACGCTGAAGGCCAACGGCGAACTGAATGAAAAGTATCCCGGCGGCACGGAGGCACAGAAAGCGCGCCTTGAGCAGGAGGGCCATACAATAATCAAGCGCGGCCGAACGAACATTAAATATTATGTGAAGGACTATGAGGAGAAGATGTTTGGGCTGGATTGAGCTGAAAAACATCGCTAAAACAGAAAGTTTTTACGGGTGAACTGGAAAAACTACGCATAAACCAAAAGTTTTTACGGATATAACCGAAAAAAATAATCAATTACATTATGCGTTAAGCAGTTTACTCATATCTTTTGGCATTGACGCATGCACGCAAATGTATTCCCCCGTGAGCGGGTGTGTGAAGGCGACGCGCTCGGCATGGAGCGCGGGGCGGGCGATGAGCGGAGAGCTTTCGCCGTATAGCCAGTCTCCCATGAGCGGACAGCCGATGTGCGCCATGTGTACGCGCAGCTGGTGCGTGCGGCCCGTGCGCGGGTGCAGCTCGCATAGGGCTATGCTGTTGAAAGTGCTCAGCACGCGGTATTCGCTCACGGCGGGCGAACCATCCGGGCGCACGGCGCGCTTGTAATGCGAATTTTCGGCCATGCCTATGGGCGCGTCTATTATGCCCTCCGCTTTTTCCGGAACGCGGGAAAGTATGGCCAAGTATCGCTTTTCGAATTGACCCTGCTCCATAATGCGTTTCATCAGCGCGTGCATATAGCCGCATTTTGCAACGGTCATAACGCCGGTCGTGCCGCGGTCAAGCCGGCTCACCGGATGCGGATGCTCGTCACGCGGAAGATAGGCGTAGAGCGCATCCTCAACCGTGTCCATGTTCGGTTCATTGGTGGAAGAATGCACGGCAATGCCCGCAGGCTTGTTTATAATGATTAGCCATTCATCCTCATATAGAATATCAAGCTTTGCCGCTTTGCCCTTCGGGCGGCCTTCTTCGGGGTCGCTGAGCTGAATGCTGAGCACGTCGCCCAAGGCGAGCCTATATGTGCTGCGCACATGCGCACCGTTTACGCTTATGCCGAGCGGCAGCGTCTTTAACCGCCTAAGATATGTGTCCGACGCCATAAGCTCGTGCGTTATCACGCTTTCTGCCGTTCTGCCGCAAAGGGAAGCGTCTGCCGTTATGGAAAGTCTGTTCATAAATATATAGTATCATTTTATTTCCCCCAAGTCGATAGTCTCTATCTCTGCGCCGGTATAATAATGCAGCAATATTTCTTTATAATCCGCTCCGTGCTGCGCCATTGCCTCCGCGCCGTATTGGCTCATGCCCACGCCGTGGCCGTAGCCGCGGGTGGATACCACAACGCGCTCGGGAGATATCTCTATTGTGAACGCGGTGCTGTTCAGCCCCAATGCCCGCCTGAGCTCGCGCCCAGTAACGGTTTTGCTGCCAAGCTGAAGCCTTGTCACGCGGCCGCTTTCGCTTTTTGAAAGTATCTTCACCTGCTCCTCAAGCTTATTCTTTGATATATCCGCGCCCTTTATCGCCGCGTTCACGGCGTTTGCAAACTGCTTGCGGGTGAAGGACACCGTTGCGCTGTAACGCGAAAAGCCTTCCTCGCCCGGGCTTGATACGCTTTTAAGATACGGCGCATCCCCGCCGAAAACGTTTGCTGCGTCCTCCGTCATGCCGCCGGAGGATGAATGAAACAGCGCCTCTATGGGCTTACCGTTGTATGTCAATATAACGCCGCGCGTAGCGGACACGGCGCCGCTCAATTTATCGAAGTACATGTCCGCTGAGCTGCCCCACTTTTCGGAAAGCTCCTCCCGCGTGCGGTATGCCTGGCAGCAGGTGCTGTCCGTGCATACGTCCGCGCCGCCCCTGCCGCATGGTTTGCCGCCGAGAGAGGCCATCTTTCGGGCGGTATATGTGCGCGCAGCAACGGACTGCGCCTTCAGCGCCTCCTCCGCAAAGCTTGCGGGCATTTCCGCCGCCGTAACGCGCAGAACGTATTCCTCAAGCGGCAGTGAATACACCTTGTCCGTGTCGGCATTGTATATGCTCACGGTTGCGTCATCGCCGTCCGCCGTAGGCGCATCGCTGTCGCCTTCGTATCCGCCGCGCGCTATGGCACAGCCGCGCAGCATCAGCACAAAAAGCGATATTGCGAGCGCGATAAGCCCAAGCTTTGTTATCTTTTCAGTGTTAAGCCTTATTCTACCCATACCTGATATATATGAAGCATGATATACTATATTCATCTATTGCCGCATAAGGAGAAGGCCGATGCTTTATTTGAAAAATTTCTCGTTCCTGCCCAAGGAACGGGAGGAGGACTTTTTTATCGCGCTAAAGCGCACCTGCTATTCAACGGCGTATCCGTTCGGCTTGTTTCCGCAAAAGGGGCTTACGCGCCTTGAGCTTGAACCGGTGACTATACTTTCCGGCGGCAACGGATCGGGCAAAACTACCGCGCTCAACATAATGGCGCAGGCGCTTGAGGCTAAGCGCACGTCGCCATATAACTCCAGCGCGTTCTTTGAAGAATATGTCAATATGTGCAGCTTTACGCTTGACCCGCGCGCGGGGGAGGAACTCAACGCGGAAATAATAACCAGCGACGATGTGTTTGATTTCATATTTAATATACGCAGCCTTAACGACGGCATAGACGAACGGCGGGAGGAGCTTTTCACGGAATGGCTGAAGGAGCGTTCGCCCGACGCAAAGCCCCTGCGCGTGCGCAGTATGGATGACTATGCCGAGCTTGTGCAGCAGAACAGGCGCCGCCGCATGACGCAGAGCGCATATGTGCGCGCAAGCCTTATGCACAACGTGCGCGCGCACTCAAACGGCGAAAGCGCGCTGCTGTTCTTTACCGATAAGATAGACGAAAACAGCCTGTATCTGGTGGACGAGCCTGAAAACAGCCTGAGCACCGAATCGCAGAAAAAGCTGGCGGAATATATTGAAAATGCGGCGCGGTTCTATAACTGCCAATTCATAATATCCTCCCATTCGCCGTTCATGCTGTCGCTTAAAGGTGCGAAGGTTTATGATATGGATGCATTCCCCGTGCGCCCCGTGCACTGGACGGACATGGCGAATACTCGCGCACTGTACGAATTTTTCATGCAGCACAGGGATGAGTTCGCGAATTATGAACGATAAACTATCATCTAAAAAACAGATATTAGCAGCTTACTATTCATTTTGACCGCGATTGCTGTTCTATGCGGCAAAGGTTTGCTATAATATCGGCATATGGGTAAAAATTGCGGCGAAAGGGAGAAGCCATGTATTTTACGGGTATAGACATGGGCTCCACCTGCACAAAGCTTATCGTGCTTGACGAGGGCGGGGCCATTGCATACGGCATAGTTGAATCCATTGCCACGAAGGTGAGGGGACAGATGGGCCAGCTTGGCGCCGGCGGCAGGGTATACCTTACGGGCGGGCTGTGCGAAACGCCATTTGTTATAGACATGCTGAGCCAAAAGCTTGGGACGGAGGTTATCAGCGCGCCGCTTGCGCGCTACGCGGGCGCGATAGGCGCGGCAATGTTCGCGCGGGAAATTTTTGTAAAAAAACTTGACTCGGTCAAGCAATAAATAGGAGGAAATAAAAATGGCAAACGTAAAGATCAATGCTGTGGGCGACCAGTGCCCCGTACCCGTTGTAAAGGCCACAAAGGCGCTGAAGGAATTCAGGGAAGCCGGCACGCTTGAGGTGCAGGTGGATAACGAAATAGCTATCCAGAACCTGACCCGCCTTGCGAACAGCAAAAAGCTGAAGCACAGCAGCGAAAAGCTTTCCGATGAGCTTTATAAGATAACCATGCAGGTGGAAGGCCCCGTTGAAATGAGCGAGGCGGACATAAACTGCGCCGTTGATAACCGCGGCGACTTTGTGGTTGCCATAGATACGGACATTATGGGCCGCGGCTCCGATGAGCTTGGCAAAACGCTTATGAAGGGCTTCATATTCGCCGTATCTCAGCTTGAAACCCTGCCCAAGACCATGCTTTTCTATAACGGCGGCGCGAAGCTGACCACCGAAGGCTCCGTTTCCGTTGAGGATCTGAAGAACATGGAAGCGCAGGGCGTTGAAATACTCACCTGTGGCACCTGCCTCAATTTCTATGGTCTTACCGATAAGCTGGCCGTTGGCGGCGTTACAAATATGTATACCATAGTTGAAAAGCTTGCCTCTGCCGGCAAGGTCATCAAGCCGTGATATATCTTGACAATGCGGCCACAACGCTCGTTAAGCCGCCGCAGGTCATAGACGCCGTGGTGAAAGCCATGGGCACGATGGGCAACTGCTCGCGCGGGACGCATGAAGAGGCGCTTTCAGCCGCGCGGGTGGTTTATTCGGCGCGGGAAAGAATAGCCAAGCTTTTCAACTGCCCCCGCGCGGACCACGTTGTGTTCACCGCAAACTCTACCGAGGCGCTCAATATTGCCATATCAGGCATCATAGGCGAAGGGGACGAGGCCGTAAGCACGGATCTTGAGCATAATTCCGTGCTCAGGCCGCTTTATCGGCTTGAGGCGGAGCGAAACGTTAAGCTCAGCTTTGCCGCGGCGGACAGGCAGGGCAATATAGACTATGCTCAGCTTGCTTCGCTGATAACGCCCAAAACGCGCGCGGTGGTATGCACCCATGCTTCAAACCTTACGGGAAATATGCTTGATATTGCGCGCATAGCCAAGCTTGCGCACCAAAATGGCGCGATAATGATAGTTGATGCGTCGCAGTCGGCGGGCTGCATTCCAATAGATATGCAGGCCATGGGCATAGACGTGCTGTGCTTCACGGGGCATAAGGGCCTTATGGGGCCGCAGGGCACCGGCGGGCTGTGCATAATGAACGGCATTGAGATAAGGCCGTTCAAGGTGGGCGGCAGCGGCGTGCAGTCATACAGCAGAACCCAGCCGGAGGAATACCCGACCCGCCTTGAAGCGGGTACGCTCAACGGCCACGGCATCGCGGGGCTTAACGCGGCGGTGCGGTTCATATTGGATACGGGCGTTGAGGCCATACACGCGCACGAGCAGAAGCTTATGCGCCGCTTTTACGAGGGCGTGAAGGATATACCTGCCGTTACCGTATACGGCGATTTTTCGCGCGACCGCGCGGCGATAGTTGCACTGAATATTGCGGATTATGATTCGGGAGAAATTTCGGACGCATTGAGCGAGGAATACGGCATTGCCACGCGCCCGGGCGCGCATTGCGCGCCGCGTATGCATATCGCACTCGGCACGCGGGAGCAGGGCGCGGTTCGCTTCAGCTTCGCCTACTATAATACCGAAGCGGACGTGGATGCGGCTATACGCGCGGTGAAGGAGCTTGCACAATGAGAGAGAAAAAGCTTTGGCTCATAATAACATTCCATACCACTACCGCCGCAATGGCAATGGAGGCCATATGCGCCGCTAAAAACCTGCCCGGCAGGCTTATACCCGTGCCGCGGGAGATAACCGCAGGCTGCGGCATGAGCTGGCGCGCCCCTGTCGAAAGCCGAGAGAAGCTTGTTTCTGCAGCGGCGGAAGCGGGCATAGCCGTGGACGGAACGTATGAATTGATGCTGTAATGCAAAACAACATAACATATGCTTATACAAAGCACTGCTCATAAAGGCGGTGCTTTTTGCATAAAAATTTAGGTAAACTAAATATTTTTTATGGGTTGTAAAACGGGTTTGGAGTATGTTAAAATGTTTGTAATTGGTAATATAAATCAATGTTATAATGTCGCAGAAGCGGCGCGAACGAACAACTTTTTCAACCTAAAACTGAAAATCGAAAGGGGAAAAATCTATGAAAAAGTACACTAAGCTTATGGGCATACTGCTTGCGCTGGTAATGCTTATTGCGCTTGTGCCCATGACGGCCTTGGCCGACACCCCGACCTACCCGCCGAATACCGATGCGCCGGGAACTATGACGCTGGTCATAATAAAGCGGGTATATGGCCTTGACGAAACCAAAGAATATAAGTTCAATTTCAAATATTATCAGATAAAAGGCTGGGATGATCTCGACCCCGTAGAGAATGGGGTAAAGGGCGAATTTTCCATCACCGCTAAATGGAACGGTATAGAAGGTATACACTTGGGAAGCTATACCATTGAAAATCTGCCATAATATACATGGATTGCCATAGAAGAGTTAGACCCCATTATACCGGAAGGATACAGACTGTCCGCGCCGGACATTGAAACGATATATACAGAACCATATGCAAGTGAAACGCGGTATATAGATAATAATTACAAAAAGCGCAAGGACTGCGACATAGTGATTTCCAAAACCGTTGAAGGCAGCGGCGCGAACGCGAACGACGAATTTGAGTTCGAGATAACGTTCTATATGCCTAAAGAAGAATATGAACCCCCGGTGGTGTACTCCATGGACGCTGCGGCGCAGGTAAACGTTCCGCCTGCCATAGGCGCTGCTGTCCCCGGAATATACAAAATACTTGCCGATGGCAGCATATATGATTTTGAAAGGGAAGATTATGATGCATTCCCTGATGACGAAGAGGGCAAGGTAACAGGTCGATTCAAGCTGAAGCACGGCGAAAGCCTGTATACCATGAATGCTGCGGACAGGACTGAGCCCGTAACTGTAACCGAACTGGACAGCAAGGGTTACAGCACCGTTGTGAACGGCGTATCCGGAACAAAGTGGGAAACGAACGCCCCCAATACAGATACCGTAAGTGTAAACTTCGTGAACACCAAGGGCGCGACAGAAGTCAGCGACAGCATCACCGTTGAGAAAAAGTGGAGCGACGGCAACGAAAAGCATATGCGCGAGAGCGTGACCGTTCAGCTTTACCGCAACGGGGAGCCGTACAGCTTTACGATGTTCGGCAGGGTGATTGACGACGGCAGGGTTGAGCTGAGCGCCGCCAACCGCTGGCAGCACACCTGGAGCGGCCTTGATACGGGCTACAAGTGGACGGTAGCGGAGCTGAACGTGCCCAAGGGCTATGTCAGCACCGTGAACTATTACGGCGGCAGCGCCATTATAACCAACACCGCCGTTTCCGCCGGCCTGCCGCAGACGGGCGACGCACAAATGCCATACATCGGCGCGGGGCTCGTGCTTGCGGCGATGGCGATAGTCGTTATTATAGCGGGCAAGAAAAGGAACTAAGTTAATAAACGATAAAAAGGAGCGGGCGACCGCTCCTTTTGGTTTGTGCAACCACCGCCTAAAAGCTGTCCCCGTTTACGGGGAAAGTGTCGCGGCGCAAGCCGTGACGAAAGGGGAATGGCTCGGAGCAGGAGTGCCATGAGATATTCCCCCTCAGTCTCACTTCGTTCGACAGAACGCTGGTTGGAATATGGTCGTCTTGCAGCGCTGCCGCTTGCAACACTCCCTATTCCGCCCGATTCTCCCCTCGCTGCATCACCCACTGGGCGCGCTCGGCTCGAATCCCCCGCGAGCGGTGGCGCCTTTTGGTTGCATTGTTCCAAACTCCCGCTTCACTTTTCCGCATCGCTTTGATATAATACCATGTTACGGGATTTATCCTGCTTAGGAGGAGTATGAAAAACAATAATAAAAGCTATGAAATGGATATGACCACCGGGCCGCTTTTTAAGATGCTGCTCACATATTCGCTGCCGGTTATAGCCATGGGCGTGCTGCAATGCCTTTATAATGCGGCGGATATGGTAGTCGCGGGCAAGTTCGCCGGCAGTCAGGCGCTGGCCGCGGTAGGCTCGACCGGTTCGCTTGTCAACTTGGTGGTTGCGCTGTTCATAGGCATAAGCCTTGGCGTAAACGTTACCGTTGCGCGGTACTTCGGCGCGCGGGATTTCGATGCCGTGTCCGATACGGTGCATACGGCAATGCTGTTCAGCGTTATCGCGGGCGTTGGCCTTGGCATATTCGGCTTCTTCATGGCGCGCACGTTCCTTGAATGGATGGATAGCCCCAAGGACGTTATCGACCTTGCGGCGCAGTATTTAAGGATATACTTCGCCGGACTTCCCGCGCTGATGATATATAACTACGGCGCGGGTATACTGCGCGCGGTTGGAGACACTAAGCGCCCGCTTTATTATCTTATAATATCCGGCGCGCTGAACGTTGTGCTGAACCTTGTTACGGTTATATGCTTTGATATGGGCGTGGCGGGCGTTGCGTACGCAACCGTGGCCAGCGAGGTGCTTTCCGCGGTGCTGGTGGTCAACTGCCTTATGCATACGCCCGGCAGCGTGCATTTTTACCCCGCTAAAATGAAAATACACGGTCATAAGCTTGGCGAAATGGTAAAGATTGGCCTGCCCGCAGGCATACAGAGCGCGCTGTTCTCCGTTTCAAACGTGCTGATACAGTCCTCCGTCAATTCCTTCGGCTCCCAGGTAATGGCGGGCTGCTCCGCGGCAAGCAATCTGGAAGGCTTCGTATATATTGCCATAAACAGCTTTTCGCAGGCGACGGTAACGTTTACCAGTCAAAACGTTGGCGCGAAGAAATACGACCGTATCGGCCCGATATGCCTTTACTGCAACATATTGGTAACCATTGCGTGGCTTGTAACGGGCATAATAGCCGTGCTGTTCCGCAATCAGCTCCTTGGGCTTTATAATGACGATCCAGAGGTTATAGCATACGGCTGCGAAAGGCTTATCACGGTCGTTGCGCTGTATTTCATCTGCGGCAATATGGAGGTTTTCACCGGCTCCCTGAGGGGCATGGGCAAATCCTTCTCGCCTATGATAGTTTGCCTGTTCGGCGCATGCATACTTAGAATAATCTGGATATCCACCGTTTTTCGGAAATATCATACAATTTTCAGCATATTCGTATCCTACCCCATAAGTTGGGCGGTAACCACGGCGGTGCTGATAGGCATGTATATCGTTACCAAGCGAAAACTGATAAAGAATGCGGGGGAGGAAGCCGTTTCGGCGGAATGACCGCCTACTCCTTCGGCACCTCCATGCCGTGCAGCTCCTGATAAGCCTCGTACTCGTCCTCATCCTGCGGCGGGGTGGGCATAAGGCCGGTGCACTCCGTGCCGGATACGGTGCTTGTCATGTCCTCGTATACGCAGCCCTTGCGCGGGCCGTGCTTCTTTTTATCCATAAATAAAACGCTCCTTTGCACTTTGGTTTTGTGTTAGCCTTTGTGCAAAGGGGCATTGTTATTCATATCAAATTGTGGATTTTTCAACCTATGTATGCTCCGCTCACTTCGCCTTCGATTCCCTCGGGAAGTGTCAGCAGGTAGCCCGATTCACTCTCCCATGCGGGATCGGCGTCGCCTGAAGCGTTCATGGGAAACGCTTCATATATGCGTACCGCGCCGTCCGCGCAGGCAACCTCAATATATATGCGCTCGGCGGCGGGGTATGCTGCTATGCTGCCGTAAAGCTGCGTAAAGCCGGAACGCTTCTGCGCATTCGCCGTGCAGCTTACGCTTACCGCATCCGTGGGAAGCTGCTTTTCGCTCGCCTGCATAAGCGGTGCGCCCGTGAGCAGATTGGGAATGTTCCGTTCAACAAGCTCTATCATTATCATGCCGTAGCTTTCGCCGTTCAGCTCAAGGTTATACGGAAACTCCTGCGAATATACCGCGCGGCCAAGATTGGTGGAAAGCAGCGGTATGAGCGCCTCGCCAAACGAATCGCGGTAAAGAAGCAGCGATTTTTCCGCGTTTTCTTCGCTCCTTGTGCCGAAGTTTATGTCCCGCTCCATGCGCGCGCCTTCGTCAAGCGTGTAATTCGCCGCTATGCCGTATTCGGGATACGGCAGCGCGGATTCTTCCGCCGGCAAAACAAAGTTGTGCAGGTCACCATAGTAGCCCGTTTCGTCGTGCGGCACGGCGGCAGAATAGGTTTCGTAGCCTTCGCCGTTCATTATCAGCTTCATTATTTCGTTGTATGCAATAAGCGCGCCGCGCTGATTCCAGTGCGTGTCCTGCTGATAATAAAGCAAACCGTCGCCCTTATGCTCGGTCAAAAGCGCGGCAAAATCCAGCGTGTCAACACCCGCATCGCTCAACGCGGCATAAAGCCGCGTGTGGTTTGAGACGGCTGATGTGCGCTTTATGCGGCTCGGCATATATTCGGGATAAACCGTGTTCTTGTTCGGGGCTACGGAGAATACGAACTTTGCGCCATTAGCTTCGGCGTATTCGCTTATTTGGCGGATAACGTTCGCTGCGCGCAAAATGTCTGCATCGCTCATGGTCTCAAGGCCGGTATAATCGTTCAGCGTTTCGCTGTAAAACAAAAATCCGTCCTTGTCCGCAACCACCTTTTCATTCAGCGTATCGTTAAACATGGCAAGTGTGGCCGCATGGAACGCCGTCACAAGCTCCTCCCTCAAGCCGAAATGATCCTGCCAATAATCGTCAAAGTCGCTTGGAAATTCAAGGTTCAGCCCGTCGCGGCCAACTATCTGTGGCTCCCGAGCAAGGGGACGGTTTTCGCGGTTTACGGCGGTGTAGCCAAATATATTCGCGCCTATAGGCAGCAGGCACGCTGTCAGTATGGCGGCGATGAACGCTATCATAAATCCTTTTTTCATGCTTGCCGCCTCCTTAAAATCTGAAATAAATGAACGGATTGTAGCTTGCCGTGGAAAGGCAGGCTATGCATACAATAAGCAGCGCGAATGCCGCCAAATATACGGCATATCCGAAACGCGGACGGTTTACCGTATACCGGCTTGCTATACTGCTTGCGTAAGGCATGCAGGCAAAAACAGACGCTATAAGCGCTGCGGAGCAAAGCGGGCTTAAAAGCAGCGATAATTGCGCGCCGAGCGCGGCGTCAAACGTCCATCCGGTGAACATTTTTGAAATTATCAGCCATGCTTGACCCAATGTTTCCGCGCGGAATATAACAAAGCCCACCGTTACGGCGATAACCGTATATATGTGCCTGAGCGCCTTGGGCCAGCGATTGGGCTTCAGCACGCCGTAGCTTTCCGCCATAAGGAACGCCCCGTGGTAAAGCCCCCACACGGCGAAGTTCCAGCTTGCCCCGTGCCAAAGGCCGGTCAGCAGGAAAACTATAAGCTTGTTCAGCCCCGTGCGCAGCTTGCCGCGCCGGTTGCCGCCAAGGGGAATATAAACATATTCTTTGAACCAGGTGGAAAGGGATATGTGCCATTTGCGCCAAAAATCCTGCATGGATGCGGCGCAATAGGGATACATGAAGTTTTCGCGGAATGTGAAGCCGAATGCGCGGCCAAGGCCAATGGCCATGTCGCTGTAACCGGAAAAGTCAAAATATATCTGCATCAAATAGCATACCGCGCCAAGCCATGCTATGGGCGCGTTTATCGCCGCGCTGTCCAGGGCAAAAACCTTGTCCGCCGTGTAGGCGAGCGTGTTCGCTATAAGCACCTTTTTGCCCATGCCGAAGCAGAAACGCCTGAGCCCCGCGGCGATGTCCTCCGTGGTAACGGTACGCTGCTTTATTTCTGCCGCAACGTCGCTGTAGCGCACTATCGGCCCCGCTATAAGCTGCGGGAAAAGCGAAATGTACAAAAGCACGTCCGCATAGCTTGCCGCGGCCTCCGCATCCCCGCGCTTAACGTCCAAAACATAGCTTATTGCCTGAAACGTGAAAAACGATATGCCCACCGGCAGCGCAATTTGCGGCACGGGTACGGCAAGGGAGGTGAGCGAATTGAAGCTCTGCACCAAAAAGCCCGTATATTTGAATGCCACAAGCGTGCCTATGCCCCAAATTACAGCAACAGCCGTGCTCAGCCGCACGTTTTTGCCCTTTGCTATCATGCGGGCGCATATGTAGCACACAAGCGTTGTGAACGCCATCAGCAGCACATATACCGGCTCTCCCCATGCATAGAACAGCAATGAGAATATAAGCAGCACCGCGTTGCTCCATTTTACGCTGCGCCTTGTTAAAAGGCAGGTAAGGAACACCGCGGGAAAGAACAGAAATATAAATGTTGGGGAACTGAATACCATGCTCTGCTATATGTTATCAATAGCTGGGGGAATAGATGAATATGCGCGTAACCGTATCGCCGCTGTATTCAAACTGTATGCGTTCGGAATGTATGTCCGTTTCGTCGCCGGATATGGAATAGGTAAGGTAGCCGTCGTCAAACCATTTTTCGCCGTATGCCGCCTTAACTTCGCCCAGCGTATTACCTATCTTTATGCCGCGCAGCGTGGCGTAATCGCCGCCGGTAAGGGTTATCATCTCTGTAACGTCCTTGCCGTCAACGGGAACGGTGCTTACGGTAATGCCGTCGTAGGCAAATGTTTTATCCTTGCCGTCGTAAACGCAGCTTACCATTTCGCTGTATTCGTATCCGTCGCCGAGTGCGGCTATCAGCGCGGCGGAATCCTCCCTCAGGTAATAGGTTTTGCCGTCTATGGCAATGCCAAGGTCCTTGTCGGTAAACGCGCCGGTAAGCGCATCGGCGTTATTAGTGCCGCTCGGTGAACAGGCCGCCATTATGAGGCACAGCGCTATTGCGGCTATCAGTATATAGCTGCGGTCAAATTTAAGCTTCATTGGTTGGTTTCCTCCTGCTTGGGCAGCATTGTAAGGCTGCCGAGATCTATATCGGTGGTCATGAACTTCTTTGAATCCGTGTCCGAAAAATGCCACCATTCGCTCTTTATGCTGTTAAAGCCGCATTCGGCCATAACTTCGGTAATGTAGTCCACGTTGGCGCGGGCCGTGTCGCTCCATGTTTTGCAGGTGCGGGCGGATTCCTCCGAAAAGGTATGCATGGGCGTGGGGAATTCCATCTCCTCCCCCGTTGCGTCTATTATAAGGGACATGTCTATTGCGCAGCCGCGGTTATGGTTGCTGGCGGTGGTATCCGGATTGGCTATCCAATGCTTGTTTTTAACAATGTTAAAAAGTATCCGCTGCACGCTTATGGGCCGGTATGCATCGTATACCTTAAGCGTGTATCCGTCCGCTTTGAAGCGGTCGTATGCCTTCATCAGCTTGGTAAGCGTATCTTTCTGCATCAGCGGCACGGCGCGGGAGTAAAGCGGCGCGCCGGTAATGTTCCGCTCGGTGGCGAAAAGCTGTTCATACACCGCGTCCGGAAGATACAGCCGCATGTCCACAAGCTCGTTCTTTACCATAACCGGGGTAACGCCATCCGCCTCAAAAACCGGCTGGCCGGTGGCAATGTCTGTCTTCTGCGCCGTCTCTGGGGAAAGATAGGCATAAAGCTGCACGCTTTGTTCAACAAGGTAATCGCTGTAGCAGTATACCTCCCGCCCGTCCTCAAGCCTTAGGCGGGTAAATTCGCCCTCCGTGCCTAAAAATTCGCCTTTGTCCTCGTACCCTATTTGGCAAACTATGTTCGCGTCGCTCGATTTGTCCGCGCTGCTGCGGCAGTTGAGCGTGTTAACGCGGCATTTGTAATACACCGGATCTGGTGTAGGCGTTGGAACGGGCGTAGGCTCAGCGGTGGGCGTGGGAAGGGGAGCCTCCGTGGGCTGCGCGGTGGGTCCCGCCGTGGGAACAACGCTTACGGGCGGCGCTGTGTTGGCATCGGGCGCGGCAAAGCAACCGCCCATGCACAGCGCGGCGAAAAGGAGCGATAGCATGCCCGCGGCCAATTTTATTGTTCGCTTCATGGTGCGCCCTCCTTTCGGGGTGAAATCAGTCCGTGATGTAGCCCTTTTCCCTGAGCGTGTCGTAATCCGTGGGGTCTATCCTAAGGCCGTTGCGGCTGGGAATATCCTCGCTGGTGGTGCCGAGGGGCGACCCGTTGACTATTTTAAGCGTGGTGCCTTCGGGGCAGTTTTCGTATATGAATTTGCTCGCTTCCGTAACCATTCTAAGGCAGCCGCCGGTCGATTCAAGGCCTATGCCGTGGTCCCCGTTATAATACTTGGGCCACATCTGCGTGGGGTCGCTTGTTGCGTAAAGCGGGGAATGGATATACAACCTGCCTTCGTAGCGGGTGGCGTACTGCACGGTGCCGCCGTCCGGAAAATCGTGCCAGCGTTCGCGCGCTTCCTCCCCGCCAAGGGTATAAGTCCCCGCGGGAGTTTTGTTGCCGCCGTGAGCTATGCGGTATGTTCTGAATACCTTGGTATATTCGCCGTTTTCGTCCTTTTCATATATGGTAAGGGTAAATGAACCCTTCTCAACGTAAAGATAATACGGCAGCCCGTCGTCCGGCGTGGGGCTGGGCGCGGGCTCCTCGGTCGGTTCCGGCTCGGCCGTCTGCTCTGGCGTAGGCTCGGGCGTGAGCACGGGCGCGGGCGTATGCGTGCGCTCCGGCACGGCGACCAGCTCCTCTTCCCCCTGCACGGGGCTTGTTACGGCCGCGTTGCAGCCAACGAGCGTGATGAGCATTGCCGCGGCAAGCGCCGCGCAAAGCCGCTTGATATATTTCAAATCAGTTCGCCTCCAAACTCTTTCGTATGCCAGCTAAAAAGGGCTTACACGCTATTATACAGCATATAAGCCCGACTTGTCATCAATATTACAGTTTGTTTACTTTGATAATCCGTTCATCGAATGGGAGAACAGCAGCTCATTGGTTTGCGGCAGGGTGAAGCCGTTCGATATGGCGAAAAGTATAATGCTGTCCCGCCTGTCCCGCGGATAAAGCGCGCCAAGCTTCGCCATGCGCAGCAGTTTTTGAGTATCGTCAACGTCAAGGGCAAGGCCCAATGCAAGCTGAACGGCCGTATCCCGCGCGGGGGAGCGCAGGCCGGAAAGAAGCTGATAGCCATAGGACGGGTTTATTGAGCTTCGCGCGAAAAGCTCCGCGCAGGTAAGCCCGCTTTCCTTCAGCTTTTCTTCCAAAAATTCGCTCAGGTCAACGCCTATGTCTATATGGTCGGCGTTGTTGTCAAAGTAAGAATCTATGTTGTCTGCGTTGAGCAGCGCGTCGCAAAGCCGTTTTGTTGTAGAACCCATTTGCAAATCACCACTATATACATTATAATAATAGCTGTAATAACCATACATAATGATAACTGATTTGGCGGTGAAAATCAATGTTTTTATCTTACGATACCATTGGCTATCTGAAAGGCCCTGATATTGCGCTGGTAAAAGACGCGGAAACGGGAACGGTCGCCGTGCGGAAAAAGCTGCGCGCAGAGCTGCTGGGGGTATATGAGCGGCTGAAAAGCGTGGAGCAGGCGAACCTGCCCAGGGTTTACGAAACCGAAGAGTACGAGGGGGAATGCTTTGCCTATTATGAATATATTGAAGGCGAAACGCTGGAGGATATAGTTCACGAGGGTACATATGCCATTGCGCAGGCGGAAGAATGGATGGAGCAGCTTTGCGCCGCAATGGGCGCGCTGCATGCCATGCAGCCCTGCGTGGTGCATAGGGATATCAAGCCCGAAAACATTATAATTTCAAACGGGGGCGTATTGAAGCTTATCGACCTTGGCGCGGCAAGGCTGTTTAAGGACGGCAAACCATGCGACACGGAGCAGATTGGCACGCGCGGCTATGCGGCGCCTGAGCAATACGGCTTTAACCAAAGCGACGCGCGCACGGATATATACGCCGCGGGCACGGTGCTGCACGTTTTGATGGCGCGCTTCGGCGAAGAGGCAAAGGCATATAACGCCGTTGCCGCCCGCTGCACGCAGCTTGAGCCGCAGAACAGATACCAGAGCGCAAAGGCCATGAAAACGGCGCTGCGCATGGCAAAATATAAAAAGCATATACAAATAGGCGCATGGGCGCTGGGCATTGCCGCGGCGGCGGGCTGCGTTGCACTTGCCTGCACGCTTTTTGCAAGCGCCGGTGCAAGCGCGAACGCGGATGTACCCGCTTCCGCCGAACCCACTCCCGTGCAGGAGGCGAACGCCGATGCAACGCCGGAGGCAACGATAGACGTGACAGACCTTACGGCTGTTCCGTACCCTACGGTTACGCCAAAGGTGGTTGCCAAGGCCGTATCGGACGGATTGCTCAACATGCACTTTGACCCCGATGCTCAGAAGGCGGACGTTATAACCACCCGCTCAGAGGCGGAGTTTTACAAAGCATATAACCGCGCAAGCAACGATCCGCATACCGTATATACAATAGAGCTTACCGAGGATATGACGCTTGAGCGCGACCTTATAGTCTGGCCGAATATCGAAATGCTGTTAGCCCGTTCAATGACGCTTACCGTGCCAAATGGCATAAGTCTTAATAATTACGGCCAGATAAACATAAGAACAGGCTCCACAGTGCGCATAGATGACGGCGCAACGCTGAACCTTGGCAGGAGTACCATAAGCGATGGCGGAAAAACAAGGTTCGAGAAGATATATTTAAGCGGAACGCTTAGTGTTGGTAAGAATACTGAAATACGCTTTGAGCGCGGCGAAGAATTCGGCAACGGGCCTGTGCTGGAAATAATACACGATGGTGTTAAACGCCGCGGCAAGGTGGAATTTGATGATCTTGCAAGTGTTGAATTTGACGATATAGATGTGCGCTATATTTACCTTACAATATACGATAATGTAATCAATGAAAATATTACCGACTACATAGAAAACAATGTTTTTCCGATAAAACAGATGGATAAAATAAAAGCAAGGCGGATAACCATGGCGGATTTCAAAAATGTGAATCAAATCGAGGACGTCCAATATATATGCGACTATCTTGACTACGCACAGAATGGCATAGTTGATTTGACAAACCTGACAATAGGCGATGGTGATGCTGTAAAGTTTGACACCAAAGGTTATGTGAACGTGGAGATATTTGAAAACGTGAATATAGAAGCCGGCGGTTCGCTGGAAATGGGGGCGAACACAACGCTATGCCTTGTTCAGAACAGCACGCTTACCGTCAAAAACGGCGGCAAGCTATGGATAAACGGCATGGGAGTATATCCCAGCGATAACACAAGCATAGTTGTGGAGGAAGGCGCGGATTTTTTCATGAACGATTCTTACCAGAGCGATACGGTAAACATAATATATAAATAAAGCAAATAATAAAGCATTAAAAAACATACCTGACGGGCATCCCCCCCGTCAGCTTTTTTTCGGACGGCGGGAATATCGCCCTTAGGATATGCATAATGTAATAATATCCGCATATTGCCTCCATTCTGCACACTTCGCCAAAAAGCACGGCGGAGATTCTACAAAAATAAGGCCGACGTTACGCTAATATAAATGCAGTAATTGTTTTATGCAGGGAGGGACAAGCCATGGAAGCGAACGGAATAAGGGCAATGGCCGTGCGTATGCTGTCCGCGCGGGACGAAGGCGACTGGGCAAGGAGGGGGATAGAGGCAAGCTGCGCCTTTATAATGGCATCCGCGGGCAGGTACGGCTGCTCCCCGTTCGCTGCGGCGACATGCGCGGCAATGTGGCTTGGGTCGGATACGCCGGGGTACGCCATGGCTGCGGCAATACTGGGCGCGGCGTATGCAAAAAGCACAATGAGCGTTTTTGCCTGCATGATGCTTGCTGGCGCGGCGATAGTGTTCGGCGCGCTCAAAGAGGCGCACGGGGAGGAAACGCCCGTTTGCGTGCGGATAATAGCGCCGCTTATCGCGCAGGCGGTGCCGCTTTGCGTTGTGTATGCAAATAACCGCTATGCATTCATGCTGGGCATGGGCGCGCTGCTTTTGACTGTGCCGCTATCGGCGGTGCTGTGCCGCGCGTGGGGCGCGCTGTGGGCATATATTCGGGGCAAGCGGCTCAGGCGGGCGGAAACGGCGGCGGTAATAATGCTTTGTGCGGTGGTTGGCATATGCGCGGCGCTCGGCGGGGCGGTTGCCGCCGTGATACCGCTGCTCACGGCGCTTATGTGCGCGTTCGGCCTCTGCCGCGCGGGCAGGTTCGCAACAAGGGAGCTGAGCATGACGCGGCTGAAGCTGCGCGATGCGGCAGCGGTTGCGCGGGAGCTGGCGGCATATTCACCGCATAGCGCATATATGGGCGGAATAGGCAATGCCATGGAGCGCATCAGTATGCCGAGCGGCGGCCGCAGGGCATATTTAAGCGCGCAGGCGGGCTGCGCCGCGGCGGCAATGGCAAAAAGCCCATCAAACGGCGACGCCATGGCCATACGCCGCGTTGGGCACGAGCTGCTGCTTATATTGAGCGACGGCATGGGCTCCGGCGTTGCCGCGCACAGGGAAAGCCAATGCGCCGTGGCAATGTACGGCGAGCTTATATCAATAGGCTTTGGCGAGGAGGATGCTGTGCGCAGCATAAACGAACTGCTGTATTCAAGAAACACGGACGAGCTTTATGCAACGCTGGACGCGATAAGAATAGACCTTTCAACGGGGGAAGCGACAATATTGAAGCAGAGCGCCCCACCCGCATTCCTTATCCGTAACGGGCGCATACGCCCGCTTTATGCGGAAGCGCCGCCGCTGGGCATACTGAAGGAAACAAGCGTGGGCATAAGGAAAACGCGGCTCAGCGCGGGGGATACGCTGGTGCTTATGACGGACGGGCTGAGCGATGCGCTCGGCAGCGGGCTTTATGCCGCCATGCAGGACGCCGTGCTGCACGCGGACACGCCAGAGAGCGCGGCGCGCACCCTTATTGCGCGTGCGGGCGGGGTAAGCGTGCGGGACGACATGAGCGCAATAGTGGCGCGGTTTTCCTCCTGTCACAAAAATGCCCAGTTTTGATACTTTAACACTTGGCCGTTAGATGGTATACTTAGTTATGAAATAATGATGATACGGGGGATATACACCAATGGCCGGCATATGCATATTTGCGGCGTCCTCGCCCAATATTGACGATAAATATATAGCCGCGGCGGAAAGCTTCGGCCGCTGCCTTGCGGAGCATGGGCTCGATCTTATATTCGGCGGCGGGCGCACGGGGCTTATGGGCGCATGCGCACGCGGGGTGTATTCAAAGGGCGGCAGGATAGTCGGCGTTATACCCGAAAAGCTGAACCAGCCGGGCATACCGTTTGAACATTGCAGCGAAATGATAGTCACAAAGGATATGCATGAGCGCAAGGCCACCATGGAGCGGCTGAGCAGCGGCTTTGTAACGCTGCCGGGCGGCGTAGGCACGCTTGAGGAACTGATGGAGGTGCTTACGCTCAATCAGCTCGGCTATATTGACGCGCCGGTCGTAATATTCAATCAGGATGGGTTTTACGATAATCTGCTGGCCCAGTTTGATGCGCTTGCCAAGGCGGGCTTTATGCACACGGAGTACCTGAAGCTGTTCAGCGTGGCTGCCACGCCGGAAGAGGCAATAGAAAAACTGATAGGATTCAGGAAGGCAAAGCTGCCGGATAAGATAAAGGAAGCGGTGAAGGGACATGAAGAACACAGCGCAGGATAATGCCGCTAACAAAGTGATAATGGTATGCGTAACGGGGCAAAGGAGCTGCGATCAGCTAATCGCCCGTGGGCTTGAGCGCGCGGGGCAGGGCAGCAGCGTGCACGTTGTGCATTGCGTGGAAACGGGCAGGAATTTTTTGAACACGCCGTTTGAATCAGACGCGATAGAGTATCTTTTTACCGCGGCGCAGATAGCGGGCGCGGAGCTTTCGCTAATCCGCAGCGAGGATGTTGAGGACGCGCTGGTGGACTTTGCAAAGGATAAGGATGCGAACATAATCGTGCTGGGCGCGGCGGGCCGCCCGAGCGGTAAGGAGCCGCTCGTGATGCGGCTGCAAAGGCGGCTGCCCGAGGTTGAATTCGATGTTGTTGCGGCGCGAGGATAATGAATGAAAAAACAGCCCAATAAGACCAAGAGCGATGCTAAGCCCAAGGCGGAGCCGTGGGAGAACACGCAGGAAAACCGGGAAACGGAAAAGCAAAGCGCGGATAAGCTTGCAATAATTTGGCGCAGCGCACGGCGGCCCATATCGGTCGTAGCGTTCGGCATACTGCTTTATGAGCTGCTGGAGCATTTTCCGGCGGTAATGAAGTCCGTAAAGGGCTTCTTTGCGCTGCTTACGCCCGTATTCATCGCCATTGCGATAGCCTTTTTGGCAAACATGCCCATGCGCTTCCTTGAAAACAGGGTGTTCAAAAAATGGGATAAAAAGAAACTCGGCTTAAAGCGCGGCCTTTGTCTTACGCTTGCGATGCTGTTTGTTTTTGCGGTGATAGCGGCGGTGCTGCTGCTGATTATCCCCAAGGCGGCGGAGAGCATAACAACGCTTGCCGCCGGGTTCGATGGCTATATTGCGGGGCTCACGTCCTGGGCCGCCTCCGTATGGGACAGGATAGACCTTGCGGCCGAGGCGGAGGAGATAATACGCGACTTTGGGCAGGATATATTGACGCATATGAAAAACTACGTCAGCACTGCGGCGGAGGGAATATTGCGCTTCACGTTCAGCGTTGTGTCCTTCGCGGTGGATCTGCTGCTGGCGGTGGTAATAAGCGTATACGCGCTGTATAACAAGGAAAAGCTGATGTTCCAGTTCAAAAAGCTTATCGTGGCCGTTTTCAGCGACAAGACAGCCACGAATATGCTCGATATATGCTCCCGCGCGAACAAAACGCTGAACCAATATTTTTACGGCATGATAATAGAATGCACCATTCTCGGCGTTATGACGTTCATAGCCATGCGGCTGTTCTCCATGCCCTATGCGCTGCTGATAAGCGTTATTGTGGGCATAACGCAGATGGTGCCGATAATCGGGCCGTGGTGCTCCGGCGCGGTGGGCGCGCTGATAATACTTGTGACCGATCCGCCGATGACGGTATGGTTCATAATAGCGCTGCTTGTTGTGCAGCAACTGGAGGCCAATTTGGTGTACCCGCGCGTGGTCGGCGGGGCTGTGGGCCTTTCGGGAATATGGGTGATGATAGCGGTAATACTCGGCGGCGGGCTTTTCGGCATAGCGGGGGTAATACTGTGCGTGCCGGTGATGGCGGTGCTGTATACGCTCATATCCGAATGGGTGAACCGCCGCGTGGAGCAGAAGCGCTATGCGCTCGGCATGCGCGATAAACCGCCCACGGAAGAAGAAATACGCGCCATGACGGACTGATTCAACAAAAATATTAAGTTTGCCAAAAATATTTTGAGCAAAACGCGCATAAGGGTTTACAATCCGGCGCAAAAGCAATAAAATTGGGATAGGAAATTCCCTAAAATACTATAAAAGCGGAGAGTGACCATGATAGACCTTACCATGCACGAAGAACGGCTGCAACACGCCATAGACCGCGCCAAGGAACGCAACATACTTATACCTACCTTTGCGCAGATGCAGAACCCGGCCCTCATACCGGAAAACGTTAAAAAGGCGCTTAAAAACGTCGGCCTGTGGGACGTTAACCCGCTGAACCTTTTCAGGATAAGCTGGCATAATGAACC
Source organism: Christensenellaceae bacterium Phil1 (assembly GCA_001940855.1). Classification (GTDB taxonomy): domain Bacteria; phylum Bacillota; class Clostridia; order Christensenellales; family CAG-138; genus Phil1. Next base: position 70,803 of record MSGS01000044.1, on the reverse strand, counting down.
CACCATGCAGGGCGGCGGTTTCGGCGGGGTGAACTTTATCGAGCTTCCCTCCGCGCTTACCGGCGTAGACGCGCGCATAATAGTAATGTGCGGCAAGTGGTTCCCCACCGGCTGCCATAAGGTAGGCGCAAGCTTCGGCTGCCTTGCACCGCGCCTTGTTACCGGCCAGTTCGACCCAACGTATAACAAGGCCGTTTGGCCCTCCACGGGCAACTATTGCCGCGGCGGCGCATATAACTCAAAGCTGCTCGGCTGCGATTCAATAGCCATACTCCCCGCGGAAATGAGCCGCGAACGCTTCGAATGGCTTTCAAAGATCGCCGGCGAGGTTATTGCCACGCCCGGCTGCGAATCCAACGTTAAGGAAATATTCGACAAGACCTGGGAGCTCAGGCGCACCAGGGATGACGTTATAATATTCAACCAGTTCGAGGAAATGGGCAACGTGCTGTGGCACTATCAGGTGACCGGCCATGCCATAGCCGAAGCTTACGAAAGCATAAAGACCCCCACCAGCCGCTTTGCGGGCGCGTGCTTCACGTCCGGCTCCGCGGGCACGATGAGCGCGGGCGATTACCTCAAGGAGCAATATCCGTATTCCAAGCTTGCCGTGGGAGAGGCGCTGCAGTGCCCCACGCTGCTTGAAAACGGCTTCGGCGGGCACCGCATAGAGGGCATTGGCGATAAGCATGTGCCTTGGGTGCATAACGTGCGCAATACCGACATGGTGATAGATATAGACGACGAGGACAGCCAGAACCTGCTCAGGCTGTTCAACAGCGAAGAAGGACATAAGTACCTCAAGGAAGTAGCAGGCGTGCCCGAAGCGACCATAGAGCAGCTTTCCCTGCTGGGCATAAGCGGCATAGCCAACGTGCTCTGCTGCATAAAGTTCGCCAAGTACTATGAGCTTACCGGCGACGATGTGGTTGCCACCGTTGCTACCGACAGCGCCGTTATGTACGAAAGCCGCGTGAAGGAGCTGAACGAGCAGCAGGGCAACTATTCTCTGCTCACCGCCGCGCGCGACTTCAGCGAGCATCTGCATGGTATCCGCACGGATAACATGGCGGAGCTGACCTATGCCGACCGCAAGCGCGTACACAACCTGAAGTACTATACTTGGGTAGAGCAGCAGGGCAAGACCGTTGAGGAGCTCAACGCGCAGTGGTATGACCATGATTACTGGACCGGCATACACGAACAGGCCAAGGATCTGGATAAGCTTATAACCGAGTTCAACGCCCGCACCGGCGTGGCGGAGAAGATATAAACCGCATAGCATTATAAACAAAGGGGACGCAGCAGCGTCCCTTTTTGCGTACAAAAAGAGCGGCTTTGGAGCCGCCCTTATGTATTCAGGTTTTATTCGGCGTCGCGCTGAGCCATGTAGGCGATAAGATCGAGCACCTTGCAGCTGTAGCCCCATTCGTTGTCGTACCAGGCGATCAGCTTTACGAAAGTATCGTCCAGCATTATGCCGGCGTTTTCATCGAATATGCAGGTGTGGCTTTCGCCGCGCATGTCGCTGGAAACAACCTCGTCGCGGGTGAAGGTGACTATGCCCTTCATGGTGGTGCGGCTGGCTTCCTCAACGGCGTCGCATATTTCCTTATAAGTTGTGGGGCGACTGAGGCGCGCGGTAAGGTCAACAACGCTCACGTCGTTGGTGGGAACGCGGAAGCTCATGCCGGTAAGCTTGCCCTTAAGGCTGGGCATGACCAGCGCGCAGGCCTTTGCGGCGCCGGTGGTGGAGGGGATGATGTTATTGAAAACGCTCCTGCCGGTGCGCCAGTCGCGGCCGGCGCGGGCGTCTACGGGCTTCTGCTTGGATGTGGCGGAGTGTATGGTGGACATAAGGCCCTGCTCTATGCCGAAGTTATCGTGAACAATCTTGGTAAGGGGGGCTATGCAGTTGGTGGTGCAGCTGGCGTTGGAAACAACGTTGAACCCGGTGTCGTATTCCCAATGATTAACGCCCATAACATAGGTTGGGGTCTCCTTATCCTTTGCGGGGGCGCTGAGCACAACCTTCTTCGCGCCGTGGGCAAGGTGGCCGGAGGCAAGCTCCGTGGTATTGAACGCGCCGGTGGATTCAACTATGTATTCCGCGCCGCAGCTGTCCCAGGGTATTTCCTTAACATCGCTGCTGCTGAAAACGGCTATCTCGCGGCCGTTTATGCTTATACCGTTTTCGGTTTGCTCCACGGCACCGGGGAAACGGCCGAATACGGAATCGTATTTCATAAGATAAACCATGTATTCGGGTTCAGCCTTGCGAAGGTTGATGCCGCATATTTCGAATTCCTCCGGCCTTTCCGCCGCGATGCGCAGTACGGTCCTGCCGATCCTGCCGAAACCATTGATGCCAAGCTTGATAGCCATTGCCGCGATATCCTCCGATATAAATAATTATTTTCCGGGGCTAAATCATTTCCCCAGAGCGATTATAACATAAATGCAGATTATGTCAATATAATCGAGACTTATAAAAAACGACATGCTTTTGCCCATTTTTGTAATTATATAAAAGGCTGGCTTATGGTAGAATATAAACCTAAAAATAAATGAATATCGGCCTTGAAAAAGCGCGGCGGGCAGCATATAATAAATACAGAAAACCACCTGCCGGTGACGGCCGGTCAAAGAGAAGTTATAAGGAGTAACCGCTGCTTTGCCTTTTAGCGGTTACTTTTTTAATGCCTGCACTCGCTGTCCCATACTATCGCGTTGCGGCTGCATGTGAAGGTGTGCGCATCGCTCTGCGCGAAGCCGAAGCGCCGCACCAATGCAAAGCGTTTTTCTTCGCAGTTTATGCGTATTTCCCGCTGCGGCAGCTCCTGCGCCTTAAAAAGCAGCATCCTCAGCACAAGCTCCGCATAGGGCATTGCATCGTACTGCGGCATTACCGCAATGCGGTCTATAATAAGCGCGTCGCCGTCGGGATACATACGCCCCGCGGCTATGGGTTCGCCTGTTTCTTCGCAAACGTAAACATGACCGGCGTAGGCATCTTTGCCGTCGCTTATGCATTGCGGGCATGCGCCCGCCGCGCGCCTAAGGGCCTCTATTCTGTCAAAACCGTCCCTGCCTATGCTCCAAACCGCCTTGAACATTGTGTACCTCCGCATGAATTATGTACTAATCGTAACCCAAAAGATGAATAATGTAAACAGTATTGCTCAGAATAGATTTATGTTGTACAATTAACCCAAACAATGAAAGGCGGTAGCTAACGATGGAAGAAATGGAAAGGGATTTTGTAACCTTTACCGATGACGATGGTAACGACTTTGAGCTGGACGTTATCGATTACTTTGAATACGAAGGCCAGGAGTACGCGGTGCTCATGGATCTGAGCGAGGAATGCGAGCACGGCGAAGATGAGGAGTGCGACTGCGGCCACGACGTATATATCATGAAGATAGTCGTAAACGGCGACATGGAAGAATTTGTTCCCGCCGACGAGGACAAGTTCGATGCGCTTACCGCGATAGTTGAAGCGCGCATGAGCGGCGAATGCTGCTGCGACGATGATTGCGACTGCGAAGATGAGCACGAGCATGACTGCGGCTGCGGCTGCTGCCATCACGAGTAAGGCATAATTTTAGCTGCAAACAAAAAGAGCATCCGTTTCGGGTGCTCTTTTGCTGTCGGTGGAGTTTAGCGGCTTTCAGCTTCCTTCATTATGGCTATGCCCGCGCTTGCGCCAAGGCGGTTCGCGCCCGCGGCTATCATCTTCATGGCGTCGGCATAGGTGCGTATGCCGCCCGCAGCCTTAACGCCCATGTCCGCGCCAACGGTGCCGCGCATCAGCTTAACGTCCGCTTCCGTCGCCCCGTGGGTGGAAAAGCCAGTGCTGGTCTTTACAAAGTCCGCGCCCGCTTCCTTTGCCATAAGGCAGGCTGTAACCTTTTCGTCGTCCGTAAGCAGGCAGCATTCTATTATAACCTTCACTATCGCCTTGGGGTGCGCTGCCGCAACAACGGCGGCAATATCGCTGCGCACGTAGTCCCATTCGCCGGCCTTTGCCATGCCTATGTTTATAACCATGTCCACCTCCTCCGCGCCCGCTTCAACGGCAAGGCGGGTCTCCGCGGCCTTGGCTTCGCTTAAGCATGCGCCGAGCGGGAAGCCCACCACGCAGCATACCTTCGTATCCGTGCCGCTGAGCAGCTTTGCCGCAAGGGGAACATAGCAGGAATTTACGCACACGGACGCGAAGCGGTATTCCTTCGCTTCCGCGCAAAGCTTGGCTATCTGTTCGGGCGTGGCGTCCGCCTTTAACAGGGTGTGGTCAATGTATCGGTTTAGTTCCATTTTTTGTTATCTCCCGTAAAAATTTATTTCTTTGAATACGGCGTGCCGCAAAGGGGCAGCGCGTATCGGTCTATATTATCGCGCGCGTAGTACGCTTCCGCAATAGCCGCGGCGGTTGGTATGGACGTTATTTCGCCTATGCCTATTGCCCCGCGCGCCTTGTCTATGCCCGGCTTTTCGATTATTACGGACGTTACACGGGGGCAGTTATCCGCACGGAAAAGCCCAAGCGTGCCGTATTTCGCCGTCGGGCGGCAGTTATCCAGCGGGTAATCCTCCGTAAGCGCAAAGCCGCAGCTCATTATCACGCCGCCCTCTATCTGCCCTTCAACGGAAAGGGGATTTACAGCCCTGCCAACGTCGTGCGCGGCGACTATCTCGCTCACGCGGCCCGTTTCCTCATCCAGTATGGCCACCTGCGTTGCGTAGCCGTAGGCAACGTGGCTTACGGGGTTGGGCTTGTCGCTGCCCAAAGGATCGGTCTTGGCAAGGTATTCGCCGTAATACTCGCGGCCCTCAAGTTCGCTCAGGCTATGCTCAGTAAGGTCGGCCTTCAGCCCTTGGCAGGCCCTCAGCGCCGCTTCGCCGGTTATAAGCGTTTGGCGGGAGCCGGATGTTGTGCCGGAATCGGGCGAGTCGCTGTTTGATCCGCCGTATACCACGGCCTCGCGCGGCAGCTTAAGTTCATCCGTAACGTATTGCATAAGCACGGTGCCCAAGCCCTGGCCTATGCAGCTTGCACCGGCCTGTATATGCACCCTGCCGCCGCTCACCCTGAGCCGCACCCTGCCCGTATCCGGCAGCCCAACGCCCACGCCCGCGTTTTTCATGGCGCAGGCAATGCCCGCGAACCTTGCGCCCTCGTAAGCAGCCTTCACGGCCTCAAGCGTTTCAACAAGGCCGGTGGAAGCATCCGCAATTTGGCCGTTCGGCAGCACCTGCCCCGGGCGGATGGCGTTTATGTAGCGTATCTGCCACGGGCTTATGCCTATCTTGTGCGCCATGCGGTTGAGCATGGATTCCATTGCAAAGCAGGTCTGCGTAACGCCGAAGCCGCGGAACGCCCCCGCAGGGGGATTGTTTGTGTAGTACGCATAGCCGTCTATTTCAAAATTCTGATAGTTGTACGGCCCCGCCGCGTGGGTGCAAGCACGCTCCAGCACCGGCCCGCCAAGGCTGGCGTATGCCCCCGTGTCCGCAATAACGGTTGCCTTTACGCCCTGAATAATGCCGTTTTCGTCGCAGCCCAGCGTGAATTCCATGTCCATCGGGTGGCGCTTTGGGTGAACGAGTATGCTTTCCGCGCGGGTAAGCTTAACCTTTACGGGGCGGCCTGTAAGGTATGCGGCAAGCGCGGCGTGGTGCTGAACGCTAACGTCCTCCTTGCCGCCGAAGCCGCCGCCGACAAGCTTGTTTTCAACATATACCTTTTCCATGGGCAGGCCCAGCATGGGGGCTGTCTCGTGCTGCGTATCGTATACGCTTTGGTCGGAGGAATATATCTTCACCCCGCCGTTCCACGGCAATGCCACGGCGCACTCCGGTTCAAGGAAGGCGTGCTCGGTAAAGGGCGTTGAGTATTTGCCGTGCAGTATATGCTTGCTCTTGGCTATCGCGCCCGCCGCGTCCCCGCGGGAAACGTGCTTGTGCGCAAGCAGATTGCCGCCTTCGTGCAGCATGGGCGCGCTGTCGGCCATGGCCTCGTATGCATTGCGCACGGGGGTGAGTTCCTCGTAATCTATCTGTATAAGCGCCTTTGCGGCCTCCACAGCCTCCGCCGTTTCGCCCACGACCAGCGCCACGGCGTCGCCCAAGTAGCGCGTGCAGTCGCCTTCGGCTATCATGGTGTCCCAGTCCTTTTTAAGGTGGCCCACCTTGTTCTGCCCGGGTATGTCCTTGGCGGTAAATACGGCTATTATGCCCTCGGCCGCTTTGGCTTTTGCGGTATCTATTTTCAGTATGCGCGCGCGGGGGTATTTTGCGCGCAGTGCGCTTGCGTATGCCATGCCGTCAATATACATGTCGTCCGTGTATTCGCCGTACCCAAGCACCTTTTCGCGCACGTCAAGGCGGGGTACGCGGCTGCCCACGGCCCAGGATTCGTTGGATTCGGGGATTTTGCCTTCCCTGAGCAGCCTTGCCGCAAGCTTAACGGCGTCCACTATTTTAACGTAGCCCGTGCAGCGGCATATGTTGCCCCGGAGCGCCCTGCGTATTTCATCCTCGCTCGGGTCGCTCACCTTATCCAGCAGCGCCTTCGCCGCCATTACCATGCCCGGCGTGCAGAAGCCGCATTGCACCGCGCCCGCGTGGCCGAAGGCGTACACATACGCTTCCTTTTCAAATGCGCTCAGCCCTTCGGTGGTTATTATATGCTTGCCGTCCAGCCTATCCGTGCGCTGCACGCAGGCCTTCATTGCGCGGCCGTCTATTATAACGGTGCATGTGCCGCATGCGCCCTCGCTGCACCCGTCCTTTACGGATGTCAGCCGCAGTTCATCCCTGAGATAGCGAAGCAGGGACATGCTGCCTTCGCACTTTACAATATTTCCGTTCACATAGAAGCTGCTCATGCTCCGCTCCTCCTCCTGTTTCGGTATCGGTATTTACAGCATGTAGCCGTAGTCGTTTATAACGGTGAGTATTATCGCCTCAATGTCCCGCTCAAGCGTGTTAGGCTTGGTCAGGCAAACCTCGCTCACCTCGCCGTTCAGCCTAAGCTTTACGGTTTTGCCCTCTTTATCAATTAGCAGGAAGCCGTTATTCTCGCTGTCCGTAAAGCTTGCTTCGTCCGCGAATACGGTAAGCTTATCCCTATACGGCCTGCCGGAATACGGGCAGAACACCGCGCAGTTGCCGCATTCGTTGCAAAGCGCGTCAATATGCACTATTTGCCGCTGCGCCTTACCCTTTACCTTTATGGCGGCGTTTGCGCGGTTGGGGCAGGAGGATACGCAGTTTTCGCATACCGTGGAGCAGCCCAGGCAGCGCTTCGCTTCCGCCTCGCCGCACTGGCGTTCCATAAGCTTGTGCTTGCGGGCAAGGGTCTCCCTGTAATCCCGCGCGGCGGCGGGGTTGATCATGTAGCCCTTATTGAAGCCTATCACCGCGTCCGCAAAGCGCCTTGCATCCGCAATGGCTTCAACAACCGTTGCCGGCCCGCGAAGCGCGTCGCCCGCGGCATATACTCCCGCACCGCAGTCAAACGGAACGCGCCCGTTTTCGTTAGGTTCGGCGCCGTATGCACGCAGCGCTTCCGCGTCCGGCTTTTCGCCCACGGCGGCTATTACGGTATCCGCGGGGATGGTCACGGTCTCATCCGTTTCCGTTACGCTGCGCCTGCCGCTTTCGTCAAGTTCACCAAGTTTCATCTTTTTGCAGACGAGCATGCCGTCCTTCTGTTCAACGGGGGCAAGGAGCTCGGCAAATTCAACCCCGTCCTCCGTGGCGAGTGCAAGCTCCTCCTCATCTGCGGGCATATACTTCCTTGTGCGGCGGTAAACTATGCTCACCTTTTCAATGCCCATGCGCTTTGCCGCGCGGGCTGCGTCCATTGCCGTGTTGCCGCCGCCTATAACCGCAACCGCATTGCCCAAGGCAAGCGTTTCGGGCGCGTTCTTAGCGCTGTATAGGAAGTCTATAACGTTCATAACGTTGCCCTGTATGCTGAGCGCGCCGTGCTTCTGCGCGCCTGTTGCAAGCAGTATGTATTCATAGCCTTCAGCCTTCAGCTCATAAAGGCTCGGCGCTTCCCTGCCGCATATGAACTCCGCGCCCATGCGCTTGGCAAGGGCTACGTCCTTTGCTATGGCGTCGCTTGCTATCCTGAATTCTGGTATAACGTTTTTAACTATGCCGCCCGGCTCGTTTTCCTTTTCAAACACGGTAACGGGATAACCTTCGCGGGCAATGAAGTACGCCGCCGCTATGCCCGCGGGGCCTGCGCCTATTATGGCGGTTTTCTTGGCCTCCTGCGCGGGGGCGGGGGCAAGGCGGGCCATTACGGCGTCGTAGCCTTCTTGTGCGGCTATCAGCTTAAGATTGCGGATATACACGCTGTCCTCATAAAAATTGCGCGTGCATTTATCCATGCACCTGTGGGCGCATATTGTGCCGGTTATGAACGGCAGCGGGTTCTTTTCAAGTATCAGCTCCAGCGCTTCGGGGTACATTTGCTTTTCGACCAGCTCTATATACTCGCTCACGTCCTGGTGTATCGGGCAGCCGCCCATGCAGGGCGCGGTGAAGCAATCCGCAATGGGCAGGGGAAGGCCGTTCTTCCTGTCCGGCAGGGGCTTTACGGGCTTTTTGTAATGCGCGTCGGTTTCCGCATCCGCGCTAAGCTTAGCAACCTTTGCCGCGTTTACGCCCGCGTAGGGGCGCTTTGATACGCCGTCGAACAGCTCGCCAAGCTGCTTAAAGCGGGAATATCCGCCGGGCTTGAGTATTGTGGTTGCAACGGTTATGGGCCAAATGCCGGCCTCGTACAGCGGCACAATATTGAAATAATCCGCCCCGCCGGAGAAGGAGAGCCTAAGCCTGCCTTCAAATTCGCGGCTGAAGCGCGCCGCCATCTCTATCGTAAGCGGATAAAGCGCGCGGCCGGACATATACATTTCCTCGTTTGGCAGTTCGTTGGCCTTTACGTCCACGGGGAACGTGTTTGAAAGCTTAAGGCCGAATTCAACGCCGTTATCCCCGGCAAGCTGCATTAGCCTGCGGAACATGGGCACGGCATCCGTATACTGAAGATCCTCGTTGAAATGATGCTCGTCAAAGGCAATGTAATCATAGCCAAGCTTATTGAGCCTTTCCCGCGCAAAATCGTAGCCCAGTATTGTTGGGTTGCACTTTACGAAGGTGTTCAGCCCCTTTTCGCGGATAAGATAGCTTGCTATGGCCTCTATTTCGTCCGGCGGACAGCCGTGCAGCGTGGATACGGTCACGCCGGTTGCTATGCGCGGCGATATGGCGGCGAAGTATTCGCCCATATCGGGAAAGCGGCGGTTCAGCTCCGCCATGCATTCAGCCCATATGGGGGTGGAGGAAGCGTCCTTCATGCCCTCTATAAAGGCGTCTATCTTTTCGGTCTTTATGCCCGCCAGGTCGTAGCCCACGCTCATATTGAACTGGAAGCCTTCGGGGTCGCCAAGGTCGTAAAGCTTTGCAATAAGCTTTATTGCAAGGTATGCCTTAACGTATTCCTCAAACGCCTGCGGCACGGTAAGCTCCGTGCTCCATTCGCAGTTATAGCCTTCGTCGTTTGCCAGTATGCACGGGCGGCTGATGCAGGCGGCAAGCTCCTCGCCGTCCATCTTCTGCACGGTTTTCAGTTCAAAGAACCGCGCGCCGGCGTAGTAGCCCGCAATTATGTTTTCAGCAAGCTGCGTATTGGGGCCGGCTGCGGGGCCGAAGGGAGCCTCCAGCTTTTCGCCGAATAGCATAAGCGCGCCCGCGTCCTTCTTAACATAGGGCGAGCTTACGCCGAAAACCGCCCCGCTTGCTTCCTTTTCGCAAAGCATCCATTCTATAAGCGCCTTAAAGGGCAATGGGTTCATTCTTTCGCTCATTTTATGTTCCTCCCGTTGTTGTGTCAGCCGTTGAGCCGCTGCCAAAGCTTGGTTGAAACTTCAAGCGTTTTGGCGTTTTCGGCTTCCTCGTCGGCAATAAGCAGCTTCCTGTCTTTCATAAGCAGTCTGCCTGCGCACATTGTGGTTTCGCACTGCCTGCCGGCCATGCCGAAGAGCATATGCCCATCTATATTCTCTGCCGAGAAGGGGGTGAAGGGCTTGTAGTCCATCACTATAACGTCCGCGCTCGCGCCCGCCTTTATAACGCCCAGCTCATGGGGGAAATACTTGGCGGCAATCTTAGCGTTGTTTGCGAAAAGCATTGTTGTAACTTCGTTCCAGCCAACGTTTGGCATGGCGGCGTTGTGCCGCTGTATGGTCAGGGCGGCTTTAAGGCTTTCCAGCATATCGAACGTGTATGCATCGGTGCCGAGTCCTACCAATATGCCCTTTTCAAACAGCTTCAGCACAGGCGAGCAGCCCACGGCGTTGCCCATGTTCGATTCGGGGTTGTTCACAACCATTGTGCCGGTTTCGCGAATTATGTCCATTTCCGCGGGGCTTATGTGTATGCAATGCCCAAGCAGCGTCCTTTCGCCCAAAATGCCGTTGTACAGCAGGCGGTTCACGCTGCGGCAGCCGTAGTTCTTCATTGAATCGTAAACGTCGTTCATGCCCTCGCAAACGTGAATATGGAAGCCCGTGCGCCCGCCGTTTGCCTTAACGCATTTTTCAAACGTTTTATCGCCTATCGTGAAAAGCGCATGGCCGCCGAACATTGCCTTCAGCATTGGGTCGTTTTCGCGCTCGCAGTGATCTATAAAGCTCTTGTTCTCCTCAATGGATTCATCACACTTCTTTTCCCCGTCGCGTTCGCTCACCTCATAGCACAGGCACGCGCGTATGCCAAGCGCCTTTGCCGCGTCGGCTATTGCAAAAAGGCTGCCCTCTATTTGGCAAAAGCTTGCATGATGATCGAATATGGTGGTGCAGCCGGTCTTTATGCAGTCTATTATGGTTGTGTATGCGCTGCGGCGCGTATCCTCAAGGGTAAGGCTGCGGTCTATTTTCCACCACATGCCGTCCAGCACCTCGTAAAAATTGGTGGGGTTATAGCCCGCTATGCTGAGACCCCGCGCAAGGGCGGAATATATGTGCGTATGCGCGTTTATGAACGCGGGCATTATAACGCCGCCCTTAGCGTCCACAAATTCGGCGTCAGGATATTTCAGGCGCATCTCTGCCGTTGTGCCTGTTTCCTTTATAAGCTCGTTTTCGGTAACTACCGCGCCGTTTTCATAGTATGGCTCGGCCGCGTTTCGGGTTATCAATCTGCCGTTTCCTATGATTATCATGCCAAAAAGCCTCCTTAAAAAGATGGTATATGGTTTTAATATTAAAAAAAACGCTCGGCTGACAAGGCGTAAGCCCTGGTTTCTGCCCGCGCGCAAAGCACTCCCTTACAGCATTCCGTATGATGATTTTTCTTACGTTATTATAATATCATCCATGCGGCGCGATGACAAGAACAAAAGAAACAAAATTCTTTTAGATAAACTAAATTTTATTTTGATATCGCCTTTGCAATGGAGTTATTGTATGATAAACTAATATATGCATACGCAGATATACTTGAACGGAGGCGATATGTAACAATGGACGATAAAACGCTTGATTTTGTAAAACGGCTGGCGAAGGCCATGGCGGCCCAGTTCGGCGGAAACTGCGAAGTGGTGGTGCACGATCTTAACACGGGCGATCCGGAGCGCACCATTGCCGCGATAGAAAACGGCCATGTGTCCCGCCGCCGCGTTGGCGACGGAAGCTCCCCGGTGGTGCTGGAAGCGCTCAAGCACAAGGGCGAGCATATGGAGGACGAGCTTGGCTACCATACCAAGACGGGCGACGGCAGAACGCTCAGATCAAGCACGGTATATATAAAAGATGAAAACGGCGTGCCGGAGGGCATATTCTCGATAAATTACGATATGACGCCGTTCATGATGGCGCGCAGCGCCGTGGATTCCTTCATTGCGGACGATAAGGACGAGCGGGAGGCCCCGCAGATACCCACAAGCGTTAACGAGCTGCTGGACGAGCTTATTGAAAAATCCGTGCGGCTGGTGGGCAAGCCGGTTGCAATGATGAACAAGGAAGACAAGGTCCGCGCGATACGCTACCTTAACGACGCCGGCGCAATGCTCATCACCAAGAGCGGGGACAGGATAAGCAGCTACTTCGGCATAAGCAAATATACGCTGTATTCATATTTGGACAGCGGCAGCAAGGAATAATACCCCCGCACAGAGGGGCGCGAGAATAAAAAACGGAAAGGATGGACGAAGGAATGGACGTTTGCGCTGTAAAAAAGGCCGCGCAGGGCTACGAAAAAGAGATGACCCGCTTTTTGAGGGACCTTATAAGGATACCCGGCGAAAGCTCGGGCGAGGAAGGCGTTATCCACAGGATAGCCGAGGAGATGAAGGCGGTTGGCTTTGACAAGGTTGAAATAGACGGCCTTGGCAACGTGCTGGGCTACATGGGCGAAGGCGAAAGGCTTATCGCCTTCGATGCGCATATAGACACGGTTGGTCTTGGCGAAATGAGCAACTGGAAATTCGACCCGTATGAAGGCTATGAAACCGAAACCGAAATAGGCGGACGCGGCGCGAGCGACCAGCTTGGCGGCATAGTAAGCTCCGTTTACGGCGCAAAGATAATGAAGGAGCTTGGCCTTATACCCGAAGGCACAAGAATACTTGTTACCGGCACCGTGCAGGAGGAGGACTGCGACGGTATGTGCTGGCAGTATATACACAATATTGACGGCATAACCCCCGAATTCGTGGTTATAACCGAGCCTACGGACGGCGGCGTTTACCGCGGCCACAGGGGCAGGATGGAGATACGCGTGGACGTGCTGGGCGTAAGCTGCCACGGCAGCGCGCCGGAGCGCGGGGACAACGCCATTTATAAGATGGCGGATATACTGAAGGAGGTTGAGCAGCTTAACGAAAACGGCTGCACCGATGAATATGAAATAAAGGGCCTTGTAAAGATGCTGGAGCCGGAGTTCAACCCCGAGCATTATATGGACGCGCGCTTCCTTGGCCGCGGAACCATAACCACCAGCCAGATATTCTTCACCTCGCCCTCCCGCTGCGCGGTGGCGGACAGCTGCTCCGTATCGCTTGACCGCCGCATGACCGCGGGCGAAACATGGGACAGCTGCATACGCGAAATAGAGGCCCTGCCCGCGTGCAAAAAGCACAATGCAAAGGTGAGCATGTATATGTACAACCGCCCCAGCTGGACGGGAGAGATATACGAAACCGAATGCTATTTCCCCACATGGATAAATAAGGAAACCGCGCCGCACGTTCAGGCCGTGGCCGATGCGCATAAGGCGCTCTACGGCGAAAAGCGCTGCGGCGATGCAACGGCAATGGCAAAGCGCGAAAGGCCGCTGATAGACAAATGGACGTTCTCCACCAACGGCGTGAGCATACAGGGCCGCTACGGCATACCCTGCGTGGGCTTCGGCCCGGGCGCGGAGAGCCAGGCGCATGCTCCCAACGAGATGACATGGAAAGAGGATCTGGTACACTGCGCGGCAATATACGCGCTTGTGCCCGGCCTTTACAAGGGCAAGGGGGACGAGGACGCGACCGAGTTCCGCGCCACCCTTACGGATAACGACATAAAGTAACATTTCATTATAAAGGAGACGAAAATGAGCAACGTAAAGCAGTTTACGGACGTTATAAGCCAGCTTAAGCTTGACAAAATGTACGAGGGCGACTTTTTCCTTACATGGGAAAAGAGCTTTGACGAGATAAAGGGCGTTTTCGCCGTTGCGGACGCGCTGAGGCACCTGAGGGAGAACAACATTTCCGCCAAGATATTCGACAGCGGCCTGGGCATAAGCCTTTTCAGGGATAATTCCACCCGCACCCGCTTCTCCTTCGCATCGGCCTGCAACCTGCTGGGCCTTGAGGTGCAGGATTTGGACGAGGGCAAGAGCCAGATTGCCCACGGCGAAACCGTGCGCGAAACCGCCAACATGATATCCTTCATGGCGGACGTTATAGGCATACGCGACGATATGTACATAGGCAAGGGCAACACATATATGCACAACGTTGTGAACGCCGTTACCGAAGGCCACCGCGACGGCGTGCTTGAGCAGAAGCCCACGCTGGTCAATTTGCAATGCGACATTGACCACCCCACGCAGGTTATGGCAGATACGCTGCACCTTATTCACGAATTCGGCGGGATAGAGAACCTGAAGGGCAAAAAGGTCGCCATGACATGGGCATACAGCCCCAGCTACGGCAAGCCCCTTTCCGTTCCGCAGGGCGTAATAGGCCTTATGAGCCGCTTCGGCATGGATGTTTCCCTTGCGTATCCCGAAGGATACGAGGTTATGGACGACGTTGTGGAGCTTGCAAAGCGGCAGAGCGCCGAATCCGGCGGCAGCCTGAGCGTTTCCCACGACATGAAGGAGGCCTTCCGCGATGCGGATATAGTGTATCCCAAAAGCTGGGCGCCGTTTAAGGCCATGGAGGAGCGCACGGAGCTTTACGGCAACGGCGACCTTGAGGGCATAAAGGCCCTTGAAAGGCGGCTGCTCGCCCAGAACGCCAACCACAAGGACTGGGAATGCACGGAAGAAATGATGAAGCTGACCAAGGATGGCAAGGCGCTGTATCTGCACTGCCTGCCCGCGGACATAACCGGCGTATCCTGCGAGGCGGGCGAGGTTGCCGCCAGCGTGTTCGACCGCTACCGCGACCCGCTTTACAAGCAGGCCAGCTTCAAGCCGTACATTATAGCGGCCATGATATTCCTTGCCAAGGTGAAGGACCCCGCCGCAAAGCTGCTCGAGCTTGAGGCCAGGGGTACGCTCAGGCACAACGGATAAGGCAAAATATTGAAAGATATGGGGGGACGCGATGGCGTTCCCCTGGTTTTTGTATATCGTCAACCCCTCAGTCAATCCGCCTTGCAGCGTATTGCCAACCAAAGAACCCGTTAGCTATTTCCAAACGCTTTTTATCCGCATTCATACCCAAAACTGATGAAAAAAGTGCTATAATGCTTGAACAGAGCGAAAATATGAATTTGGCGGAGAGATCTTTATGAAACCATTTGAAAACATTATCCCAAGGGATTTTCAAGGCGGAGTGCTTGTCCTTAAAAACGGTCAGGTTGTTTTTGAACATTGCCAAGGCAATGCTGACTGCGGCGCAAACACTCCCTTCACATCACATACCACCATTACATTAGCTTCGCTGTCCAAGCAATTTGTCGCAGCAGCAATTTTACTTCAGATAGAGCAGGGGAAGCTTTCTTTGGATGATACAATCGACCTATACTTCCCACAATATCCCCAAGGGAAGAATATTACGATTCGCAATCTGCTGCATCATTCTAGCGGTATTCCCGATTATATCGGTGATAGGATTATTCCTGACGCGATTCGTAAATATGAATCGGAGCACGGAACAGCGCCGGCTGATGTTATCGAGTTCAATAGGTGCATTGTTGCGGAATGCCGTCCCGTTAGTCTTTCGGAATGTTTTGAGCTGATCGGTGAACTGCCCTTGCACTTTGAACCCGGAACAGAGGGAAGATACAGCAATACGAATTATTTTTTGCTTGGTCACATTTTGGAGATGCTAACCGGCAAACCTTTGTCAGCAGCCATGAGCGATGTATTTATGCGCTTCGGCTTAAACCACACCCACATGAACGGACATATAGCGGACGCTTGCGGATATGTAAAGCATAACGATGAGATTTTTTCCTGCGGCAGGCCTGCCATGGAGAGCGGCGACAGCAGCGTTGTTTCTTCGCTGACGGATTTAGGGCTTTGGTGCAGCGCTATACTGAATGCCGATATATTGTCCGCTGACAGTTGGAGGGAATGTCTGAATTTTGACCCGAAGCCTTACGGATGCGGGCTATGGCAGTTTGATAACGGTTGGTTTGGACATGATGGAGGATTGCCGGGGTTGAGACATTGGCAAAGGTTGAATTTTGAGTATAAAGCGGCAATCATCATCCTCTCTAATACCGTTATGGAGGAACCTCCCTTCCTTGCCCAAATGATGGAATATTTCATTAAAACCAAACAAACGGCGGAACGGCTTTAAGTGAGCATACAAAAAAGCACCTGCCTGCGCAGATGCTCTTTTTTTATCTTCTGTATGCCTTACTTCATCAGCGGTACGAATACCAGCGAAACTATGGTCATCAGCTTTATCAGAATGTTTATGCTGGGGCCGGAGGTATCCTTGAACGGGTCGCCCACGGTGTCGCCCACAACGGCCGCCTTGTGCGCTTCGCTGCCCTTGCCGCCGAAGTTGCCGCCTTCAATGTATTTCTTGGCGTTGTCCCATGCGCCGCCGGAGTTGCTCATGAATATTGCCATAAGCACGCCCGTTACCACGCTGCCCGCAAGCAGTCCGCCAAGGGCGGCGGGGCCGAGCAGGAAGCCGACCAGCAGGGGAGCAACGATGGCTATTGCGCCGGGGAGAATCATTTCCTTTAGCGCGGAGGTAGCCGCGATGGATACGCAGGTGCGGTAATCCGGCCTTTCGGTGCCCTGCAGTATGCCGGCGTGCTCCTTAAACTGACGCCTTACCTCGCGAATCATGCTCTCCGCGGCCTTGGATACGCTGCTCATGGTCAGCGCGCTGAACAGGAACGGCAGCATGCCGCCCAGCAGCAGGCCGATTATTACGAACGGGTCAAGTATGTCTATCATCTGAAGCTCGGCAGCCTGCGCATAGGATACGAACAGGGCCATTGCCGTAAGCGCCGCGGAACCGATGGCAAAGCCCTTGCCCATGGCGGCGGTGGTGTTGCCAACGCTGTCCAGGCGGTCGGTAATGTCGCGCACGCTGTCCTCAAGGCCGGCCATTTCGGCTATGCCGCCCGCGTTATCGGCTATCGGGCCGTATGCATCGACCGCAACGGTCATGCCCGCGGTGGAAAGCATGCCTACCGCCGCAAGCGCTATGCCGTAAAGACCGGCGAACTTATATGCGCCCAGTATGCCAAGGCACACGAGTATTATGGAAACGCAGGTGGAAAGCATGCCGGTGCTGAGGCCGCATATTATGTTGGTCGCGCTGCCGGTGGTGGACTGCTCCGCAATGCTCTTTACGAAGCGGTATTTATCGGAGGTGTAAACCTCGGTGAAAAAGCCTATCGCAAGGCCCACTATAAGGCCGCAGATTATTGCAAGGCTGGTGTTTACGCTGCCGAAGCATACAAAGCTTAGCGCAACGCTGCCCGCCGCAACCAGTATGGCGGAGGTGTAGCTGCCCATCTTGAGCGCCTTCATCGGGTCCGCATTCTTGCCGCCGCGCACGAAGAACGTGCCGAGTACGGAAGCGATTATGCCAAGCCCGCTCAGCGCAAGGGGATATACCGCGCCGGTGGCGCCGAAGCTGAATACGCCCAACACTATTGCGCTTACTATACTGCCAACATAGCTTTCAAAAAGGTCCGCGCCCATGCCGGCCACGTCGCCCACGTTATCGCCCACGTTGTCGGCAATAACGGCGGGGTTGCGGGGGTCGTCCTCCGGAATGCCCGCTTCAACCTTACCAACAAGGTCTGCGCCTACGTCGGCAGCCTTGGTGTATATGCCGCCGCCCACGCGGGCAAACAGCGCAACGCTCGATGCGCCAAGGGAGAAGCCCGTAAGCACATCGCCGTTTTCGGTTATAATATAAAGTACGCTTGCGCCGATAAGGCCAAGGCCAACAACGCACATGCCCATTACCGTGCCGCCGGAGAAGGCAACGCTCAGCGCCTCGTTTATGCCGCCGGTACGCGCCGCGTTAGCGGTACGCACGTTCGCGCGGGTGGCGACCTTCATGCCGAAGTAACCGGCCAGCACGCTGAACAGCGCGCCCACAAGGAACGCAACCGCTGTGGTTATGCTGCCAAGGCCAAGCCATATTCCCGCGAAAACTATCGCGATGAATATGAGCAGCAGCTTGTATTCGCTCTTAAGGAATGCGTCCGCGCCTTCGCTTATGGCGTGGGCAATTTCGGCCATGCCGGGTTCGCCCTCGTCGCGGTGGGCTATGCTGCGCGCCTTTATAAACGCGAACAGCAGCGCGACCGCCGCCGCAGCAGGCACGGCGTACAGAAGAATGTTCATAGGATCAGGTCCTCCCAAAGAAAATTTATTTCACGCAGGGGATTCTGCATAAAACACGACTTAATTAAAACACAAAACGATGGAACGACATCGCGAATGGACAAAACCAATCATACCATCGTTTCAACGACTCGGTTTACACATAATACATAAGGGGCGCTTTTAAGTCAAGAGGTTTTTGACAAAAATAATTATGTTTGAGGGAAAATTTGTGATTGAATTGACAAGGCAAATTAGGTATAATACTATCAGGCGAGGATGTTGGTTTATTTACAACCCTTTTCGGCGGTTTGATTTTTGTCTGCCGCGGCGGGGAAGAATGCAATATTCTGCGCCGCTTTTTTGTATATGAAACATTGAAAGGAGCATCCTGCATGGGCGTACAAAACGGGCGCGGACTTATAGGCCGTATAGACAAGCGCGCGGCGCTGCTTGCCGCCGCCACGATAGCCATACAGTGCGCAACGTATTGGCTGGCGCAGTTTATAATAAAAACCGCAGGGTTTGCGCTGCATTCGCCCGAAACATGGCTGGATGCGCATATACCTTTTCTGCCGGTGTTCCTCGTGCCGTATGTTGTGTGCTTTGCGCATTGGGCGATAACGTTTTACATTGTATACAAAACGAAGGATGGCTTTGCCCGATTATTCACCGCGGCCGTTATAGGCTACGTTATCGCATTTGCCATTTTCGTCATCTGGCCCACCACCATCACCCGCCCCGCGGAGCAGGCGACGGGCGTGTGGGGATTCATATACGGAATTATCTGCGCGGCGGATGCTCCGCTCAATCTGTTCCCGAGCGTGCATTGCTTCGTTTCGTTCCTGTGCATGATCTCGACCGTGAAAAACTCTGCCATACCCCGTTGGTATGCTTGGCTCAGCGCGGTAATGTTTGCGCTGGTGTGCATGGCAACGGTATTCGTGAAGCAGCATTTTATAATCGACGTTGTGGGCGGAACGGCGCTCGGCGCGCTTTGCTGGGCAGCGGCGGCGAAGGGGAAACCGCGCGAATGTGCCGCGCATGCGTATGATAGACTGAATAGATTAAATTTGCATAAGTAAAGGCTTAATCATGCAAAAAAAAGAGGGCTTTTGTCCCAAAGAAGTATTGACACGGAGGGGCGAAAACGAATATAATATATTCGTTAATTGAATATCGAAACGATAGAGGCGCGGAGGCTAAGGTAACCATGCGAATGATAAGGGCGGGAGGCCCGATGACGCAGGCGAATGTGACTTCCGCCGAAAGCACGGCTGCTCATCCCGGCGCCATGCTTGGGCGCAGCGGCCAGCGCGCTGCGACTGTCATCTTGTTTATTGGATGAAGAGCTATCGATGCGGCATTTGCCGTGTCGATAGTTTTTGCTTTTCTATGATATCTGAAGATGGTGCGCTATCCGCCCGTATGTGCGGCAGGGTGCGCCCCGCAAACGCATAAACGGAACGATATAAAACAGAATAACGATTTTAAGGCTTTACCATAGAAAATTACTATAACAACAGGAGGAACTAACTATGGCTATCAAATCGACTATCAGGCTCAGGATGGGTGCTGAGGATGCACATTACGGCGGAAATCTCGTAGACGGAGCGCACATGCTGCATCTGTTCGGCGACGTTGCGACCGAACTGCTTATCCGTTACGACGGCGACGAGGGCCTGTTCTGCGCGTATGACAAGGTGGAGTTCCTTGCCCCCGTATACGCCGGCGACTATATTGAGGCCGTTGGCGAAATAGAGCGCGTAGGCAACACCAGCCGCACCATGACCTTCGAAGCCCGCAAGGTCATCCGCTCCCGTACCGACATCAGCGCGTCCGCTGCCGAGTTCCTTGAGGAACCCATCGTTGTATGCCGCGCGCACGGCACCTGCGTCACCCCCAAGGACTGCCAGCGTATAGAGCATAAATAAGCCAAACGGCTTGTTTTACAAGGCAAATGATTAAGCGATAATCAGGAAAGGAGATACTGATGGAGAAGCTTATAATCACCGCCGCCATCTGCGGCGCAGAAGTTACCAAGAAGCAGAATCCCAACGTACCTTACACCGTAGAGGAAATGGTGCGCGAGGCTAAGAGCGCCTATAACGCCGGCGCTGCCATAGTACACGTGCATGTGCGCGAGGACGACGGCACCCCCACCCAGGACAGGGAACGTTTCCGCGTAGTTATGGACGCCATCCGCGCCGAACTGCCCGACGTTATAATGATCCCCTCCACCGGCGGCGCCACCGGCATGAAGCCCGAGGAGCGCCTGCAGCCCACCGAGCTGTTCCCCGAAATGGCCACGCTTGACTGCGGCACCTGCAACTTCGGCGACGAAATATTCGATAACACCATGCCCACCATGCGTGCCTTCGGCAAGCGCATGATCGAAAACGGCATAAAGCCCGAATACGAGTGCTTCGAAATGGGCCATCTGGACACCATTCTGACCATGGCCAAGAAGGGCGAAGTCCCCGGCGCACCCATGCAGTTCAACTTCGTGCTGGGCGTACCCGGCTGCACCCCCGCCACCGTGCAGAACCTTGCATGGCTGGTGAACGGCATACCCGCAGGCTCCACCTGGACCGCCACCGGCGTAGGCCGCAACGCCTTCACTCTTGCCGCGCCCGCAATAGTCATGGGCGGCAACGTGCGCGTAGGCTTTGAGGACAATCTGTACCTGAGCCGCGGCGTGCTTGCAAAGAGCAACGGCGAACTGGTGGAGAAGGTAGTCCGCCTGGCCAACGAACTCGGCCGCGGCATCGCTTCCCCCGCAGAGGCCAGGGAAATCCTTTCCCTCAAGCCCCTTAAATAATTAAACAAGACCCAAGCTTTTGTGGGTCAACAATACAAACATTATATATCAGGAGGAAAAACTACAATGGCAATGAAAGGCAACAAGTACGGTATCCATCGCGTGATCGAGCCCCAGGGCGTTCTGACCCAGGCGGCTTACAAAATCGACAACGACATGACTAAGCTCTACTCCAACGAGATCATGTGCGACGTCATCTCCCTGAACATCGACTCCGCTTCCTTCACCCAGATTTCCGAAGCCTGCGGCGGCGACGAGAAGAAGATCGGCGAAATGATCCTTGGCATAGTTGCCGAGCGCGGCAAGCAGCAGAACCCCGTAACCGGTTCCGGCGGCATGTTCATCGGTAAGGTTTGCTACATCGGCGAAGACCTCAAGGACCGCGACCTGAAGGTCGGCGACAAGATCGCTTCCCTGGTCTCCCTGTCCATGACTCCGCTGCGCATCGACAAGATCAAGGCCATCCATAAGGACATCGACCGCGTTGATATCGAAGGTAAGGCCATATTGTTCGAGAGCGGCATCTATGCCAAGCTTCCCGATGACATGAGCGAACCCCTCGCCCTGGCAGCCCTCGACGTGGCCGGCGCTCCCGCCCAGGCCCGCAAGCTCCCCAAGGAAGGCGACAGCGTTCTGATCCTTGGCGCCAACGGCAAGTCCGGCGTTCTTTGCGGCTACGAAGCCATGAAGAAGGTCGGCCCGAACGGCAACGTAGTCGGCGTAGTCCGCAACCCCAAGCAGGTCGATGCCCTGATGGAGCTTGGCGTATACCACAAGGTCATCGTCGCCTCCGCTACCGAGCCCGTCGCCGTGCTTGACAACGCGCTGGCCGCCAACGACGGCAAGGAATACGACCTGTCCATCTGCTGCGTAAACATTGAAAACTGCGAGATGAGCGCCATACTGCCCGTCCGTGACGACGGTCTGGTATACTTCTTCTCCATGGCCACCAGCTTCACCAAGGCGGCTCTGGGCGCCGAGGGCGTAGGCAAGGACGTCACCATGATCGTCGGCAACGGCTACACCAAGAACCATGCCGAGATCACCCTGAACGTGCTGCGCGAGAACCCCAAGCTCCGCAAGCTGTTCGATGAGAAGTATTGCTGATAACAGCATAGCTTAATGCGAAAAAGGGCCTGCGGATGTCCGTGGGCCCCTCGTAGCATCAACGAGTTAATACCTTATATTACCAAAATAAAAAGTAAAGGAGAACCCAAATGAGGAAAAGCAGGGAAAACGGCCTGTTCCTGAACGTGCCCGATGAACAGTGGAACGATTGGAAATGGCAGGTAGAGAACCGCATAGAAACTCTTGAGGACCTTAAGAAATACATCACCCTTACCGAAGAAGAAGAAGAAGGCATAAAGGCTACGCTGGGCAGGCTGCGCATGGCCATCACCCCGTATTACCTTTCCCTTATCGATCTTAACGATCCCTACGACCCCATCCGTAAGCAGGCCATACCTACCGAGCATGAGCTTGAGTTCGCCCCCTATGAAGACGCCGATCCTCTGCACGAGGATATCGACTCCCCCTGCCCGGGTCTGACCCATAGGTATCCCGACCGCGTGCTGCTGCTCATCACCGACCAGTGCAGCATGTATTGCCGTCATTGCACGCGCCGCCGTTTCGCCGGCCAGCATGACTGCGAAGTGGCCAAGAACCAGATAGACACCTGCATCGACTATGTGCGCCATCATCCCGAAGTGCGCGACGTTCTGCTCAGCGGCGGCGACTGCCTGATGGTAAGCGACGATATGCTCGATTACATCATCGGCGAGCTGCGCAAGATACCTCATGTTGAGATAGTGCGCCTCGGCTCCCGCACCCCCGTTGTTATGCCGCAGAGGATCACCCCGCATCTTTGCGAGGTACTCAGCAAGTATCATCCCGTGTGGCTCAACACCCACTTCAACCATCCCAACGAAATCACCGAAGAATCCGCCAAGGCCTGCGCCATGCTGGCTAACGCCGGTATCCCTCTCGGTAACCAGAGCGTTCTGCTCGCCGGCGTGAACGACTGCGTGCATGTAATGAAGAAGCTGGTCAACGAGCTTGTTCGCATCCGCGTCCGTCCTTACTACATTTACGCCTGCGACCCGTCCCTGGGCCTGAGCCACTTCCGTACCCCCGTTTCCAAGGGTATAGAAATAATGGAGGCCCTGCGCGGCCATACCAGCGGCTACTGCATCCCCACCTTCGTGGTGGACGCACCCGGCGGCGGCGGCAAGACCCCCGTTATGCCCAACTATGTGATAAGCCAGACCCCGCGCAAGGTAATACTGCGCAACTTTGAAGGCGTTATCACCACCTATACCGAGCCCGAGGTTTACAAGAATGAGTGCCATTGCGACGTTTGCGAAGGCAAGCGCAAGGTTGCCCCGCTGACCGGTGTTGCCGGCCTTGCACAGGGCGTTGAGCAGAAGTATCTTGAACCCACCAAGCTGCTCCGTAAGGATCGTTACGCCGACAGGCAGAAGAACGAGAACAAATAATCAAACTTGACCCATTGCTTTGCGGAAGGGGAAAGTCCCTTCCGCAGGGTTTTGACTTATCGGGAGGTAAATCAATGCAGAGCAAACTGAACCTGAACCGCGAGCTTGTCGATCGCGCCCGCCAGTCCGCCGCAAACATTGCCGCGGATACGCAGCGCTTTATCGATCAGCACACCACGGTCACCGTGGAGCGCGCGGTTTGCCGCCTGCTGGGTATAGACGGCGTCAACGAGATGGACGTTCCCATGCCCAACGTGGTGGTCGATCACCTTATGGCCAATTCCATACTGCCCGTAGGCGCGGCGTGGTATATTGGCAACGCAATGGTAGAAACCGGACTTGACCCGCAGGGCGTTGCGGAAGCAATAGATCGCGGCGAGCTTGACATGAGCAAGCTGCCCGCCCATAGCGACGCCGATATACGCGCAGCCATAAATCCCGTTGTGGAAAAGACCATTACGCGCATAAACGAAAACGTAAGGAACCGCAACGAATACCTTAGCTGCTTCGGCGACAAGGAAGGCCCCTACCTTTATATCATAGTCGCTACCGGCAACATATATGAAGATATAACCCAGGCTAAGGCCGCCGCCAAGCAGGGCGCGGACATAATAGCCGTTATCCGTACCACCGGACAGAGCCTGCTGGACTACGTGCCCTACGGCGCGACCACCGAAGGCTTCGGCGGCACCTATGCCACTCAGGAGAATTTCCGCCTGATGCGCGCGGCGCTTGACGAAGTGGGCGAAGAACAGCACCGCTACATCCGCCTGTGCAACTATTGCTCCGGTCTGTGCATGCCTGAAATAGCCGCCATGGGCGCGCTTGAAAGGCTGGACGTTATGCTTAACGACGCGCTCTACGGCATACTGTTCCGCGACATAAACATGCAGCGCACCATAGTTGACCAGTACTTCTCCCGCGTTATAAACGGCTATGCCGGCGTTATAATCAATACGGGCGAGGATAACTACCTGACCACTGACGACGCCATCGTTGCCGCGCACACCGTGCTCGCGTCCCAGTTCATAAACGAAGCTTTCGCCAAGGAAGCCGGCATGAGGGAAGAGCAGATGGGCCTTGGCCATGCGTTTGAAATGGATCCCTCCGTGGAAGATACCTTCCTGCTTGAGCTTGCCCAGGCGCAGATGGCGCGCGAAATATTCCCCAATGCGCCGCTTAAATACATGCCGCCTACAAAGTTCATGACCGGCAACATTTTCCGCGGCCATATACAGGATGCGCTCTTCAACATGGTCACCATACTGACCGGCCAGAAACTGCACCTTCTCGGTATGCTTACCGAGGCCATACATACCCCCTTCATGAGCGACCGCGCCCTTTCCATTGAAAATGCGCAGTATATTTTCCGCACCATGAAGGATCTGGGCGACGAGCTGACCTATAAGGAGGGCGGCATAATACAAACCCGCGCCAACGAAGTGCTGACCAAGGCTGCCGATCTTCTTGTTGAGATAGAAAAGCTTGGCCTGTTCACCACCATCGAAAAGGGCATATTTGCCGACGTAAAGCGTCCTAAGGACGGCGGCAAGGGCCTTGCGGGCGTTGTGGTAAAGGACGACAGGTACTTCAATCCCTTTATTGAGGCCATGAAAGGTAGGGTTGCAGAATGAGCAGCGGACTGTACAATACCCATAAAATAGACTTCGATACCACGCTGGATCTTACCAAGCTGAAGCCCTATGGCGACACGATGAACGACGGTAAGGTGCAGACCAGCTTCACCCTGCCCATCAAGGATGATGAGCGCGGCGAAGAGGCAGCCCGCCAGATTGCCAAAAAGATGGGCCTTGAAGAACCCAACGTGGCATGGCATATGCCGCTGGACAAGGAGTTCACGTTCTATGTTGTCTACGGCAGCTGCGTACACACCGTAAACTATGAGGATATCCATGTTATAACCGTTGAATCCGACGTGATGAGCATGGAAGATACCAACGAATATATCCGCGAACATATCGGCCGCAAGGTTGTGATGGTCGGCGCCTCCACCGGTACCGATGCGCATACCGTTGGTATAGACGCTATAATGAACCGCAAGGGCTTCGCGGGCCATTACGGACTTGAGCGCTATGAAATGATAGAGGCCTACAACCTCGGTTCCCAGGTCCCCAATGAGGACTTCATAAAGAAGGCATTGGAGCTGAAGGCCGACGTGCTGCTGGTCTCGCAGACCGTTACCCAGAAGGATGTTCATATCCAGAACCTGACCAACCTGATAGAGCTGCTTGAGGCGGAAGGCCTGCGCGACAAGTTCGTTGTCTGCTGCGGCGGTCCGCGTATAACTCATGAGCTTGCCAAGGAACTGGGCTACGATGCGGGCTTCGGCGCGGGTAAGTATGCCGACGACGTTGCCAGCTTCGCCGTTACCGAAATGGTCAAGCGCGGGATGGGCAAATAAAAATGGAATTTGTAAAGCTTGAAAAGCGCGGGCATATCGCGCTGCTTAAACTGAACCGCCCCAAGGCGCTGAACGCGCTGAATACCGCCATGCTGAATGAAATAGAGATGGCGGCGGCAAAGGTTGAACGGGACCCGGAAGTGCGGGTGCTGATAATCAGCGGCGAAGGCAAGGCCTTCGGCGCGGGCGCGGACATAGGGGAAATGGTTGGCTTGAGCCGGGCGGAGGCCAAGGCCTTTGCCGACGCGGGACACCGCGCCTTCAAGCGCATAGATGATCTGTATATACCTGTTATAGCTGCTATCCATGGCTACGCCCTGGGCGGCGGGCTGGAGCTTGCACTGTGCTGCGACATAAGGCTTTGCTCCGAAACTGCCAAGTTCGGTCAACCTGAAGTTGGACTTGGTATCACCCCTGGTTTCGGAGGGACACAAAGGCTTCCGCGCGTGGTGGGAACATCCAACGCCATGACGCTTACGCTTACGGGGAAACCCGTGGGCGCTGAGGACGCGCTGAGGATGCGGCTGGTGAACAGGGTATATCCGGACGCGGAGCTTATGGACGGCGCAATGGAAATGGCCGAGACCATTGCCAACAACGCGCCGCTTGCCGTGCATTACTGCAAGGTTGCCATGAGCCGCAGGGTGGATAGATTCCTGGAAAACGACCTGGATTACGAAGCGCAGGTATTTGGCGAGTGCTTCGAGACCGAGGATCAGCTCAACGCCATGACCGCCTTCCTTGCGAAGCGGCCAAAGGCGGAGTTCAAAGGAGAATGACGAACGATGATGGATGAAAGGATTGCCGTAATAGGCGCAGGTACGATGGGGCTGGACATAGCGACGGCGTTCGCAACCGCGGGCGCGGCCGTTATAGTGCGGGACATCAACAACAATATCATTTCCGCCGCGAAGGCAAGGCTTGAAGCTTCCCTTGAAAAAAGAGTGGCCAAGGGCAAAATGAGCGGCGAGGAGCGCAGCGCGATACTTTCGCGCATGAGCTTCACCACCGAGTTGGGGGACTGTAAGGATGCCGATTTGGTGGTTGAGGCGGCTGTTGAGCGCGCGGACATAAAGAAGCAGATATTCGCCCAGCTGGACGATATTTGCCGCACGGACGCAATACTTGCCAGCAACACAAGCTCCATATCCATAACCGATATCGCTTCCGCTACCAAGCACCCCGAGCGGGTGGTTGGTATGCATTTCTTCAACCCTGCAACCGTTATGAAGCTTACGGAGCTGATAAGGGGCGTGTTCACAAGCGACGAAGTGTACGCGAAAGCGCGCGCTTTGGCGGAGGCGGCGGGCAAGACCCCCGTTGAGGTGAACGAATGCCCCGGCTTCGTGGTGAACAGGCTGCTTATACCCATGATAAACGAAGCTATCGGCCTTTGGGCCGAGGGCATAGCGAGCAAAGAGGATATAGACACGGCCATGAAGCTTGGCTGCAACCATCCCATGGGCCCGCTTGCGCTTGCGGATATGATTGGGCTTGACGTGTGCCTGTTCATAATGGATACGCTTTATACCGAAACGTGCGACAGTAAGTACAGGGCGCATATAAAGCTGAGGCAGCTTGTGCGCGCGGGGCTTATGGGCCGCAAAACAGGGCGCGGGATATACGATTATATAAAATAGTTTCTTTATTATACACTTAAAAGAAGGAGAGAAAGATGGATTTCAACCTGTCACAGGAGCATCTGATGCTTCGGGATTTGTACCGCAAGTTCGCTGAAAACGAAGTGAAGCCCCTTGCGGAAGAGGTAGACGAGGAAGAACGCTTCCCGATGGAAACCGTTAAGAAGCTTGCTCGCTACGGTTTCATGGGCATTCCGTTCCCCACCAAGTACGGCGGAGCCGGCGGAGACATTCTGGCTTACGCAATGGCCGTTGAGGAACTGAGCAAATGCTGCGCCACCACCGGCGTTATAGTTTCCGCGCATACCTCGTTGTGCTGCGCCCCCATATTCGAGAACGGCACCGAGGAGCAGAAGATGAAGTATCTGCCCGCCCTGCTCAGCGGCGAGAAGATAGGCGCGTTCGGCCTTACCGAACCCGGCGCCGGTACCGACGCCGCCGGTCAGCAGACCACCGCCGTGCTTGAGGGCGACCACTACGTGCTCAACGGCACCAAGATATTCATAACCAATGCCGGCTATGCAAGCGTTTATATCATATTCGCCATGACCGACAAGGCCGCCGGCACCAAGGGCATTTCCGCCTTTATAGTTGAAAAGGACTTCCCCGGCTTCTCCGTTGGTAAGAAGGAGAAGAAGATGGGTATCCGCGGCAGCGCCACCTGCGAACTGATAATGGAAAACTGCATCGTTCCCAAGGAAAACCTGCTGGGTAAAGAAGGCAAGGGCTTTGCCATAGCCATGAAAACGCTCGACGGCGGCCGTATAGGTATCGCCAGCCAGGCGCTGGGCATAGGCGAAGGCGCCGTGGAAGAAACCATAAAGTATGTGCAGGAGCGCAAGCAGTTCGGTAAGCGTCTTTCCCAGATGCAGAACACTCAGTTCCAGCTTGCCGATATGCATACCCGCATGAAGGCCGCGCAGTTTTTGGTATATTCCGCCGCGTGCAAGAAGCAGGCGTATGTTGAGGCCGAAATGGCGGGCAAGAAGGGCGAAAGCTACTCTGCCGACGCCGCAATGGCCAAGCTGTTCGCAGCCGAAGCCGCCAGCGACGTTACCCGCAGGGCCGTTCAGCTTTACGGCGGATACGGCTACACCCGTGAATATCCCGTGGAGCGCATGATGCGCGACGCGAAGATAACCGAGATATACGAAGGCACCAGCGAAGTCCAGCGCATGGTCATCGCGGCCAACCTGGGCGTGAAGTAAGGAGGCAGACATGAAAGTTATAGTATGTGTAAAACAGGTTCCCGATACTTCCGGTAAGGTTGCCGTCAATCCGGACGGTACGCTGAATCGTGCCTCCATGCAGACCATAACCAATCCGGACGACATGAACGCCGTTGAAGCCGCCCTCAAGCTGAAGGACGAGACCGGCTGCAAGGTAGTTGTTGTTTCCATGGGTCCCCCACCGGCAATGGGCATGCTGCGTGAGCTGCTGGCCATGGGCGCGGACGAAGGCGTGCTGATAAGCGGCCGTGAATTCGGCGGCAGCGATACCTATGCCACCAGCCAGATAATTGCCGCGGGCATTAACCACCTGGGCATTGAGAAGGACGACATAGTAATGTGCGGCCGTCAGGCTATCGA
Organism: Christensenellaceae bacterium Phil1; assembly: GCA_001940855.1. Lineage (GTDB taxonomy): Bacteria > Bacillota > Clostridia > Christensenellales > CAG-138 > Phil1. Next base: position 41,782 of record MSGS01000044.1, on the reverse strand, counting down.
CGGCGACACCGCGCAGGTTGGCCCCCAGATCGCCGAAAAGCTGCATCTGCCCCAGGTCACCTATGCCGCCAAGATAGAGAAGGAAGGCGACACCGTTACCGTTCAGCGCATGCTGGAGGATGGTTACATGACCGTTAAGGTGCAGACTCCCTGCCTCATCACCTGCATAAAGGAACTGAACGAACCCCGCTACATGAGCGTTGGCGGCGTGTACGAAAGCTTCAAGAAGCCCATCGCCGTGTTCGATTTCAATACCCTGAAGGATGATCCCCTGATCGACCTGACCACCATAGGCCTCAAGGGTTCCCCCACCAACATATTCAAGTCCTTCACTCCTCCTCCGAAGGGTGTTGGCCAGATGCTTGAAGGCGCCGATAAGGCCACCTGCGAAGGCCTTGCCGAAACGCTTGCCGCCAAGCACATTATCTAAGGAGAAAGGAGAACACACATGGCTTACAACAGCATGGATTTAGCCGCCTTTAAGGACGTTTGGGTATTTTGCGAGCAGCGAGAAGGCAAACTGATGCCCACCGATTTCGAGCTTATCTCGGAAGGCCGTAAGCTTGCGGACGAGTTGGGCGTTAAGCTCTGCGGTCTGCTGCTTGGCGACAATGTAGAGGGCCTTTGCAAGGAGCTTGCCGGCTACGGCGCGGACAAGATAGTCCTTTGCGAATCCCCGCTTCTTAAATATTACACCACCGATGCTTACGCCAAGGTGATATGCGACGCGATAGAGGAGCTCAAGCCCGAGGTGTTCCTTATCGGCGCAAGCACCATCGGCCGCGATCTTGGCCCCCGCTGCGCGGCAAGGCTGCACACCGGCCTTTGCGCGGACTGCACGCATCTGGACGTTGACGTACCCAAGTACCTTGACTTCCTGCGCGCCAGCTCCACCCTTGATATCGACAGCATGAAGTTCGATATGGAGGACCGCAACCTGAAGATGACCCGTCCGGCGTTCGGCGGTCACCTTATGGCCACCATCATATGCCCCCGTTTCCGTCCTGCTATGGCAACTGTGCGCCCCGGCGTTATGCGCAGGGCCGAGTTCGATCAGGCAAAGGCCGACGCGGTGGAAATCGTCCGTCCCGAGGTCAAGCTGACTGCGGAGGATGTGCATACCGAGGTTGTGGAAGTCGTTAAGGCTGCCAAGAAGATAGTTGACCTTGTCGGCGCGGACTTCATAGTTTCCGTCGGCCGCGGCATAAGCAAGAACGTTGAGCAGGGCATCAAGCTGGCCGAGGATCTGGCCGAGGCTCTGGGCGGCGTTGTCGGCGGCAGCCGCGCGGTCATAGACAACGGCTGGCTCTCCGCCGACCATCAGGTTGGCCAGACCGGCAAGACAGTTCACCCGAAGGTGTACATTGCCCTGGGTATTTCCGGCGCGATACAGCACAAGGCCGGTATGCAGGATTCCGAATGCATAATCGCTGTGAACACCAACGAATCCGCGCCCATATTCGAGATTGCCGACTACGGTATCTGCGGCGACCTGTTCAAGGTCACCCCGATGCTGACCGAGGCCATCAAGGCGCAGAAGGCCAAGAAGCAGTAAGCTTCACCTAACAGCATAATAAACCGGCGGCTCGTAAGGGCTGCCGGTTTTTGCGCAGTATAAATTACCGTCATACCGCGTCCTTTCCCGAATGAAGTCATAAGTCAATATGTAACACCCGTTGCTTGTCAGCGCATAAAAGATATGTTATACTTGTTACGGAGCTTGTATTCATAAAGCGTAAAACATGGAAGGGGGGGCAGTATGGAGCAGATAAACAACAGCCATCATGAAGCCGCAAACAATGCAAATGAACAGGTAAAAACCACGAAAAATAAAAAGCTTATGCTTGCGGCGGCCGTCGCAATAGCCATGATTATAACAGCCTTTCTTATAATAGAATGGAACGGCCCACAATGTGTGGCGATACGGTACTTAAAAGGAGTTACGGGCGAAACGTCGTGCAGGGAAGCCTTTAATCTGAGCCCGGGCGGCAAGAATGAATTTTTGAGGTATCGCTATGGTTGCAAAAACGATAATGAGCTGCTTGAACAGCTTAACAAAGAGTTTGGCGAGAAGTTTTTATCACTTAATGATTATTATAAATTTATTGATAAAAGAATCCGAAAAGACTTTGAAGATATGTTTGGGGCCTATGCGGTCAGCATGAAGGCGATAGACATAAAAGATACGAGTATTAAAAGCCTACGACTCAAGAGGCTATACGGGGTAGACCGTTTGAGGCTTAGGATAGAGGAACTCCTTGATGGACTTAACATTGACGAGGAAGAAATTACAGCGTGCAAAGAGGTAAATATCGAGTTTGTGGTAACAGGAGAGAAGGAAACATATAGGGGAAATATACATGTTTATGTAGCAAAAATCAAAGGAGCATGGAAGGGTATGGTTCTGGGGCATAACAGTGCTTTGGAATAAAGAATGCCAATGTCACTGCTCATGCTTAACGGCATAATAAACCGGCGGCTCACACGGGCTGCCGGTTTTTGCGTTATATCTTCATTTGTCAGAAACCGAAGAACGGAGAGTGAACGTTAAACTGGCAATATATGATTACTATCAGAATAACGCTTGAAAGCGTATGCCACACTATCTGCTTCCATGCCGCGCGCTGGCGCAACTCATATTGCTTCGTTTCCTCGGGCGTGCGATATTCGGGCCATTTGCCGAACGCATCGCGCAGCAAAACGACTATAGGGATAAGCTGAAGCACGAGCAGGATTGCAAGTGCACCGACTCTCACCCAGCGCGGCCAACGGCTGTCGTCAGGGAAAGATGCCGATAAGCATATGTAGGGGAGCGTCAGCAGCGCAAACTGCACGGAAACGACATCCGTTGCGAAAACTTCCTTTTTCTGCGAAAGTGCGTTTATAAGCTTTTTCATGTGATGCCCCCTATAAAACTTGATTCAATATTGCCACAATACCATATAACCGGCATAAACTCAAGCCGTATACCAAGAAAAACAGGCAAATTGTTGCGTTAAGCGGTAATATATGGTATGCTCTGTATATCAAATAAGCATTTCAGGGAGGATAACCATGGTATTTTTAATTCCGCTTCTATGTGACCTTGTTCTTATGTGGATAGCCATTGGCGTAAGGCGGCAGATACATCAACCGCAGACTTATAAAGCGATACTTATGGATGTACCTCCTTACGTTAAGCATATAGCATTGCTTTTTGCCGAAGTCGGCATACTGCTTACATGCCATCTGTTTTTGAAGGTGTCAACGCATGACCACGGCATGGCTATGGTTATAATAGCGGGGCTTTTGTGCATGTCACCCGCGCTCATAGCGATAGTGCGGAGCATGATACAGTTCGGCAAGGCGGAGTACGGCAAATGGTGGTACGCGCATACGGCAGTATACGCCATAGGCTGCGCGGCGGTGCTGCTCTCCTGCGCGGCGCAATACTGATAACGGCAAAATATGAAACTCAAACGCATAGCCTACATATTCATTCAATGCACATGGGGCGTGGTGCAAAGCCTGCTGGGGCTTATTGCAATGCTGCTGTTGGGCAATCAGAAGCGCGGCTTTTATCGCTGCGCCGTGCTTACGGAATACGATATCGACTCTGTGCCAAAATATATGCGTTGGCTTGGCTGCGTGTCGCTTGGCATGTTCATATTCGTCGGCACGCATAAGGATACGAGCCGCGAGCGTGCGCGGGAGATAGCATCGCACGAATACGGGCATACGCTCCAATCGCTGCTGCTGGGGCCGCTGTATCTTATCATGGTAGGCGCGCCAAGCTTTATATGGTGCAGGCATTACGGCAAGCACCGCGGGGAATACGCCGCGCGCGGCATAAGCTACTATTCGCGCTATCCCGAAAAGCAGGCCACGGCGCTGGGGTTAAAGGCAGAGAGGCGGGAAATATAAACGTTGCATAAATGCAACGCTTGCGATATAATGAATATACAAAGGGTGCCTACCGGTGACGGTCGGCCAAGAGATTTGGTAATTAGGAATAACCGTTACTTGGCGGAGTGACGGTTACTTCTCTTTTTGGACATGAATCCTATAACGGAGCATAGAATTCGCCAGAAGAACTTGAGAAGCTCCAAGACGAACATTAGAAAAGCAAAAAGCTCTCCCCAACTCATCTTCGGGTCACCTCCTTTCCTCTAAAAATAGGGCAGGAGTGTGGCCGACCGTCTACCGTGCTTGGCAGGCACCAGCTTTATTATAATGTCGAATTATATCGAGTGTCAATGCTCAAAACTCATTATAAAAAACAAGCTCTTTTTCATCCTTAAACTCAAAGTGGCCGGGGTAAGGCTCGGCATCGGGTGCGGGATAGCCCATCATAAGCATGGCGGAGGCTTCGTAATTATCGGGCAGGGCGAATTCCTCGCGCACAACCTGCGGGCGGAAATGCATTACCCATGTCGTGCCCACGCCTATGCTTGCAGCCTCCAGCATCATATGCGTGGTTACTATTGCCGCATCTATGTCGTAACTCTTTTTGCCGTCGTACTTGCGCGTCCAGCAGGCGTCCTTGTCGCTGCAAATAAGCAGGGCCGTGGGCGCGTTGAAATGGCACGCCGTGCATTTTTTCAGCTTTTCAAGCGCTTCGTCTCTGTTTATGACCAAAATGCGCTGCGGCTGGTCGTTATGCGCCGTGGGGGCGAGCATGCCGGCCTTCAGTATTTTATCAAGATCCTCCCGGCGAACCTTCTCTTCCTTAAACTTCCTTACGGAATAACGCTTTGCAGCCAGTTCCAGAAAATCCATATGTGCAGTCTCCTTTGTAAGCGATTTGCTATATCTTATCATATGGGCGCATAAAAGTGAATAATGATAAGCACATAGGCTTGGGAGGTGACATTATATGGCAAGGGGAAAGGCGGCAAACGCGCCCGCTGTGCTTACGCTGCTGAAGGCGGCGTTTATAGGATGCGTAGTGAGCGTTGCGCTGATAGTTATTTTTGCGGCGCTGATGTGGAAACAGGTGGTCGGTGTGGAGTTGATACCGATTGTTAACGCGGCAATAAAGGTTATAGGCGCAGCGGCGGCGGGCTTCTTTGCGCAAAGGGGCTGCGGCAGCCGCGCATGGCTTTTCGGCGGGGCGGCTGGGCTTATTTACGCAATGCTCGCCTATGCCGTGTTTTCGATATTAAGCGGCAGCTTTGCGCTGAATATGGCAATGCTCAGCGATATGGGCATAGGCCTGCTTTCGGGTATGCTGTGCGCAATGGTAACGCGGGCGGCGGCACGCTGAGAACAATAAATGCGGCACAAGCATTAAGTTTTCCTATGTAGATAAGCTGTTTTGTGATATAATTAAAATGTTATGAACATAACTGTGCATAACCGCAGCTTATTGCCAAGGAAGGAGGACGGGACTATGCTTAGGCTGGTATGCAAGGCGCAGGAGCAGCCGCGTGAGCGCGTGCGCGAAATGGCGGAAGAGCTGTGCATCAGCCCGCGGACGGCGGAACTGCTGCTGTCCAGGGGAATTGCGGACTGCGACGAGGCCGCGAATTTCCTTAACCCTTCCGAAAGCGCGCTGGAGAACGCATATCTTTTGAAGGATATGGATAAGGCCGTATCGCGCATAAGAAAAGCGATAGATCTTGGCGAAAAAATAGTGGTGTTCGGCGACTATGACGCCGACGGCGTGTGCGCGACGGCAATAATGCTAAGCTGCCTCAGGCGGCTTGGCGCGAATGCGGAATACATGATACCTTCGCGGCATGAGGACGGCTACGGCATGACCATGAAAAGCGCGGAGCAGCTTTTCAACATGGGCGCGAATCTTATAATAACGGTAGATAACGGCGTTAAGTCCGCGGCGGAGACGGAGCGCTGCTACGAGCTTGGCATGGAGGTTATAGTTACCGACCATCATATACCGGGCGACACGCTGCCCAAATGCGAGGCGCTGATACTTTGCAACAATGCGGACGAATACCCAAACCGGCATATATGCGGCGCGGGGCTTGCGTGCAAGGTGGCGGAGGCCTTGCTTGGCCGCGAAGCGGCAAGGGAATATATACCGCTTGCGGGCATTGCAACGGTTGCGGATATTGTGCCGCTCACGGGGGAAAACCGCGTGTTCACCGCGCTTGCGGTTAAGGATATACGCCGCGGCAAATGCCCGGAGGGTATAAAGGCGCTGTGCGCGGTATCTCAAACCAAGCTTCAGGACGTGAGCGCGGGGGACTTCGGGTTCAGGATAGCGCCGCGCCTGAATGCGGCAAGCCGAATAGAGGAAGCGGACGCGGCGGTGAGCCTGCTTATGGAGACCGAGCGGGAGAGCGCGGCGAAGCTGGCGGCAAAGCTTGACGAGCTGAATGCCAAGCGAAAGGCGGAGGAAAGCGGAATATTCAACGCCGCCTGCGAAAAGCTTGCCAATGAGGACCTTACCAAGCGGCGCTGCATAGTGCTGCACGGGGAGGACTGGAACGCGGGCGTTATAGGCATTGCGGCGGCAAGGATAGCGGAGCGGTTTTATAGGCCCACGGTGCTGCTGAGCGGTAAAGATACGGTCACGGGATCGTGCCGCAGCATAAGCGGAGTGAATATTCACGATGCGCTTTCATCCTGCGAAAGGTTCTTTTCCCGCTTCGGCGGGCATGCGTATGCCGCGGGACTTACCATGCAGCAAAAGGACATAGACGAATTCCGCGCGGCGATGGACGATTACCTTTGGCATAACGAGCCTGAGGAGAAGTTTATACCAAGCGCGCAGTATGATTTTGAAATGGAGCTGGGCGGCATCACGAAGCGCTTTGCGGAGGAGCTGGGCATGCTGGAGCCCTTCGGCGCGGGCAATCCGCAGCCGGTGGTGCTCAGCCGCGGGGTAAGGCTTGCCAATATGGAGCGCATAGGGTGCGAAGGCAAGCATGTGCGCTGCCATGTTACGCGGGACGAGCAATATATAAACGCCGTGTATTTCAATTCCGGCGCGGAATTCAGAAATATGCTGGATATGGACAGGTGCGATGCCGTGTATACCCCGAACATAAACACGTTCATGGGGCGGAGCGAATTGCAGCTTAATATAAAAAATCTGCGCTGCGCCGAGCCTAACGACGTAAATGCGTGGATAGACAGGCAAAAGGGCAAATTTGTTGATGCAATATGCAGAAATGTTTTGTATAATAATACCCGTGCCGTAAGCGGACTTGCGTTTGCGGACACGGAGGAAAAGCTTATTGAGCTTGTTGACGCAAGCGCTATGGACACCATAGCGCTCTGCTTCACGGCGGCGGGAGCAAAGCGGCTGTGCGCACTGCTTAAAGCGCGCGGCATTTGGAACCGTATGGACGTAAGCTTCGGCAGCAACGCGAAAAGCATATGCGCATATAACGCGGCGGTGCTTGCGCCGAATATTGCGGACATGGACATAAGCCGCTACAAAAACATAATAGTTTTCGATACCGCAACAAGCAGCGGCATACCCGGCGCACTGCGCCAAATGAACGGGGATGCTGCGCTTTATGCAGCCAAGCCGAACGCGGCGGAGACGGAAGAGCTGATAGCCGGCATACCGCGTGACAGGGCGGATTTCATTGCGCTGTATAAGGCGCTGCGCTGCACGGTTGGTAAGTTTTATAACATAAACGCCATGGCGGATGCGCTATGCGCCGCAACCAACGCCCCGCGGTGCCATTGTGCGCTGGCGGCGGACGTGTTCTATGAACTGGGCTTTGTTACAAAGGGCAGCGGCGGCATACGGGTTGAAAAGGACCCGCCCAAGCGCTCGCTTGAGGAAAGCCGGACTTTTTTTGCGCTTAACTCCCTAAGGGAGATGAACGATATGTACTTGCAACTATACGAGGAGGCAAACCATGAAGCTTGAAGATACCATTCGCACCATACCCGATTTCCCAAAACCCGGAATACTTTTCCGCGATGTTACCACGCTTTTTAAGAACCCCGAGGCGTTCCATCAGCTTATAAGCGATATGGCTGAAGATCTGAAGGACAAGCATGTGGACGTGGTGGTCGGGCCGGAGGCGCGCGGCTTCATAATGGGCAGCGCACTTGCTTACGCACTGGGCGCGGGCTTTGTGCCGGCGAGGAAGCCAGGTAAGCTCCCCTGCGAAACGGTGAGCTATGAATATTCCCTTGAATACGGCACGGATTCGCTGGAAATACATACCGACGCCATTCAAAAGGGACAGAAGGTAGTGGTTGTGGACGATCTGCTGGCGACCGGCGGCACGGCGCTTGCGGCGATAAAGCTTATTGAGCAGATGGGCGGTGAGGTTGTTGCCGTTCGCTTCGCAATAGAGCTTAAGAGTGAGCTTAACGGCGCGGCCGCGCTTGAAGGCTACGACGTTAAGGCTTCCATAGTATACTGATAAAAAAGACGAGCATATACGGAAAGGAGGTTTGCCGGAATGAGCAATGAAAAGATAATAGATAACAACGATGAAATGCGGCTGGACGGTATGAGCGAAGTGAACATAGACAAAATGGTCGACGCATCCGAGCATCATCTTATAGACGACGAGGAAGTAAGGATGCTGATGGACGAGCTTGAAAAGGCCTGCGCGGAAAAGTTCAGCGAAGATGATATGGCGCGGCTTAAAAAGGCCATGAACTTTGCATATAAAGCGCATCTGCCGCAGAAGCGCGAATCCGGCGAACCGTATATAATCCATCCGCTGGCTGTGGCCAAAATGCTGTTTGAAATGGGCATGGATACCAACACCGTTATAGCCGGCCTTCTTCACGATGTGGTGGAGGACTGCGACGGGATAACGGTTGAGGATATTGCCCGCGAATTTGGCACGGACATTGCGGAGATGGTGGACGGCGTAACCAAGCTGACCAAAACCGGCAAAAGCGACATTATAAGCAAGGAAGAGGCGCAGGCGGAAAACCTGAGGAAGATGTTCCTTGCCATAGCCAAGGATGTCCGCGTTGTTATAATAAAGCTGACGGACAGGCTGCACAATATGCGCACGCTTGAATATTGCAAGCCCGAAAAGCGGCAGCGCAAAGCGCGGGAGGTGTTGGACGTTTATGCGCCGCTCGCAAGCCGCTTCGGCATGGGTGCAATAAAGTGCGAAATGGAGGATCTTGCCTTCCATTACCTTATGCCGGAAGAATACGCCGCGCTTGAAAAGCAGATTGAGCCGCAGCGGCGAGAGCGCATGCTTACGCTCAATAAGGCCATAAAAACGATAGAGGAGCAGCTTGCCGCCGCCGGCATACAGGCGCAGGTGAACGGCAGGCCGAAGCACCTATACAGCATATATAAAAAGTTCCTCAGGCAGAACAGGAGCCTTGCGGAGATATATGATCTTATAGCCGTGCGCGTTATAGTGAACACGATAAACGATTGCTATGCGGCGCTGGGCATAATCCATGCAATATGGAAGCCCGTGCCAGGTAGGTTCAAGGATTATATAGCCATGCCAAAGACCAATATGTACAGGTCTTTGCACACAACGCTGTTTTCCGATACCGGCTTGCCGTTCGAGGTGCAGATAAGAACATATGAAATGCACCGCACGAGCGAATACGGCATAGCGGCGCACTGGATGTATAAAGAAGGGCGCGCCAATCAGGACGAGCTGGACAGCAAGCTTGCATGGCTGAGGGAAGCGCTGGAGCTTGAAAACTATGCGGATACCACAAAGGAATTTGTTGAAAGCATTCGCAAGGATTTCTTCAGCGACTATGTATATGTGCTTACGCCGCGCGGGCAGATAATTGACCTTGTAACCGGCTCCACACCGCTGGACTTTGCGTACCGCATCCATTCAAACGTTGGTAACCATGTTCAGCATGCAAAGGTAAACGGCGCGATAGTAAGGCTTGATTACAAGCTGAAGAATAACGACGTTTGCGAAATTGTAACCGCGCCCAACGCAACGCCCAGCCGCGACTGGCTCAAAATAGTAAAAACTCAGCAGGCCAAGGCAAAAATTCGCCAATGGTTCAAAAAGGCCAACCGCGAGGAAAACATAATCCGCGGTAAGGAAATGCTCAGCGAGGCCGCAAAGCGGCAGGGCAGGCAGCTTGGCGAGCTGACAAAGAAAAGCTATTATGACGATCTCCTCAAGCGGTTCAACATGAACGATATTGAGGATATATACGCCGCGATAGGCTACGGCGGCATAACCACAGGGCAGGTGCTGCATAAGCTGATTGAGCAATACCGCAAGGAAGAAAAGGCGAATCAGCTTGCGGCCAAGCTTGAGCAGAAGGAAGAACAGCGCGTGCAGAACGCCGCGGCTAACCACGGCGTTATAGTAAAGGGAGAGCCGAACATGGCGGTGCGCTTTGCGCATTGCTGCAGCCCGCTGCCGGGCGACAAGATAGTGGGCTATATTACCCGCGGCCGCGGCGTATCCATACACCGCGCAGATTGCCCAAACATGACGGATCTGATGCTGGACAAAGAACGGCTTATAGACGTTGAGTGGGCGAGCACGGAAAAGGCAAGCTACCCTGTTACTATACACATTGTTGCCGGGGAGCGGCCGGGGCTGCTGATGGAAATATCGCAGCTGCTTATGAATTTGAACATAAGCATACTGGCTATGAACGCGAAAACCACTGAGGATATCGTGACTGTGCAGCTTACGTTCAATGTATCCGGCGCGGCGCAGCTTGACAGCATTATGAAGGGCATGCGCAAAATACGCACCGTGAACGACGTATACAGAATAAACGCATAACGGGGGATTAGGAACATGAGAGCCGTGGTGCAGCGCGTGGAAAGCGCAAGCGTAACCATAGACGGAAGGGTAAACGGGAAAATAGGCAAAGGGTTCATGGTGTTGATAGGCATTGACGAAAACGACACCGATAAGGATATTGACTATATTTGCGATAAGCTGACGGGGCTTAGAATATTTGAAGATGAAGCGGGCAAAATGAACCGTTCCATTATAGATGCGGGCGGGGAGATACTGCTTGTAAGCCAATTCACGCTTTATGGTGATGCACGGCACGGCAAACGCCCAAGCTTCATCCGCGCGGCGCGGCCCGAAAAGGCGATACCGCTTTATGAAAAGGCGATAGCGAAGCTGGGCGAAAAGGTGCACGTTGAAACGGGCATATTCGGCGCGGAGATGAAGGTGCAGCTTATAAACGACGGCCCCGTAACAATATTACTGGACAGCGAAAGGACATTTTAACATCATGGAAATAGCATCCCTCATAACCGGCCCCGTCGGGGTGAATACATATATTGTATACGGCAAGAACGCGGGCGAATGCATAATAATAGACCCGTCCGACACGGAGCTTGTTGAAAAAAAGCTTTACGCGCTTGGCGTAAAGCCAACGGCTGTTCTGCTTACGCACGGGCATTTTGACCATATAGTGAGCGTTGCCGATCTTCAAAAGCAGTATGGCGCAAGGGTGTATATACACGAAATCGACGAAGCGGGCCTTAGGGACGCAAGCGTTAACCTGTGCGCAATGGCACATATAGATATACCCCCCTGCAATGCGGACGTTAAGCTGAAGGGCGGCGAAACCATACACGAGGCCGGCTTTGATATCCGCGTGCTGTATACGCCCGGGCATACCAAGGGCAGCGTATCCTATGCCATTGCCGACGGCGAAAGGAAGGCCGTGTTCACGGGGGACTGCCTGTTCCATGGCAGCATAGGCCGCAGCGATTTCCCCGGCGGGGATCATAAGGAACTGCTTGATTCCATAGGCAATCAGCTTTTCACTCTTGATGGCGATTATGAAGTTTATCCTGGCCACATGGGCGCTACCACGCTGCAGTTCGAGCGGGAGCATAACCCATTTATGCGCCGCTGGGGTAAGGACAAATGATGAGCCTATACACGAACAAAACCGAGTATATAGCCGATATAGCCGACGAGCTTCGGCTATTTTTGGCAAAAGAGGAAATAACGGAGGCGGAGAATGCCGCGGCGGACGTTTGCGTTACGCTTGAAGGCGGCGGTACTGAGCGCCATGCCTGCGCACGGGTGAATGTAGCCAAAGGCATGGCCGTTTATGAATGGGACTGCGTTATACCGCAAGGAGCGGACGCGCTTGAAATAAAGCGGCGCGAAAAGCGCGCGGTGAAAATAGCGGCGTTCAGGGCAATGGCAAACGTATACGGCTTCATGCCGCCGTGGGGCTCGCTTACGGGCATACGGCCCACGCGGCTGCTGAGGGAGCTGCGCATGCGCCACGGCGAAGCGGAAGCGATAAGAATGATGCAGCAGGACTTTGACGTGAGCGAAGAGAAGCTTGCCCTGGCAAAGACAATAAACGCCGTGCAGCAGCCCATTCTTGATAGCCAAACGGAAAAGGATGCGGATATATACATAGGTATACCGTTCTGCGCATCGCGCTGCCTGTATTGCAGCTTTGCCTCCCAGGTGCGCACTAAAAAGACGGACATGGCGGCCTATCTTGCCGCGCTGAAGAAGGACATAACGCTTGGCTCCGCCATATTGAAGCAGGCGGGCCGCAAAATACGCGCAATGTACATAGGCGGCGGCACGCCAACCGTGCTTACGGCGGATGAGCTGGACGGCCTTATTGCCCACGCGCTTGAAGCATACGCGGGATTCAATGGGGAATTCACCGTTGAAGCAGGCCGGCCGGATACGATAACAAAAGAAAAGCTGGGTGTGCTGAAAAAATACGGCGTGAGCAGGCTTTCCATAAACCCGCAGACCATGAACGACGCAACGCTTGAACTGATAGGCCGCAGCCATAAAAGCGCGGACATTATAGCCGCGTTCAACATGGCGCGGGACATGGGCTTTGACAATATAAACATGGACGTTATAGCCGGCCTTCCCGGCGAGCATGCGGCGGACATGGAGCATACGCTTGATAAAATAATAAAGCTTTCGCCCGAAAACCTTACCGTGCATACGCTTGCGCTCAAGCGTTCAAGCCGTCTTGTTACGGAAGGGGAAAAATACCCAATGCCGGAGGCGGAGGAGGTAGAGCACATGGTACACATGGGCAGCGAAGCCGCGGCGCGGCTCGGCATGCGGCCGTATTATATGTATCGCCAGAAATATATGAGCGGCAATCTTGAAAACGTGGGTTACGCCAAACCCGGCACGGAATGCGTATACAACATAGACATGATGGAGGATACCACCGCCATAATGTCCCACGGGGCGGGAGCAATGACCAAATGTGTATACGATGCGGCGCGCCGCGTGGAGCGCGTGCCTGCGCCAAAGGAGATAAGCACATATATCGCCAAGGTGGAAAAGCTGAGCGGGGAGAAGGCAAGGTTATTCCTGTAAGGCTTTAATATCAGGATACATAAAACGCGGCGCATTTGCGCCGCGTTTAACGTTGCTTTGGTTCGGGGTGCTTTTTTATAGCTTTATTTCCATGTTTATGTTCCGTTCTGTCATGCCAAACTTTTTATTTGCCGAACAAGTCACTGTGCGTTCCTGTCCATGCGAGCGTGAGCAGAAGCCTTCCGTTGTCAATTTTGTAAATCAGCAGCCAATCAGGCTGAATATGGCATTCTCTATAACCAAAATAATCTCCTGAAAGGGCATGGTCGCGGTTTTGGACTGGCAATTCTTCGCAAAGAGAAAGCTTGCGAATTATATCATCCAACAAAGAAATTCTAAGTCCGCGCTTTATTGCCAGTTTGTAATCCTTCTTAAATTGATTTGTCCATACAATGGATAGCTTCATTGTTTAAGTTCCATTAACGCTTCCTCAACATCATCATAGCCCTTTATCGATGGATCTTTTGCGATTCGTTCCGCTTCAAGCATTGCAGAAACGAAGGAAGCGCTTGGCGTTCCAAGTGTTACTTCGAACGGAAAGCCACCCGCGCGAAGCGATTGGCGCAAAAAAACATTTATGGCCGTTGTAAGGTTCATGCCAAGTTCATTGTAAAGCGCTTCGCATTGCCTTTTAATATCACTATCCATGCGCACACTAAAATTTGTAGTAGCAGCCATTTCTAAACCTCCTTATAATGCACTTCGTTATATGTCTATTATATGCATTATGCAATGCAAAATCAAGCCGTTAGACATAAAATGACTTAATTTCTCACAACCTCATTTCCATATTTATGTTCCGTTCCGTCATGCCAAGGCTTTTATAGAAGCGTATTGCGCTTTCGTTGAATGCCCAAACGGTGAGCATAAGCGTGTCCGCGCCGCGCTCCTTTGCAAGGCGGACTGTTTCATTATACAGCAGCCTGCCTATTCCGCGGCCGCGGCAGCGGCTATGCACGCATATATCGTCAATATAGGCTATGCGGTGCGGCAGCATTGCCGGATTTGGATTGGCGGGCTTCATGAATGCGGATGCAAAGCCAACAAGCTTATCGCCGTCATACGCGGCAATGGGAAAGCCGTTTTCATCAGCAAGCAGCGCCGCATAATATTCGCGGGAAAAGTGCGCATCAGCGGCGTAAACATCGCTGCGCGCGGCATGGTGCAGCGCATGAACCTGTGCCACAAGGGCGCGCACGGCAGCGTAATCATCAATGGTTGGCTTATGAATGACTATCATATGTTCTTCAGCACTATTTCCTTCATGGGCGTGGTTGAATCTATCGGCCCGCCGCCAAGGCAAACCTCGCCATCGTACAGCACAACCCATTGCCCGGGCGTAACGGCGCGCTCCGGCTGCATGAACGTTACGCGGCAGCCCTCGCCATGGATGCTTACGTGTACGGGTACGTCGCTTTGACGATAGCGGAATTTTGCCGTGCAGTCAAATTCCGGCGCGGGCGGTTCGCCGGCGATGAAGTGCATATGCCCCGCCTCAAGCGCAAGGGAGAAGAGCTCTTCATGCTCGCCCTGCTGAACAATAAGCAGATTGCGCCTCATGTCCTTACCTATTACGAACCAGCTTTCGCCGGTGCCATCGCTGCGCCCGCCTATGCCGAGTCCGCGGCGCTGACCAAGGGTGTAATACATCAGCCCGTCATGCCGTCCTACTATCCTGCCGTCCAGCGTAACGGTATCGCCCGGCTGTGCAGGCAGATATTCCATAAGGAATTTTTTGAAATTGCGCTCGCCTATGAAGCATATGCCCGTGGAGTCCTTCTTTTTTGCGTTGGGCAGCTGCGCTTCTTCGGCTATGCGCCTAAGCTCGGGCTTTAGCATATCGCCAACGGGGAACATGGCGTTTTTCAGCTGCGCCTGCGTAAGACCGGCAAGAAAATACGTTTGATCCTTGTTCAAATCCTTTGCGCGAAGGAGGGTAACCTTGCCGTCCGCCGCCTTATTAAGGCGGGCATAATGCCCGGTTGCCAGGTTGTCCGCCCCTGCCGCCATGGCAAGGTCAAGAAACGCCTTGAACTTTATTTCGCAGTTGCACAATACGTCCGGATTGGGCGTTCTGCCCTTTGAATATTCGTCAAGGAAATAGGAAAAAACCCTGTCCTTATATTCCTTGGCGAAGTTCACGCCGTAGCACGGTATGCCTATCTTTCGGGATACGGCCATAGCGTCCTGATAATCCTCCGTTGCGGTGCATACGCCGTCCTCGTCAGTTTCTTCCCAGCTTTTCATGAATACGCCTGTCACATCGTAGCCCTGATGCTTTAATACAAGCGCGGCCACGGAGGAATCCACTCCGCCGGACATGCCTACTATAACCCTTTTTGCATTAGTTTTCATATGTTTATCCTTATTCGTTGCCCGTAAGTCCGGGGCTTCTTAAAAGCGCGTTGCCAAGATATACCCGGTTTATCATGCCCAGCTTTTCGCCGCCTTCGCTCATCCAAACCTTTTTTATATAGGGAAGTTCGGTAAGCGTGTTCACAAAGCTGTATATTATAAGCATTTCCAGCCTGTCCGCACTTTCGGCGGATTCATAGCCGAGCGCTTCCTTAAGCTTATCCGTAAAGCCTTCCTTCCATTCTATTACCGCTATGCCGTCCGCAAGATACACCCGCTCCACATCCTCACGCGAAAGGGGAGCGAAGCCAAGCCCGCTTGAGCTTTGCGCGTCTATAAGCGTAAGCACGCGCTTTGTCAAATCAAATTCGTCGCTTGAGGGGACGATTTTATTTTCCCGCTTCAGCATGGAGCCGTTTTCGTCCGGATAATCCACGCTTACGCTCGTGCCGAGCATATCGGTATACATATCGCGGGTAAGATAGTCCACGTCATCCACAAGCTTTGTGCGCGTGCCGTCCTCCGCTTCAACGTAAAGCACTATGCCGCTTATGCCGGGAAGATACCCCGTAAGCGTGAGCGTGAGCGCGGCGCACATGAGCTGCTCGTCATAGTCGTTCTTGGGCTGCTTTATGGTTATGTATATAACCTTCGGCGCGAACAGCGGCAGTGAACTCGGCGCGGAGGTGGAGGACGCTTCGCCGGTTTTATCCTTTGAGGTGTTCTTTTCGGCGGAGGCTTCCGCATCCGTTTCTTCCTCCTCCATTCCGGCTACGCCTATTCTCGGCTCCCGCGCAAGCGTAAAGTCCGCCGGCAGCACGGGTTCAAGCGCGTCCTCGCCCGATACGCCCGCGGCAAGCTTGCCCGTAAGTATCGTAACAAGGTCAGTTACCGAAGCTTCTGAGGAAACGTTAAGCTGCACGCTGTGCGCGGCTATAAGCGTCCGCTCGGCATTGGTAAAATACATGGTGACGTATTGAGAGATGTACTTCACCGCTTCGCTGAGGGAGCCTTTGCTGCGGTCGGGATATTTTTCGGCCATGTCCTCGGCGTATTTATCAAGGCTTTGGCCTAAATATCGCGCTTCGCCTATGGCGTTGCTGTTGTAGCCCTGCTCCTTGCCGTTATACAGCACGTTCACGGCCTGTATGCCAAGCGTATCGCTCAGCGTTGCGGCTATCGCAAGACGGGCTATCAGCCAATCGGACTCGCTGCCCGGGAAGCCGCCGCTTAAGTACACGTTGCATATGCCCATGGACTTTTCAACCTTATCCAGCTTCAGCTTAGATGGTATAGACCGCCCAAGCGACTGGCTCTGCGGCCCGTCCATAAGCGCGCGCATTGTGCAAAGCGCCATGCTTTCGCCTTCCTCGCAGCGCACTGTGCGCTTTTCGCCCGCAAGGCGGGTGCCGTCCTCGTTTATATAATAAAGCGTTGCTTCAAATTCGCCTTGGGCAAGCGTTTCTTCGCCCTGCCTGGGCGGCACGCCGCTGCTCAGTTCAAGCGGGGGAGGGTAGCTGTCCTCGCTTATGCAGGCGGAAAATATGCCCATGCATACCGCAAGCGCCAATATAAGCGCGGTGCATCGCCGCATCATACGCTGTCACCTCCCAGCATGTTTATAAGTGATTTATACCCCGGTTTGTATATGCTGCCTTCGCTTTTGAGCGTAAGCTGATACCTCCGCACGCCCTGGCTGTTATCCAGCGTTATTTCAACCGCTACCAGAATGCTTGAGGAATCCTTGCTCTGCGTTTGCTCGCGCACGGAAAAGCTTTTTATTTTGGCAAGGCTTGCCATGTATGTTTCAAAGCTGGCGTAATCCGGCTTCTGCGCGCCGCCCTGCTCAAGTTCGGCTATCAGCGGATACGCCTTATCGTATTCGCCGTTCTGTATATGCTCAAGCAGGCATGTGACCACGCCCGGCGCCGTTATAACATACGAATCGTCAAACTCCATCGGCTCCAGCAGATCGTGGCTGCCGCCGCCGAATGTTTCAAGGCCAAGCTCCGTCCTGCGAACGCGCGCGGCCGAACCGTTAAGTTCAAACAAAAGCTGCACGCTCACGTCCGGCCTGTTCGCAGTTATCGTGTTCACTATGGACTGCGCGGCAAGCCTTCGCGCAAGGTACATTTCCTCCCTTGCGTTTTCCACGCGCGCTTCGTATTCCGCGCGGGAAAGCAGCCCGTTTTCCATCAGTCTGGAGCCGTCCGCAACGGCTTCGTCCACAATATTTGTATTGAAGAACTCCGCCGAAAGGGTAACGTACAATATTGCCCCTTCAAGCGAAACATCAACTATTTCAGTGCCCGCGGGAATGACCGCGCTTATGTTGCCGCTCAGCGGCGGCGTGCCTTCCATAAGCGTGCGTATCATGGCGCGCTCCTCGCGCTCACCTGCGTAAACGGTTATTGTCGCCGTTACGCCGACGAGATACGCTTCATCAGTAAGCCTGTAATAAAGCTTTGCGCGCATGTCCTTTGCAATGCCCGCTTCGGGGTCTATATCGGGCAGATCCTCATGCACGCTGTCCTCTTTTATCATGCCGCGGGAGCAGCCGCAAAGCGTGAGCAGCAGCATAAGCGCCGCCGTGAGCAGCGCCGTGAGCCGCAGTGTGTTTTTGCCGTGCTTCATGCGTTTACTCCTCCCCGTCCGCAAGCGGCAGATGCACCGTGAACGTTGACCCGTGCCCAAGCTCGCTTTCAACCGTTATGAACCCACCGTGCAGCGTAATTATCCGCTCCACTATCGCAAGGCCGAGCCCCGTGCCGCCAGTGCCGCGGGAACGCGCCTTGTCCACGCGGTAAAATCGTTCAAAAAGGTGCGGTATAGCGTCCTCCGGTATGCCTATGCCCGTATCCTTCACAATAAGCTGCGCCTCGCTCCCGGTCTGCTTCACCGACGCGTCAACATGCCCGGCGTCTGTATACTTGACTGCGTTTTCTATAAGATTTACAACGGCCTGCTCTATCTGGCGTTCCTCGCCAAATATCATTGCGCTGCTGCCGGTGAAATTCAGCGCTATGCCCTTGTTCTCTGCAAGCGGCTTCAATCGGGAAACAACGCGCTCTGCTATGTCCTTCAAATCAACGTTTTCCCGGTGCAGCAGCGGCTGACCTTCATCGAACTGCACAAGGCGCAGAAGATCCGTTATAACGTTGGACATCCTGTCCACCTCGTGATTAACATCCTCGAAGAGCTCCCGCATTTCGGCAGGGTCCGGATTTTCTTCATATAATATGGATTCGCTTAAAAGCTTCATTGTGGCAAGGGGTGTTTTAAGCTCGTGCGATGCATTGGATACGAATTCGTCCCTCACGCGGTCATGGGCCTCTATCTGCTCGCTCATTCGGTTGAACGCGCGGCCAAGCTCCGCAACCTCGCCCTGCCCATGCACCTTAACGCGCACGCCGCTGCCCTGCTTGCCCATGCGGCGTATGGCGTGGGTCAGCTCCACAATGGGCTTTGTAACAAAGCCGCTGAGCGTAAAACTGAGCACCACCATAACCGCCGCAACAATGCCGAAAACTATGGCAACCTCGGCAATTATATCCGCAACGCTGTCCTCAACGTCCTGTATCATGGCGCTGAAAAGCACCGCGCCCAAATATTTGCCGCCCTGAGTTATTGGGGCGGTGTAGTATACGGCCCAGTTGGCAGAGCCGGAAAGCTTCAGCGCGCCTTTGTCCGCGCCTGTGCTTATTTTATGGAAGCCGAACGCCGCTTCCTTCCCGCCGATAAGCACATCGCGCACTTCTCTATACGGCAGCATAAAGCCCGTTTGGTATGAGGCGGAGTCTATCTGAACCACCGCATCCGTATCCATTATAAGCACCCTGCCGCCCATTTCCTGCGCGCGGGTGAGCGCCAATGAATACAGCGTGTCTGCATCGGAATTAAAGCTTTGGCTTATTTCAAGGGCAAGGCGGGTGGTAGCCTCCTGCTGCTGCTTTGTGCGCTGATTGACAAGCGAGGATTCGACCAATATTGCCACGGTAAAGCTTATGGCAAGCAAGGCCACGATGGTTACCGCCAAATATATGGCGACCATCCTGACCCTGATAGAGCCGAAAAACTGTTTTCGCTCACTGCGCAAAGTAATAGCCAACTCCCCACTTAGTCAGAATATATTCGGGATTGGCGGGGTCCCGCTCAATCTTTTCCCTAAGACGACGGATATGCACGTCCACCGTTCTGAAATCGCCCAGATAGTCCTGACCCCATATGGTTTCAAGCAGCTCGTCGCGGCTGTATACCTTGCCGGGGTTTTTCATGAAAAGCTGAAGCAGATCAAATTCCTTCATGGTAAGGCTAACGTTCTTGCCGTCAAGCGTTGCACTGCGGCTGCCTATGTTTATGCTCAGCCCGTTTGCGCTCAGTTCCATTTTGGGCGCTTCGCGGTTCGCACCAGTGCGGCGCAGTATGCTCTTTATCCTGGCCTTTACCTCCAGTATGTTGAAGGGCTTTGTCATGTAATCGTCCGCGCCGTATTCAAGGCCGAGTATTTTGTCCATATCCTCGCCCTTGGCGGTGAGCATTATTATGGGAATGTCGCTCGTTTCGCGCACTATCTGGCAAACCTCTATTCCGCTGAGCTTTGGCAGCATAACGTCCAGCAGCACCAGATCATAATGCTCGCTGTTCAGCTTTTTTAATGCCTCCTCGCCGTCCGATGCGGAATCGGTTTCGTAACCGTCCTGCTCCAGCGTGCGTTTCAGCCCTTTTATCATAAGCGGCTCGTCGTCCACAAGCAGTATTCGTCTTGCCATTATGGCGTCCTCCTTTCGCCGCGCAGGGGTTTTACGCGCAGCTATAACTTTCCATATTTATTATACCATAAAAGCGCCCCGCATAAAGGGGAATAATTTGAACGAACGGTGTATTTAACAATAAATTAACCGCTGAACTATGTACAAATGCATATAAATTTTGTTATAATAGCCAAAGTGTACTATGCCGGTATATGGATATGCCGGCTTTTGAGGAAAGGACCAATTTGAATTTGAAACGAATCATCTCGCTTGTGCTTATATTTATACTCGCGCTCGGCGTGCTGCCCGTTTGCGCCGCGGCGGACGAATTTGACCCGGAGAGCGTATCCACGCCCTATATCTGCCTTATGGATGCGGCGACGGGCACCGTGCTTTATGAAAAGAACAGCAAGGCGCAGGCATACCCCGCCAGCACCACAAAGATAATGACCTGCATACTGGCCATTGAAAACGCGGCGGACATAAACGAGATAGTGAACACGGGCAGCAACGTTGAAACACGCGGCTCCACCTGCCACTTTTCCCGCAACGAGGAAATGCCACTTATAGACATGCTGTACGGCATGATGATGTTTTCCGGCAACGACGCCGCCAAGGCCATTGCAGAGCATATTGGCGGCAGCGAATCCGGCTTTGCGGAGATGATGAATAAAAAGGCTGCGGAGCTTGGCATGACCGGCTCGCACTTTGTTAAGCCGAACGGACTCCATAAGGAGGACCATTATTCAACCGCGTATGACATGGCCGTGCTTACCCGCTACGCCATGCGCAACGAAACGTTCCGCAAGATAGTTTCCACCGCGACCTATAACGCCGCCCCCACCAATAAGGATTCCGACGGCTACCAGTGGTATAATTCCAACCGCCTGCTTTATACAAAGGAAGGCGAAGCGGATTACAAATATAAATACGCAACCGGCGTTAAGACGGGCGACACAACCGCCGCCGGCCGCTGCCTTGTGGCAAGCGCGGAGAAGGACGGCGTGGAGCTGATACTGGTGCTGTTCGGCGATTATGAAAACAAGGTAAAGGGCGAATACCGCTTTGAAAACGCGGCCAAGTTCTTCGATTGGGGCTTTGCAAACTTCGTATCCGTGGATGCGGGCACGCTGGGCCTTGAAAGCACGATGCAGTTGCCCATATCAAACGCCAGCCTTGAGGACGCGGAAGGCGGCCTGCTCACCGCGAACATAGATTTTTCCGCCGCGAAGCTTACCGGCTTAAAGGAAACCATAAACGCGATCACCGCTACGCCCTCGCTTTTGACAAGCAGCTATGTTACCTCAAGAAAGCTTGAAGCCCCGATAGCCGCCGGGGAGGAGCTTGGCACGGTATCGTACCAATACAACGGCGTAACGATGTTCACCGCGCCGCTTATAGCCTCGCGCAATGTGGCGGAGGCGGCAACGGTTGTGAGCGACACGGCCTCGCCCAATTCAAGCCCGCTTATAGTATCAAGCCCCGATGTGAACGACAATGAGGGCGGCAGCGGATGGCTGTTCTGGGCGCTGCTGATAGCGGCGCTGGTAATAATAGTGCTGATAGCGAAGGTGCTTTCCTCCCGACGCCGCAGGCGCAGGGCAAAGAAACGCCGCGCCTACCGCAGCAACTATCCGAGAAGATAAGTACATGATAAAGGCTCCCGATGGGAGCCTTTTTGAAATTACCGCTATCCAAAAGCTGTCCCCGTTTACGGGGAAAGTGTCGCAGCGTAAGCGCAAGCGTGAGCGCGGCTATTATGCCGCAGAAAAGCGTTGTGTGACGGGAATTGCTCATGGCTGTCAGCCCATGTATTCGCCGTTGTAGCTTACGAGCACGGCGCTGTTAACCCCGTTAAGCGCGCTCAACTCGTTTATGAAGGCCGTATCGCCGCTCTTTAAGCGGATCTCCATATTAAGCTCCACCCGGCCCGCCTTAACGCTTTTGCTCTTAACAACGCACCTGTCCGCATGGGCGGCAAGGTATTCGCCCGCGCGCTTTTCGCTTTCGGCGTCGGCGCAGCTTATTACAACTATATACGGGTCGGTATGTGCCTTTTTGTTCACGAATACAACCAGCATAAGCCCTATAACGCCGCTGCCTATTACCGCAAGCGGTATCATGCCCGCCGCAAGCACTATGCCCGCCGCAATGCTCCAGAAAAGGAAGGCAATGTCAAGCGGCTCCTTTATGGCCGTGCGGAAGCGCACTATGCTCAGCGCGCCAACCATGCCAAGCGAAAGCACAACGTTGCTGGTAACGGCAAGTATAACGAAAGTGGAGATCATTGTAAGCGCGATAAGCGTTACGCCGAACGTGGATGAATACATAACGCCCTTGAAGGTTTTGCGGTATATCATGAATATGAATACGCCTACGCCGAAGCTTAAAAGCAGCGCCACTGCCATATCGAAATATGACACGCTGTTGAAATTTTCAAGAAAGCTGGATTTGAATATGTCGCTGAAGCTTATGGATGCAAGTATGCTTGCGGGGTTCACGGTGGATAGTCCTCCTTAAAATAAATTGGGTTCAGCCGTATATGCGGCACTGGGCATATTTGGAAAACGAGCCGCTTCTTCGGCCCGGGATAAAGATTAGGTCCGCAATGAAGTCCGGCAGGAACTCGTCCCACTTAACCTCAAGCAGTATTGTGCCGCCGCACGCGGGTATGCAGACGGCATCGGCATTAAGAAAATCATAAACGGCGGGGGAGGTGCGTATGTCGTAATCAAGCGTTATGCGCACGTTGCCCGCGGGGTAGGTATAGGCGCTGCGGGTGTAGCGCACTATTGTTTTGGGCATAAGCCCCGCGCGCATGCGGCTGTACAGCTCCGCCATAACGCCGCCCTGAGCGGCAAGGAAGTCTATATCGCCGCCTATTATGCTTTGCGCCTGTGCGGCGGTTATGGCCGCGCACTCCTTCAGGCAAAGGCCGCCGCGCTTGCTTTTCTTTTCAAGCTTTATGTGCTCGGTATCGTTGTTATAGCGGCGCAGGCGGAACTTGTCGCGGCAGTTCACACCGTTCAGCTTCTCTTTCAGCGCGGTGTCGTACACATCGTCAAAATAAAGGCTGGTTATTTCGTATGCGCCGTCCGCGCGGGCAAACTCATCCGCCTTCAGCGCGGCGTTAAGGCGCATGGAAAGGGTGATAAAGTCGCTCATGTTTATTTCGTGCTTGTATTCGTGCCGGTATGCAGTCATGCTGTTCGCTCTCCCGTTCTGTGTTATGGTATCATCGGTTGATAAGAGTATAGCAACATATTATGGCGGCATCGGCAGACATATATGGCAAAGCGGGCAACTAAAACGGCATAAATTGACATAATATCAAACCCGCAACGTTACAAAAATGTAACTATCACGGCTGTTCCTATGGGCGGGAAAATATAGTATAATGGAGCAAATAATTATC
The DNA here is from genome assembly GCA_001940855.1 of Christensenellaceae bacterium Phil1. Taxonomy (GTDB): domain Bacteria; phylum Bacillota; class Clostridia; order Christensenellales; family CAG-138; genus Phil1. The sequence continues at coordinate 18,032 of MSGS01000044.1, read as the reverse complement.
AGGCAATGATTAGGGGAGGTATATATTTATGCGTACAGCATCTGAGTTAAGGCAGATTGCCCGCCAAAGGCTTGACGGCAAATGGGGCACCAGCCTTGCGGTTTCGCTGCTGGCGGCGCTTTTAGGCTGCTACGGAACATATTTTACGGTAAGCTACTCCGTTGACTCAACCGGAGAACTGTTTGACGGGGCAACGGTGAACCTTGCTGCGCTTTTCCGCTCCATGTTCGGCACGGACATGGAAATACTTGTGCCGCTGCTGAGCATATCCGTAGCCATAGCCTCGGCAGTGGGCATTGCGCGCCTGATCGTGGGCGGGGCGGCTCAGCTTGGGCTTTGCAGCTATTATAACCGCCTTATAAAGGGCGAAACGCCGCAGGTGAGCGAGCTTTTCTCCCGCTTCAGCTTTTTCGGCAAGGCGCTGCTGCTCAATCTTTATACGGCGCTGCTCACGTTTTTGTGGTCGCTGCTGCTGGTCATACCCGGCATAATAGCAACGTATCGTTATAGCCTTGCGTTCTATATTCTGTGCGACAATCCGGAAATGAGCGTTACCGAATGCGTGAACGAATCAAAGCGGCTTATGGACGGGCATAAGGGCAGGCTCTTCTGCCTGCATCTCAGCTTCATCGGTTGGCGGCTGCTCAGCGCGCTTACGCTGGGGATAGGCGATCTGTGGCTCAATCCGTATGTAAGCGCGGCGACGAGCGCGTTCTATCTTGAAAGAATAGGCGCAGATGGCGCGGACAACGGCTATACCGCTAAGAGCGATGAACCGGAGTTCGTGGTGAATCCGAATGTTGACGGGCCCGAAAGGCTGTGAAAACAGAGCATATTGATTGAATAGGAGACGTTTGAATGGACCTGACGATACAGATGAAAAGCGCGGAGCTGCTCATGAACTTTTTAAGGCACGATACGGAAAAGATTCCGCTTTACGGATTCGTGCTGCAAAAGGAGCGCTTCGTGCCGAAGGAGAACACAGCGCCGCTTGAGCGTTCCACGCCGGAGGCGGAGGGCGTGCCGAGCGGGGCGATAGAGCGATTCTATAAAACCATAGAGGCTCAGGCGGATACAACCGCCTGCCACGCCATAACGATACTGCGCCACGGCAAGGTTATTGCGGAAGGGGCATACGCGCCGTACAGGCTGGAAGTCCCGCACATGCTTTATTCCATGAGCAAAAGCGTTACCGGCCTTGCGGTGGGCATTGCATGCGACGAAGGGTATTTGGACATAAACGAAAGGCTTGTTGAGATTTTCCCGGAGTACGTTACCAATTCAAACGCGAAAATACTCAGGGCGCATACGCTCAGGCACCTGCTCACAATGTCCTCAGGAATAAGGTTCAACGAAGTAGGCAGCGGGCTTGACGAAAACTGGATGAAGATGTTCATGCAGTCCGTGCCCAAGTTTGAGGCGGGGACCGAGTTCGATTATAATTCGCTCAATTCATATGTGCTTGCGGCGGCGGTGGTAAAGCGCACGGGCATGAGCCTTGTGGACTTCCTTACGCCGCGGCTGTTCAAGCCGCTGGGCATACGCTACCACGAATGGGAAAAGTGCCCCATGGGCATAGAAAAAGGCGGCTGGGGCCTTTCGCTTACGGCGGAGGACGCGGCGAAGCTTGGGCAGCTTTGCATGAATATGGGCCGCTGGAACGGTAAGCAGATAGTGAGCGAGGAATGGATACGCCAGGCCACATCCGTGCAGATAAAAACGCCAAACGGCGAAATGAAGCACGGCTACGGCTACCAGATTTGGATGAGCGACGACGATGGAGACTATCAGTTCAACGGCGCGTTCGGCCAATATGTGCTGGTGTTCCCAAAGCAGGAAACCATAATAGCCATGTACAGCGGCAGCAGCAATCTGTTCGTAAACGGGGGCTTAAGCGGCATGGTGCGTGAGCTTTTAACTTCGTTTGCGGATGAACCGCTTGCGGAGGACAATGAGGCGTATGCTTCGCTTAAAAGCACGCTTAATTCGCTTGAATATTCCCCGTCGCACCCAAGGTATCTCGGCACGGATGCGGAGGAGTTTGAACGCATAGCGTACAGGCTTGACGGGCGGGAGTATTTCGCGGGGCCTAACACGGGCGGATTGTTTCCGCAGACGCTTCAGGCCGTGCACAGCAACATGACCGACAGCGTTACAATGCTGCGCTTTGAAAAGCGGGAAAAGGACCTTTATTTATACATATACGAAAAGGATGAGCGCAATCTGCTCGTGCTTCGCCACGACGGCGCGTTTGAATACGGCGCGGCAACCATGCGCGGGGAAAGGCAGCTTGTTGCCACGCGGTGCCGCTGGAAGCTGGACGTGAACAGGATACGGCTGTGGGTAATGACGGGCTTTATAGAAACGCCGAACAGCCGCATACTCACGCTTGACATAGCTCCGCAGAAGATGAGCGTTACGTTCGACGAACGCCCGGCGCTCGACAAAACCGTGCAGATGCTTTTCGACCTTGTGGGCGTATCGAGCATGGCATTCTACCGGCACATGCTGCCGCTGCTGCAGCGGGAGAACCTTGTTAACCTTGTTAAGCGGTTCACGGAGCCTGTCGCCGAGTGCGTAATGGTAAAGCACAACGACGAGGAGCCGGTGCCGAGGATAGAAAAGTAAGGGAGTAACCCGAAAGGAACAACACCATGACCAACATAACCGAACAGCGCAACGACCGCTTTGGCGACATGGATGCGCTGAGCACGGAAGAACTGATGTACCGCATAAATGACGAGGATGCTAAGGTTGCCGCGGCTGTAAGGCTGACAATACCTCAGGCGGCGGCTGCCGCGGAGCATGCGGCGGCGGGAATCGCCAAGGGCGGAAGGCTTATATACGTAGGCGCGGGAACATCGGGAAGGCTTGGCGTGCTGGACGCAAGCGAATGCCCGCCCACGTTCGGCGTAAGCTGCGAAACCGTGCAGGGGCATATTGCGGGCGGCTACGGCGCGCTGATACATGCGGCGGAAGGCGCGGAGGACGACGCAGACGCCGGCGCGGAGCTGATAGACAGCCTTGACGTGAATGCTGACGACACAGTTATAGGCATAAGCGCATCGGGCGGGGCGCGCTACGTTATAGCCGCGGTCAAGCGGGCGCGGGAGAAGGGCGCATATACCGCCGCCATAACATCAAACCCGAATACACCGCTCGGCCGTGCGGCTGAAACGGAGATAGCCGCAATAACGGGCGCGGAGGCCGTTGCGGGCTCCACCCGAATGAAATGCGGCACGGCGCAGAAAATGGTGCTGAACATGATATCAACAAGCGCCATGGCGCGGCTGGGGCGCATACGCGGCGGGCTGATGACGGACATGGTGGCCACGAACGAAAAGCTGAGGGAACGCGCGGTGGGCATAGTTATGCGCGCGGCAAGCGTTGATACGGAACGGGCAAGGCGCGCGCTTGAGCTTGCAAATATGGACACGGGCGCAGCTATACGGCTGATTGAGCGGGGCGAAGCATGACGGATGCAATCATAGCCGCAGGGCAGCGGATAATGACCGGCCTTGCCGGCACAAAGATAGACCGCGGCTTTATAAACGCGGTGAAGCAATACAAGATAGGCAACTATATACTGTTTTCAAACAACATAGAATCGGCCGCCCAGCTGAAAACGCTGTGCAAGGAATTGAAGGACGTTGCCGTATCCGAAACGGGGCATATACCCTTCATAAGCGTGGATCAGGAGGGTGGGCGCGTGCAGCGGCTGCCCAAAAGCGTTATAGATACGCCATCCGCGCGGGAGATAGCCCAATTCGGGGATACGGAGGAAGCCTTTTTGACAGGCAAAAGAATAGGCGAGGCCATGCGGGAGATGGGACTGAATTACGACCTTGCGCCCGTGATGGACGTGGAGAGCGTTTGCGGCAACCCTGCCATAGGCAGCCGCAGCTTCGGCACGGATGCGGCAACGGTTGCGCGCTTCGGCGCGGAGATGGCGCGCGGGATACAGGCGGCGGGAGTTATGGCCTGCGCAAAGCATTTCCCCGGCCACGGCGGCACGAACGTGGACACGCATAAGTCCCTGCCCACGATAACGCTCAGCATGGAGGAGCTTGAAGCCGGCCCGCTTGTGCCGTTTTACGCGGCGATAGAGGCGGGGGTCAAGAGCATAATGACAACGCATATAATGTTCCCCGCGCTTGATAAGGAATACCCCGGCACGCTGTCGGGCGCTGTACTGAGCGCTCTGCTGCGCGGCAAAATGCGCTACGGCGGCATAATAATAACAGACTGCCTTGAGATGGGCGCGATAGCCTCGCGCTACGGCGCGGCGGAGGCAGCGCTGCTGGCGGCAAAGGCGGGCGCAGACATGCCGCTGATAAGCCATAACTATAATGAAGCGGCGCGTGCGGCGGAGCTGATAAGCCGGGCCATTGAGCGGGGAGAGATGAACATGCCTGAGCACAACGCTGCGCTTGGGCGCATAGCGGGGGCGAAGGAATGGCTAAGTATGCAATAGGCCTTGACGGCGGCGGCACAAAAACGGAGGTAGCGATGCTTTCCGCCCAAGGGGAAACGATATACATGGGCCGCTTAGGCCCGCTCAACCCCGTAAGCTATCCCGACAGCCCCGCAAAAATAGCAGAGGAGCTTGCAAGGTTCATCGATGCGGACTGCGCCGCAATATGCGTTGCATGTGCGGGTGCAGCGGATAAGGCGAAGGCGGAGGGCGTTAAACGGGCGCTGGAAGGCATATTCGCAGGGCCTGTATTCGTTCGCACGGATGGCGAAAATTCGCTCTATACCGCCCTTGGGGAGCGCGACGGCGTTGCCCTTATATCGGGCACGGGCAGCATATGCTATGCCCAGAAGGACGGTGCTACGGCGCGCAGCGGCGGCCGCGGCCATGTGCTGGACGATGCGGGCAGCGCATACGCAATAGGGCGGGACATACTTTCTGCCGTTATACGCGCATCGGACGGAAGGGGAGAGCCTACCGCGCTGAGCGAAGCTGTATTTGAACTGTGCGGCACGGACGACATTGCCGCCATAACCGCGCGCTACACAGCCTGCCCAAAAAGCGAGATAGCCGCGCTTGCCCCGCTGATAAGCAGCCACGCGGAGGACGCGATTGCCGGGCGCATAGAGGCAGCCGCCGCAGAGGAACTGAGCCTTATGGCGGCGGCGGTAACAAAAAAGCTTGAACTGAGCGCGCCGAGCATTGCGCTGATGGGCGGCACGCTGCTGCACCAGCCGCGCCTTTGCGCCCTTACGGCGGAGCGTATCCGCGCCCGCGTGAAGGATGCGCGCTGCTTCCTTTGCGACAAAAGCGCCGCAGTCGGCGCAGGGGAGTTTGCGCTGGCAAAGGTTGGGTAAGGCGGACTTTCGCCCGCGGTGAAATCCTGCTAACGCAGGGTGAAATTGCGCTTACGCGCAGTGAAATATTGCTTCGCAATGTGAAATACGCCAAAGGCGTGTGAGCGGGAGAGGTTGTGAAGAGCATAAAAAGGCTCCCCGGATGGGGAGCTGTCGAACGAAGTGAGACTGAGGGGTTGACGATACCAAGCGAAGCGACTTTCTTTTTCAACCCCTCCGGCTTTCGCTTGCGCGAAACCCACCTCCCCTTTCAGGGCAGGCTTAATATGCAAGCTTGTAAGGCGCACCAAAAGGCTCCCTGTCGAGGGAGCTGGCAAACCGTAGGTTTGACTGAGGGAGTTAAAGGCGCCACCGCTTGCGGGGGAGCTGCTGAGCGTAAGCGAAGCTGAGGGGGAACACCTCGCGACACTTGGCCGCTTTGAGTCGTTCCCCTTTCGGCCACTCACATCCGTTCGTGTCCACTTTCCCCATTTCATGGGGACAGCTTTTGGTACCGCACTATTCAGTTTTTACTTGCATATTCACTATGATTTGCGTATAATATAAGCATAAAAGGCGCCTGCCGTAGAACGGTCGGCCGTAATAGTGTTACAAGGAGTAACCGCTATCTTTGGGCAGAGCAACGGTTACTTTTTGTTTGCTTTATTAGCAGAAAGTTCGCTAATCAAACGAATAAAGTCTATGACTAATCCAGCAAGATCAATGATAATGCTTAATATCATCATACGGCCATACCTCCTTTCTTGAATAATAAATAATCAAGTATAGGAATAATGGCCAACCGTCTACCGTGCAGGGGTGACAAGCGCCATATTAATTATAATGTAGAATAGTGTCGAAATGCAAGAGAATAAGCTATATTTCGCCAAAAGGCGAGACTGAGGGAGTAAACAAAGGGGAACGGTCTCCCGTTCCCCATCTTCGCACCTTTACCGCATGCGCAGGCATGCCTTAATCCAGCTCTATCCTCGGGTTTTCCTTGCTGCGGCGGTAGAGCGTAAGCTTTTTGCCTATGCACTGCACCGGTTCCGCACGGAGCCGCGCGGCAAGTGTCTCCATGGTGTCCTTGGGGCTTTCGGGCGCGGTTTCGAGCACCGTTATCTTTATAAGCTCCCGCGCCTCAAGCGCCGCGTCAAGCTGCTCCGTCACCGCGGGGGTAACGCCCGCCTTGCCTATTTGATACAGCGGCTGCAGCGTGTTGGCCATTGACCGAAGCTGCGCCCTTTGCTTGCTTGTCATAATATTCAATCTCCTTTTTTATTCTACATAGTCAAATTCCCAGTCTCCCATGCGCACAACGCTGTTTTCGTTCGCCCCCGCGGCACGGAGGGCATCTATTATGCCTTCCTTTATAAGGTATTGCTGGAAGCGGCGCATGGAGCCTTCGTCGTCGGCATAGGTGGTATCGAGTATATAATCCACGCTGCCGCCCGTTACCACGAACACGTCGCCGTCGCGCTCTATGCTGAAGCCGGGTTCGTACTTGTGGCCTACGTTTATCTCCTCTTCCTCAAACTGATAGGTCTTTGGCAGGGTCGCAAGCATCCTCACAAGGCAGTCTATCAGCGCGTCAAACCCGGTCACGGTAGCCGCGGATACGGGGAACACCTCAACTCCTTCGTCTTTGAGCGCTTCCTTCAGCCGCGCAAGGTTATCCTCCGCGCCGGTTATGTCCATCTTGTTTGCGGCAACAACCTGCTTCAGCTCGCCCAAGCGGGGGCTGTACCGTGTAAGCTCGCCCTTTATTTTGAAGTAATCGTCAACGGGGTCGCGCCCTTCGCTGCCGGATACATCGATAACGTGCACCAATACGCGGGTGCGCTCGATATGCCTAAGGAAATCGTGCCCAAGGCCCGCGCCCTCCGCCGCGCCCTCTATAAGGCCGGGTATATCCGCAAGCACAAAGCTTTTGTCGTAACGCTTAACAACGCCTAAGTTGGGCGTAAGGGTGGTGAAGTGATAGTTGGCTATCTTGGGCTTGGCGCTGGTCAGCACGGAAAGAATGGTGCTTTTGCCCACGTTCGGCAGGCCTATAAGCCCAACGTCCGCAATGGTTTTAAGCTCCAGCTCAACCTCCCTTTCAAGCGTTTTCTGCCCGGGCTGGGCAAAGCGGGGGGCTTGCTTGGATGGCGTTGCAAAGCGGCTGTTGCCCTTGCCGCCGCGCCCGCCGTGCAGCACTATTTTCCTCCTGCCGGGTTCGTTCAGGTCGGCCGCTATCGCGCC
>MSGS01000044.1:0-10468 GCA_001940855.1 Christensenellaceae bacterium Phil1 | reverse complement strand
AAGCGCGCAAACTTGAAGTCCAGCAGCGTATCCATGTTGCTGTCCGCCACGAACACAACGTTGCCGCCGCGCCCGCCGTCGCCTCCGTCCGGCCCGCCGCGGGTAACGAACTTTTCCCTGTGGAAGCTGGCGCAGCCGTCTCCGCCGTCGCCCGCCTTTATAACAATTCTTGCCTTATCAACGAACTGCATCGTTTTTCTCCGTTTTCTTTTGATTATTTATATACTCCAAGCAGTATGGCCTGATTGTGCATATGCCGCATTTGGGACTGCGCGCGGAGCAAACGCGCCGCCCATGGAAAATTATCCAATGATGCGCGGCAGACCAATCCTCCTCAGGTATGTTCTGCATAAGCTGCTTTTCCGTATTCAGCACGTCCTTTGCGTCCGCAAGGCCTATTCGGTTGGCAACGCGGAACACATGCGTATCCACGGCTATTGCCGGCACGCCGAACGCATTGGATACGACTACGTTTGCGGTCTTTCGCCCAACGCCGGGCAGCTTTGTCAGTTCGTCACGCCCGCGCGGGACCTCTCCGCCGTATTGCTCAACTATTATTTTACTGGCGGCGATTATGTTTTTGCCCTTTGTTTGGTAAAAGCCGCAGCTTCGTATATACGGCGCAAGCTCTTCTTCGCTTAAAGATGCGAACGCCTCTGGCGTATTGTAAAGCGGAAACAGCACGGCTGTGGTTTTATTCACCTGCTTGTCCGTGCATTGCGCGCTGAGCATGGTCGCCACGAGCAGCTCAAACGGGGAAGTGAAGTTAAGCTCCGGCTTTGCGTCCGGATAAGCCTCCTTCAGCGCCGCAAGCGCGGCCTTTATGCGCTCCGCCTTTTGCTTTTTGCTTTCCCGCATGTTCAGCGCCCCCTTTCCGTGCGAATACATACAAATACATGCTAATTATATACGAACATGGGCTTATTTTGCAACACGCGCGGCATTTTATTTGGGCTTATGTTATAATGATTCAAATTGAAGCGAAAAGAGGGGACATATGAGCATTATAGATGCGTTCAATACATCCGAACAGATAATCGACCCGAGCGCCGTGGCAAGGCCGATAGAGGGCTTGCCGGACACGGTGCTTGTAACATTCAGCCAAAAGGTGCTGGAAGCGGCGGCAAAGCGCTTCAAGCTGACGCTGCTCAAGGAGATGCATTGCTGCTACACCGTGCCGGTATACGCCTTTGAATACAAGGGCAGGAAGCTTGGCATATACATGACCTGCCTTGGCGGGAGCGCAGCGGCAGGGCTGCTGGAGGAAATATTTGCCGCCGGAGCAAAGCGCGCGCTGTTCTTCGGCTCCTGCGGGGTGCTGGACAGGAGCATTGCCGCGGGGCATTTTATAGTGCCCACCGCCGCATACCGCGACGAAGGCACAAGCTATCACTACGCCCCCGCGAGCGACTATATCGATATTCCCACCGCAGCTGAGCTTTCCGCCGCGTTTGACGCGATAAGCATGCCCCATGTGCAGGGCAAAACATGGACTACCGACGCCATATACCGCGAAACGCGCGACAGCCTTGCCAAGCGCCGCGCGGAGGGCTGCATAACGGTTGAAATGGAGTGCGCCAGCCTAATGGCCGTGGGCCAATTCCGCAAAAAAGCCGTTTATCAATTCCTGTATGCGGAGGACTGCCTGGACAGCGTTGAATGGGACCCGCGCATAATGGGCAAGCAGCCCGCCACCGCCTACGAAGGCTATCTTGACGTGGCGCTGGAATGCGCAATAAGGGTGAAGGGATAGTTAAACCGGTCTAATCCTTACTCCCCTGCGTAAGTACCTTCACGGCCTCCGCCAGCGTACCCACGCGGATAAGCTCTATGCCGCTTGGGGCCTTAAAGGCCGCGTGGCGGGGGATTATCAGCCGCTCGTAGCCAAGGCGGGCGCATTCGGCGGCGCGCTTCTCCATCCTACCTGCGCCGCGCACCTCGCCCGTGAGGGATATTTCGCCAAGGCATACGGTGTTCTTTGGCATGGGCGCATCAATAAGCGCGCTTGCTATGCACATGGCAACGGCCAGGTCGCAGCAGCGCTCCTCAAGCCGCATACCGCCGACTACGTTTATGTATACGTCCTTGTCCGCAAGGGATAAATACGCCTTTTTTTCAAGCACGGCAAGCAGCAGTATAAGCCTGTTCAGCTCAAGCCCCGCGCTCATGCGCCGCGGGTTTGAAAAAGGGGTGTTGGATATGAGCGACTGCACCTCCACAAGCATTGGCCGCGTGCCCTCCAGCGCGCAGGTGACCGCGCAGCCGGGCGCATCGGTTCCGGTGAGGAACATTCCAGATGGGTCGGGTATTTCCTCCATGCCGTGCTCGCCCATTTCGAATACGCCTATTTCGTTCGTGGAGCCGTAGCGGTTCTTAACGCTCCTTAAAAGGCGGAAGGCGTCGTGCCTGTCCCCTTCAAAGGAAAGCACCGTGTCAACCATGTGCTCAAGCACCCTTGGCCCCGCAATTGCGCCCTCCTTCGTAACGTGACCTACTATAAAAACGGCCGTGCCCGTGGTCTTTGCAACGCGGGTCAAAAAGGACGTGGCCTCGCGCACCTGGCTAACGCTGCCGGGGGCGGAGGCTATATCGGGGCAATACATTGTCTGTATGGAGTCTATTATCAAAAACGCGGGCTTAATGCGCTCTATCTCGGCCTCTATTACGGTTATGTCCGTTTCCGCAAGCAGCAGCATGTCCCCGCCCGCGCCCAGCCTTTGTGCGCGCAGCTTGAGCTGAGCGGCGGATTCTTCGCCCGTAACATATAATACGCTGCCCTGATTGGTCAGCGAGCCTGCCATCTGCATAAGCAGCGTGGATTTGCCTATGCCCGGGTCCCCGCCCAGCAGCACCGCGCTGCCGCCCACTATACCGCCGCCAAGCACCCTGTCCAGTTCGCCTATGCCGCTTGGTATGCGCCGCGCCGCGTCCGCCTGAACCTCCCGCAGGGGGAGCGCACGCTGTGACGATATGCCCTTTTTTATCTGCTGCACGGGGGCGGCTTCAACGAACGTGTTCCAGCTTTCGCAGCTTGGGCAGCGCCCGAGCCATTTGCTGCTTTCGTAGCCGCATTCGCCGCAGACGAACACGGTTTTTGCTCCCTTAGCCATTATCTGTCGGGTACCTCCGAATATTTCAATATGTCCCTTTCGCGGCTGGTAACGTCCATCCATATCACCTTGCCGTCGCTCACGCCCATAAACTGCGCCTTTTCGTATTCGCCGGAAAGCTTATAGGTCTTTTTATTATCGAACCTGTAAAGGTAAATGGTTTCGTCCTTTGAATAGGCTATGAACTTATTGCCCATGCCGAACTGTACGACCCCTTGTGCAACAAGCGTAGGCTCGCTTGCGCCTTGCGCCATGCAGTACAGCTTTGTTTGGAGCGAATGGTGCGCATCGAGCCAGGCGGTGTATTGCCCGTTTGATATTGGGTCGTGCGCATAGGTTTCGGTATGTATGCTCTGTATCGATGCTGAGCCGAGGCGCACGGAGTATATAACGCTCACGTCCTCCTCATCCGTTGTGCCTGAGCGCTCCGCATCCGCCCACACAAGCACCCCGTCCATAAGCGAAGGCAGGCTTTGGCCGTATGAGGTGTTGCTGAACATATGCAGCGTGGTCGTTTCCATTGTTGTAAGGTCGCAAAGGAACAGCTTGTCCATGCGCGTACCCGTGCGCTCCGTCCAGGCGACGTAGTTTTGATAGAGCATAGGCTCGCATTGGCCCGTGTACACGGTTTTTATCGTTACGGGCTTCAGGCTTGAAGCGGACCTGTCCACGGCGCAAAGCTTGCCGCCGCCGTCGTAATTGGCGTCCAGATAAACTATCCAATCGTCATTGAACTTTGGGAACATGAAATGCGTGTTCTCAAGCGGAAGGTTCAGCTTTTGTGCGCTGCGCCCCTCGGGGTCCCATAATAAAAGGTCGCACATGATGGCCTTGCCGTCTATCAGCTTGCCGCCGGTAAGCATAAGCTTGCCGCCGTAAAAATACGGATCGCCAAACCATTTGTAGTCCCGAATTTCATCGAACACAACCTCCGTTTCCGCTCCTTCCGCGTCAAAAAGCTCCATTGGATTTGGCGTTGGAGTCGGGCGCGGAGTGGGGCTTGGGGTAGGCGTGGGCGCGAAGGGCGCGCGGTAATCAATGCCTATAAGCGGCAGCAGCCGCGGCAGGCCCACGAATACTATTGCGACAATTATGCCCGCTACGCCAATTATCGTTGCGCTAAGGGCCAGAATAGGGCCCCATATTGTGGATTTAAGGCTGCGCCTGCGGCGGATGGTATGCCGCCTTCTGTGATGTCGCTTCATATATATTGTCACCATCGTGCTGATTTTAGTTTTATATAGTATAACACAGCATCCCTTTCCCCTCAATGCGGCAAAATGTAAACATTGGTTGTTAATGCGGCAAATAACGGTTATAATAGCCTTACTGAGAGAAAAGGGCAGGATTTGAAACATGAACAAATTGCTTTCGCTTATCGTTCCGGTATTTAATGAAGAAGAGGTGCTGCCGGTGTCCTATGCGCGCATGAGCGCGGCAATGCAGGCGCTGACAGGCTACGATTATGAAATAATATATGTTAACGACGGCAGCCGAGACGGCACCATGAAGCAGCTGCGCGCCATAGCCAAGGAGCATAAGGAGGTGCGGGTGATAAGCTTTTCCCGCAACTTCGGGCATCAGCTTGCCGTTACGGCAGGCATGGACAATGCCCGCGGCGACGCGCTAATAATAATAGACGCGGACCTTCAGGACCCGCCGGAGGTTATAGCCGAGCTTGTGAAGGCATGGGAAAACGGCGCGGACATAGCATACGGCAAGCGGCTCAAAAGGGAAGGGGAAACGGTTTTCAAAAAGCTTACGGCCTTCTGCTATTATCGCCTGCTCAACGCTATGAGCGCGTATCCCATCCCGCTGGACACCGGCGATTTCCGCCTGCTGGACAAGAAGGTTGCCGATGTGTTCCTTAAAATGCGGGAGCATAACCGCTTCCTTCGCGGCATGAGCGGCTGGATGGGCTTTGACGCGGTGCCCGTTGAATACGTAAGGCACGAGCGCCAGGCCGGCAAAACCAAGTATACGCTCAAAAAGATGCTCCGCTTGGCGTTTGACGGCATACTGGGCTTTTCATATAAGCCCATGTCCCTTGCGCTCTACGCGGGCGCTGCGCTTGGGGCAACAGGCATGCTGGGGCTTATAGCGCTCATAATAATCGCCGCCACAATCGGCTGCGCGCCGTGGCTTTGGGCCGTGGACGCTCTGGTGCTGATCAATGCGCTTACGCTTGCCGCCATAGGCGTGCAGGGCGCATACCTAAACCGCATATATGACGAGGTGCGCGGCCGCCCGCTTTATATCGCCGCGGAAACCATAAATTTGGACCGCTGAAAATGTGAACATATGGCGATATAACATGAACTTATAGTGAATCTTGCATATTCGTATGCTTTTTTGGGTATTATGCTATTGCATAATACCCTCTGTTTTTGTTAATATTATGCCACTGAGAGACAACACCGGCTGCATAAGCCGCGTTTATATTTTCAAAATTTGTAGTTATGGAGGTACTGTTTTATGGCAGTAAAAATCGGCATCAACGGCTTTGGCCGCATAGGCAGGCTTGTGCTGCGCGTTTGCGCGGAGAATCCGGAGATGGAAGTAGTCGGTATAAACGATCCTTTTATCCATGCGGATTATATGGCATATATGACCAAGTTTGACACCGTGCACGGCATGTTCAAGGGCGAAGTGAGCGCGCATGACGATAAGCTTGTCGTCAACGGTCACGAGATTCAGGTTTATCAGCAGATGAACGCCTGCGACGTTCCCTGGAGGGAATGCGGCGCGGAATACATAGTTGAATCCAGCGGCGTAAACACCACCACCGAAAAGGCTTCCGCGCACTTTGTGGGCGGTGCGAAGAAGGTTATAATCACCGCGCCCTCAAGCGACGCGAAGATGTTCGTAATGGGCGTGAACAGCGACGAATACACAAAGGACATGAACGTTGTTTCCAACGCCAGCTGCACCACCAACTGCCTTGCTCCCCTTGCCAAGGTTATTGAAGAGAACTTCGGCATTATAGAAGGCCTTATGACCACCGTGCATTCCATCACCGCCACGCAGAAAACCGTTGACGGCCCTTCCAAGAAGGACTGGCGCGGCGGCCGCGCGGCTGCGCATAACCTTATCCCCAGCTCTACCGGCGCCGCAAAGGCCGTGGGCAAGGTTATACCCGAGCTTAACGGCAAGCTGACCGGCCTGAGCATCCGCGTTCCCACTCCGGACGTATCCATAGTTGACCTGACCTGCCGCATTGAAAAGGCAGCCACCTATGAGGAGATAAAGCAGGCCATGAAGGAAGCCAGCGAGAGCGACCGCTGGAAGGGCATAATCGGCTACACCGATCAGGCCGTTGTATCCAGCGACTTTTACAGCGACCCGCACACCTGCATATTCGATGCCACCGCAGGCATAAGCCTGAACCCCAACTTCGTAAAGCTTATCGCGTGGTACGATAACGAATGGGGTTACAGCAACAAGGTTGTTGACCTTATCGCCCACATGGCTAAGGTTGACGCGGAATAACACAAGCAAAGTATCATCAGGGGCGGCAGCGCCCCCTTTTATTTGTGAACAATAGTTAAAATCATAACAATACTAATTGACGTTAGGTAGGCTGGCGGTGTATAATAGCGCAGTATTAGTGAGTATATAAATGCTAAGCAGGGAGGATAAAAATGCTGCGCATAGAAAATTTGACCAAAATATACGGAAGTCATAAGGCGGTGGACGATCTGTCGCTGCACATTGCCCCGGGCGAGATATATGGCTTTATAGGCCATAACGGCGCGGGCAAAACCACCACGCTCAAGTCCGTGGCGGGAATACTGCGCTTTGACGCGGGGGATATATTCATAAACGGCAAATCCATAAAGGCGGAGCCTGTTGCCTGCAAGCGCGAAATGGCCTACATTCCGGATAATCCGGATATGTACGAGTTCCTTTCGGGCATAAAGTACCTTAACTTTGTTGCGGACATATACGGCATGACCAAGGCGGAGCGCGAGGAGCGCATAACAAAATACGCCGATATGTTTGAAATAACAAAGGACCTTGCCCAGCCCATAAGCGCCTATTCGCACGGCATGAAGCAGAAGCTTGCCATAATAAGCGCGCTTATGCATAAGCCCAAGCTTCTTTTGATGGACGAGCCGTTCGTAGGGCTTGACCCGATAGCCGCGCACCAATTGAAGGGCATAATGCGCGAGCTTTGCGACGAGGGCGGCGCGATATTCTTCTCCACCCATGTGCTGGAGGTTGCGGAAAAGCTTTGCGACAAGGTTGCCATAATAAAGGGCGGCAAGCTGCTCAAGTCCGGCCCCATGGAGCAGGTGAAGGGCGATGCTTCGCTTGAAAACGTGTTCCTTGAACTGGAGGAAGAAAATGTTTAAGGCGCTTGTTAAAACGCGGCTTGCGGCGCTGTGGGCTTCCTTTTACGCGCGCGGCCGCAACGCTAAAGGCGGCAAAAAGCCTTCCAAAATAGGCGGGATAGGCATTGCGATATTGCTCATATACGCCGCCATTGTGTTCGCGGGCATGTTTTCCGCCATGTTTTTCGGCATTGCGGAGCTGTATCACGCGCAGGGCATAGGCTGGCTGTATTTTGCGCTTGCGGGCATATTGGCGGCGGGGTTCTGCCTTATGGGCTCGGTGTTCACCGCGCAGACGCAGCTTTATAATGCGCGGGATAATGAAATGCTGCTCGCCATGCCCATACCGAGCGCGGCAATACTGGGCAGCCGCATGATAATGCTGCTGCTGCTAAATTATTTTTACGAGGCGATAGTGGCTATACCGGCAATAGCCGTGTGGATAGCGGCGGGGCTTCCGGTAACGGTTAGCGGGGCTGTATGCACGGCGGTGGGCTTCATCATTTTGCCGCTGCTGCCGCTTACGCTCAGCTGCCTGCTTGGCGGCATAATCGCCGCCATAACCGCGCGCATGCGGCATAAGAATATAATAACGCTCGTGTCCTCGCTGCTGTTCCTTGCCGTATATATGTATTTTTATATGAATATACAAGGCTATATGCAGCAGCTTATGGCGGACGGGCTAAATATTGCCGATGCGTTTGAGCGCGGCCTGCCGCCGTTTTATTGGCTTGGGAACGCCGCGGCGGACGGGGACTTTGTTAAGCTTATACTGTTCGTGCTGTGCTGTGTTGTGCCGTTCGGCATACTGTATGCAGTGCTGTCAAAAAGCTTCATAGGCATAGCCACCGAAAGGCGCTCCGCCGCGAAGAAGGTCTATAAGGGCGGCGAAATGCGTACCGGCAGCGCATTTATGGCCGTTGTTAAAAAGGAACTGGCCCGCTTCGTAAGCAGCGCGGGATACATGATAAACGCCGGCATGGGCATAGTTATGATGGTTGCCGCGGCGGTGTTCATGGCGGTGAAAAGGGCGCAGCTTATAATGCTTCTTGACGCCATAGGCACGGGCTACGCCGGGGTGCTTGTGGGGCTGATAGTATGCGCGCTTGTGAGCATGGTGTTCATATCCGCGCCGAGCATATCGCTTGAAGGCAAAAGCCTTTGGGTGATGCAGACAATGCCCATCCGCGGCGGAACGGTGCTGCGCGCCAAGGCCGCCATGCACATAATGATAACCGCGCCCGCGGCGGTGCTGTGCACGGCTGCAATGGGCATAATTGCAAACGCGAACGCGCTTGATTGCATAGCCGCGGCGCTGCTCGCGGTCGCATTCGCGGTATTCACGGCGTATTTCGGCGTTGCGCTTAACCTGAGGTTCCATAGGTTCGATTGGATAAACGAAACCGCGGCGGTGAAAAGCGGAATGTCCGTAATGCTTGCCATGTTCGGCTCAATGGCAATATTGGCAATACCCGCGCTCCTGTATGCGCTGCTTGCGGCTGAATACATAGGCGCGGCGGTATACATGGCGCTGTGGGCGGCCATATTCGCGGCGGTAAGCATAGCCTTTGACGCCTGGTTCAAAAAGCACGGCGATGAAAAATACGCATTTCTTGCGTGATTGAAAAAACCATAATTTGGCGTAAATCTATCCTCCTTTTCCGGCCACAATAATAGCGACCAACGAAAAGGAGGATTTTGATTATGACATCCGATAAGAACGGAAAGCAGACCATAGGCTGCCGCGTTACCAGCTGCAGGCACAACATGAGCGGCTGTGACTGCGAACTGAGCCGCATAGAGATAGAGCCCCAGTGCGGCTGCCATACCGGCGAACCCTGCGACGAAAGCCTTTGCGGCAGTTATAAGTCCAGGTAAA
This sequence comes from Christensenellaceae bacterium Phil1, assembly GCA_001940855.1. GTDB lineage: Bacteria > Bacillota > Clostridia > Christensenellales > CAG-138 > Phil1. The sequence goes on along the minus strand of MSGS01000044.1, from coordinate 1,145 downwards.
TTGGTCTGAAAAAAGGAGCGGCAAAAGCGCCGCGTGCCGATAGCACGGTAATTCAAATTGCAAAATCGGCATCGGCCGAACAGGGCCGGACAACAGCACGGGCGACACCTAACTTGGGTTGGGTGTCGTCTGCTTTTACGGGAAGATTATAAGTCAATGCGATATTTTTTCATAAAGCCTATTGAAAAAGCCCGTGTTTATGCGCTATTATGAGCATATACGCTAAGCGCGGACGGAGGTGAGCGACTTATGGATATTACGTTTGTAAATCCCGGTGTAGATTATATGATTCGGAGCATTATGCTTTTCCAGACGGAGGGGGAAGCGGAGTTTTGGCATGAACCGCTGTACCATTTCTATCCGCAGCTTGATAGGGTATACGCTGCAAGCTTGCCGTTTGCAGAAAGAAAAAACTATATCGAGCGCACGATGAGAGCCGTTTATGTTAAAGCGGAGGATACGATAAATGAGAAGGCGGTATTATATGCCCGCCATTGGAACGCCTGCAAACCGCAGATTACGGCAGCCTTATCGGATGCCTTCGGCGTGGATTGCGCGAGCTTGTTTAATGAACTGCGCTGCAATTTGAGCATGAACCCAATTGAGCCGCGTTTTCTTAAAGAACGCCGTTACGACACATTCTATCTGAACAGCGAAAAGGGCGCTATCGGCGGCGGAATACATGAAATCATACACTTTGTTTGGTTCTATGTATGGAACAGACTGTTTGGAGATGATTACGATGAATATGAACGTCCTTCTCTCAAATGGATACTGAGCGAAATGGTGGTTGAGTCAATAATGAGGGATGAACGGCTCAGCTCCATAAACCCGTATTTCCCAAGGGAAAACGGCGGCTGCGTCTATCCGTATTTCTTCGATATGACGGTAGGCGGGGAGCCTATTCTCGATACGCTGGACGCCATGTACAGAAGTCGGAATATTGAGGATTTTATGCTAAACAGCTATGTCTATTGCCAAGAGCACGAGGCGGAGATTAGGGAACATATATTAAAGGCGGAGGGGGTGAGCCGTTGCTAACGGCAAAAAACCGCCGACGGCCGATACGGGCTTTTACGAAGGGCGGCATTATTGAAGGCTATGAAAAAAGGAGCGGCTGTATTGAACTGCACCCCATTTGTTAG
>MSGS01000043.1 GCA_001940855.1 Christensenellaceae bacterium Phil1 | reverse complement strand
GATGACACCCTCTTTACTGTGATAGTGCCATTATATCACTTGACTCGTGTAGACACAACCTAGGCAAAGTACAGTTTACAAGGGACTACACAGGGTAGGTATCTGACGGGAGGTGTCCCGCCCGTCAGATTTTCCATGTAATGTTCAAGCTGTCGCTTGTGGCGGCTACGGTGGTAATCATTAAGTCCACCACCCGCCGCTTGTCGTCAAAGGATACGCTGTCCCAAGTGTCGAGATAGCCGGAAATCTGGCTGACCTGTTCCGGGCTGATAGCTTCCACCGTCAGTTCCGCTATTCTTGCCAGAAGTTCCTGCTTGCGACCGTCCAGTTCCGCTATCTTCACATTCACATAGGAGAGCAGGACATTGTTCGCACCTGTCAGGCTGTCCACCAGCTTTTCAATCTCGCTGTCCACATGGAGAAGCTCCACTTGCAGGGCGGCGATTTTCGGATTTTCTTTTGCCGCTTTCTTCCTGCCCGTCAGCGTCTTGTAGCTTGCCAGCTTCTTGACCATCTGCTGATAGACAACTGCTTCCAGTTCCGAAGTGATGATTTTCCCACAGCCGGGGCAGCTTTTGTTGTCCAGCCGTTTTGTGCAGCGGAGATATTGCTTGCCCGATGGATTGAAGATACTCATAAGGGCATAGCCGCAGTTCCCACACTTGATTTTACCCGCCAGCCATGTATGAGTGGCTTTCCGGGCAGACTGGATTTTCATGTTGTTCATCAGCTTCTTGCGGCAGGTCAGCCACACATCAGCCGGGACAATCCCCTCATGGGGAGCAAGCACCAGCATTTGGTCTTTCAGTTCCATGCTCTTGCGTGTCTTAACATCACGCCCCTGATACAGATAGCACCCGTTCATGCCGGAGAAATCAGCGGCGTCATTGACGATGACCGTACCTTGACTTTTGAAAAACTCGTACACCTCAAGGTCTGCCTGCACATAGACCGGGTTGCGTAACATCTGCGCCAATGTGGGGCGTATCAGTTCCTTGCCGTTAAACAAAATCCCATGTTCGGCAAAGTACCGGGTAATGTCCCCATAGGAGGTTGTGGGCTGGGCGTACATCTCGAACATCAGCCGCACATGGGCGGCTTCCTCCGGGTTTACCACCAGCTTCTTTGTGTTGATACCGTCCAGCTTGATCGGTTCGGTGTGGTAGCCGTAAGGGGCTTTGCCGCCCATCTTGAAACCACGCTGGCACCGGGAATAGTAGGCGTCCGTTACCCGCTTCTGTATCGTTTCACGCTCCAACTGTGCGAACACGATACAGATATTCAGCATAGCCCGCCCCATCGGGGTAGAGGTATCAAACTTTTCCGTAGAGGACACAAACTCCACATTGTACTGCTGGAACAGTTCCATCATGTTGGCAAAGTCCAGAATGGAACGGCTGATACGGTCAAGTTTGTAAACCACGACCTTTGCTATCAAGCCCCGCTTGATGTCCCGTACCAACTCTTGAAACTTCGGACGGTCTGTGTTCTTGCCGCTGTATCCTTTGTCTGTGTATTCCTTGCAGTTACCGCCTTTCAATTCGTATTTGCAAAACTCAATCTGGCTTTCAATGGAAATGCTGTCCTTTTTGTCCACCGATTGTCTTGCATAGATTGCGTCTATTCTATTATTCATTTGTCGCTCCTTTTCTTAAAAAAGAAACGGAGCTGCTGACAGTTCTATTATACCGCCAGCAGCCCCGCAAATCAACGATGGCTTTGGAAAACCTTACGCCCCGGCTTCCTCGCTCTGCCGCTTGTCGGCATACTTGCGGAACACCTCATAAAGCTGCTGTTCCAGTTCCCGGCGTTTCGCCGCTTCCTGATCCGGCGTGAACACCGGGGAGAGATTTTCCAGCGTGATTTCCTTTCCCTGAAAAGTCACGACCTCTGTTTCCTTTTTGTATCTGATATGCTCCATAGAACCTCCTGTATTCAGTTGTCAAGGTACAATGCCGCACAGGGGCGGCGTAAAAATCTGCTTATAAAATCACCTTTCCTTTGTGTGCCGCTGTTGCCGCTTCAACTCCGCCAGCAATTCAGGCGGGATACGGTCAACCAGCCTTTGCATATTGTCCAGTTCGCTTTCCAGCTTCGCCCGTTCCATGCGGTCTTTCATCTTGCCGCTTTCACTGGCTTTGGCTCTGACTTCCAGTTTTTGATTTTCGTCCAAAAGGTCTTTTATCGTGACCTTATATTTCTTCAACTGCCCGGAAAAGTTCTCCATCTGGGGAAACCACTTTTTCAGCATGGAGAGGGCTTCTTCTTTCTTCTTCCCGGCGTTCAGAGGGTTAATGCCGTCAAGGGTGGCTTCAATCGCCCTTGACTGTTTGGAGAGGGAAACCGCCTGTTTGAAAAGCCGGGTGGGGATATGCTTCCTGCCTGTCTTGCTGGCACTTTCCCCACGCTCCAAGTCGGGGTATTTCTCCACCATGTAGGCGTGAAAATCGTCCTGCCACTTTGTGAGGTTTGCCCTGTTCCCGATAATCTCTTTGGCGCACAGGCGGTTGTCCTGTGTCAGAGGAACAAAGGTCAAATGCAGGTGGGGCGTTTTTTCGTCCATGTGTACCACCGCCGACACAATGTTTTCCCGGCCTACCCGGTCAATGAGGAAGTCAGCCGCCCTCTGGAAAAACGCCTGTACCTCTTTGGGCTGCTTGCCCTTGAAAAACTCCGGGCTGGCGGTAATCAGCGTATCGACAAACCTTGTGCTGTCCTTGCGTGTCCTGCACCCGGCCTGTTCAATGCGGCTCTGAATGAAGTGGTAGTATCTACCCTCCGGCTTGACGATATGGAAGTTGTACTTGCTCCGGCTGGTGTCAATGTCGGGATTGCTGGCATACTGTTCTTTCTGTCTTTCGTGATGGGCTTCCAGCGGTCTTGCCGGATTGCCCTTGTGCTTCTCAAATCGCAAAATTGCGTGTTGTGCCATTCTGCTCCTTTCCCCATTCCTTTCCTATCCGGGAGTTTTCCACAGGAAAATCCCGCAAAAAATATCTCTGATAGGATTGGAATGGAATAGATATAAATAAATCTGTTTTATCTTTGTATTTCTATATACCGTCCGGTTTCCGTACTTCAAGAGGATTGATTTTCGTACTTGTCAGGTACGCTTTTCAGTCCTCCGGCGTTCCAGAACGGGATTTCTTGAAGTCGGTATTTGAAACCGCTTCATAGGATTTAGGGTAAATGCGGTTGGGTTTTCCACAGCCCTGTTTCTGTATCTCCACAAGCCCCGCATACTGTAACTCCCGCAAGGTATTGACCGCTTTCTGCCGCCCACAGTGGAGCAGGGCGACCACCTCGCAAATGGGATAATACAGATAAATCCGCCCGTATTCATCAGCCCAGCCATTCTTGCGGGATAACTCTGTCCGGCGCAGGATAAAGGCATACAGCACCTTTGCTTCGTTGGACAGTGGGTTAAATGTGGGGGCTTCAAAGAGGAAATTGGGAAGCCGGGTGAAGCTGAACGCCTTTTCCGGCTGGTGAATGTAAATCGTGTTTGTCATAGTGCGCTTTGTGGACAGTTAGAACGGCATTTCCGGGGGAGGGTGATACTTTATACCACTTCCCCCGGTTCTGCCCTCTGGAAGCCTTATAAATCAAGGCTTTTTCCCTGTCTAATTGTCCACGCTCGACCTCCTTTTCCGTTCACTTTCTGCTTTCTGCCGCCTGTGAACGCTGGCGGCACAGTCCGGGCAGTATTTCCCCCGGTTGGACTTTGGAACGAACACACCGCCGCAGACCGCACAGCGTTTCAAGTCCTTATCCCGGAAAATCTCCGCTTCCAGTGTTCCGTTCAGTGGCAAGACCGCCCAGCGGAACCACTTACAACAGACCGAGAAAGAAATCGTCTGCGGGCAGGTACAGGCGTCGCCATCGTCAAGGGCGATACAATTCCCATCATCACAATGACAGCACTCCCGCCGGATCAGGGCGTTTGCCTGTTTTCTCTGTGCCGGTGTCATGCGGTAGAGGAAGCCGCCCGGTTTGCGCTCTAAAGGCGGCAGCCGTTTGTATGGGTTATCTCTCATGCGCTCCTCCATTTCTCTTTTGCCGTTCTCCCCGAAAAGGATTTCCGGCGTTGGCACGCTCCCCGCACTTCGGGACAAGTTGTCCCGAAGCTGGCTCTTTGCGGTGCTTCCCCAGCCGGGGTATTCCTTTTCGGACGGTCATTCTGTTTTCAAGGTGCGGCTCATCGATGAACTACCCTAAGTCTACACGAAAAAAATGTAATCCCCGGATTTTTGCGAGAATTGCATTTCTTTGAAGTTTACACTTTTAAAATTGTATTTTTGCAATTTTGATGTATAATGGAACTATGCAGAGGAGGTGCGTATTATGGCTTTACCCGGAACACCCGGACAACGGATTTCAGATTTATGCAACGGCAACCACATCACACAAAAAGAACTTGCGGAGAAGATAGGCGTTTCTGCTTCCCAGTTGAGCCGGATAGTCAGCGGCGAAACAAGAACGGTAAGCAGTGATATTCTCATAGGTGTGGCGAAAGAATTTAAGGTATCGACAGACTACATACTGGGCTTGTCTACTGTGAGTGTCCGAAAAAGCTATGACATCTCCGAACTGGGCTTATCCGAGGGAGCCGTCAGAGGGCTGGTAACAGGTACAGTTGATGTGCAAATCCTCAACCGCTTGTTGGAACACAGGAATTTTCCCAAGCTGATAGACCTGATACGGATTTACTTTCAAGATACGGCGGCAAAAGGGATAATGGCACGAAACCAGCTTATTGAAATGGCAACGGCTTCCCTGTCCGACTTAATGAAAGAACACCCGGAACACCGGGCAGAAGCAAAACAAGATTTGCAGTTTTTGAACGCCCAAAAGCTGGGCGACCATGAAGCGGAGATTGAGAAAATCAAAAATGTTTTCCTTGCTATCCTGCGGGATATTAAGAAAGACATGGACAACGGAGAACAGCCGGGAGAAACCGTAACCGCCGCCATGTTCCAGACTATGCAGGACGCATTGGTTGAGCAGAAGCAAAACCCGCTTACCATAGACGATGTAACAAAAATGGTTGCTGGACAGATCGGACAGCTTGCCCCGATGGACGAGGAAGCCACCGACTTGTTTCAGCAGTTAGCAAAAAAGTTGATTGAACAGACAGGGAAATAATTTAATAGATAATTGACATTCTCTATCAAATCTGCTATCCTCTTAGAGGATTATAAACGGAGAGGAGGCTTACGTGTGTTAATTTTTGTACGCTAACAAACAACAAAAAGCGGTTTTTCATTCCATGCAGTGGGCTTTTTTGTCGTGCGTACAGATAAACACGTAAGTCAGATACTTTATGACATCTATTGTCATAGAGCGTTTCTCGTCGTGCCTTTTGTTATGCAGGTATTTGCCCATTGTGGAGCATCTACCTGCTTTTTGTTGCACAGAAAAAAGAGTATGTGACAAAAACAGGAGGTATCATTGATATGACAGAAGAAATTAAATTTTGGAAAAAGAAGTATTTTACTATGCTGGCAGGGCAAAGCATTTCCCTCATTACAAGCGGGATTTTGCAAATGTCCATTATCTTCTATTTGACGGCAAAAACAAATTCTGCTATGGTTCTATCCCTTGCAACATTGATTGGCTTTCTTCCTCAAGCAATTATTGGACCATTTGCAGGGACTTTTGTGGACCGCCATAGCCGCAAAGGAGTTATGATTGGAGCAGACTTAATGATTGCCGCAACCGGGGGACTTTTAGCGATTGCTTCGATATTTATGGAACTGCCCACGTGGCTTATTATGTTGGTGTTATTTATCAGGAGTATCGGCACCGCTTTTCATTCTCCTGCTTCCAGCGCAGTCACACCGCTTATGGTTCCACAAGACCAACTGACAAAGTGCGCTGGTTACAATCAAACCATACTGGCTGCCGTTTCAATTATCAGTCCAGCGGCGGCAGCATTCCTATACAGCATTTGGCAATTAAGCCATATCATTATGCTGGATATGGTTGGGGCAATTCTGGCTTGTGGTATTGTTGCGGTAATATCTATCCCAAATCCTCCGATATACACGGATAAGGCAAAAAACAGTTTTGCAAGGGATATGAAAGATGGATACAAAGAACTGAAGAAAAATGAGGGACTCTTTACACTGCTTTGGATTGGAACCGCATATATGTTTTTCTATATGCCAATCAGCGCACTGTATCCCTTGATGAGTATGGGATATTTTCACGGAACGCCTACCCATGCGTCCATTGCAGAAATTGCGTTCGCAGGAGGAATGTTGGCAGGCGGTATTTTGTTGAGTGTTTGGGGTGGATTCAAGAACCGGATTTTTTCAATCGGTTTCTCAGTCATTATGATGGGAGTAAGCATTACAATTTCTGGATTGCTACCACCCAATGCATTTATCATTTTTGCGATTTGTTGTACCTTTATGGGGCTATCTTCTCCATTTTACGGTGTGCAAAATGCACTGTTTCAAGAACAGCTTCCACCTGAATATTTGGGACGAGTTTTTTCTTTGCTCGGAAGCGTTATGTCCTTTGCTATGCCGCTGGGCTTACTGTGTTCCGGGGCTTTGGCGGAGCAAATAGGCGTGGAAAAGTGGTTTTTACTCTGTGGAATTGGAATTATTATTGTTGCTGTTCTGGTTTTTACATTACCGATTTTACGAAACTTTGACTGCCAATCTAATAAAGAGTAATCATGTGAAAATCCTTACAAAATAGCAAAAGTCAGACGAGCCAGTCAACGGTCAAGATAAACGACGCATTTCATGCGCCGCCGTTGACAGTCTCGCCCGCCTTTGCTAAAAGGGTAATCAAGGCGGGAAAGCCCTAAAATGGCTTCCCGCCCATTTCAATTTTGAGAGAATGGGTACCATTGAAAACATCTGGCCACCGTGACCATAAGCGGCCACATCGGGACAAATTGTCCCAAACCTTTACGGGGGACGATGGACGGGGGCTTTCATATACGCCCTATCTGCTGCTGAAACCAGCCCCGCATTTGTGGCCGTACCCGCCCACAAATCCAAGCCTGTTTTCCTGCCGCTTCAAATGCCCTTGCCCTCCCCGGCGGCAACGGCATTTTCACGGCAACGCCGACAGAGCGTATAACACACTACACTTTGCAAGCAAAGTCGTGTGCCAAGGGGCAAGCCCCTTTGGATACCCCAGACAACAAAACAGGCTGAATATCTCGCACTTTCCCGGTGCTTGATACTCAGCCTTTATTTGTTGTCAGCAGTCCCCGTTTCGTGGTCTGCGTGTAGTTCCTTGTAAA
>MSGS01000042.1:15737-29759 GCA_001940855.1 Christensenellaceae bacterium Phil1 | reverse complement strand
GGGAAGATTTCGATTTCTCCCCTTAGGCCCCCCTGCACCCCCCGTAACCCCATTGAAACGATCGCTCCGCGAAGGGGTACGGCACTGTACGCAGAGTTTGGACAGTACCAAAAGGCGCCCCTTTACGGGGAGCTGGCAATACGCCGTAAGGCGGATTGACTGAGGGGTTGACGTAAACAACAGAAGCCTCGTTGCAACCCCTCCGTCTGCTCGTTACACTCGCAGCCACTTTCCCCATAAACGGGGACAGCTTTTGGGTATTTATTTACTCCTTATACGTTTTCTTCACTATCTCCATCAGCAGCTCGCACATTTTTTCAAGGCTTTGGGTGCTTATGAACTCCTTGTTGCCGTGGAAGTTATAGCCGCCGGTGCAAAGATTGGGGCAGGGCAGGCCCATGTAGGAAAGGCGCGCGCCGTCCGTGCCGCCGCGTATGGGCACTATTTCGGGAACTATATCAAGCGCCTCCATCGCCGCCTTCGCCGTTTCTATCAGGTGCATGTGCGGCAGTATCTTTTCCTTCATGTTATAATAGCTGTCCTTCAGCGTAAGCTCCAGCGTCCCCTCGCCGTAGCGTGCGTTTATGAAGTCCGCCGCGCGGCGCATGAGTGCCTTGCGTTCTTCAAACCTTGCCATGTCGTGGTCGCGGATTATATAGCTTGCCTTCGTCTGCTCCACGCTGCCCTCTATGCTGCCAAGGTGGAAGAAGCCTTCGTAGCCTTCCGTGTGCTCCGGCCGCTCAGACGCGGGCAGAAGCGCGTTGAACTCCTCGAAAACGTGTATGGAATTGACCATTTTGTCCTTCGCCCCGCCGGGGTGTATGTTTTGGCCGTGCACGAGCACCTTCGCGCTTGCGGCGTTGAAGTTTTCGTATTCTATTTCGCCTATCGGGCCGCCGTCAACGGTGTATGCAAAGTCCGCATTGAAGCCCTTCACGTCGAAAAGCGTGGCCCCGTTGCCAACTTCCTCGTCCGGCGTGAAGCCTATGGCTATCCTGCCGTGGCGTATGGACTTATCCTTTATGAGCGTTTCGGCCATTGTCATTATCTCCGCAACGCCCGCCTTGTCGTCCGCGCCAAGCACCGTTGTGCCGTCCGTAACTATCAAATCCTGCCCGGCAAGCGCCTTCATGTACGGAAAAACTTCCGTGTCTATGCTGACGGAATCGTTCAGTCTTATGCTTTCGCCGTCGTAGCCTTCAACTATGCGGGGGTTCACGCTCTGCTCCCCTGCCCATTCAACCGTGTCCATATGCGCAATGAAGCCGAGCGTGGGCAGGCTTTCATCCGTTGCGGGTATAAAGCCGTATACGTAGCAATGCCCGTCCAGCCTGACGTCCTCAAGGCCAATCTCCTTCATCTCCGCCTCTATCATGCGGGCAAGGTTGAATTGCTTTTGCGTGCTGGGGATGCTCTCCACGCCGTCCGCCGAGCGCGTATCCACCTTGACATAGCGCAGGAAACGTTCGGTTACATTTGATAGTTTCTTATCCATGGTTATACCTCCAAGCTAAAAATTAGTTAGACTAAAACAATTATTTATGCCTGTTGCACATTTTAACATAATCAGTTATAATGTGAAAGTACTAATTGGGGCTAAAAAATAAAGAGATTAGCCTAAAAATTTTGTTGAATGAGTAAATTATCCAAACTTCTTGCGATATGCACCGAAGGGGGACGCTATGGACCACATTGCCGGAGTACGATGCACCGTTTGCGGGCGAGTTATGCCGTATCGGGAGCAGATGACCTGCCCCCATTGCGGCGAAAAGGGCATACTGGACATTTTGTTCGACTATGACTATATAAAAAAGGGCTTTACCAAAAAGAGCCTTGCCGATAATCACGATAATTCAATGTTCCGCTATGCGCCGCTTATGCCGGTGCAGCCGCGGGACTTTTCTCGTTTTCTGCGCGTTGGCTGGACCCCGCTCTATCCTTCCAATAAGCTGGGTGCGGAGCTTGGCATAAAGGCGCTCTATATCAAGGACGACGGGCTTAACCCCACAGCCTCTCTCAAGGACAGGGCAAGCGCGGTTGCCGTGGCTAAGGCGCTGGAGCTTGGATACGATACCATAGCCTGCTCCTCCACCGGCAACGCCGCAAGCTCCCTTGCGGGCAACGCGGCGCGCATGGGCGTTAAGGCCGTCATATTCGTGCCGGAGCGCGCGCCGGAGGGCAAGGTGGCTCAGCTTATGATATTCGGTGCAAAGGTAATAAGCGTGCAGGGCAATTACCGCGAAACGTTCGAGCTTTCCCGCGCGGCGATAGATAAATACGGCTATTATAATAGGAACGCCGGCATAAACCCAACCCTTACCGAAGGCAAAAAGACCGTTGCGCTTGAAATTGCGGAGCAGCTTGGCTGGTCTGTTACCGATTGGGTAGCCGTTTCCGTGGGCGACGGATGCACCATAGGCGGCGTATATAACGGCTTCCATGATTTGTATGAGCTTGGCTTCATAGAGCGCATACCCAAAATACTTGGCGTGCAGTCCACGGGCTGCTGCCCGTTCGTGGATGCGGCGCGGGAGAACCGCGACCTTATCCCGGCGGAGGAAAACACGCTTGCCGACTCGATAGCCGTGGGCGTGCCGCGTAACCCGAAAAAGGCGCTGCGCGCGGTAAGCGCATCTAACGGCGCATGGATAGCCGTCAGCGACGATGATATTCTTGCCGCAATGGGCATACTCGGCCGCAGCGAAGGCGTTTTCGGCGAACCTGCGGGCGTAACGGCAAGCGCGGGCGTTATGAAGGCGGTGCAGCAGGGCATAATAAAGCCCAACGAGACCGTGACCACCATAAGCACCGGCAGCGGACTGAAGGACGTGAAGAACGCGCTGCGTGCGGCGGGCCGGCCGCATAAGTGTGCACCGAGCATAGAAGCGCTGGAGGCTTCCGGCATAATATAAGCTTTGCCCCGCCCGCCGGACAGGGCAAAAGTCAGGCGCGGCGGTAAGCATAAAATTATCCCCAAATAAACACAACAGGAGGAGAAACAAACATGAAAAAGCTGATTGCGGTCGCTCTCGTACTGGTGCTTGCCCTGAGCCTGGTAGCGTGCAGCAGCGAGACCAACAACACCCAAGGCAACAAGGACGTGAAAATAGGCGTTATCCTCGTACACGACGAGAATACCGGCTATGACGAAGCCCACATCAACGGCATCAAGAAGGCCCTTGAAACCTGCGGCATCCCCAACGACACCGACCATGTTGTATGGAAATACAACGTACCCGAGGACGAGAAGTGCCACGATGCGGCTATCGAGCTTGTTGAAGCCGGCTGCACCCACATCTTCTCCGACAGCTACGGCCATCAGGCCTATATGCAGCAGGCCGCTACCGAAAATCCGGACGTAGTGTTCGCCTCCATGACCGGCGACACCGCGGCCCTGAGCGGACTGAAGAACTTCAAGAATGCTTTCTGCAACACCTATGAATCCCGCTACGTTTCCGGCGTTGTTGCCGGCATGAAGCTGCAGGAGCTTGTGAACGACGGTAAGGTTGCCGCCGATAACATGGACGAAAACGGCAACATAAAGCTTGGCTACGTCGGCGCGTACCCCTATGCCGAGGTTGTTTCCGGCTACACCGCTTTCTTCCTTGGCGTGCAGAGCATAGTTCCCAACGTTGTTATGGACGTTCTCTACACCAGCTCCTGGTTTGATCCGGTAGCCGAAGGCGAAGCCGCCAATACCCTTATGTCCCGCGGCTGCATCATAATCAGCCAGCATGCGGACTCCACCGGCGCTCCCTCTGCCTGCCAGGCCGCTCAGGAAGCCGGCACCACCGTGTACTGCGTGGGCTACAATATAGACATGCTGCCCGCCGCCCCCACCGCCGCGCTGACCAGCGCCCAGAACGACTGGAGCGTATATTACACCTATGCGTTCAACTGCGCGCTTAAGGGCGAGGATATAGCGACCGACTGGGCCAAGGGCTATGCCGAAGGCGCCAACATGATCTCCGCCCTGGGCGAAAGCTGCGCCGCCGGCACCGCCGAGAAGGTTGCCGAGGTTGAAAAGGGCATAAAGGAAGGCACCCTGAACGTGTTCGATTGCTCCAAGTTCACCGTTGGCGGCGAAACTGTGACCAGCTTCCTGGCCATCGATACCAACGGCGATTTCCAGGGCGACGAAGGCGAAGCCATTGAAAACGGCGTGTTCCATGAATCCACGCTGCGCAGCGCGCCTTACTTCAGCCTGAGGATAGACGGCATAAACGAGCTGAACAACAACTGATTCAAAAAAATCCTTTAGGGAAGGCGGCTTTTGCCGCTTTCCCTACTTTTCTTTTGGCGGAATATATTTTATAATAGTATATCTGAGCATATCGGATACGCATTGGGCTTTATCTCCCCCATAAACTTATACGCACGAGGTACACTGAATTGGAAGCTAACTTAGCAGTACGCATGGTAAACATTACAAAAACGTTTTCGCATGTGGTAGCCAACAACAACATTACGCTGGAAATACGCCGGGGCGAGATACTCTCCCTCCTTGGCGAAAACGGCAGCGGAAAAACAACCCTTATGAATATGCTCTCCGGCATATATTTCCCCGACAGCGGGCAGATATATGTTAACGGGGAGGAGGTAAGCATCGCCTCCCCAAAGGATGCGTTGGATCTGCATATAGGCATGATACATCAGCATTTTAAGCTGGTGGATGTGTTTACCGCGGCGGAAAACATTATCCTTGGCCTTAACGAAAAAGCCGTGCTCGATTTGAACGGCGTGCGCAGGGCGGTCAAGGAAATATGCGATCGCTACGGTTTTGTTATAGATCCGGATAAAAAAGTATATGATATGTCCGTTTCCGAAAAGCAGACGCTTGAAATAGTTAAGGTGCTTTACCGCGGGGCAGACATTTTGATATTGGATGAACCCACCGCCGTGCTTACTCCGCAGGAAACGGAGAAGCTTTTCGCCGTTATGCGCAACATGAAGGCGGACGGGAAGAGCATTGTTATAATAACCCATAAGCTGCACGAGGTTATGGAAATAAGCGACCGCGTGGCGGTGCTTAGAAAGGGCGAATACATAGGCGAGGTACCCACAAGCCAAACCAACCCGCAGCAGCTTACGGACATGATGGTGGGCAAGGCCACCACGCTGAATATAGGCAGGCCCGAGCCTAACGGCCTTACCGAGCGCCTTATAGTGAAAAACCTTACCGTAAAGGATGCGGACGGCGTGAAGAAGCTTTCAAACGTGAGCTTCACGGCCTACGGCGGGGAGATACTGGGCATAGCGGGCATATCCGGCAGCGGGCAGAGGGAACTGCTTGAGGCTATAGCCGGCCTGCAGGATCCGGAGGAAGGCTCGAGCATAATGTTCATTCCGCCGGATAAGGAAGCATCCGAATTGGTCGGGCGCGATCCGGAGGATATATACAAAAGCGGCGTAGGCCTTGCATTTGTGCCGGAGGACAGGTTCGGCATGGGCCTTGTCGGCAGCATGGATTTGGTGGATAACATAATGCTGAGAAGCTATAAATCCGGCAAGTCTCCCATTGCGGACAGGAAGCACCCGCGCGAGCGCGCCAATAAGATAGTTGAGGATTTGGAAGTTGTTACGCCCGGCCTCGGCACTCCGCTCAGGCGGCTGAGCGGCGGCAACGTGCAGAAGATATTGGTTGGCCGCGAAATAGCGGCGGAGCCTTCGCTGCTTATGACGGCATACGCCGTGCGCGGATTGGACATAAACACCTCATACACCATATATCACCTGCTCAACGAGCAGAAGGCAAAGGGCGCGGCGGTAATATACGTTGGCGAGGATCTGGACGTTCTGCTTGAGCTTTGCGACAGGATAGTGGTGCTGTGCGCCGGCCGGGTCAGCGGAATAGTGAACGGCCGCAGCACAAGGAAGGAAGAGGTTGGATTGCTGATGACAAGGCTTAGCGGAAAGGAGAACGCAAATGAGTAAAGCAAAAAAGCACGAGCCGCTCGTTCATATAACCAAGCGCGGCACGCTGCCCCTTTGGCATAATCTTGCCATCCGCGCGATAGGCCTTGCGGCGGCGTTGGTGGTATGTGCAATCGTACTTTATGCGCTTACCGGCCTTAACCCCCTCAAAATTTACGGCGCAATGTTCAAGGGTGCTTTCGGCTCCGCCAGGCGCGTATGGACGACCATACGCGAAATCATGATGCTGCTGTGCATAGGCGTGGGCCTTGCGCCCGCGTTCAAAATGCGCTTTTGGAACATAGGCGGCGAAGGCCAGGTTTTGGTCGGCGGCGTTGCAGCCGCGGCCTGCATGATTTATCTTGCGCCGAATATGCCGCTTGCGCCTGTGCTTTTGATAATGTTTGTGCTAAGCGCGCTTGCGGGCGCAATATGGGGGCTTATACCCGCCGTGTTCAAGGCACGCTGGAACACCAATGAAACGCTGTTCACGCTTATGATGAACTATATCGCGCTTCAGATAACGTCCTTCTGCGTTTCAAAGTGGGAAAATCCCTACGGCTCCAACACCGTTGGCATAATCAACCCGACTACAAACGCCGGCTGGTTCCCCAGCATTTTCGGCCAGCAGTATATGCTAAACGTCATAATAGTCATGCTCATTGCCGTTGCAATGTATCTTTATCTTAAATACAGCAAGCAGGGCTTTGAAATTGCCGTTGTTGGCGAAAGCACAAACACCGCGCGCTACGCCGCAATAAACGTTAAGCGCGTTATAATCCGCACGGTCATGATATCCGGCGCAATCTGCGGCATAGCGGGCTTCATCGCCGTTGCCGGCGCAGGACACACCATTTCAACAAGCACAGCCGGCGGGCGCGGCTTCACGGCCATAATAGTCGCCTGGCTTTCCAAGTTTAATTCGTTCATAATGCTTGGCGTATCGTCGCTGCTGGTATTCCTTCAGCGCGGCGCAAGCGAAATTGCTTCCCAGTTCGACCTTAACGATTTCGTATCCGAAATGATAAAGGGCATGATACTCTTCTTTATACTGGGCAGCGAATTCTTCATCAATTTCAAGGTGCATTTCCGCACCGCGCGAAAGGAGACGGAAAATAAATGAGCCAGATCGTTTCCCTTTTTCAGGCGGCCGTATACTTCGGCACGGTAATACTTTTCGGTGCAGTGGGCGAAATATTAGCCGAAAAGAGCGGCAATCTTAACCTTGGCGTGCCGGGCATAATGTACATGGGCGGCATTGCGGGGCTTATAGCTGCGTTTTTGTATGAAAACGGCACGGCGAATCCCGTTCCGGCCGTTGCAATATTGGTAACGCTTGCGGCGGCATTCGTAATGTCCATGATAGGCGGGCTTATATATTCCGTTTTAACAATAACCCTGCGCGCCAACCAGAACGTTACCGGCCTTACGCTGACCATATTCGGCAGCGGCTTCGCCAACCTTTTCGGCGGCAATCTTAACAAAATGGCCGGCGGCGCGGGCCAGATCTCCGTTGCCTTCACCAGCGGCGTTTACCGCACCAAGATTCCCTTTTTGTCCGACAGCACGGGTGTTTTCGGCGAAATGTTCTTCTTCTACGGCTTCCTTGCCTACGTTGCCATAATAGTTGCCCTTGCGGTGAAGTGGTTCCTTAACCGCACGAGCGTGGGCCTCAACCTGAGGGCCGTTGGCGAAAACCCCGCAACGGCGGACGCTGCGGGCATAAACGTTACCAAATATAAATACGTTGCAACCTGCGTGGGCGCGGGCATATCCGGCCTTGGCGGGCTTTATTACACAATGGATTATATAAAGGGCACCTGGGCGACGGACGGCAGCATAGAAAAGCTTGGCTGGCTTGCGGTGGCGCTTGTTATATTCGCCACGTGGAAGCCAAACCGCGCAATTTGGGGCGCGTACCTTTTCGGGCTTTTGAGCTGGGTATATTATTACCTGCCCGGGCTTACCCGTTCCAGCCAGGAAATATTCAAAATGCTGCCCTATGTGGTCACGCTGCTGGTGCTTATAGTTGTGTCTCTCAGGCGCAGCAAGGAAAGCCAGCCGCCCGCATCGCTGGGGTTGGCATATTTCAGGGAGGACAGATAGCGTAGCATGGCGCAGTTATCGACCTTTACGGGCTTTACGGCGGACGGATACCGCTTTTTGATGGAGCTGGAGTTCAATAACGAAAAGGCCTTTGTGGACGCGAACAGGCAGCGCTATTACGACGGCGTGCGTGACCCCATGCGCGCGCTTGCCATGGAGCTGAGCCAAACGGCGCTTGATATAGACCCGCTGTTCAATACAAATCTTATGGGCGTTGTGTCCCGATTGAACAGGGACACGCGCTTCAGCGCGAATAAGCTGCCCTATCGCAACCATGCGTGGCTTTGCTTTAAGCACAGGGGCGAATCGGTAGGCGAATGCTTCGGCCTTTATTTTGAAATTCAGCCCGCGGGCTACGGCTACGGCGTGGGCATATATTCCCCGAATACGGAGCTTATGGCGGCGTTTCGCGCGCGCATACAGGCCAAGCCCACGGCGTTCCTGAAGTATGCAAAGGCCGTTGAGAATGCGGGCATGCACCTTGAAGGCGATATGTTCAAGCGGGACAGATTTAAGGACGCGGACGAGAGGCTGAAGCCCTATCTCAACCGCAAAAGCCTTGGCTGGAGCTTCTTCTGCCCAAATGTTAAGCGCACGCTTGAGCCGGAGCTGAAGGACGACCTTATTGCGGCGTTCAATACCATAAAGCCGCTGTACAGGCTGCTGTGCGGCCTTGAATAAACAATAATATCACGGGCGGGGCATCTCCCGCCTTTTTTATGGGAGGATGAATATGCAGCTTGCAAAATTGCAGAACGGCAGCGATATTCGCGGCGTTGCGATACAAACCGAAGGCGGCAGGAGCGTTGACCTTACGCCCGCTGCGGCGTATGCAATAGGCCGTGCCTTCGCGCGCGTGCTGAAGGCAAAGCTTAATAAAGACGATATCCGCGTGTGCATGGGGCGGGATTCCCGCCTTTCGGGCGAAATGCTCTGCGCGGCGCTGGGCGCGGGACTGAACGCGGAAGGGGCAGGCGTTTATGACGCGGGCATTGCCACAACGCCCGCCATGTTCATGGCAACGGTTACAGAAGGCTTTATGTTCGACGGCTCCGTTATGGCCACGGCAAGCCATTTGCCCTATGAACGCAACGGCTTTAAGTTTTTCACGGCCGGGGGCGGCTTTGAAAAGGCGGACATAAAGGAGATACTCACCATTGCCGAAACGATTTATGCCGACGGCGCGAATACGGCCTTCACTGCGGAAAAAATAGACTTTATGGGCGTATACGCGGCGCAGCTTGTGGGCGCGATACGCCGCGGCACAAACAAGGAGCGTCCGCTTGAAGGCATGCGCATAATAATAGACGCGGGCAACGGCGCGGGCGGCTTCTTTGAAAGGGATGTGCTTCTACCCCTCGGCGCGAACACGGCGGGCAGCCTTTTTACCGAGCCGGACGGGCATTTCCCCAACCATGCGCCCAATCCCGAGGACGAGCGGGCAATGGCATACATCATAAATGGTGTCAAGCAAACCCATGCCGATTTGGGCATTATATTCGATACGGATGTTGACCGCGCGGGCGCGGTGCTCGGCGACGGGCGGGAGCTGAACCGCAACAGGCTTATTGCCATGATAGCGGCGATAGAGCTGAACGAGCACCCGGGCACCACGATAGTGACAGACTCCATCACCTCCGCCGGCCTTGCCGAATTCATTGCGGCGCACGGCGGCATACACCGCCGCTTTATGCGCGGCTACCGCAACGTTATAAACGAGGCAATACGCCTGAACAACGCCGGTCAGGACGCGCAGGTTGCAATGGAGACGAGCGGCCACGGCGCGCTGAAGGAAAATTATTTTCTTGATGACGGGGCGTACCTTATGGTAAAGCTGCTCATCGAGCTTTCCCGCGCGAAGGACAGGGGCGAAAGCCTGAGCGCCATGATAGCCGACCTGCGCGAGCCTAAGGAAGCGCGTGAATACCGCATGGCGCTGAACACAGAGGATTTCAGGCCGTATGGTGAAAGCGTTATCGCCGCGCTTACGGACTGGGCCAAGGCGCAGGACGGCGTGAGCCTTGCAGGAGACAATTTTGAAGGAGTGCGCGTGAACTTCTCCCCTACCCGCGGCAACGGCTGGTGCCTGCTTAGAATGTCCCTGCACGAACCGCTGATGCCGCTGAACATAGAAAGCGACGACGTGGGCGGCGCGGACAAAATAGCAAACGAACTCTACCCCGTGCTGAAGGGGTTCGATAAGCTGGATACGGAGAAGCTGAGAGGGTAGGCGGGTATAAATCGCAATATAACTCCCTCAGTGAGGGAGCCTTTTGGCGCGCTTTACAAACTCCCGTATAAAACAAACAACGGGGACGGCTTCCCGTCCCCACAGCTTAACAATCTCTCCCGCTCACCCGCCTTCAGGCGGATTTCACATTGCGAAAGCAATATTTCACTGCGCATCTGCGCAATTTCACCCTGCGTCAGCAGGATTTCATCGCGCGTAAGCGCGCTTCCCCCTACCTCCTCCTGTTATTCCCGCGGCAGCGGTTGCGGCACGAGGGCTGCTGCTCGATGGGCGGTATCGGCTTAGGCGCGGCTGCGGGCTGCTCATTGCGCACATATGGGCGGGGCACGAACGGCTCCGCATTTGCGTCCGGCGGGGTGAAAAGGCGGTTCGCGCGCTCAAGCAGGGCGCGGCCTACGTCGCTTTTCGGCCCCGTTTCGCCTTCCTCGGCACTGCTTTGCACAGGAGCAGACTTGAGTTGCTCCTGCGGCGAAGTTGGCTCAGCGGGGCCGACAGGCGGCAATAATTGCGGCTCCTCCCGTTCGGCTGCGCAGGGGCAGCTCTGTCGCTTCTGTTCGTCCTGCCGCCGTGCTTCCTCCATGCGCACGGCCGTGAATGCGCGCTCCCGCGCGGCTGCGCTTATGCCGTAAAACGCCGCGCCCGCTATTGTTCCATCCATCAATATTATCGCGCCCGCAACGTCGTTTGCCGCAACGAAATAGCCCGCGCCGTCCGCATCGGCCCGCATTACCCGCCCGCGCCTGAGCATTGCGTAAAGTGTTACGCTTCCCGCCTTGCGGCATTGGAGCATCGGCTCAAGCCGCGTGCCGCCCTGTACGCAGCTAAGCCTGAGCGTGCCGCGGCAGGCGGATGAATTGATGCTCCTTACGGGCAATATGCGCGTTTCTGCCATACAATACTCTCCTTATCGCGTCCAAACGGGCGCGTTTTATAATAATAAGTATATTTAACGGCGCGGAATTTATGATATAATCATAATCGGATAGAAACCGCACAAGGAGGCTTTACAATAAATGGAAACAAAGGCTGAACCGCGCAACGAAAAGGGCCAAACGCTGGCCGAATTCCTTGCCGCATATGATGAAAACAAGTACCGCCGCCCGTCCGTAACGGTGGACATGGTGGTATTCACGCTCAATGAGCGGGGCGAGCTTTGCGTTATGCTTATACGCCGCCGCAACCATCCCTTCATAGGCCGCTGGGCGCTGCCGGGCGGATTCGTTGAAATGGACGAGGAGCTTTCCGCCGCCGCCGCGCGCGAATTGCAGGAGGAAACCGGCGTTACCGGAATACCGCTTAGGGGCTTCGGCACGTTCGGCGCGGTTGACCGCGACCCGCGCACCCGCGTGATAACCTCCGCGTTTTACGCCGTGGCTCCCATGGGCAGCATTGCGCCCCAGGCCGGGGACGATGCCGCGGACGCAAAGCTTTTCACAATAAATACCGAGCTTGAAGCATACAGCGCAAGCGCCGAGCGTTACCGCATAACGCTCACCAACGGGGAAGAAACGCTGCATCCCCGCGCGCTGATACGCTATGACGAACTGGGCTCCACGGAAGCTATGGCAGTACCCATAGGGCAGGGCGAGCTGGGCGGCGACCATGACTTGATACTTTTCAGCGCAATGCGCGCATTGAACGACCTTCCCCGCGAAAGGGCGGCGCTGGTGCTGAGCAAAGCTAATCCGGACATGCTTGTTGACGCCGTGCGCGCGCTGGACGTTGCGCTTGGCGCAATACCCGAAAGCAAATGAAAAGAAACGCAGTATATACGGCGCTGCTTACAATAGCATCGCTCCTTATAATAACGGCCGTGCTTTTCACCAGCCTGCAATTCTGCATGAATCAGCGGGACTGGTACTATAAAACCTATGTAAAATACAATACGGACAAGCAAACCATGATGAGCAACGAGGATATGACAGAGGCCATATTCCGGCTTGTAGATTACATGGAGGGCCGCGTGGACAGCATTCAGCTAAGCGTTACCGAGGCCGGACGGGTGGTTGAAATGTATAACCGGCAGGAGATAGACCATATGGTGGACGTGCGCGCGCTGTATCAGGCGTGGCGCGCCGTGCGCACATACGGCGGCATACTTGCCGTAATAATAATCGCCGTATGCATGGCTACGCTGCAAAAGGGTGAACGCATAGGTATGCTCTGCCGCGGCTTTTTGATAGCGGCGGCTGTATTCGGCGCGGTGCTTATATTGCTCGGCATATGGGTTGCGGTTGATTTCAACAGCTTTTGGACGGAGTTCCACCATCTGTTTTTCACCAACGACCTTTGGCTTATGGATTACGCCACATGCCGCATGATACGCATATGCCCGCTTCCGCTTTTTAACGAAATTGTGGTGCGCTTTGCGCTCATGTTCCTTGTTCCGTTCGCGCTTATGCTTGCGCTGGCGGTATGGGGCAGAAGAAGGAGCCGAACGAAATGAATTATTATGAAAAGGCGCTGCTCGGCGCGGAGGCTTACCGCCTAAAGGATAAGCCCGTAATGCTTGCGATAGAAAGCTCCTGCGACGAAACGGCGGCAAGCATAGTGCGCGGCGGGCGCGAGGTACTGAGCATGAGCGTGTTCACGCAGATACCCATACACCGCAAATACGGCGGCGTTGTGCCGGAGCTTGCCTCCCGTTCCCATGTTGAAAAGGTACATAGCGTTGTTGCGGACGCGCTGGAGCAGGCGAATTTAAGCATAGCGGACGTGGACGCCGTAGCCGCCACATACGGCCCCGGGCTTGTGGGCGCGCTGCTGGTGGGCCTAAGCTACGCAAAGGGGCTTGCATACGCCGCGAACAAGCCGTTTATAGGCGCAGACCATATCGCGGGCCACATTGCGGCGAATTATTTAAGCTATCCCGATTTACAGCCGCCCTTCGTATGCCTTGTTGCAAGCGGCGGACACAGCCACATAATCCTGGTCGAAGGCTATAACAGCTTTAAGCTATTGGGCTGCACGCGGGACGACGCCGCGGGCGAAGCGTTCGACAAGGTGGCCCGTGCGCTGGGGCTGAATTATCCCGGCGGGCCGGAGCTTGAAAGGCTTGCGCGCGAGGGAGACCCCGACGCCTATTCCTTCCGCGGCGGCTTCAACGAAAGCGACAATCTTGATTTCAGCTTTTCCGGCATAAAGACGGCGGTAGTAAATTTGATGCATAATGCGGAACAGAAGGGCGAAACGCTTAACCGCGCGGATATTGCCGCAAGCTTCCAGCGCAGCGTTGTGGATACGCTGTGCCAAAAGGCGGTGCATGCCGCCAAGCTTAACAATGTCAGCACGCTTGCCCTTGCGGGCGGCGTCAGCGCGAACACGGCCCTCCGCACCGCGCTTGAAAAGGCGGCGCACCGCGCGAACCTGCGCTTCTGCCGGCCGGACATGCGCTTCTGCACGGACAACGCGGCAATGATAGCCTGCGCCGCGCACTATGCGCTGCTTGAGTCCGCCCCGAGCGAGCTGAGCCTGAATGCCGAGCCGAGTAAGGAGCTGGCGGAGTAGGCTGAGAGAGAATATAAAAGTAAGGGGACGGGAGGCCGTCCCTTAATTATTGCCAAAAGTTTATAAGATGCGGAGTAGGGGCCGTCATTGGCGGCCCGCCGAGATTGTACAAGGGGTTGTAAAGCGCACCAAAAGGCTCCCCTCTACGGGGAGCTGGCACGGCGTAAGCCGTGACTGAGGGGGTGAGATAAACAAAAGAGAAAGGAGTTTCCTTATAACCTTTTTTGCAGGGGGGCCAGGGAAGA
>MSGS01000042.1:0-15669 GCA_001940855.1 Christensenellaceae bacterium Phil1 | reverse complement strand
CGGGGGAGCTGCTGAGCGTAAGCGAAGCTGAGGGGGAATAACTCGCGGCATTCGGCTGTTTTTAGCCGCACCCCTTTCGGCACTTCGTGCCACTTTCCCCATAAACGGGGACAGCTTTTGGTAGGTGGTAGCACCAAAAGGCTCCCCGAACGGGGTTCGGAGTTGAGCGCGCCCAGTGGGCGAATAAGCGAAACGGAGAACGGGCAGGAACAGGGAGAATTACGAACGGCAGTGAGTAAGGCGACCTTGTTCCAACCTGGGCTCGGTTTAGCTATTGACTGAGTGGTTGACGGTAAACAGCGGCAGCCGGGGGGCAAAAAGAAAGAGACTGCCGAAGCAGTCTCTTTTAGCATCACAATAAGTGAATAACTTATTTGACTTCGATGGTGGCGCCGACTTCCTTGAACATGGCGACGATCTTCTCGCACTCTTCCTTGGGCAGGCCTTCCTTGATGGGCTTGGGAGCGTTGTCTACCAGGTCCTTGGCTTCCTTCAGGCCCAGACCGGTCAGCTCGCGGACGGTCTTGATGACCTTGATCTTCTCGGAACCGACGTCCTTCAGTATGCAGTCGAACTCGGTCTTTTCTTCAACTTCGGCGGCGGGACCGGCGGCGGGGCCGGCAACGGCGACGGCGGCGGTGGCGGATACGCCAAATTCCTCTTCAAGAGCCTTTACCAGGTCGGCCAGCTCAAGAACGGTCATAGCTTTGATATCAGCAATAAGCTGCTCTTTATTCATTATCTTGTTCCTCCTGTGTTATTCTTTGTTCTAACTTGGGATAAATTATTCCGCTGCTTCAGCGGGTGCTGCATCGGAGCCGCCCTTCTGCTCCTGAATCTGGCCAAGAACGATAGCCAGCTTGGAAATGGGGCTCATCATGCTGCCAAGCAGCCTTGCGATAAGCTGCTCTCTGCTGGGCAGATCTGCCAGGGTGTTCATGCCGGCTGCGTCGGTGACTACGCCGTTTATGATACCGCCCTTTATCTCGCACTTCTTCAGCTTCTTGACGGTGTCCTTCAGTATACGCGCGGGCGCTACTGCATCGTCATAACCGAACGCGAAAGCAGAGGGTCCCTTCAGATAGTTGTGGAAGCTTTCGTCCACTCCGTTTGCCTGGGCTGCGCGGTTGACGATGTGGTTCTTCAGAACGACATATTCAACGCCGGCCTTGCGCATTTCGCTGCGCAGGTTGGTTACCTCCTCAACGGTCAGTCCGCGATAGTCGAACACTACAACAGACTGCGCCTTTTCGAGCTTTTCGCGAATCTCTTCGACCTGTTTCGCTTTTACCTCGATATTTGCGGGGTTTGCCATTGGTTTCACCTCCTTACAAAATGAAAATCCTTTGCCTAAGACAAAGGATGAGAGCTTGCTGAATAAGCTTGCATTCACCTCGGCAGGAAATTAAGTCCGCATGGGACGCCTGCTGTCTTCGGCCTATATTTTGATTTCCACGGGGCAGTATACTATACCGCCCCGCGGTTGTCAACGGATTTTTTGAGATTTCTTCTATATTTTTATAGAAGGCTTTATTCCGGCTCAGGCGATTCATTCGCCTGAACGGACGAGTTCCGTTAGGAACTCTTACTTATCAGTCTTCCCACCCGGGAGCGCCAATGGCGCGAGAGGGAAGACTGTTTCTCGCAGCGAGTGCGAGCAGCACTCACTGCGAAATGCGTAAGCATTTTTAGAACTTCATGCTGTTGAACTTGACGCCGGGGCCCATGGTGGTGGAAAGCACCAGGCTCTTGATGTAGGTGCCCTTGGCGGCGGCCGGCTTGGCCTTGATAACGGCATCCATCAGGGTGTTCAGGTTCTCCTGCAGCTTGTCTACGCCGAAGGAAACCTTGCCCACGGGAACGTGAACGATGGAGGTCTTGTCTACGCGATATTCAACCTTACCGGCTTTGATATCGTTTATGGCCTTGGTCACGTCCATGGTAACGGTGCCGCTCTTGGGGTTAGGCATCAAGCCCTTGGGTCCCAGTATACGAGCTATACGGCCGATGGTGCCCATCATGTCCGGCGTAGCTACGCAAACATCGAATCCAAACCAGTTCTCGGTCTGGATCTTCTTTACCAGATCATCGTCGCCCACGAAATCGGCGCCGGCGGCCTCGGCTTCCTTAGCCTTGTCGCCCTTGGCGAAAACCAACACGCGGACGGTCTTGCCGGTACCGTGGGGAAGAACGACCGCGCCGCGGACCTGCTGGTCGGCGTGGCGGGGGTCTACGCCCAGACGGATAGAGGCTTCGACGGTCTCGTCAAACTTGGCCTTGGCGGTGGAGAGCACCGTCTCAATGCCTTCGCGGGGATCGTAAAGCTTCTGCTTTTCGATCAGCTTTATGCTGTCTTGATACTTCTTGCCATGCTTCATATTCTATATTCCTTCCTGTGGTAATAACGGCTTATGCCTCCCACATCTCCTTTAGGCTTGTTCAGTCCTCAACCGTGATACCCATGCTGCGGGCGGTGCCGGCTACCATGCTCATGGCGGCTTCCACGCTGGCGGCGTTAAGGTCGGGCATCTTGATGGTGGCGATCTCCCTTACCTGGTCCTTGGTCAGCTTGGCAACCTTCTGGGTGTTGGGGCGGCCGGAAGCGGACTGCAGGCCGCAAGCCTTCTTGATAAGAACGGCCGCGGGGGGAGTCTTGGTCACAAAGGTGTAGGAACGATCCTGGTACACCGTGATGACGACAGGGATAATCATGCCGGCGTCCTTGGCGGTGCGCTCGTTGAACTCCTTACAGAAGCCCATTATGTTCAGCTGATGCTGACCGAGGGCGGGGCCTACGGGCGGTGCGGGCGTTGCTTTGCCGGCGGGGATCTGAAGCTTCACAAAGCCTGTGATCTTCTTTGCCATTTGAATTTCCTCCTAAAAATAATGTGGTGCGAGCGGCCTCTCCCGCTTTTTCGGGCGGCCTCCCACTTTATGACAGCCTCCCCTTATAAGAAGGCGCATAAATCATGCCTTAGGCGCAGAGTTGCCCCTGCGCTTTTATTTTGCCCTTTATCAGAGCTTCTGCACCTGGATATAATCCAGTTCCACCGGTGTGTCGCGGTTGAATATGGATACGGTCAGCTTTACCTTCTGCCGTTCCGGATCCAGCGCTTCCACCGTGCCTATGAAGTTTTCCAGCGGACCGCTTACCACGCGCACGCTCTCGCCAACGGAAAGGTCCAGCTCGATGGGGATATACTCCACGCCAAGCTTTGTAACTTCTTCATCGGTAAGGGGCACGGGCTTTGATCCCGGGCCTACGAAGCCCGTAACGCCGCGGGTGTTGCGCACAACGTACCAGGTTTTGTCGTTCATGATCATCTTGATCATAACGTAGCCGGGCAGCATCTTGCGGGTTACCACCTTGCGTTTGCCGTCCTTCATTTCAACTACCTCTTCGGTGGGGTAGCTTATCTCTAAAATCATGTCCTGAAGGCCGCGGTTTTCAACCGTTTTCTCCAGGTCCTCCTTGACCTTGTTCTCGTAGCCCGAATAGGTATGGGCTACGTACCACTTGGCTTCTTCGGCCATGATACTTGCTCCCTAAATTACATCAGGCCCAGCAGCGCGTCCGCAAGGGCGGAAGCATCGCTGCTTTTGCCTGCCAGGCTACCAAGAAGCGTGAAGCCCTGACCGAACAGAAAATCAAGCACGCCTATAACAACGGCGAAAAGCACTATGAACGCAAGCACGGTTGCGGTGTACTTGGCAAGGTCTTTGCCGGTAGGCCACGTAAGCTTTTTCAGTTCGCCCACAACGTCCTTAAAATAACGGCCGATACGCGCGAACAGGTTGGGCTTCTTCTCCTTTTTGGCGGTTTTTACATCGTTTGCCATTTTTATGTTCCTGTCCTTTCGGGCTTACTTAGCTTCCCTGTGAATGGTGTGCTTGCGGCAGAAACGGCAGTACTTGGAGAACTCGATCCTGTCGGGGTCGTTCTTCTTGTTCTTAAAAGTGTTGTAGTTACGCTGCTTGCATTCGGTGCAGGCCAAGGTGACTTTTACGCGCATAGTGGTTATTAGCTCCTCTCAATTTATGCCCTGTCCCAACGCGGGATAAGGCCAATAAAATCCGTTTGTTCGGCCGATACCGAACCTAAATAAACCCCCCAGTCGGGGGTTGCTTAGTTAATGTACCACACCTTTAGGCGCTTGTCAACTCAAAAAACGCTTTTAATGCGCAATTTATTCAGATATTCTCGGCTCTTGCGCCCATGCCGCGCCCCGCGGCACAATATGTTGTGCAGGGAAAGTCGGCACCGTCAGGCGTGAAGGTGCTGCTTACTGTACGGCGAAAATTCAATACAGCTTATCGCTTATGTTTTCTATACTATCGGGATACGATATCACCGCGCCCGTGTCCGCGCTCCAGCCCTTGCGCCCGTCCCCCATGTCCTCGAACAGGCAGATTATTACTTCATCAGCGGTTTTGCTCATGCGCATGTAGCCCACGAACTCAAGGCTTTCGCCGCTCCTGTACGTCAGCGCGCCGTAGCCCTTATCCTCCGCGCTGAAAGCAACGTTCAGCAGCTCCCCCGCCGTTACCGGCAGGCAGTCTATTTCAACCTTCCCCGCGAACGAATCCCCGCCGAAAAGGCTGCTTTTATATGTGCCGCTTATGGTGAGCGCGGTCTGCCTGCGTTCGGCAGGGCTGCCGTTTTGCACAAGCGTTGCGTCAACGCGGCGCTCTATGCTGCGCTCCTTCGGCAAGGCAAGGTACACAAACGCCAAAATCAGCGCCGCGGCCAATATGATGAATAGTGCTTTGAGATTTGTTCTTTTGCGTTCGTTCATATCTTTCTTCCCATACCCACCCTTTCCGCCGCGCGGTCGGCGGATGCTATTCTTCATCCTGCTGATTCTTTTCCTTTATGTATCGGCAAACGCTGCGTATTCCGCCGATTAAAAACAGCATACCGCCAACAATAAAAATCAGGTTCTGGTTAACTGTGGCCGAAATGAAGGCAAGTATGGAGGCTATGAAGGAAAGTATGGCACAGAATAACCAAGATGGTCCCGAGCTTTTTTTCACGGCATATGCCTCCTTTCTGTTTCTTCGTATTTAACGTTTCCGCTTCAATGCAGCCGCGCCGGGCATTGCGCCCATGCCGCGCCCAGCGGCACAATATGTTGTGCGATGCGCATTTGCACCGCAGGAAGGAGGGAAATGGCAGCGTGTCGGGGGCGCGGCGCGAGGGAGTCTTTCGTATTTAACGTTTCCGCTTCAATGCAGCCGCGCCGAGCATTGCGCCGCATATGAGCAATGCCGCCGCAAGCGGAATTATTGCGCCGCCTCCGGCCTGCGGCATGGCAGCGGGCGATTCGCCGCCCAATTGGGATAGCCTTTCGGCAGCCGTAACGCATAGGGGAAGCCCACTGAGCGCGGCGTCGGCTTGAACAAAGGCTGCGGCGGCTGCATGGTCGGCGGGGATTATGCCTACATCCACGGCATTATTCATCTCGTTTATTCCAACGTAGGAAAGCCCGTAGCCCTTCTCCTTCAGCAGTGCGGACACGGTATCGTGCGCCGCAAGAAGCTCATTATAGGAATACTTCGCCGTTTTGAATTTTACGTCGTCGCGGTAGGCCGCGCTTATGTGCGCAAGCATTTTGTCCCGCGCCGCGCCAAGCTTTGCGTCGGTGTCCGCATGGCGCTCCGTAAGCAGTACGCACAGCTTATTGCCGTCCGAGGTATCAACGTATGCGCCCGCGTATTCGTCGGGATATTTGCCGTTGAACCCCGCAAGCAGCTCGTTATATGCGGCGTTGGCATCGCGCACGCCTTCCGCAAGGGCGGGTACGGCAACGGCCATGCACAGCGCAAGCATCAGCGCCGCAATTACAATTTTTTTCATATTCGATCCTCCTGTTCCTTTATTCCGTCCTTTAACTCATCTCCCGTCCTCATTCTACGATTATTTTAGCATGAAAATGCGGGGCTTTCAATAGAAAAGTTCCGCCTTTAAGCCATTTCTCCCCATACCCACCCTTTCCGCCGCGCGGTCGGCGCCCGGTGATGCCGGGTGCATTTGTGCGGGGTATATTGTGCGCTGTTACGGGCGTTTGTGTAAAGGGTAAGCGTTGCGCCCCGACCCGCTATGTATCGCGCCGGCTCATTCTCAGCCGGCAGAGATAGCGCCCGCCCCGCGCGGCGGAAAAACCGATTATTGTAAATTATTTGCGCCTATATAAGCGTTGTGTTCCAGTTCAGCTTCTGTATCGCCGCGTCAAGCTGCCTAAGCTCCTTGGATTTTGCGTCTACCGTTTTCTGCATGGCCGTAACGTCCACGGTGGAAAGAATCTTTATCTCCGTTTTGGAATAGCGGTCTATGCGCTGGCTCGCCTGCTGCAAAAAGTCCCGCATTATGCTCAGCTCAAGCGAAAGCGTGTCCCGCCGGGCAAGCAGCGCCGTAAGCGTTTCCCCTTCAAACACGGTTGCCGCGTTGGTCAGGTTTATGCGGCGGATAAGCTCCTCATACGCGCTGCATTCGGCATTGAGCAGCTCGATAAGCCTGAGCGGATCCTCGGCGGGCGTTTCACCCTCCTGCACCTTGGCATTGTCGTTCAGGCGGGAATGCAGCTGCGCTATCCGCGTTTTTATGTCCGCGCGAAGCTGCAGCGCCTCCGCCAGCGACATTCCTTCGTTTACGGTATTTACATCCATATGAATCCCCCATATAAGTTGATATTTGTATTATATCACATAAATTAGGCTTTTGCCGCAACTTTATGGGGCTTGACAGAAATGTGCGCTGATGCTATCATATCCGCAACAAAGGAATATATGCCTTATCAAGAGTGGTTGAGGGACGGGCCCTGTGAAACCCGGCAACCTGCGTGCGCGCAAGGTGCCAATTCCCGCGGCATTAGCCGAAAGATGAGCGATGGAATCTTCGTCTCGTTTTTCGCGGGGCGTTTTGTTTTGCCATGAAAAGCAAAACGGGCGCATCCCGCGGAGCAGCTGCGTTTTGATGGGCAGACTATATGAAACGGAGGTTCATTTTTTATGAAAAAGCTTTTTACGTCTGAATCGGTGACCGAGGGACATCCCGATAAGGTTTGCGATATTCTAAGCGACAGCGTGCTCGATGCGCACCTTGCGCAGGATCCGTACTCCCGCGTGGCATGCGAATGCGCGGCAACGACCGGCCTTGTGCTGGTGATGGGCGAAATAACGTCCAAGGCGCAGGTGGACATAGCGTCCCTTGTGCGCGCCACCGTGAACGAAATAGGCTACACGGATAACTCCATTGGCTTTTCGGGCGATAGCTGCGCGGTGCTTGTTGCGCTGGGCAAGCAGTCCGGCGATATTGCCATGGGCGTGGATAAATCGCTTGAGGCGAAGGAAAGCGGCGCGGAGGATATGGCCACGGGCGCGGGGGATCAGGGCATGATGTTCGGCTATGCCACCGATGAAACGGAAGAATATATGCCCCTGCCAATATATCTGGCCCATGCGCTTACCCGCAGGCTGGCGGCGTACCGCAAGGGCGGCGCGGACTTCATAAAGCCGGACGGCAAGGCACAGGTGAGCGTCGTTTACGAAAACGGCACGCCCGTGAGCGTGGACACGGTGCTCGTTTCCACGCAGCACAGCGCGGACGCAACGCAGGCCATGCTGAAGGACGCCATTTATAGCGAGGTTATAAAACCCGTTATCCCCAAGGCTCTGCTTGCGGACAACGCGCGCATTCTGGTCAACCCGACCGGACGTTTCGTAATAGGCGGCCCGCACGGGGACAGCGGACTGACGGGGCGCAAGATAATAGTTGATACCTACGGCGGCTTTGCGCGCCACGGCGGCGGAGCCTTCAGCGGCAAGGACCCCACAAAGGTTGACCGCAGCGCAGCCTATGCCGCGCGCTACATTGCCAAGAATATAGTTGCCGCGGGCCTTGCCAAGCGCTGCGAATTGCAGCTGGCTTACGCGATAGGCGTGGCGGAGCCTGTATCCGTATTTATAGACACGTTCGGCACGGGTACGGTGGACGAGGATAAGCTGCTTGCCGCCGTGCGCCGCAGCTTTGACCTTAGGCCGGAGGCCATAATCCGCGCGCTCGATCTCCGCCGGCCCATATACCGCCGCACCGCGTCCTACGGCCACTTTGGCGATCCTGCCATGCCGTGGGAGCAGCTTGACCTTGCCGAAAAGCTGAAGGCCGCGCTGTAAGCCGCCCATTGCCGGACATACATGAATATTTTTGCATGTTCGGCAAAAAAACTGTTGACACAAATATGTACCATTGTGTATAATAACCCTTGCCGTGAGATTTATGTGCTCGGTTCGTCTAGTGGCCTAGGACACCGCCCTCTCACGGCGGGAACAGGGGTTCGACTCCCCTACCGGGTACCAAAGAAGCTCCCAATTCGGGAGCTTTTTTCTTGTTGTGTTAGTAACGTGTTGGTAGTAGAAACTGAATTTGCGGTTATAAGGAGGATTGCCTTCCTTATAACGAATACAAAAAAGATACAGCCCGGTTTCGGCTGCATCTTTTTGTGTAAACGTTTTAGTCTTGCCCTATCACCACGTCTGCGCCCATTTTTTCGAGCAGGGTAAGGTTCTGTTGAGATGTTCCCTTGTAATCCTCTATGCCGAAGGCTTCGGCATAGGTGGCGCGGTTTTTAAGCGAGGGATCGATGCCGTGCATCACGCAGGCATCAACTATTGAATCCCCGCTGTATCCTGCAAGCAGTGTGGTCAAATCATCCTTCGCGGGGTCCGGCGTTTGCAGGTTTTCAAGATAGGCTGCCGCCATTTTCTCTTCACCGGCTTCGTCGGTCGCCTGCGTTGAATAGAATTCAAGCGTAACGTCCTTGGGCAGTATGCCGCCCTCGGTTTTGGTAATCATCTCCAGCCGCTGCAGCGCGTTTTCGCCTTCTTCCGCAATAAGCTGCCATGTGAGCTCAAGCACCGTATTGCCGCTGCCGTCGGTTATATGCACGCCGTCCGCATCGGCCGTGAACGTGCCGCTGAGCGTCTGCTTTTCCGTGCTGCCGTCCTGCTTTGCATAGGCGGTTATGGTAAGGCCGCTGCCGTCTATGCGCAGGCTGTACAGCTCGCTTTCGGCGCATGCCATCCAAACATGACCGTTTTGCAGTTCGCTCACAAGCGCGCCTATATCCTCAACAGTAACAACCTGCTTGGCGGTTTCGGCAGGCTGGTTATTGTCTTGCGTACCCACGGTTACTTTAACGCTGCATCCTGTCAGCAGCAGCGCCGCCAGCAGGGCGGCAATGATTTTTACGGTTTTCATTGGTTTGCATTCTCCTGTTCATAATAAAATTTGCTTATTGAGCCGATATATCTTGCGACATAAACGCTGTACAGCGCGTTGTCGGATTTGCTGAAAAGGAAAGTTATTTGGCGTTCATCGCCGTATGGCGCAACGGTAATAGTGTTATCGTCCTCGGTATACTCAAGCTCCGCGGCATTCAGCGCAACTATAACATCCGAATATGATTCGTCCATCTGCGCCAAAACATTGCCGTTATAAAGCAGCTTCAGCCCGTCCGCGCGGATGCTGCCGGACATGCCGGTGTTGTTGAACGATGCGCGAACTATGCCATACTGTGGCAGTATTGCGTTGCCCGTGTAATTCGCCGCTTTAACGACCGCCGTTGTGCGCACGTCAAGGCGAAGATATATTTCGGCATATGAATTGGCGGGGATATAGTCCGGCTGGCGTTCTATCGTCCACCCGGCGTCAACCATATCCTGTACGGTCATTGAAAGCTTTGCCGAAAGAACGGTCGATTCCACGGCAAAGTCCGGCAGGGTATATGCGTTGATGAACTCCGCGTCGTCGTATTCCGCGGGGACGGCGGAGGACACGTTAGAAGTATCTTCCCAGCAGTCCTTGGTCATGTCCAGCCGTATATATATTCCGGAAACGGGGTTATTATCCTGATTATAGAACCTGATGTCCGCATACGGCGTTTCAAGCTCCAGGTAGCTGCCGTCCTTTTTGGCGGAGGGGTAGGCTGTTTTGACGTCTTCCGCTGAGGATGCGCCAAGGGTTATGCCATTTGCCGTTTTGAATTCGTTGCCGTTTGCGCCAAGATAGTTGTCGTTGAGTATATGCTCAACGGCGGAAACCGCCGTTATGGTGCAGGCGGAAGCGGGCTGCTCGTTAAGCGTGGTGTTGGAAAGCCTCAGCTCTATCTTGCCGTATTCGTTCATGAGCATAACGCTTGATTTGCTGCCGCCGGCTTCTATTGTGGCTGTATCATACTGAGCATCCTCAAACACCCAGCCTTTGTCAAGCAGCGCTTGCACGGGCGCGGGCAGCTCAAGCGTTACGCCGTTGAGCGTGAACGTGCGCAGGGAGGCGGTTTCCTCCAAGCTTGCGGACATCATACCGGTGGACACATTTGTGTTCACATTGCCAAACGCCGCTATTGCCACGGCGGCTATTATTACTGCCGCCGCAACGGCCGCGATTATTATAATGCCCTTTTTGTTGGCAGGCTTCTTTGAAACGGGTTTGCCTTCGGGCTTCTTTTTAGCCGCGGGCTTTTCCGCGCTTTCGGCGGTTTCGGGCTTGGCGGTTTTCAGCTTTGTTTTTGCGGCGGGCGCGCTCGGCTGCGCCGTGGGCTTGGGCGCTTTATGCTCCTTTGCGGCGTTGGGCGTATATATGGTTGTTGTGTCCGCGAGCACGGTTTGGTCGTCCGCAATTACGCCGCGTTCCTGCGCGGGTGCGATCTCGCGCGTGTCCGGCGCAAGCTCCGCATTGTCTGGATCTTCCATCGCCGTTTTCAGATCGGCAAGGAATGATGCCACGTCCTGATAGCGGTCCGCCTGCCGCACGGCAAGGCCCTTTATTATAACGTTGCTTATGGCTATGGGGCAGGCCGCATCGGCAGCGGCGGGGGAAGGCAGCCTGTCGCGATACATGCGCTCCATGGCGTCGTCCGGTGTTGCGCCAACTATGCACTTATAAAGCGTTGCTGCAAGCGCGTATACGTCCGTCCACGGGCCCTGGCGGCCCTTGCTGCGGTATTGCTCCTCCGGCGCATAGCCCGGCTTTAATATTACGGAAAGGCTTTTTATATCCGTTTGCGAAATTTCCCTTGCCGCGCCGAAGTCCAGCAGCTTTGTGCTGCCGTCCTCCATTACCATTATGTTGTCCGGGCTTATGTCGCGGTGTATTATCCCCTCCGCATGAACGTGCTGCAAGGACGTCATAACGGGCATAAGCAGCTTAACGGCCTCCTCTGGTGCAAGGCGGCCCTTTTGCTCAAGATAGGTTTTCAGGTCAACGCCGTTCAGAAAGTCCATTATAATATATGCCGTGCCGTTTTCTTCGCAGAAATCGCGCACGCCCACTATGCCGGCTTCCCCGTAAAACTGCGCCAGTACGCGGGCTTCGTTCAAAAACTTTTCCCTGTTCTTTTCAAATGTGTCCCTGTGGGTGCCAAGCGTTGCAAATACGTTGGGCGATGCGTCGTGGTTGCGATTGACGTAGCCGGACATATAGAATTCCTTTATGGCTACCTTCAAATTCAGCACCGTGTCTATGCCTATATAGGTTATGCCGAAGCCGCCTTCGCCAAGCACGCGGCCTATTTTGTAGCGCTGCTTCACAAGCGTGCCCGGCACAAGATGGTGCGGCATTACGGTGTAGCCGTTCATGTCAAAGCCGCACTTTGCGCATACGCCGTTTTCAAATTCCGTATCCCGCAAACAGCCCGGGCAGAATTGTACATTATGCATAAGTTATATCTCCCTGTAAGTTATTGCTGCTATCGTTTATCCCTGTCCACAAATTCCAATGCCGCAACGGCTATTATGGCATATACCGCCGTATGCAGCGCCAGCATGCCCCAGTTGCGCCAAAGCTTGCCGGAATCGTGCACATAGTCCTCCACAATGCCTGTGGAATAGTTTTCGTCCACCATCGCGTCCACCTGCTCATCCGTAATGGGCAGGGACTTTTGCTTAACAATGCCCTTTAGCGTGTAGCTCAGCTGAATTTTCTGAGTATTTTCAAGGTTGTTGTAATCCGCGGAAATGGCCGTTGCGTTAAGTCCCCATTTGCTTATTGTAAGGTTGCCGAAAAAGCTCATAGGCCCGCGCAGGGGGAACAGCATGCCGGAAAGTATCATCTGAATTATAAGTATAAAGGGCATAACGGTCATCGCCGTTGTGGGCAATTTTACTATCGCCGATATTGCAAGGCCCAATACGTCCGCTGCATAGATGCAGAGGAAATACGTTATGAAGTATTCAAGCCATACCCCGCCGAAAAGCGGAGCGCATTTGGGATAAGTCAAAAACGCGCTGCTGATGCCGAGCAGTATCGCCGCCTGCAGCAGGCATATGCCGGCCTGGAATATAAGGTGGGAAGCGATATAGCTTGATATATGCAGCCCGGCGCGGTGTTCGCGCTTTATTATGGCGCGCTCCTTGCATATGTTCTGTATCGAATTGAATATGCCCACCCAAATGCAGGCCGATATCAGCGCAAACCCGCCGGAGAAGGTATCCATCGTGTATATGAACATGCCGCTGCCAAGCACTATTGATACAAGCGCGGAAATGACCGCGCCGAATATAAGCACCTTCCAGCCGCGCTCGTTTATGAACAAGCGCCAATGCTTGCCAAGATATATGCCTATCTGCGTTATGCGGGACACCTGAGTATTGCTCATATGGACTCTCCTATATACTTTTCATATTTTTCAATATAGAAATCGGATAATCCGTCCCCGTTTTCATCGGGACGGTTTATGCGCTTAACAATGCCTTCCAGCGAATCGGCATCGAAGAACTCCTTCGCCGCGTCAATGGAGCCGTAGAAGGCCAGATGCCCGCTGTTCGTCTTTGCGCTTTTGGCAAGCACTATCACCTTATCGAACAGATGGGCAACGCGGTCCGGCGCATGGGTTATGACCATTACTATTTTGCCTTCGTCCGCTATAACGCGCAGGTTTTCCATAAGTCCCGCCGCCATTATGCCGTCAAGGCCGGAATCAGGCTCGTCCAGGAAGAAAAGGCTTGGGTCCGCAATGAACTCCACCGCTATGTTAAGCCGCTTCTTCTGCCCGCCGCTCAGCTTTTTAACGAGCGAATCGCGCTCCCGCTGAAGGCCCAGCATTTCAAGCACCTGATCTATGCGCGCCTGACGGGCGTCGTTTGCGGTATCGGCAGGCATTTTCATCTGCGCTGCGTTGTCAAGGGTATGATACACGGTGTCATCATCGCGCAGAAGATCCTGCTGCGGCACGAAGCCTATTTCATACTTCATCTGCGCGTATTCCTTATATATATCGCGCCCGTCATGAACTATTTTGCCGCGGGCCTTTTCGTAGCCCATCACGGCGTTGAAGAAGGTCGTTTTGCCAGCGCCCGAGCCGCCAAGCACAAGCACCATGTCCCCGGGGTCGATGCTGAGATCTATATTTTCAAGCAGTATGCGTTTTTTGAAAAGGTTGCGCACGCTGCGCTCCTCAATATGTATGGCAAGCTGATTTTTCTGCACGGCGGGTGCGTTATAAAGCAGCCTGTCGCCAAGGAATATGAACAGCGTGTTGACTATGCGCACAACATCCATTGCATGAAGCGGTCGCGGCTGGGCGATGCGTTCGCCGTTAACGAACACGCCGTTTGTGCTGCCGTGGTCAACTATTGACCATCCGCGCACGCCGTGAATGAACGTTGCATGCTTTTTTGATACCGCAGGATCGGCTATCTTTATGCCCTCCTGGGCAACGGTGGTGCGGCCTATGTTTATGTTGCCGGTATCCTCGCGCAGCTCGACCGATTGCCACTCGGCATCCTGCCAGGATGTTGAAAATATCATTACGACGGCCTCGTGATGCGGACGGTCCAAATTTTTGCGGTCTATGCGCAGTATGTCCCCGTCGTTGAGTATACAGCTGCTGCTTTCGCCGTCTTTTCCGTAGAGAATTCCGTTTATATGCGTGCCGTTCAGGCTGTCCGTATCGCTGTAGCAATAGCCCGTGTCAAGCTTAGTTATCCTTCCGTGGCGCTTTGATACTATGCCGCTGTTCAGCGGCAGGTCTACGTCTATGCCCGTGCCCGCGCGGCCGAGCGTGATGCCCTGACCTATATCCACCGTGCGCATCGTGCGCCCGGCGTCGCATACAAACAGGCGCGCCGGTTTGGCTTCACCGGCGGTGTAAAGCATGGTTGCGCTCATTGTGTTATATCCCCTTCCCCATCGTCTATCCATATTGTTATTGCCGTGCGGTTGTCGCGCTCGCTATGCTGATCGTTACGGCTTATAAGTTCCAGCATGTTCTCCATCCATATTTGGGCATTGTCGGATTCTTCAAGGCAAATCTGTATCTGCTCTTCCGTAATGTATTCCCAAAAACCATCGGTACAGAGCAATATCTGCATGTTCCCGCGCAGTGCCACGGGCTGCTCAATTTCCGCCTGCGGCTTTTCCCACGGCGTGCCCAGCACGCGCAGCAGTCTGCTGCGGTCCTCGTGAAAACGAATGTCCCGCTCCTCCACCTGCCCTATGGCGGAAAGCATCTGGGTAACGCTGTGGTCAAGCGTGCGCTGCTTTAATACACCGTTTTCGGCGTAATATGTGCGCGAATCCCCAACGTGGCCCCAATACATGTTTTGCTTATCCAGCATAACAATATTCAGCGTGGTTTTCATCTGCGTTTCGTTATGCTCTGCCTTTTGCCGCGCCAATACCGCCTGCTGCGCCCGAAGGAAGGCCTGCTCCACGGCGGCGTTGGAAAAAACGGCCTGCGCCTGGGCATATTCTGCCACGGCGTTGCAGGCAAGCTCCGCCGCGACTTCGCCGCGGTCAAGCCCGCCAAGCCCATCCGCCAGCGCGAAGCAAAGCCCCGCCGGGCATTTGCTCACGGCATAGTGGTCCTCGTTGCAGGGCCGGTCGCCTATTTCCGTATGCACAAAGTAGTTTATTTTCACAAATGAATCTTCCTTATAATATCATTGAAAAATATTCATTGACCGAATCACATATTTGCGGCGTGCGCTTCTCCTTAACCAAACGCAGCTTATTCAACAATAATTATAATACGAACAGAGTCGAATTTTGTCACGGAACAGAAGAGACGGATGCGCTGTTATATAACAAAAAACCCTCCGCACCATATCGGTTCGGAGGATTTGTGGTGGAGCGACTTGAGTTAAATCCGAACCGAAGGCCGCCTGAATTTCCGCAAGTGTGATCGTTTCTGTTCCGTCCTTGAAGTTGTAGGTAAAGGCCAGCTTATCGTCAAACACATAGATGGAATTGATGAACGTGTCGATGATCTGCTTCTGATACTGCGGGTCGTCTACGTTGCCATACTTGAAGCGGCTGATCCAACTGACTACCTGCTCTTTTGTGTAGCGCGGTCTCGCCATCTGTGCCTGCAATATGGACAGCTTCAAATCTTCCCGCTGCATTTCCAGCTTCTCCAGCCGCTCCTTTGTGGAGGCGGTGAGCACGCCCATCTGAATGGCGTTGAGCATATTGTCAATGGCTTTTTCACATTCAGTCAACTGCTGGCGCATGGCTGGGAGCGAGGTATCTTCCTTTTCCTGCAAGGCTACGATTGCTTCCGCAATGCGGCTGATTTCCTCATCCCGCAATACGCGCTGCACCGTCACAAGGACTGCCGCCCGTTCGATCCAGTGCTTTCTGACAGCTTTTCGCTTGCAGCCCAGCTTTCGCTT
>MSGS01000041.1:47592-75917 GCA_001940855.1 Christensenellaceae bacterium Phil1 | reverse complement strand
TACCAACTGAGCTAAGGGTGCATAGTGGAGCGGGAAACGGGGCTCGAACCCGCCACCTCTGCCTTGGCAAGGCAGCGCTCTACCGAATGAGCTATTCCCGCATTGCGCTCTCGCGCTTTGCCGTTCGCCGTGGTGCTTTGTGCTTTCCTCAGCGCGCTCGTATATTCTAACCCAAGAATCCGATTATGTCAAGCACCCAGTTCGAATTTTTTGCACTTTTTTGGTTTTCATGCCTTATTGGTATCAAAAAAAGCCCGTATTGCAGGGCTTTTTCTTGCTAAAAACTCTTTATTCGGCTGCCGGTTCGGCCTCCGTGCCGTCGGTTATCAGCTCGCACACAACCACGCAGCGCTGCTCGCTTGTGCCCGCGGAGCGGTCAAAATCGCCGTAGCAGGTTATCAGCGTCATCTTCGCCGTGTCGCTCTCCATATCCATAACGCTTTCAGGATAATCGTTGTACGGATAGAAGTCCACGCTCGTAACCCTGAAGTACAGCACGCTGCCGTCCTCCCGCTCGATGGCTACCTTCTGCCCTTCTTCCATGTTCCACAGCACGCTGAAGCGGCCTATCTTGCCCTTCCAGCTTTTGTGCCCGTTCACCAGCGCGTTGCCCTGCTCCCCGGGTGCGGGGCCGGGCTCGTACCATGCCGCCACGTCCGGATCCTCAATGGTGTCCATCTGGCCCTTCTTGTCGCCCTCCTCTATAAGCCCAACGGGGTAAACCTCCGCCATCACCTGCGCGTCAATGAAATATATCTTCTTGGGCGCGCTGCGCGTATATTGATACGGCGTGGGCGTGGGCTCCGCGGTGGGCGCGGGCGTCTCGCTCGGATTCGGCGTTGCAGTGGGCGTTGGCACGGCCGTTGGCGTGATGCTCGGCTGCGGCGGGTCAACATAGTCGCTTATCAGCACATATTGGCGAATTATCAGCGCCACGCCGCCTATCAGCAGCGCCGCGCTTATGCAATAAAGTATGATATCCAGCGGTGTAAGCCGCTTTTTCTTCTTCGGTGCGTTCTTTTCCATGGCCTGATTATAGCATTACGGCACCCTGTTGGCAATTTATACTTTGGCGTTTTGCGCAAAGTTTGTTTTTGCTTAACATTTTGCCATAAATATGGTATACTGGTTCGTCTAATAAGTAATTTACTTTAGGAGTTGACTATGGATACCAGGAACGACATTGCACTTGCCATATCCGCCGCAACGGGCATTGATGCCGCGGAGCTTTTGAGCTATATAGAAATTCCGCCGGACAGCAGCATGGGGGACTATGCCTTCCCCTGCTTCCGCCTGGCTAAGGCCATGCGTAAGGCCCCCGCGGCAATAGCTGCGGAGCTGAAGGATAAGCTTGCCCTGCCCGCGGGCATAACCCGTGCGGAGGTTGCTGGCGGCTACCTTAACTTCTTTGAGGACAGGGCCGGCGCAGCCGCAGCAACGATAATGCGCGTGCTTAACGAAGGCGAAAATTACGGCCACAGCAGCGAAGGACAGGGCAAAAACGTTTGCGTGGAGTTTTCCTCCATCAATATTGCAAAGCCCTTCCATATAGGCCATTTGCCATCCACAGCCATAGGCAACAGCCTTAACAGGATATATAAGGCGCTGGGATACAATACCATTGCCATAAACCACCTTGGCGACTGGGGAACGCAGTTCGGCAAGATGATAGTTGCTTACAAAAAATGGGGCGACGGAAAGCCGATCGAGGAATCAACAGTTCGGGAGCTTGTCAAGCTTTATGTCCGCTTCCATGAGGAAGCCGAAAAGGATGAAAGCCTTAACGACGAAGCCCGCGCATGGTTCAGGAAAATAGAGCAGGGCGACGCGGAAGCGGTCGACCTTTGGCAGCGGATGAAAACGCTCACGCTCAAGGAAGTTGGCGAAGTATATAAGCT
The DNA here is from genome assembly GCA_001940855.1 of Christensenellaceae bacterium Phil1. Taxonomy (GTDB): domain Bacteria; phylum Bacillota; class Clostridia; order Christensenellales; family CAG-138; genus Phil1. The sequence continues at coordinate 74,019 of MSGS01000041.1, read as the reverse complement.
TCTCGGCGTGGAGTTCGACAGCTACAACGGCGAAAGCTTTTATGAGGACAAGATGCAGGCCGTAATAGACGAGCTGGACGCTAAGGGCCTTCTCAAAACCGACAAGGGCGCAAAGATAGTTGACCTCTCTGAATACAACATGCCCCCCTGCATAATAGTAAAGTCCGACGGGGCAACCCTTTACGCCACGCGCGACCTTGCCGCCGCAATATACCGCAAGAATACATATGACTTTGTTAAGAGCATATACGTTGTTGCATATCAGCAGAACCTGCATTTCCAGCAGTTCTTTAAGGTACTGGAGCTGATGGGAAAAACCTGGGTCAAGGACTGCGTGCATGTCAATTTCGGCATGGTATCCATGGAGGAAGGCACGCTTTCCACCCGCCACGGCAACGTGGTGTATCTGGAAGATGTTCTGAACGCCTCAATAGAAAAAACGCTCGATATAATCAAAGAAAAGAGCCCCGATCTTGAGGATAAGGAGGCCGCCGCGCGCGCCGTGGGCGTGGGCGCGGTAGTTTGGGGAATACTTTACAACAGCCGAATAAAGGATACCAGCTTCTCCTGGAGCAAGATGCTCAATTTCGACGGCGAAACCGGCCCCTATGCGCAGTATACCCATGCGCGCTGCTGCTCCGTGCTGAGGAAAGCTAACGGCTACGATAAGGCCAACGTGGAGTGCTCCCTGCTTTCAGGCGAGGCTGAGACAGCCCTTATCAAGGCCATTGCCGCCTTCCCCGAAACCGTTAAGGCCGCGGCCGAAAAGTACGAGCCGTATCTCATCTCCCGCGAGGTGATAGACGTTTGCTCCTGCTTCAATAAGTTCTATTATGACTGCCGCATAATGGACGACGACCCCGCCGTGCGCAACGCCCGCCTTGCCCTTTGCGATGCGGCGCGCATATGCATAAAGAACGGGCTGTACCTTATAGGCCTTGAAGCGCCCGAAAGAATGTAATTTTTAACATAAAGGAGAAATACTATGCTTGATATTAAGCTTGTACGCAATAACCCTGAGCTTGTGAAGGAAAACATACGCAAAAAGTTTCAGGATGAAAAGCTCGTTATGGTGGATGAAGTCGTTGCCATGGACAAGGAATGGCGCGAGGATCACACCCGCGGGGACGTGCTGCGCAACCAGCGCAACGTGCTTTCCAAGCAGATAGGCGGCATGATGGCCCGCGGAGAGCGCGACAAGGCCGAGGAGACCAAGAAAGAAGTTAAGGCCATGCAGGACGAGATGGCCGCCCTGGAAGCGCGTGAAGCGGAGCTGGAAGCCGAAATCCGCAAGCGTATGCTGGTAATCCCCAACATAATAGATGAATCCGTACCCATCGGCAAGGACGACAGCGAGAACGTGGAACGCGAACGCTTTGGCGAGCCTGTCGTGCCGGATTACGAAATACCCTACCATGTGGACATAATGGAAAAGGTGAACGGCATTGATATAGACGCCGCCCGCCGCGTGAGCGGAAACGGCTTCTATTACCTCAAGGGGGACATTGCCCGCCTGCACAGCGCCATATTGAGCTACGCGCGCGACTTTATGATAAACAAGGGCTTCACCTATTGCGTGCCGCCCTTCATGATACGCAGCGGCGTTGTAAGCGGCGTAATGAGCTTTGCCGAAATGGAAGGCATGATGTATAAGATAGAGAATGAAGATCTTTACCTTATCGGCACCAGCGAGCACAGCATGATAGGCAGCTTTATAGACACCTTTATAGATGAAGATACCCTGCCCCGCACGCTGACCAGCTACTCCCCCTGCTTCCGCAAGGAAGTCGGCGCGCACGGCATAGAGGAGCGCGGCGTATACAGGGTGCATCAGTTTGAAAAGCAGGAAATGATAGTTGTCTGCAAGCCGGAAGACAGCATGGCCTGGTTCGATAAGCTTTGGAGCTACACCGTGGAGTTCTTCCGCAGCCTGGATATCCCCGTGCGCACGCTCGAATGCTGCTCCGGCGATCTGGCCGATCTTAAGGTCAAGAGCGTTGACGTTGAGGCATGGAGTCCGCGCCAGCAGAAATACTTCGAAGTCGGCTCCTGCTCCAACCTTGGCGATGCGCAGGCAAGGCGCCTTGGCATCCGCATAAAGAACAAGGAAAAGGGCAACTACTTCGCCCATACCCTTAACAATACCGTTGTTGCGCCCCCGCGCACGCTTATCGCCTTCCTTGAAAACAATCTCAAGGCGGACGGCACCATAGCCATACCCGAACCGCTGCGCATGTATATGGGCGGCAAGAGCGTTATCGAATAACGAAACCGGTGTTTTAGCTGAATAGCTGAGTTTTTACCATGCGCGCAACCCGATGCAACCGCTCGTTGCGCGCATTTTTGTAATTGCAAAGCAGAGTGTATTGCGCAACCATGCCCCCGTGCGCTATGCTTAGGCCACAGAAAAGTTCAGGAGGATATTACGATGAATATCGAAATAGCAAACAGGCTGGTGCAGCTTAGAAAGCAGCATGGCTATTCTCAGGAGGAGCTTGCGGCAAAGCTTGGCCTTTCTCGCCAGGCCGTGAGCAAATGGGAGCGCGCGGAGGCCTCGCCCGACACAGATAACCTTATAATGCTCAGCCGCGTATACGGCGTAAGCCTTGACGAGCTGCTCAAGACCGATGAACCCATACCCGAGCCGGAGCCTGACAAGGGCGTGAAGGTCACCATAAACGGCAAGCCGCTGCGCTTTAATAAGGACGACGGTTTCTTCTTCAGCTATGGTGACGATGATGAAAACTGCGGCGGCAGCACCGTTGACGCCGATTCCCATGTTACCGCCCGCGGCAATCTGGTAATAGAGCCGAATGAAAAGTCTGTTTGGCAGGAATTCCCCTTCCCCATATTCGTGACGATACTCTATCTCGGCCTTGGCTTTGCGTTCGGCCTTTGGCATCCGGGTTGGATACTTTTCTTGACCATACCGGCGTATTATTCAATAGTCGGCTGGTTCTCCGGCCGCCGCAGGCATTGCTTCCTTCGCGCCTTCCCCTATACCCTATTGGTCGCCATAGCCTTCCTTTGCATGGGCTGCATATGGGGCCTTTGGCACCCGGGCTGGATACTGTTTTTGACCATACCCATATACTATGCCATGGTAAAGCCCATAGACCGCGCATACAGGCGCAGGCGCGGCATAAACGCCATCGAGATAGAACGTGATGATGACGATGATGACATAGACGACGATTGATGCATAACAACTCAACGGCGGGTGCTGAAAGGCATCCGCTTTTTATATGATATCAGCACATGTTATATTGTATGCTTGTGTTCTTCGTTTGTTTTATGCGGATACATGGAGTTTTTGTCTGAATTTGTCGAAATACTTTATTTATTAAGCGATGAGTTATATAATTTATAAGCAAAGCTAAAAAACTTTTTATAGCAGGAGACAGCATAAAAATGGGAAGCCAACGCGCCCTACCTAAAATTACGGAAGTGTTTCCGTATTGGCAGGATCTCAATTCTACGGACCGCCTTGCAATGGCACGACAAGCCCAATACCATGCGCTGCCGCGAGGCAAAATTTTCTGCATAAACGATGCCATCACAGTATCCTCATTGTATGTTATAAGCGGCGAAGTGCGCTATTATACCATCAATGCCGATGGACGCGACACAACGCTTTACCGACTGCATAGGGGCCAATACACAAGCTTCCTTGAAACCAAGCTGTATACCAACCCAAACTATTCGCTCACCATGCAGGCCGAGCAGCCCAGCGAAGTTTACGCCATTTCCCCGCCCATGTCCAAATATCTATGCGAGCATTATCCATCCGCCCTAAAATTTGAACGCGAAGTATTCTATGATCGCAGCGCATTTGTTATGGCGTCGCTCCAGCGTATGCTTTCCGTAAGCAGCGAGCAGCGCCTTGCAATGTTCCTATTGGAGGAGATAAAGCGCAACGGCAGCCGCACGCTCACCCTTACGCAGGAGCAGATGGGCCGCTACGTCGGCACGCACCGCGAGATGATATCCCGCATGATGAACGTTTTCGCCCGGCATGGCATAGTCCGTCTCAGTCGCGGTCAGGTAGAGGTGCTGAAGCCTGAGGCGCTGAAGGAACTGGCCCGGTAGCGCATTACAGATTGCGTATGCGCACCTCCGTCACCCGGCCGATTATGTCTGCCTCTTCCCGGGGAACGATCATCGGTTCGTATTTGGTGTTTGCAGGGATGAGCATAAGCGTGTCGCCTATCGTTTTTACCTTGCGCAGCAATACTTCTTCGCCTATGCGCACAACCGCTATGCGCCCGTTTTCAACGCTTGGCTGCATCCGTACCAGCACCAGCGCGCCTTCGGGTATGAACTCGCCTTCCATGCAGTCTCCCTCCACCTGCATGTAAAAGTATTCGCCTGCAACGGTCTCGTTCGCCGCAACCGGAATATATTCTTCTATGTTTTCATCTGCCAGTATCGGCAGCCCCGCATGCACCCTGCCCACGAGCGGCACTCCCACGCTGTCCTCAATTTTCATAAGGCGGGGCGATATAGTCGTGCGGGATTTGAAAAGCGGCGTTACCATCGCGCTTTCGCGGCAAAGGATATAATCCGCGCTGACGTCAAAAAAATCGCACAGCTTCATAAGCATTTCGTTCGGCAGGGCTACCCTGCCCGTTTCATATTTGCAAACAGCCGCCTTCTGCACGCCAAGCACGCTGCCCAACTCCTCCTGGGAAAGGTGCTTTGCTTTTCTCAATTCCTTCAATCTGTTCATGCGGCCCTCCAATTTTGTTTTTTATATTGTATCTTATAGAGAAATGCTTTGCAAGCATTATTTTGTTCATGTTTTTGCAAAAAAGTTCCAAAAACCGCTTGACAGTATCCTCGTCGGATATTATAATGGGTTCACGGTTGAAAAAGACCGCAGAATTTCCCAATAAGCCACCGCGAACGGTTCCCATCCGGTTTCCAAAACGGATATACGGCGGCTTAGCGGAGCAGCGGAGGTACGCAATGAATTACTTTGGTTTGTTCTTCTCTTTCATGATCCCCAGCATCATTTTGGGTTTTATGATAGCCGCCGCCTGCATTCAGGAAAGGGCTATCCATCGCCGCCGTGCGCAACATAAGCAGGCCGCGCCGCACAAGGAAGCTAACGTGCGCAGCTATTCCCCTTCGGCAAAGCCGCAGCATAATAATGCTGTCAAGTCCGATAAGTCAAAGCTTTATATATACGATATGAACGCGGCATAATGCCGCCCCGCTTAGCATTGTTATCTTCCGCGCGGAACCGAATCCCCTCGCGGTGATAAAATAAAATAATATTATATGTGCCTACCGAAACGGCGCCCCGACGCAGGGCGCTGTTTTGGCGTACAAAAAAATTATTGACAAACGATAATTCCAATGCTATCATATCGCCATAAATTATCGCAAAACGATAATGTGGAGGTTTCTATGAAGCATAACAAAGCTGCTCTGTACGCATTGTGCGCATTGGCCGCGCTGGGCGCTGCCGCGGCAATATTGCTAAGCGGCGCGGATATTGCCCGCGTGCTGCTGTGTTACCCGCTTGAGTTTACAGGTAAGGCGCTCAGGAGCCTTTCCCTTGCCGGCGGCGCGCTGAATGTGCTTGCAATTGCGCTGTATGCCGCAATAAGCCTTATCCCCGCCGTGCTGGCGCTTATATTCGCCCGCAAACGCGGCCATGCCAAGGCGGACTGCATACTGTACATATTGAGCGTTGTGCTGTTCGCCGCGCTGTACCTGGCAATAAATCCCGGCCTGCTGCGCTATGTTTTCAGCGCCGATATGCTCACCATCGTCGCGTCGTATCAGATTGCCTTGGGCATATTGAATTCGCTGATATATTCGCTTGCGCTCTGCTATGCGGTGCTGCGCATAATAAGCCGCCTTGCTTTGGATGGCACGGATAGGCTGCTTAGTGCTGGCGCATGGCTGCTGTATATAGCCTGCGCGGTGCTTTCGTTTGCATCTGCATACGGTGCGGCGGCTGCCGTTGCGGCCTCGCTTGCCTACGGCGCGCTCGATATATGCGTAAGCATCGCCCGCGCCGCCGTGGATGCGCTGCCCAATGTATTCAGCATATTGCTCGCCCTCTGCGGGGCAAAGCTGCTCCTTTCCATGCGTGGCGGTCTTTTCAGCGACGAAGCCGTGGACACTGCGCAGCGGCTGAGTCGTCTTGCCGTTATCAGCCTGAAAGTATCCGTAATAAGCAGCGCCGCGTTCAATGCCGTGCAAATAGCGCTTGCGGGCGGGCTGAGCAGCGTTAACGTTTCCGCAAGTATCCCCTTTGCGGGAGTGCTTTTCGCCCTGCTCGCACTCATATTCAGCCGCTTCATTGCCGAATCCAAGCGCATTAAGGACGATAACGACAGCATTATTTAGGGTGAGCTTATGGCGATAGAGGTAAATTTGGACGAAATGCTGAAGCGCCGCGGCATAACCGGCAAGGAGCTTTGCGCAATGGTGGGCATAACCGAAGCCAACCTTTCCATACTGCGCAGCGGAAAGGGCAAGGGCGTGCGCTTCCATACGCTCAATAAAATTTGCTATTATCTTGACTGCAATGTTGGCGACATACTCAATTTTGACGGAGTTCTTAATGAGGAGGATGAATGATGAAACGATACATATGCCTTTTGGCAATACTTACGGCAATTGCTGCGCTGCTGTGCGGCTGCTCACTTGCGCGCAGCGATATGGATGCTTCCGCCGCCTCGCGCGACAGGCTGATAGGCGTGTACATAACCACCGAATATATTGATCTCTTTGACCTTGAAGGCTACATCGGCGCCAATGCTTCCGCATTGTCCGGCGGCAGCATAGGCGAAGCGGACGCAGCGCAGTACAACGGTAGGCTGTATGCGGAGCTTGTCGATGAAAGGTACGTTTTCCCGGGCATGGACGGCTTTGCCTTCTTCATGGCCACTACCGAGCACGAGTACGGCACAAGCTATTCAAACTATACTGACGAGGGCGTATGCGGCTGCAAAATAGCCGTTAACACCAACGACAACGAAGATTCACACGAAGAAGCGCTGGAGCTTGAATGCACCATATACGGCATAACAGGCAGGAACGACAGGCATGTGATATACACCAATCCCGTGTATCAAACCGCGAACGGAGAGATTTACCTCACTTCGGGGCATGGCATATCCACGTCCGGCGCTGGCGCGGGCGCATTGGTTTCGCAAAAGCTGACCGACAGCACCACCTTTACCGATTCCGAAGGCAACGCCGCAACAAGCTCCGCAAGCGTGAACGTGCATTACGTTATAGCAGAACTGCCGTTGGGCTATACGCTCATAGAGATGGATGCGGACAGCCGCGAAATTTCCCGCCATGAATACGCCCCCGGAGAACTGCCCCCGGAGTATGCAGCGAACGCGGCCACGGCCTACATTGTGCTTGAAACCCGCACCGCAAGCGGCAGCACATATGCGCTTTATTCCGCGGGAAATACGGACGTGGTGACATATGCCGAATTAAAAGGAAAAGGCGTGCTTACCGAAAAGCACACCTATGTAACGTTCGCTTCAAACGAAGCCGATAACGCTTAATCGAACAGTCCCCTTATAGCCGCAAAGGCGTTTGCAAACCATTCGCCTATCGCTTGGAAGAAGGACTTGTTCTCCACCTGAGCATCAGCATCCGTGCCGTTGTCCGTTCCCGTGGTATCCTCGGGTGAGGGCGACGGCATTTCTATCGGCAGCGGTTCAACTATCGCCTCTGTGGTGATAAGGAACTGCACAGTGCCGTTTATGTTCTCCGCATTGCTTGAAAATGCCGTGTAGCTTTCGGAAAGCGCCAGCAGAGCATCCTTCTTTGAAAGCGAAAGCTGTATTTCGTTCGTCTCTTCAACTATTTTGGCCATGCCCTCGCTGCTCACCTGCCTAAGCCCGTCCGTCAGCGTGTCAAGCCCGCGGTAAAGCTGCTTTGTGCCGGTTTTAAGCTGCTCGCCATTGTCGCTCAAAAGCGCCATGCCTTCGTCCAGCTCCTTTATGCCGCGGTAAAGCTTATCCATGCCGCTTGATACCTGATACGCGCCGGAGGAAAGCTGCTCCGCGCCCGCTGCGGCCTCGTCCGCCTTGGCGATTATTTCGTTCAGCTTTGCTATGGCCTTCTTAACGTCGTCCAGCTCCAGCACGGCCATGCGTATGGCGTTGGCGGTATCAGGGTCTATGTTTATGCTTACGTCCCCTATGTTCACCGCTGCCGCCGCCTGATCGGCTATGGCCCGCTTCTCCTCCTCCGTCAAATCCGTGCCGGATAGCGCATCATACACGCTTTGGCGCACCTTTTCCTTTATTTCCTCTTCCTTGCCCGCAAGCGCCTTATTCAGCTCGCTTTCAAGTATTGCTATTATGCGCGCATCAACCTCCGTGGACGGATTTTGCAGCTCGTCAAGCTTTGCCTTTGCTTCATCCACCTTGGCTACTATTTCGCTTATCGATGCGGCAAACGTTCCCATGCCGCCTGCCACTTCACCCGCGCCGTAGTTGAGCTGCTTCGCGCCGTCCTTGATTTGGCCCATGCCGTCCGCTGCGGCAGTAACGCCGTCTATATATTCGCTTATGCCGTCGTTAAGCGTGCTTGCGCCGTTGCGCAGCCGCCTTGCGCCCTTATAAAGCGCGCTGCTGGCCTCGTTTATTTCATCCAGCGCCGTAAGCAGCCCTTCAACGTCGTCTATGCCTGAAAGGTCGTTTTCGTCCACAATGCCGGTCATGCCTATGAACGTGCATTTGCCGAGTTCAAAGCTTTCCGTGTCCAATTCAACATAAAAGCTGTCCTTCAGCTTGTCCGTTTTTTCTATTTCAAGGCTTTCCGCAAGGCCGGGCAGCATAACGGCCATTATTGTTGTAACGCCCGCCTGGGAGGATATCTTCGCGTCCGACGCAAGGCCCGTGCAGCCTTCGTCAAGCGTCATCATGCCTATAACGCTGAACGGCACATTCAGTTCCTTTTCAACTCCGTCCACCGTTACAGGCCGCTTCAGCGTGCTTTTGCACTCAACCTCTATTCTTACCCGACCGCTTTTGCCGGCTATCTCCTTGGGGCTCATCTTCACGCCGTTAAGATAATAGCTGAGCGTGAGCGTAAACGGCAATTCTCCGCTCGCCTCGCCCTGATAGCACACGTCCTCGCCTTCGGCCTTAAATGTTGCTTTTGTGCCGTCTATCGCGGGTGCTTCGCTGCCAAGCACGTTTTTTATGTTGGTAAGCGTTGTGTCGTCCGTAACGGTATCTGCGCCGGACATATTGGTTATATACACGCTTGATATCATAGAAAGCACGTTACCTTCCGCGTCCGTTTCAACGTAAACCGTTTCTCCGCGGGTGTCCATGCCGTCCGCCAGCGCAATGCTGCATATTATGGACACAAGCATGCTTGCCGCGAAGGCTATCGCCAGCACAAGGCAGATTATCCTAAACGATTTTTTCATGTTTTCCCTCCTTTATTCCGCGCTCTTGAGCGATTCAACCATATCTATCGCCCTTACCTTGGGCCGCATCAAAAGATTGACTATCAGCGAAAATACTATCGTTAGCGCAAAAGCGTAAACGTAGCTGAGCGGCTTTGCGCTGCGCACGAACATGACCATGTCCACCTCGCAGGTGCGTATGACGAACAGGTGCATTATTTTGCCGAACAAAAGCCCCACAAACGCCCCTATCACAGAAAGAGCATTGTTTTCACGGAATATGTAAGCATACATTTCTTTATCGTAAAACCCAAGCACCCTCAGCGTTGCAAGCTCACGCATGCGCTCGCCTATGTTTATATTGGTCAGGTTCAGCATAACAACGAACGTGAGCATGCCCGAACCAAGTATCAGCACCAATACAACATAATTGAGAATGCTTAGCGAATCCAATACAGAATCGTATATGCTCCCTATCGTGCGGACGGTATACATGCGGCTGTCGCTCAAAAGCTGGGTGGACATAGCGTCCATAGTTTCGTCCGTAAGTCCGTCCTTCAGGTTGCCCATGAAGCCGTTGTACTGCATTGCCTTGCCGAACACGGTTTCGTAGTACGCCGCGGTTATGTACACATAATGATAAACATAGTTATCCGCAACGCCTATAACCCGCATAAGGTGATCCTCGCCGCCGGTACGCATGTTTATCTCGTCCCCAGCCTTTATTGAAAGCGTTTCCGCAAGCTTTGCCGTAACGACCACGCCGCTGTCGTCAAGCGTTACAGGCGCGCCGCCGTTATGCAGGTTTATGCGCCCGGCCATGCTTCCCGCCGATTCAACGCCCAACAGATGCACGCCGCTTTGGCTTCTGCCGCCGTTTTTACATTCCATTTGGGAATCGAGGCAGAACATAACCGAATCAAAATCGTCGTTTGCCGGGTTTTTGCCGAGCAGCTCCTGCATATCGGCAAGCGGCATGGCCTCATACACATATGCCTGCACGTCCATCTGCCAAATGTCGCCGAACTGCTTTTCGATTATGCCGAATATTGAATCGTTCAGCCCGAACGCCGTAACAAGCAGCGCCCCGCTGCCGGCTATGCCTATAACGCTCATGAAGAAGCGCTTTTTATAGCGGAACAGGTTCCTTACCGTCACCTTGGAGGTAAAGCTGAGCTTTTTCCATATGAACGGTATTTTTTCAAGCAGCACCCGCCTGCCGGCCTTGGGCGCCTTGGGGCGCATGAGCGTTGCCGGCACTTCCTTAAGCGATGCATAGCACGCGGAGAATGTTGCCGCGGCCGTGCAGACAGCCATTGCCGCAATAGCCATAAACGCTATGTCTGCCCTGTACGGCGTTTCAAGCTTGCCAAGGTAATACATTATGGAATAGCCCTTCATTATTACATACGGGAACAGCTTAAAACCGATTATAGCACCCACCACGCCGCCGCTTATGCAGGCGGACATGGCATAGACCGCATACTTCATGGCTATTTGCCAGCCGCCGTAGCCAAGCGCCTTCATGGTGCCCATTTCAATGCGCTGTTCCTCAACCATTCTCGTCATTGTGGTAAGGCACACCAGCGCCGCCACTATGAAGAATATAAGCGGGAACACATCGCCCACGGCAGCAATTCTGTCCGTATTTTCGCTGTAATCCGAATAGCCCGGGTTGCCGGATCTGTCCTGAATATACCATGTGCCGCTCTGGGTGGATGCATAATCCTCTATGCGGTCGGTAACTTCGTTCACAAGCGCTTCGTATTCGTCGCTGTATGCGCTGAGTCTCTCTTTCCCGGAAATAACAATGTCAGCGCGGGTATAATATGTGTTTAGCAGGCTCATTACCGGCAGCTTTGTGCCAAGGCTTGATATCGCGTTGCCCGATGCATAGGCAAAGCCGTCGCTTGTGCCGTTGCCTATGCTGCTGGTGCCGCGTTCAAACATACTTATGTACATTGGGCTTCGTATGAACCCGACGACTCTCAGCGTAACTGTGCCGCCGGATGTGGTGAGCGTTATTTCGTCCCCAAGCTGCTTCACAAGCGAACCCTCAAGAGTATAGTCCAGAGCTGTTTCGGTATCGTTGAGCGGCATGCGGCCGGACACTATTTCAACGCCGTTCATCTCGTATTCCGGCGAAGTATCTATGCCGTAATCGGGTATAAGGTCTATCAGCGGGGCATATTCGCTTTTCAGCTTTATCGGCATTGAATAAAGGCGAAGGTTCTTTTCCTTTTCGCCCGTACCCCTTGCCATTGCGTCCACAAAAAGCGATGCACGCACGGCCTGAATCCCTTCTATACTTTCAAGGTCGCGTATATTGTCCGCCGTAAGGCCGGAAGTTGAAATTACGCTTATGTCGGAAAGGTTGTATGTGTTATACAGCCTGTCCCCGGCTTCCTTCATGTCCGGACTGGTGGCCCTTATTCCCGCAAAGAACGCCACGCCCAGCGCGCATATGGCGAAGATTGAAAGGAACTTGGTAAAGGTGCGCTTTATTTCACGCAGCAGATTTTTAAGCGTAAGCGCGTTCATGCAGCCTCCTTTACCATTCTATCTCTTCTATTGGCATCGGCTTTGCGTTCAGTTCAACCGATGCAACGGTGCCGTTTTTAACGTGCACCACCCTGTCCGCCATTGGTGCAAGGGCGGAGTTGTGCGTGATTATTATTACGGTCATGCCTGTTTTTCTGCACGTATCCTGCAAAAGCTTCAATACCTGCTTACCCGTTTGGTAGTCGAGCGCACCTGTAGGTTCGTCGCAAAGCATAAGCTTTGGATTTTTAGCAAGCGCACGCGCTATCGCCACGCGCTGCTGCTCGCCGCCGGAAAGCTGCGCAGGAAAGTTTGAAAGCCTTTCGCCAAGGCCAACCTGAATAAGCACATCCTTGGGCGGCAGGGGATCCTTGCAGATTTGGCTCGCCAGTTCAACGTTTTCAAGCGCGGTAAGATTCTGTACCAAGTTATAGAACTGGAAAACAAAGCCAACCGTGTCCCGCCGGTATGTTGTGAGCGCTTTGCGGTCATATTTTTCAATATGTTCGCCGTCCAGCACAACTTCGCCGCCAGTGCAGCAATCCATGCCGCCAAGTATATTCAAGAGCGTTGTTTTGCCCGCGCCCGAAGGCCCGACTATGACGCAAAGTTCGCCTTCCTCTATTTCAAGATTAACGCCGGACAGCGCCTTTATTGTTACCTCTCCGCTATGGTATTCCTTGGTAACGTTTTTAAGCGACAAATACGCCATACTTTTTCCCATCTCCTTAAGCCTTATACTACGATTTTACCGCACAAGCCGCGATAAATATATCCTTTTTTCATTATTTTGAATTGATTTCACAAACCCTGAGTCCGCTGCCGTTTTTTAGCCCCATTGCATAAAAAGGAGCGGCCGTGCCGCCCCGTATATGCGCATAGCTTGCGCTATCCTATTCTTATGCCCACTATCTTCGGCCCCTGCCCGCTGCCGTCCACGCCGCGCGTACCGACAACCAACGTATTATTGAACACCGCAGGGGTTGATTCAATGCGCGAACCAAGGTCGATTGAGCACATGGCCTGCCCGTCTATGCCGCTGTAAAGTGTAAGCTTGCCGCCGCGGTCGCATTGCAGTATATATCCTTTGCCGTTTTCATCGTATATCACAACGGGCGCGCTCCATATGCCGTCCGCCTGCTCCACGCGCCATTTTTCCTCGCCCGTGGACTTATCCAGCGCTATTATAAGCCCACCGTCCGTGCCATCGTTCAGCGCAGCGGCGCTCAGGCTTGCTATTATGGTGCCGTTCAGCTCGTTTTTGCCTATATGCACCGGCGCGTATGCCCCGCCGGCATTTTCGGCAGATGCATCGAATGTTTTTGTCCACGCAACGGTTCCCGTGCGGCCGTCTATTTTGCGTATATAGGCCTTGTCCCGTCCGTCTGCGGCGTTCCTGCCGTCCGCCTTATTTGCAGCGTAAAGGAATATCGTGTTGTTGTCCGCGCTTTCCTCTATAACAACGCCAGCGTCGCCGTCTCCGTCTGTATCAACGGCATATTTAAGCGTCATGCTGTTCAAATCTACGCATTGCAGCATGCCGCCGTTATCCGTGAAGAATGCGTATTGGTGCCATGCCGCAACGGAGCTTTCAATGCCGTACCAACGCGCGCCGTCGCTGTCCGAATAGCCGGAAAAGTGATAGCGGTATTTTACCAGCCTACCGGGGTCAACGCTTACCGTGCCCGCCTCTTTATCGAACCGCGCATTCAGCTTAACGGTATACAGCAGCCCGTTTTCGCCGCCTATTATAAGCGTATCGGCATCGGATGCGAATATGGGCGAAGAATCATATGCCTGCCATTGGCGGTTAGACGCGGGGTCCCTGCCGCCGAATGTGCTTATGACGCTGTTGTCTATAAGGCTCACTACCCTGAACCATGCGCCGTATGTGCCTTCCTCACTGGTGCTCTGCACGCCCTGGCCCAGATACAGCAGCGGATAGCCGCGCGGGTCCAGAGTAGCTGTGCCCTTGTTCACAACGCCCATATCTATTGGGCTTCTTGTTGCCTTGCCCGTGTTCAGCTCAAAGAAATATATCTTGCCGTCCATCGCTGGGTATATCACTTCCGTAAAGCCGTCCTTGGCCTTAAACTCCTCCGCAATGCCCAGCAGCGCTCGCGTTTCGCTGTCCCATTGTATTATTATGGGCATGCCTGTCCAGCCCGTGCCCGTCCATACGCCGTCCGTACCGCAGTCAAGCTGGCCTATGCTCTTTTCCCACGCCGTGGTAAGCTGTCCGCTCAGCGCGTTCACGCCGCCGTATGCAAAGGAGGAGCGGAAATTGTTTCCGCCGTAGGTTATAACGCCCTTCAGATCGCTGTATTTATCGCCGCGGCCAAAGTATATGTTCTCTTCCCGCGTATATGCGGTCGTCTGATCGCGCCGCACAAATATTTCCGAATGGAAGCCCATCTGGCTCAATGCGTCCGCACTTTGCTCGGTCACGGTCAGCGCTGCGTCAAGCTCTGGCGTTGGCGTAGGCTTAGGCGTGGGCGTAGGCTCTGCCGGAGTTTCGCTGAGCTCCGGCGTTGGCGTTGCGCCGCCGTTCGGCGTCACCTTGCCCGCAAATAATGCCTTGGTCAAAAATACAAGCCCTACTATAACGCCCGCAAGCAAAATAAGCACCATTATCCTGCGTGCAATATATTTGCGCCTGCGCACCGCGCGGAAGCTTGGTCTGCCCGTTTGTCTGCCCATGCCGTCTCCTTTCGCCTTTATAGGCCGTGTATTTTATTATTCTTCCGTTGCAAGGGTGGGTTCCGGCGTGGGTTCGGGTATGTCCGCCGCGTTGTTTACGAACGTTACGCTGCCGTTGCCCGTTTCTATCACCATTTCAGGCTCACAATGGCCAACCGCATAATAATCGCCGTCCGCGCTGAACGCAAACATGCCAACGCCCTTGTCTCCCCCGTCCGCTTCTATGTTGGTCACGCCGTAAAGCTCAATTTCATTAAGCTCCGCGCCGTGGTATTCGCCATTGTTTTTCACCTTCAGCGTTGCGCCGTCCTGCATAACGAGCGTTCCGGTGCATTTTAGCGCGTTATAATTGGCCTCCGTCACGGCTTCAAGCAGCGCGCCTTCATAAAGCAAGATGTCCTCTTCAAATATGTTCACGGCGCTTGCGCTTTCGCCGCCCTGGGCATAAACCGCGCAGCCCTTGCCCATGTTAAGCATTCCCGCCCGTATTGCACAGCCGCGGTTGCTTTTGATATAAAAGCGGCTGTTTTCGCCGAATTCAATGCCCGCGGCAAAGTCCACCGCGTGCGCAACGGCGTTTATCGCGCCCTGACCCGATATTTTGCCCGAGCCAAGCCCGCCTATGCCAGCCGCGCCGCCGGTTATGTTCACTTCCTCAAGCGTGAGCTCCGCCCCGTCCTCAAGGCGTATCACGCAGTCCGCATTGCCGGATATTGTGTTCCCGCGGCCTTCTATTGTTATATGCCCGCGCGCGGCGCTGAGGGTGAGCATAGCGTCCTCCATATCTACCGATCGCGCAAGCACGGCCCTTTCACCGCCGGATTCAAAAAAGGCAGCAAGATCGGCCGCGCTGGTTATGCCCGCGCCGCTTTCCATGTCGCCAATGTTTATATGCGGCTCCTCTGTTTCTTCGCCGCAGCCCGCCGCAAACGCCGCCGTAAGCAGCGCCAGCAGCGCAAAAAGCAATCTTTTCATATTCCTCCGCTGCATACTGATGCTATTTTATTTATTTTACCATATATGGGGAGAGATTAAAAGTTAATAGATTTTTAACTGTTTGCACAAAAAACGGCAGCCCCGCCATTTGCCGGAGCCGCCGCATATTCGCCTTTTTTACAGTTCTTCTTCGTCCTCTTCCTTCACGGGCCAAACCTTTACGCCCACCAGCACAACGCGGCGGTTTTGCAGCTTTTTAACCGTTACGGTAAGGTTCTTGTACTCAAACATATCCCCAACCTTTGGATAGTCGCCCAGCATTTCTATTGCCCAGCCGCCAACGGTCGCGTTGTCGTCGTCAAAATCGCGGTCGTCTATATCCATCTCGTCAAGGAAGTCCTCTATGCGCATGTCGCCGTCCACATCGTATGTGTCCTCGCCCGTTTGGGTTATCTCCGGCTCTATGTCGTCCGTTTCATCCCAAATGTCGCCCACAAGCTGCTCAAGCACATCCTCCATGGTGAGGCAGCCCATGGTTCCGCCGTATTCATCGGTAACTATTACCATATGGCACTGGCGGCGCTTCATTTCCTTGAGCACATCGTCAAGCGGCATTGTCTTATGCACAAAGTTCACCGGCATAAGTATGTCCCGAATATCGAACCCGTCCGGCTTTTCGGCAAGCATTTTATAAAAATGGTTCAGATGCAGTATGCCTATTATGTTATCAACCGTGTCCTCATAAACGGGTATGCGCGTATATCCAGAGTCGTTGGCTGTTTCAAGTATTTCCCCAAAACTGTCCTCAATGTCTATCGTGACCATGTCCACACGCGGGGTTATGACCTCGTATGCCAGCACATCGTCAAAATCAAGCGCGCTTTGCAGCAGCTCCGCCCTATCCTCGTCTATAACGCCTTCGTCCTCAACGGTATCTATTATCGTTTCAAGATCGTCCTCCGTTATGGCGTCGGCAGGCTCTTCATCTTCCTTCTTTATAAGCTTATCGAGCGCCTTGAGAACGCGCTGTATCAGCCATACTATGGGGAACGTGATTATCATAAGCACCTTGAGCGGTATCGATGCAATCTGTGTGAAATCGAATGCGGTCTGCACGGCAACTATCTTTGGCACTATCTCGCCGAACGTTAGTATTATAACGGTCATTATGGCCGTTGCCACCCACGTTCCCTTGTCTCCCATTATATCTATGGCTATTACCGTAGCCACGGAGGAGGAGGCTATGTTCACAAGGTTATTGCCTATAAGTATGGTTATAAGCGCATCGTCATAGTTTGAATATATGCTGTAAGCAAGCTTGGCAAGCTTATTGCCGTTTTCGGCCTCCGCCGCTTTTTTAAGCCTTAGCTCGTTCACGGAAGCATACGCTATTTCGGAACCCGAGAAGAACGCGGAAAACACGATAAATATCACTATCGCTATATAATCCCATGCGGTAGCCATTATTCAGCCGCCTCCTTATCGTCCTCGTCGTAAATCTCGCCCACAAGCTCCTCAAGTATATCCTCAATGGTAACTATGCCTATGGTTTTGCCGTCCTTATCCAGCACAACGGAAAAGTGCGTCTTGTCGTTGCTCATGGCTGTAAGCAGATCGTCTATGGCTATATCGTCATTGACAAAATGGATATCGTCCATAATGTCCTTAACGCTTACGCTCGCATTCTTATAGCGCGTGCGCAGGAATTTTCTTATCTGCACCATGCCTACGGGGTTGCCTTCCGCATCAACAACGGGCAATCTTGAATGGATATCGTCCCGTATCACGGCCATGGCTTCGTCCCCGCTCATGTCCAGCCTCAGCTTGACCACCTTATCCCAAGGGGTAAGCACTTCGCGCACGAAAGTATCGGAAAACTCCAGCGCGCTCTGCATAAGTTCGGCCTTTTCCTCGTCTATGTCGCTTTCCTCGGGGATGCTCTCTATTATGTCGTAAAGTTCATCCTCGGTAACGGTTGGTTCTTCTTCCTCGTTCTTCTTAAAGGGCTTGCTTACAAAGCGGCTTATGGCGGAGAATATGAACGCCAGCGGCCC
This sequence comes from Christensenellaceae bacterium Phil1, assembly GCA_001940855.1. GTDB lineage: Bacteria > Bacillota > Clostridia > Christensenellales > CAG-138 > Phil1. The sequence continues at coordinate 56,385 of MSGS01000041.1, read as the reverse complement.
AAGCACCTTCATAAAGAAAAGAAGCGACCCCGCAACGGCAAGCGAAAACTTTTCGCTGTTTGCCTTTGCAAAGCGTTTGGGTATCATTTCGGCAACAAGAAACACCACAAGAGTTGTAACTATTGTGGTAAGGGTAACATAGCCTACGCCCCAAAGCTTGGTTGCCATCAGCGTGGCAATGCTGGCGCAGCTTATGTGCATTATGTTGTTGCCTATCAAAAGCGTGGTGAGCGCCTTGTCGAAATGATCCAAAATATACAGCACCCGCTTTGCGCGGCGGTTGCCGTCGTCCGCATAGCTCATTATGCGTATGCGGTTAACGCTGGCCAGAGCGATCTCTGTCGCAGCGAAGTATCCTCCGCCCAATATAAAGGCAAAGATAGCGATAAGGTATCCTATCGGACTCCCATCGTCCATAAAGACGTATCATCCCTTTCCCATTCAGAATTTTATGTATTATATCACAGTCAAAGCGCAATATCAATACGCCGCACAGCGTGCGAAAAGGGGCGGCCTGTGCCGCCCGCCCGTTCACCCGTATTCACTCAAAGCCATAAGCCGCCTTTACATGCCCACGCAGTACACGGCCGCCATCTTGTCCCTCCATTCGCTCTCCTTATAGCTTGAGCCGCAGACTATTATAACGCCGTCGTTTTCGGTTACCGTAAAAGCTTCGCCGCAGAAATCCTTCGCAAGCGCAGCATAATATGCCGTGCGTGCATCGGCGTCCATGTTTTCAATAATTTCTATCAATTCATATGCCTCGTGCGGAATGTATCCCGTCTCATGTGAAATGAAATCCTCCCAATTGTCTATTTCGACCGCCTGTATGGCAAACACTTTATATTCCCGTATCTTCCCGCCAAGGTTTAGCCATATCGGCTCTATATCGGCAGGCGCTGTTTCCCTGTTTACAATAAAGGATATGTTGCTGTAATGCTTGGAGAATATCAATATTTGACCGTCCACTTCCGTGCCGTCCTCATTGAGCTTGCCGCCGAGTATCTGTGTGGAGCCATACTTAACCCACCTGCCGTCTATCCAATATTTGGCATAGTATTCCTGCTTTTCGCTTTTTACCAACGGATTGCCGTAAATCTTTCCGTCCGCCGATGCATATGGGCCGAATCTCGTCATAAATCCTGCCACATCGGCATTTATCGCCTTTGCCTCCGCATATCCGCTTTCAAGCGCTTCCCGCAAATCGTCCGGTATTTCGGGGCTGATATCGCCCTCCGCGGGCGCTGACGGTTCTGCCGGGGGTGTCGGCACATTTTCGTCCGGTGCGGTTGTAGCGCTCCCGCCCTGCTGCATAGGAGTTTCTATCGGCGGTATGGTCTGCGGCTCAGGCGTGGTTTTAACGTTGCAGCCCGCGCACAGCATCAACAAGGCTATAACGAGAGCATATAGTCTTTTCATGTTTTTCCTCCTTAGGCAGTAGTTATTTGCTTGTTTTATTATAGCATTGCCATAATTTGCCGCACAATGCCGCATATGTAAATAATATGTTAAAGCGGCAATAACTGCAAAAGTAATTTTGAATGCTAAGTTTATATCGATATCGCAAAAAACGGGCGGCCTATGGCCGCCCGGAAGGATTCGATATGCTTTGTTTTATTCACCCTGATTCATGGGTACTACAGCGCCGCCGAAGGTTTCGTTGATATACTGCGCCACGTCCGCGCCGGTGAGTATTTCGGCAAGGGCCTTGATGGCTTCGTTATTCTCGTTGCCTTCCTTTACGCAAAGTATGTTGGCGTAGGTCTTGGCGGAGTCGCCTTCCGCGCTTTCCACGGCAAGGGCATCGGTGGAGGCGTTAAGGCCGGCCTGTATGGCGTAGTTGCCGTTGATTACGGCCATGTCAACGTCCTCAAGGCTCCTAGGCAGCTGCGCCGCGGCAACCTCAACTATGTTCAGGTTCTTGGGATTTTCGGCAATGTCAAGCACGGTGGCGGTAAAGCCCGCATCTGCCTTCAGGGTTATGAGCCCTTCCTGCTGAAGCAGGTAAAGCGCACGCGCTTCGTTGGAACCGTCGTTAGGCACGGCAATGGTCGCGCCGTCGGCAAGGTCGGCTATTGCCTTGGTCTTGCCGGCATAAAGTCCGAAGGGCTCGTAATGCACAGCCGCCACGGACACAAGATGCGTGCCGTTGTTCTCGTTAAAATCATTCATGTAGGGCTCATGCTGGAAGAAGTTTGCGTCCAGTTCGCCGGATTCAACGGCCGTGTTGGGAATGACGTAATCCTGATATTCGGTTATCTCCAGCTTGTAGCCCTTCTCCTCCATAAGCGGAGCGGCGTATTCAAGTATCAGCTTATGCGGCGTGGGGGATGCGCCTATGCGCACGGTTTTGGAATCGCCGCCCTTGGCGCAGCCGATGAGCGAGAATGCCAATACAAGAACAAGAGTAAGTGCAAAGATGCGTTTCATTTGAGTTTCCTCCTAAAATTTTATTTGAATTTTTATATGATGGCGCTTATGCGCCTCATTTGCTTACTTTTTGCGCTTGTCAGTATGCTTAACGGTTGATGTGCCGCCGGACTGTATCAGCTGCACTATTACCACCATCAGCGCCACGGTAACAAGCATTGTAACCGTATCATATCTGTAATAGCCGTAGTTTATGGCTATCGCGCCCAGTCCGCCGCCGCCCACAAAGCCCGCCATTGCGGAATAACCAAGTATTGTCGTGGCAGCTGTGGTGGCGTTTGATATAAGCGAAGGCGCAGCCTCCCTTATAAGCACGCGGGTGATAAGCTGCCATGTGCTTGCGCCCATGCTGCGCCCGGCTTCGATAACGCCAGCATCCACCTCGCCAAGCGATGTTTCAACAAGCCTTGCCACAAACGGCGCTGCGCCTATCACCAGCGGAACTATCGTGGCGGAGCTTCCAAGGCTGGTGCCTACTATGAAGCGCGTTACAGGAATGACTGCCACAAGAAGAATTATGAACGGCACGCTTCTTATTATATTAACTATCGTACCGAGCACTGTATTCACCGCGCGGTTTGGGCGGATGCCGTTAGGCGCGGTTATGTTGAGCACAACGCCCATAGGCAGACCCAGAATATACGCCGCGGCGGTGGCCGCAACGGTCATATACAGCGTTTCCGCTATGCCCTGAAGCATTAAGCCCACAAAGCCCGAATCAAACATCGCCGTTTTCCTCCTCGTTATAATGCACGCCCGTACCGGAAAGGTAATTGAGTATCCGCTGCGCCGCGTCCGCGTCGTCCGGCAGCTGAACTATCATCTGGCCGTATATCACGCCGTCTATCGTGCGTGTATCGGCAAACAATATGTTCACCGCTGCCTTGCAGCTAAGCACTATGTCCGCAATTATCGGCTCAAACGCGCTCTTTCCGTCAAACACTATTCTTACGCGCCTGCCGCCGGGGGTAAATTCGCTGCGGCCCGCGCCCTCGCCCAGTATGAGCTGCTTGGCAATCTCGCTCTTTGGCCGGCGGAAAACCTCCTCAACCTCTCCGCATTCGGCTATGCGGCTTTTGTCCAGTATCGCCACGCGGTTACACGCTTCCTCTATAACGCTCATCTGGTGCGTAATTATTACTATCGTAACGCCCAGTTCCCTGTTTATCTTTTTCAGCAGGGTCAGTATGCTGCGGGTGGTAGCGGGATCAAGCGCGCTTGTGGCCTCGTCGCAAAGCAGTATTTTGGGCGAAAGCGTCAGCGCCCTTGCTATGGCCACGCGCTGCTTCATTCCGCCTGAAAGCTGCGCGGGATACGCATTCTCCCTGCCCGCAAGGCCAACAAGTTCGATAAGCTCCAGCGCGCGCTTCTTAGCGTCCGCCTTTTTCCAATGGGCTATCTCCATCGGGAAGCATACGTTATCCAGTATGCTGGCCTGGCTGAGCAGATTGAACTGCTGGAATATCATACCTATGTTGCGGCGGGCTATGTTCAGCTCCTTTTCGCTCAGTTCGCGCACGTCCTGCCCGTTTATAATTATGCTGCCCTCGTCAGGCTCCTCCAGCCGGTTAAGGCACCTTACAAACGTGCTTTTACCGGCGCCCGAAAGGCCTATCACGCCGAATATGTCCCCTTCGTATACCGTCAGGTCAACGCCATTCAGCGCCGTTACCTTCTTTTCGCCGTCCGCAAAGCTTTTTGTTAAGCCCCGCACCGTAATTATCTCGTTCATTGCTGCTCCCTGCTGCCAAAACACGAAAGGAGCGCCGGGTCTGTGCCCGTCGCTCCGGTTAAGCCTTTTTGCTTCTCGCCGTCAGCGCACGACTACACACCCCGCAAATTGTCTGCTGGGCATCATCATGCACATGTACATGGCGCGAATCTCTATCATGGCGGCTTCCTTTCCTCGTTCATTGGCATATATAATATATTATCCCCCAATGTCTGTCAATAGCCAATTATGCATAAAATGCGAATTTTTATTTATTCGCCGCCTTCCGCTCCCGTAGCTGCAGCGGCAGGGGCAATTTTTATAAGCCCCTTTATGGAACGGTAGGTGTCCCGCGTGACCTCCTGCGTGCCAAGCTTTGCGCCCTCCGCCGAATAATATGTTTTATACGTTATGGCAACGCTCCCCTGCCGCGCTTTTCTCACTATCTGCTGCTCGCCCGGTTTAAGCGAAGCATCCTCCTCCACTTCCGTGCCAAGATCGTCCAGCGTTTTCACCTTCTTTGACGACAGCTCTATGCTCACCCCGTCCGCAAGCGGCCTGCCGTACAGCTTTACGGTTATTCGCTTCTGCTTTTCGTCCGTTTCGCTCTGTATTAACAGCGTCGCGCCGGACGTGTTCTCAAAACGAAGATCCGGCCCGCCGGTGGATATTGTCGCGTCCCTGCCTATGTCAACGTATCCGAGCGGCCACGAGTGATGATGCCGCTCAACTATGTGCATATCCGCCATAAGCAGCGCGTTATACAGCGTTGTGCTCACCTGGCATACCCCGCCGCCGTATTCCTGCACATATGCGCCGTCCTTTATGCCCGCCGCCACGCTCCAGCCGTTTTCCTCGTTGCGCTCGCCCAGCACCCGGTTTATTGAAAATATATCGCCCGGCTCAACAACACATTTGTCTATCAGTCCCGAAGCCTTAACTATGTTCCTTACCCTGTTCTCCTTGCCGTATGTGCTGCCCTTGAAATATGTGGTAAATTCGGCTATAAGCTGGGTATCGTTTCGCGCCTGCTCAACGGTGTATTCCGGGTATATCATGCTGTATGGCGCCGCTATTGCGCCGCCTTCGCCGCGCCGCACATATTCGCGTATTTCTTCGGCCAGCTTAGCCGTGTCCACCTCCTGCCCGGCCTCATCCGCAGCTATTGCAAATTCTCCGCCCGATGCAAGGCTGACCTTCGCGTCCTTCGCTTCCCGCTTCAGCTCCGCTGCCGCCGCGCGTATGCCGCGCTCTATGTCCCGTATGGACGCGTCCGCCTGCGTCGTAAGCACGCGATTTTCGCCTGAAAACAGCCCTGCCGCACCCATGTTAGCGGCCTGAAGCAGCACATCATCCGTATTGAAGCTTATGTTCAGCCCGCTTCCTTTCACCTGCACGCTTTTGCCCGCAAGCGATATTGTGTATATCATGCTCCGCACGCGGTTTTCGTTGTTTTCGTTTATCAGCCGCCGCGCCGCAACTATGTCCATATCCGATACGTCCGCGCCGTCTATGGTTATCCCCTTTTCTATTTTTGCGCCCGCGCGCACCGCTTCTTCCAGCGTTGCGTATTGCTGCCGCGCACAGCCGCACAGCGCAAGCGCAATTATTATCAGCCCGGCAGCGAATGCCCTTTTCATGCTCCCTCCTAAAAATGCCTATATTCAAGTTAACTTCTCTATTAGTATTGGCACAAGCCGCATTGCAAAACGCAAGGAAATATAACCAGTTTGCATTTTTGCGTAAACTGCGGCTTGAAGTTGCTTTCCTCACATGATATAATTCTGAAATAATACGCAAAAAATTCATTAAGGAGAATGATTATATGAAAAACATTTGGAAATACATACTGATAGGTTTAGGCGTGGTGATTGCCGAATGGGTGTTCCTATCCCTTTTCCCTACAATGTTTAGCGGTCTTGAGCAAACCGGTGCAATTATCACCGGCGCCGCTTTCTTCCTTGCGTTTGAAATTGTCATCTGCACGGGTGTAATTATCTCAAAGATAAACAATTCAAAGAACAAGTAACCGTCTTAATTTAAAGAGGTGATTAACCATGGCGCGGACAAAGTACCAGGTCCTTGTTATTCCGTATTGCATAAAGGATAACGAAGCACGGTTTTGTGTATTCAGAAGAAGCGATATGGGCATTTGGCAGTTTATAGCAGGCGGCGGAGAAAGCGAGGATGCATCAATCACCGAATCTGCAAAAAGAGAAGCCTTTGAAGAAGCCGGCATTCCAATGTCATGCGGCTATTTTAAGCTTGATACCTGCTCCAGCATACCCGCCAACTGTTTTAAGAATGCGGAAGTACTGTGGGGCAAAGAATGTTTCGTCATTCCGGAATACGCATTTGCGGTAAAGCTCGAAAACGAGTCTTTATCATTATCCCGCGAACATACGGAATATAATTGGGTAACTTATGATGCCGCCGCAGCCATGCTGAAATACGACAGCAACAGAACTGCTCTTTGGGAACTGAACCGGCGCATCAAACTTGGAATGATTCAATAGAAAAAATCCTCCCGTCGGGCCTTTGCTCCATTGCAAGGCAATTTCCTGTTTTGCATTTTTGCGTTTTGCCGCTTGCAATGCAAATGGATATAAGCTACAATAAAAAGCAGGAGGATGCCGAATTATGCATTTTGACCCCAACGACAGACAATCATTGACCGCAAGAGTCTATGAACATATACGCGAGGACATTATAGAAGGCCGCTACGCCAACGGCGCATACCTTGTTGAAACCAAGCTGGCGGAGGAACTGGACGTAAGCCGCACACCCATAAGGGAGGCGCTCAAGCAGCTTGAGCTTGAGGACCTTGTTGTAAGCATACCCAACCGCGGCGTGATGGTGCAGGGCATGAGCAGCCACGATATAGACGACATTTTCACCGTGCGTTATTTATTGGAAGGTCAGGCCGCATACTGGGCGGCGGAGCGCATAGACGCAGCCAACCTTGCAAGGCTCACGGAAATAGTTGAGCTTATGGAAATGTACACCCGCAAAAACGACGTTGCAAATCTCGCCCGGCTCGATACCGAGTTTCATGAGGTTATATTTTCCGCGTCCGACAGCAGGATACTTAGGCACATTCTCACCTCTTTGCACCGCAACACCCGCCAGGTGCGCGTGAATTCGCTCAGCACGCCGGACAGGCCGTCCCATAGCCTGAGCGAGCACAGGGCCATATTCGAAGCCATAGAACGCAAGGACGCCGCGGCCGCAAAGGACGCCATGGAGTCCCATGTGCGCAACGCCCGCAAGCGCCGCAGCGCGGAAGGCGAAGCGCCGGACGCACAATAATTCCGTTCATACTTTCAGCGCGTAAGGAACCGTTTCCCTGCGCGCTTTTTACTTAATTAAGGCACAGGGGGGCTAATATGCGCAGTTTTATCACTCCCGTAGGGGAAGAATATCCTTTCGGCGGCCCGGGCAAATTCATACTGGGCACCGTGCAGGCCATGGCGGAACAGCTTAGGCAGGAATATGCGAACACGGTCGATCTTATATACATCGACCCGCCCTTCGGCACGGGGGACGGCTTTTCCGTAAAGCTGCCGGGCGTGCGCGAAAAGGTGAAAATCCCCGCATACAGCGACAGTATGGACACCGCCAGCTACCTTGAAATGATGTGCGGCGTGCTCACCCTTTGCCATGACCTGCTCAAAGACACGGGCTCCGTATATGTGCATATAGATTACCGCATGTGCGCGCGCATACGCCTTATGCTGGACGAAATATTCGGCGAAAGCTGCTTCCAGAACGAGATAATTTGGGCATATAAAAGCGGCGGCCGCTCCGTGCGCCACTACTCGCGCAAGCATGACAACATTCTGTTTTACAGAAAAAGCGCCAAGGCGTATTTTGACATATCCGCCGTTGGCGTGCCGCGCGGCCCCATGAAGCGCAACAACATGAAGCGCACCGTGGACGAAAACGGCAAGCTGTGCTTCTCCATACGTTCCGGCGGCAAAACATACACATATTATGAGGATACGCCGGTCTACCCGTCCGACGTTTGGGCGGACATTGAGCATATGCATCAGCGCGACCCAGAGCGCACCGGCTACGCCACGCAGAAGCCCGAGGCGCTGCTCAGGCGCATAATATCGGCCTCCTGCCCCGAAGGCGGGCTTGTTGCCGATCTGTTCGGCGGCAGCGGCACAACCGCTGCAGTAGCAGCCAAGCTTAACCGGCGCTTTTTAACGATTGATGCTTCGCCCGCGTCGCTTGGCATAGTGCGCAAGCGGCTGCTTTCCGCTGGGTGCGATGTGTCGCTGATAAAGCAAAGCTCCGCGCTCGCTCTCAGCTATCCCGCCCTGCCCGAAGGCGAATTTGATACGGACTTCACCTTTTCGCGCGATGCATTCGGCGCATATGTTCAGCTTGATTCCTTCCGCAGCAAGTTCGGCCTGTCCTTCATGGCCTTCGGCACCGTGGGCAGCGACGGCGTTTTCCGCCCCGCAGAATACACCCTGTTCCCCACCGTCGGCTCCCGCCTGAGCGATTCCGCCTGCAAAGCCGATACCGTGCAGCTTTGCGATAATGCCGGCGGCATGAGGTTTTATAGGGGTTGAGGAAAGAGGAATTTTCATATAAATTGCAAGAGCCGCAAGGCTCTTTTTTGTATACCGAAAACCCCGCCA
>MSGS01000041.1:0-47472 GCA_001940855.1 Christensenellaceae bacterium Phil1 | reverse complement strand
CTACACGCATCTCAAGGTTCTTCTTGGTGCTGTCGGTTACAACCTCGCCCAGCAGCTCCGCAAACTTGGCGGCATGCTCGGCTTCTTCATAGGCGGCCTTCTCCCAGTAAAGACCAATCTCGGGATAGCCTTCGCGGTGCGCTACGCGCGCCATGGCAAGATACATGCCCACTTCGGTGCATTCGCCGGTGAAGTTGGCGCGCAGACCCTCTACTATTTCGGGATCAACGCCCTTCGCCACGCCCACGACATGCTCGGCAGCCCAGTCCAGCTTGTTTTCTTCAACGGGAACGAACTTGTCCGCAGGGGCCTTGCACTGCGGGCAGAATGCCGGCGGCTCGCTGCCTTCGTGAATGTAACCGCAAACGGTGCAACGGTATTTCATATAGGTTTACCTCCTGATAAAAGAATACATTGTTTTTTAGTCCAGCAGCCCATGCTCTATCTTGTATGAAAGCGTGCTCAGACTCTCGCTCAGGTGAACGTTTTCTATCGGTACGGATGTTGTGATATCCAGCGGCACAAAGTTCCATATGCCGCGTATGCCCGCTGCGCACATCCTGTCCGCAATCTCCTGCGCGGCGCTGCGGCGGGCGGCTATAACGCCTATGTCGATCTGATTCTCGCGTATGTATTCATCCATGTCCTTAACGTCAAGCACGGGATGGCCCTTTATTTCGGTGCCGATAAGGTCCTCATTCACGTCGAACAGCGCCTTTACCTCGAATCCCGTCTCCGCAAAGCCGGGGAAGTTGGTAAGCGCATGTCCAATATTGCCCGCACCTACAATTATTATGGTGTGCTTGCGGTCTATGCCCATTATGCGCTTTATTTCGCCCGTAAGGTTGCTCACGTTGTAACCATAGCCCTGCTGGCCAAAACCGCCGAAGCAGTTGAAATCCTGCCTCACCTGCGATGCGTTCAGATTCATCTGCCGCGCCAGCCTTTCGCTGCTTATGCGCTCAACACCCTGCGTCTCCAGCATAGTCAAATGCCTATAGTACCGCGGCAGACGCCTAATTACTGCTTCCGATACTCTCTTAAAGCCCATATCTTCCTCCGATAACTGCACACTTAATAATGCTATTTCACCTTATATTATAGCTTGTATCGCTGTCTTTCGCAATGGCATTGTTTATAAATTATTTATTAGTTTATGCTCGGCGTCATTCCACGTCCGGCATAAAGCACATATCCTCGCCCCGCTTGCGCCATGTGCCGTGCACGCCTTCCGCCGCCGTGCCCAGCTCTATATGCAGCATTGCTATGCCCCTGTCCACGTTGCCGAAGCCGAAATTGTTGCCGCAATCCACAACGCTTATGCCCCCGTTTTCGGGAATAAGCTCATACGGCTGCTTGTTCACGGCGCTCGGCGCAAGTATTGCGCATTGCACCGCGCTCCTTTGCCATGCGGGCAGCTGCTCAAATTCCTCGTCCTCAAGCCACGTCAGCTCCGCAACGCCGCGGCGCTTCCTGCGCACGAACGGTTCGTCCGCAATGCCGATGGGCGTTGCACAAACGGCCTTCTCGCTCTTTTTCAGCTTTATCGCAGAACCAAGCGCACCGCGGTTGAAGTTCGCGCCAAGCCAGCATGTGCCAAGCCCAAGCGACGTGCATTCCAATACGAACGCTTCTCCCAAGTACCCAAGCGACGTTTCGTCCCCGTTTTGAGATATGAACGCGGCAAACGCGCTGGTGCCCTTTATGCGCGACCCAAGTATGCCGGAAAACACCTTCTGCTCCACGCCCACAGCAATGCGCACCCCGCGCACGCTAAGCGATGCCGCCGCGCTTTCCAGCGCCAGCATGTCCTCCAAACTCGGCTCCTGCTTGTACCGTCTTACGGAATAGCGTTTCTGCGCCGCCTTATACCATTTCGTCATGCCGCCATCCATTGGCTTATGTCCTCCCAGCCGTTTATTTTATGCTTATTCGCGTATGCCTTTTTCAAGCATGGGCTTCAAATAAATGCCCGTATAGCTCTTTTTATTTTGGGCAACCTGCTCGGGCGTACCTGTGCATACTATCGTGCCGCCCATGTCCCCGCCTTCCGGACCAAGGTCTATTATATAGTCCGCAGTCTTTATCACGTCCAGATTGTGTTCTATTACCACGACCGTGCTGCCGCCGTCGCAAAGGCGCTGCAAAATGGCTATAAGCCGCTTCACGTCGTCCGTATGCAGTCCCGTGGTGGGTTCGTCAAGCACATAAAGCGTCCTGCCCGTATCCCGCCTTGCAAGCTCCGTTGCCAGCTTAACGCGCTGCGCCTCGCCGCCGGAAAGCGTGGTGGACGATTGCCCCAGGCGGATATACCCAAGGCCAACATCGTAAAGCGTTTGCAGCTTGCGGGCAAGCTTGGGCAGCGGCGCAAAAAACTTCAGCGCTTCTTCAACCGTCATGTCCAATACGTCCGCAATGGTTTTACCCTTGTATTTTACCTCAAGCGTTTCCCTGTTGTATCGCTTGCCGCCGCAAACCTCGCACGGAACGTATATATCGGGCAAAAAGTGCATCTCTATTTTCAGTATGCCGTCCCCGCGGCAGGCTTCGCACCGCCCGCCCTTAACATTGAAGCTGAAGCGGCCGTTCGTATAGCCGCGCATCTTCGCGTCCGGCGTTTGGGCGAATACGTCGCGTATCAAATCGAACAGTCCTGTATACGTTGCAGGATTGCTGCGCGGCGTGCGTCCTATGGGGGACTGGTCAATATCAATTATCTTGTCCAGCTTATCAATGCCCAGTATTTCGTCGTGTTCTCCGGGCCGCGTGCGCGCGCGGTTAAGATCCCTCAGCAGCGTTTTTTTCAGCACCTCGTTCACAAGGCTGGATTTGCCGCTGCCCGATACTCCCGTTACGCACGTGAACACGCCAAGCGGTATATCCACATTCACGTTTTTCAGATTATTTGCCCGCGCCCCGCGTATTTGCAGCCAGTTTTCGCCGGTTTCCCGTCGCTTTGCAGGCACGGCGATATATTCCCTGCCGGAAAGATATTTGCCCGTTATGGACTTTTCGTCCGTCATTATCTCTTCCGGCGTGCCGGCAAAAACAACCTCGCCGCCGTGTTCGCCCGGGCCCGGGCCTATATCCACTATGTAGTCCGCATTGAGCATTGTTTCCTCGTCGTGCTCAACAACTATAAGCGTGTTGCCTATGTCCCGCATACCTTTTAGTGTATCGATCAGCTTTGCATTGTCCCGCTGGTGCAGCCCTATGCTCGGCTCGTCCAGTATATACAATACGCCAACCAGGCTTGAGCCTATCTGCGTCGCAAGGCGTATGCGCTGCGCCTCACCGCCGGAAAGCGTGCCCGCCGCGCGCGAAAGCGTAAGATAATCAAGGCCAACGCTTATAAGGAAGCCAAGGCGGGAATCTATTTCCTTCAGTATCCTGCCGGCTATCATTTCCTCCGTTTTGTTCAGCGTAAGTGCGGAAAGCTTCTCCCGCGCATGACGCACGGTCATGTCGCTTAATTGGGCTATGTTCATCCCGCCCACCGTTACCGCAAGGCTTTCGCTTTTGAGCCGCTTGCCCTTGCAGTCCGGGCACGGTATATTGGCCATGTATTCCTCTATTTCGTGCTTCATATAGTCGGACTGCGTTTCCTTATATCTGCGCTCAAGGTTGGGAATAACGCCCTCAAACGGGGAATCGTAGCTGCCTTCGCCAAATTCGCGGCGGTATTCTATATGTATGCGTTCATTACCCGTGCCGTAAAGTATGGCATGGCGCGACTGCTCACTGAGCTTATTGAACGGCGTATCCATATCAAAGCCGTATTTATCGCCGAGTGCCGCAAGATACATGCCAGCTATGCTTGCGGTGTTGCTGCTTTGCCAACCGGTCACGTTTATCGCGCCCTGCCTCAGCGAAAGCTCCTCGTTGGGCACTATCAGCGCGGGGTCGATCTTCATCAGCGCCCCAAGGCCGGAGCATGTTGGGCAGGCGCCGTATGGGTTATTAAAGCTAAACATGCGCGGGGTAAGTTCCTCTATGCTCACCCCGCAGTCCGGGCAAGCATAGTTTTCGCTGAAAAGCTGCTCCTCGCCGTTGTGCTCAACCTTGGCAAGGCCGGCGCCGAACGCAAACGCCGTTTCAAGCGAGCCTGCAAGCCTGCTTTCCGCGCCCGCGCGCACCACAATGCGGTCAACTATAACGTCTATGGTGTGCTTCAGCTTTTTGTCAAGCTTGGGCACGTCCGCAATGTCGTATATCTCGCCGTCCACCTTAACGCGAACGTAGCCGTCCTTCTGTATCTGTTCAAGCAGCTTTACATGCTCGCCCTTCCTGCCGCGGACAGCGGGAGCGATTATCTGCACCCGCGCCCCTTCGCCGAAGGCCATCACCTGCTCCACAACCTCGTCCACGGTCTGCCGCCGTATAACGCGGCCGCATTTGGGGCAATGCGGTATGCCTATGCGGGCATAAAGCAGCCTTAAATAATCGTGTATCTCCGTCACCGTGCCAACGGTTGAGCGCGGGTTATTGTTTGTACTCTTCTGGTCTATCGATATTGCGGGAGAAAGTCCCTCTATCGTGTCCACATCGGGCTTTTCCATCTGGCCCAAAAACTGCCTTGCGTATGAGGAAAGCGACTCAACGTAGCGCCGCTGCCCTTCCGCATATATCGTATCGAAAGCAAGGCTTGATTTGCCGCTGCCCGAAAGCCCCGTGAAAACTATCAATTTGTTCCGCGGTATGGTCAGGTTCACGTTTTTCAGGTTGTGCTCCCGCGCCCCGCGTATTACTATTTCGTCTCTCATATATCCTTAATTCCGTATCTATCCGCTAAGCCGCAGCGCATATCACTTGCACTTTGGCGATTTTCTGCCGCGGCCCTTGCTGTGCCGCGCGCTGCCTATCGTGCCCGGCGCAGGTTTTGCTACGCCCACGCTTTCGCCCGTCAGGCTGAAAAGTTCATCCCTGAGCTTCGCCGCCGTTTCAAAGTCCAGTTCCGCCGCGGCCTGGCGCATCTGCTGCTGCAAAATTGCCGTGCGCTGCTCAAGCTCCTCTTTTGATATGCCGCTGCGCTCCTGCCTGTTTTTGTGCGATATTTCAAGCACGTTGCGTATTTCCTTTTTAACGCTTTGCGGGGTTATGCCATGCGCTTCGTTAAAGGCGCGCTGCTTTTCGCGGCGGTAATTCGTTTCGTCAATGGCTTCGCGCATGCTGGGCGTTATCTCGTCCGCATACATTATTACCCGCCCGTCAACGTTTCGCGCCGCGCGGCCTATCGTTTGTATAAGGCTTGTCGCGCTGCGCAAAAAGCCTTCCTTGTCCGCATCAAGTATGGCCACCAACCCAACTTCCGGCAGGTCAAGCCCTTCACGCAGCAGGTTTATGCCCACAAGCACGTCAAACTCGCCCAACCTCAGGTCGCGTATTATCTCCATGCGCTCTATCGTTTCAATATCGCTGTGCATATATCTTACGCGCACGCCCATTGAATCGAGATATTCCGTCAGCGTTTCCGCCATGCGCTTTGTAAGCGTGGTCGCAAGCGTGCGGTATCCCTTCTGCGCCATCAGCTTAACTTCGCTCAAAAGATCGTCTATCTGCCCTTCTACCGGCCTTACCGTTATTTCTGGGTCCAGCAGGCCCGTGGGGCGTATTATCTGCTCGACTATTTGCGATGCGTTGTCCGTTTCGTATTCGCCCGGCGTTGCAGATACGCAAATAAGCTGGTTTATCCGCTTTTCAAATTCCTCATATCTCAGCGGCCTGTTGTCAAACGCCGCCGGCAGGCGGAACCCGTATTCCACAAGCTCCTTTTTGCGCGAATAATCGCCCGCGTACATGCCGCGTATCTGCGGCAGGGTAACATGGCTTTCGTCTATAAACATAAGGAAATCGTCCGGAAAATAATCCAGCAGCGTGAACGGCGGCTGGCCCGGCTTCCTGCCGTCAAAATAGCGGGAATAGTTCTCTATGCCCTGGCAATAGCCTATTTCGCGCATCATTTCAATATCGTATTCCGTGCGCTGCGCTATTCTTTGCGCCTCCAGCAGTTTATTCTCCGCATTGAACTCGGCCACGCGCTTCTGCATGTCCGCCTCAATGTCGCCTATGCTGGCCTCCAGCTTGTCCCTCCCGGTAACGTAATGCGTGGCGGGAAAAATAGCTGCGTGGCTCCTGTCCGTTATCGTTTGGCCGGTAAGGGCGTTTATTTCGCTTATGCGCTCTATCTCGTCGCCAAAAAAGCTTATACGCAGCGCCTTCTCGCTCCAGTTCGCCGGCATAACGTCCACCGTGTCCCCTTTTACGCGGAAATTGCCGCGGTTAAAATCGAACTCGCTGCGCTGATACTGTATATCCACAAGGCGCTTTAGCAGCTCGTCCCGCTCCATGCGCATGCCTTCGCGCACCGATACGGAAAGTTTGAGATACTCCTCCGGATCGCCGAGGGCGTATATACACGACACGGAAGCGACTATTATAACGTCCCTGCGTTCGTTCAGCGCGCTTGTCGCGCTGAGCCTAAGCTTATCTATTTCATCGTTCACCGTGGCCACTTTTTCGATATATGTATCGGAAGAAGCTATATATGCCTCCGGCTGATAATAATCGTAGTACGAAACGAAGTATTCCACGGCGCTTTCCGGAAAGAACTCCTTAAATTCCCCGCAAAGCTGCGCCGCAAGCGTTTTATTGTGCGCGATAACAAGAGTGGGCTTCTGCACCCTCTCTATCACCTTCGCCATTGTAAATGTTTTGCCGCTGCCCGTAACGCCCTTCAGCACCTGCAGCCTGTCGCCGTTAAGCACGCCTTGGCTCAGTCGCTCTATGGCTTCCGGCTGATCTCCGCGCGGTTCGAAAGGGGTAACGGCCTTAAAAGCACCCATATCAGCACTCAAAATCCACCGAAACGGAGGATTCAAGCACGCTGTGTATGTATTCCTTTACTTTCACGTGTTCCGGATGCGTTGCGTATTCGTCAAGCCCCGCCCTGTCGTCAAACGTGGCTATGAGCACCATGTGGTACGCACGCGCGGAATCCATGAAGTCTATGCCCGTTTCCATGCTCCTCAGCGACGGTACCTTGCCCATAAGCGCATTGAGCATAGGGGCGATCTTATAAGCCTCCGCTTTGTCGCGGTAGCGGTGGCAAACAACGTGTTTTATCATGTTAAGCTCCTTCTATGTGCCTCGTATTATTATACCAGAAACGCGGCCCGTTGTGTAGTGCCGTTCGCTGCCTGTTATTCCCTTACACAGCCGCTGCCGCCCACGCGGATACGCACGCTTTCCCCGTTTATGCTAAGGCGCGAATATATGCGCGAAGGCTTTCCCATGGACTCGCCCTGAATGAACAGTTTTGTTTCGTTCGGATTTATAATGCCGTGCTTATAAAGATAATATGTAAGCGCGCCGGTGGACGTGCCCGTGGCCGCTTCCTCATCTATTCCGTAAAGCGGGGCAAAATTGCGGCAATGCAGCGCGTCCTTCTCTATTGTAAACGCATGCACACCCGTAACGTCCAGCTTTTTGGAAAGTTTCGCTATCGCATCCATATCCGGTTCCAAATTTGCAAGCACTTCTGCGCTTTTAAGCGGCAGCATTATATCCGCAAGGCCGCTGTTGGATATGGCCGGCTTAAGTTTCCCCATGTCCGCCGCACTTATGCCGTATGCCGCCGCAAGCGCCGCGCTGTCCGTATCATTTAAGAATGCAAGCGGCTTAGGCTCCGCCATATCCAGCCAAACAAGCCCGTCCGCAATGTCCACATTTATATCTCCCGCGCCGGTTTGGGCAACATAGCTTTCGCCTTCCCGCACAAGGCCGGTTTTCAGCATATATGCAAACGATCCTACCGTGGCATGCCCGCACAGCGGCACCTCCTCAACCGGCGTAAAATAGCGTATACGGAACCTGTTCCCGCCGAGCGGCAGTATAAATGCCGTTTCGCTATATCCCATTTTTGCCGCAATACGGCGCATTTCAGCCTCCTCCGGCAATTTATCTTCAAACACGGCCACCCCCGCCGGATTCCCGCCGAACGGTACCGAAGAAAAAGCATCAACTGTTACAGGATACATAATTAAAGCCACCTCCCGATTTTATATCAATATAATACCACGCCGCCGCATAAAACGCCATTGACAGCACAATATGCCGGATATACAATTATTTTTGTTAGCTGTGTCTAACTTATTATACGGAGGATATATGGATCAGATTTCACGCAAAAGATTGAGCGGGCTTGAATGCGGCCAAAGCGGGCATGTTTATGCAGTTGTATCTGCCGATAAGCGCATGCGCAGGCATATTGTGGACATGGGCATAACGCCCGGCACTGAGATAAAGCTGGTCAAGCTTGCGCCGATGGGCGACCCGCTTGAAATAGAACTGAGGGGCTACACTATGTCCCTAAGAAAAGCCGATGCAGACACGATAGTGCTGATGAACGAGGACGACCACAGAAAGTGGCACGAGGATGTTGAGCGCACAATCGCCGCCAAAGAAAAGCGCGCCCGCGAGGAGCGCGAACACAGCGCCGATAAGCGCGACGCAGACCATGCCGAGCATAAACGCGCAGCGGAGCTGACGGGCTTCATAATGGAAAAGAGCATGTGTTCGAAGGACGGTTTCTGCCCCAAGGATACGTTTGAGGAGGACCGCCCCGTCAGGCTTGCGCTTGCGGGCAACCCAAACTGCGGCAAAACAACGCTTTTCAATGCAATGACCGGCAGCAAGGAATACGTTGGCAACTGGCCGGGCGTAACGGTTGAAAAGAAAGAAGGCAAAATAAAGCAGCGCGCCGATAAGAACAGCGACGGATTATGCACCATGGGCCACGAAATGACCGTTGTGGACCTTCCGGGCATATATTCGCTTTCGCCGTATTCAATGGAGGAAATAGTAGCGCGCGATTATATCATAAACGAAAACCCGGACGCGATAATAAACATTGTGGATGCCACGAACCTGGAGCGCAATCTTTATCTTACAATACAGCTGATGGAGCTTGAGCGCCCGATGATACTGGCGCTGAACATGATGGACGAGGTTGAAAAGCAGGGCGACAGCATAGACTGCAAGCAGCTTTCGCTTGAGCTGGGCATCCCGGTTGTGCCTATAAGCGCGCGCACCGGCGCGGGCATAGACGATCTTGTTACAGGCCTGCAAAGCCTTATCACCGCGGCGCATACGCAGCTGCACGAGGGCTTCCTTATAGAGCCGGACGACGTTTACGACGATTTTACCCATGAGGAGCACCATAAGATAGGCGCAATAATAGAACCCTATGCAAAGACCGCGAAGCTGCCGCTGCATTGGGCTGAAATAAAGCTGCTTGAAGGCGACGAGCGCGTTCGCGAAAGCCTGAAGCTCAACGATATGGATGCAAAGCTTGTGGACGCGATAATAAACGAATACGCCGCCGCAAACCCGATAGGCGACAGCGAATCACTTGTTGCAGACAGCCGGTATTCATATATCGAGCGCGTTGCAAAGAAAGCCTATCACCATTCCGGCAAAGCTTCAAGCGCCGCCCGCAGTGCAAGGATAGACGCAATACTTACGCATAAGGCGTTTGCAATACCGCTTTTTCTGCTGATAATGGGGCTTATATTCCTGCTCACGTTCTCAACCGTGGGCGCGGCGCTAAGCGACCTTGTGGGCGAATTTATAGACGGCGCCGTTGCCCCCGCCGTAATGAGCCTGCTGCAGAACGCGGGCGCGGGAGAATGGTTCATAAGCCTTGTTTGCGACGGCATAATAAAAGGCGTTGGCGGCGTGCTCACGTTCCTGCCGCAGATAGCGCTGCTTTTCCTTTGCCTCAGCCTGCTTGAGGACAGCGGCTACATGAGCCGCATAGCGTTTATAATGGATAAGCCAATGCGCCGCTTCGGGCTGAGCGGAAAAAGCTTCATACCGCTGCTGATGGGCTTCGGCTGCACCGTTCCCGCGGCAATGGGCGCGCGCACAATGGATAACGAACGCGACCGCCGCATGACAATATTGCTGCTGCCGTTCATGAGCTGCTCCGCAAAGTTGCCGGTATATGGGCTTATAGCTGGTGCGTTTTTCGGCGAGCATCGCGGCCTTGTAATACTGAGCCTATATGTCCTTGGCGTGATGCTGGGCATACTTTCCGGCCTTATTTTCCGCAAGGCTGCTTCAAATAAGCAGGAAGCGCCGTTTGTTATAGAACTGCCGCCGTACCGCATGCCGAGCGCGCGCAATGTTTTTACCCACGTTTGGGAACGCGTGGAGCACTTCCTTGAAAAGGCGGGCACCATAATATTCGCCATGAGCGTTGTTCTATGGTTCATGCAAAGCTTTGACTTCCGCCTTAACTTTATATCCGATCCTTCCCTCAGCATACTCGGCGCAATCGGCTCCGCAATAGCGCCCATATTCAAGCCGCTTGGCTTCGGGTCGTGGCAGGCAAGCGTTGCGCTGCTCACGGGCGTTGTGGCAAAGGAAGCTGTTGTAAGCTCGCTTTCCATGTTTGCAAGCTTTTCCGCCTCCGCCGGCGGCGAGGTTGTGCGCCAGGCTTTAAGCGGCATATTCACCCCCGCAAGCGCGTATTCCTTCCTTGTATTCGTGCTGCTCTATACGCCGTGCATGGCCGCCGTTGCCACAATTCGGCGTGAAATGCAGTCCCGCGCATGGACGGCGTTTGCCGTTGTTTGGCAGCTTGCAAGCGCGTATATAATGTCCCTGCTGACATATAATATAATCGGTCTTTTCACCGGAGAGACCGACAAAGCCGTGCTTTTCTATGCCATAGCCGCGCTTATCGTTATATACAGCGCATACTGCATAATAATGCGCCGCCGGCGCGGATGCGGCTGCGGATGCTCCGGCTGCCGCTCTGCCGCTAAGTGTTCACAAAAAAAGCACCTATAATTTACACTGCCATGCAGGAAATTGTGCTACACTTAACGAAAGAGATAATATAAGCGGCCGCAAACCAAAAGGCCGCAAGAAAGGGGTAAGAAGGATGATTATAACGATCAGCGGAAAGAACATCGAAGTATCTGATTACCTGGAGGAGCTTATCAACAAAAAGGTAAACAAGCTGGACAAGTACTTTCCTGAGGATACCCAGGCGCATGTTACGCTCAGCGTGGAGCGCAACCGCCACATTGTAGAAGTCACGATACCCTATGCGGGCGGCATAATCCGCGGGGAAGAAACCTCCGGCGATATGTACGCCTCGGTAGATAATGTGCTCAGCAAGCTTGAAAAGCAGATAGTGCGCCACCGCACCAAACTTGAAAAGAGCCTTAGGGCGGGCGCGTTCCGTGCGCCGGAGCCGGTATATGCGGATGCGTTCACGCAGGACGATCTTGATGAAGAAGCGGCCAAGGTGGTAAAGGTCAAGCGGTTCGACATTAAGCCCATGACCGTGGACGAAGCCATGCTTCAGCTTGAAATGCTGGGCCATTCGTTCTATATGTTCACCAATGGCGACACGAATCAGATAAACGTTATCTATAAGCGTAAGGACGGCAACTACGGCCTTATCGAACCCGAATGCTGATTATCAACTGATATCGGGGGCGGATCTCCGCCCTCGTTTTTCAAATCATATTGTTTCTAACTGTCTTATGGCAGATCATAAAAACGGAGGGTATAACATTATGAAAGAAAAAGATATGCACATGCCAGCTTGGCTATGCGTTTTGGGCTGCGTTTTATTGGCCGGGGCATTAGCGTGCTTAGTGCTGTGCTTTGTTGTGTCCGTATATGCGTTGATAGGCTTCGCATTATGCCTTTGCCTGGGAGTCGCGGCAATATTGTGCTATAAAAACCAATGGGTCGAAATGATTGATGATAACGAATTCATTTATAGCACCATGTTCGGCAACGAAACAAAATACTATTTTTCCGATATTGAAAGCTTAAAGCAGAATGCGGATTCCATGACGCTTCATCTTAAGAACGGCAAAATTCATATTGAATCATGCGCCGTAATTTCAGAGCGCTTCGCAAACGCCATCAACAGCAAGCTTTAATTTCTGTTTCAACGCAGGGCGGATTTCCGCCCTCGTTTTATTATTCCAACAAAAAAGCACCCTTGAACGATCAAGAGTGCTTATATTTTGCTGTTTTAAGCTTAGGCCTTGGCGTTGTTGGCAACGTCTACCAGCTGCTTGAAGGCAGCCATATCGCTTACGGCGAGTTCAGCCAGAACCTTGCGGTTCACGTCCACACCGGCCAGCTTAAGGCCGTTGATAAGACGGCTGTAGTTGGTGCCGCACATACGCGCAGCCGCGTTGATACGGGCGATCCACAGCTTGCGGTATTCGCGCTTCTTGTTCTTGCGTCCAACGTAGGCATACGCCATGGAGCGCATAACCTGCTGAGAAGCGGCGCGATACTGCTTGGACTTGGCCCCGAAGTAGCCCTTGGAAAGCTTGAACACCTTGCGGCGTTTCTTAACGGCGTTTACAGCCCTTTTGATCCTTGCCATGTTATTTGTTCCTCCTTACTTATACGGGATGAGTTCGCGCACCTTCTTGGCCTCGCACTCGGCGATGTAACCAGTCTGGCGCAGTCCGCGAAGTCTCTTGGTGCTCTTCTTGGTCAGGATATGGCTCTTGTAAGCCTTAGCCCGCTTGACCTTGCCGCCCTTGGTAAGGTTGAACCTTTTAGCTGCACCCCTGTGGGTTTTGATCTTTGGCATGGGGTATTTCCTCCTTGGATAAATTGTTTAGTTTGCCTTTGGCACCAGTATCATTATCATGTTGCGCCCTTCCTGTTTGGCGGGCTTGTCAACAGATGCCGCGTCCTTCACCATTTCATAGAAAGCGTCCATCACGTCCATTCCAATGTCGCCATGCTTTATCTGGCGGCCCTTGAAGCGAATGGTGACCTTTACCTTGTCTCCGTTGCCGAGGAACTTCTGGCAGGCCTTCGCCTTCACTTCCATATCGTGCTGATCGATCGTCGCCGAAAGGCGAATCTCCTTCAGCTCGATGACCTTCTGGTTCTTGCGGTTTTCCTTTTCCCTTTTGGTCTGTTCGAAGCGGTATTTGCCGTAGTCCATAATTTTGCACACCGGCGGAACCGCTGTGGGTGCGATCTTGACAAGGTCAAGGTCGGCAGCCTCGGCCATCCTCAGCGCAGCATCTATGGTTACGATGCCCTGCTGGTTGCCGTTTTCGTCGATGAGGCGGACTTCTGCGTCCCGAATTTCCTCGTTTATCAAGAGCTCTTGACTGGCTATGTTGGTACACCTCCGTAAAAAAATAGTGGATGCAAAGCACCCACCTATGATATACTCACGATAAATCGCAATACTCATTGTTTACTTACCGCGCCTGGCGCACTTGCCGGCGGGTGAGAAGCGGGGCTTCTGCTTTGACCTTGGTTATTATATAGCCTTTTCCCCGCGTTGTCAACTCTTTTTTGGCCAAATGCCATTTGTTTTATTGTATTTGCGCTCAGTCAGGTCAGCTTCATGTAAGGGGAGTTATTTCTGTGAATAGACCAAACCTGCTCATTACTAAAAGCGGCTCGCCGGAGCCGCTTTTTATTATACGTAAATGCTTTATTTCCTCGGCTTCTTAAATTCCTTCTGGCCGCGTATCGTGCCGCCGTCGCACAGTATGTCCACGCCCGCAAGGTAGCCGTTGCGCTCGTCCGCAAGCGTTGCTATCGCAAAGCCCAGTTCCTCCGGCGTGCCCATGCGCTCCTCGCAGGATGTTGCCAGCATGCTGCCGCCGTGTTTGCTTTCAAGGTTGCCCATGTCGGTAGCGATAAGTCCGGGCGAAAGCGAAGCCACGCGGATGCCGCGCGGGCCGAAATCGAACGCGCACTTTGCCGCGTACCATGTTACAAAGTTCTTGGACACGGAATACGCAAGGCCTTTCTTTTGATATTCGTCCTTTATTATGCCCGTCATTTTAAGCGCCTTTTTGATGAACAGCGCCTCGTCCGTTTCCACAAGAGGATAGGCCTTTTTAGGCAGCATCAGTTCAGGCATTGCATATGCGGACATGGACGCTATATCTATTATTACGCTGCCCTTATGCATCAGCTTCGCAAATTCCTGATTTACATATACTGTGCCAAGTGCGTTTATGCGGAGTATATCCTCCATCGTAACGTTCATTGCAGGGGATACGCCCGCCGCATGGATAACGTTTATAATCTCGCCCAGAGACGCAGCATATTCTGCCAGTGCCTTCACGCTTTCGCGTTTGGAAGTATCGCAGCTTTTTGCATATGCCTCAAAGCCCGCTTCCTTCAGCTCCTCAACAGCCTTAGTCAGCTTGCTCTCTGTTCTTCCGGACACAACTATTATTCTGTCCTTAGGCATAAATTTGGCCGCAGCCAGTCCCATTCCGGAGCCGCCTCCGGTAACGACGCATACTTTACCCATGATTTTTCCTCCTGCATTAGATTTGATAGCATAACGTGACGGGCCTTATTAAGCCCTCTTTATATGGATTATATACCTGTTGTTAACGCGTTGTCAAACCCTACAGCTATGGATATAACAAATTATGTTCACATTTATATAGAAAAAAAGCTTTGAATCCGCAGCGAAGTGATAGTATTATATTACATGTTCAAATATGGTATATTAGCAAAAAGGAGTGAACGTATGCGCAAATACACAAGAAACCTTACTCTTTCGGCATTATTCTTAGCACTCGGTTATGTGCTTCCCTTCCTTACGGGGCAGATTCCCCAATTCGGCTCCATGCTGCTGCCCATGCATATTCCCGTGTTCCTTTGCGGGCTTATATGCGGCTGGCAATACGGCGCAATAGTCGGCCTTATACTCCCTCTCACGCGCAGCCTGTTTTTCATTATGCCGCCCTTTTATGTTGCCTTGGCCATGACGTTTGAGTTGGCTACATACGGCTTTGTGGCGGGCTTCCTGTACAGCCGCGCCCGTAAGCAGGGCATTGTTGCGCTGTACTGTTCCATGATAATAGCCATGCTTGCCGGCAGGCTTATTTGGGGCGCTGCGCAAATAGTGATATTGGGGCTTCAGGGCAATGCGTTCACATGGCAGGCGTTCATGGCGGGCGCGTTCGTCAACGCCGTACCGGGAATAATAGTTCAGCTTGTGCTTATCCCAGCAATCATGTTTGCGCTGGACAAAACAGGCTTGATCAAATTCAAGCGCTCTGAAATACCGGAAGCTGCGGATGAATGACGCTAACGTTTCCGCCGTGCTCGGGCTGATAACGGATATGCAGCCGCGTGAGCCTTATATGCTATCGATAGACGGACGCTGCGCCGCAGGCAAAACAACGCTTGCCGCCAAGCTTTCGGCCTATCTTAGCTGCGCCGTTGTGCATATGGATGATTTCTATTTGCCCTTTGCGCTCCGCACGCCTGAGCGCATGGCACAGCCCGGCGGGAATATTGAGTTTGAGCGGCTGAAGAATGAAATAATACTGCCGCTGAAATCCGGCAGCGATGCCGTATACCGTCCGTATGCCTGCCACGAGGATAGATTTCTCCCAACTGTCAGACTTAGCGCGGCGGCGAACATAATCATAGAAGGCTCATATAGCTGCCATCCGTGCTTGGCCGATATGCTCGGCATAAAGGTTTTTATGGACATTGCGCCCGAAAAGCAGCTAAGCCGCATTGCCGTGCGCAATTCGAACCACGTTGAAGCATTCCGCACGGTTTGGATACCGCGCGAGGAATTCTATTTTGCCGAGTGCGCCGTGCGCGAAAGGTGCGATATGGTGCTGATGAACTGAACATAACAGCATGCTGAAGGGACGCCGAAAAGCGTCCCTTTTAGTTTTACATCATATTTGGTGTATGGCTTACAGGCTCATATCGTCTATCTCGTCAAGCGCTTTCACCAGCGGCGCTATCGCGCGCTGCGCAGTGCCTTCCTCAAAGGGATTGGACAGATGCGCAAGCTTCAGCAGGCTGAGATACGGCAGGCTGCCGCCCGCGCAGCACAGCGTGTAATAATCCTTCCATGCCTGTTCGCGGTTTTCCTGCATGCGGCCGAAAAGCTCAAACGCGCCCATGGAGGCAAGCGTATAATCGATATAATAGAACGGGGATGTGAATATATGCAGCTTCTGCATCCAGAATCCGCCCTTTTCCATTACCTCCACGCCGTCGTAATCGCGGTCTGGCAGGTACTTCTTTTCAAGCTCCTTCCATGCGGCGGTGCGTTCATCCGGCGTAAGGTCGGGATTTTCATACACAATGTGCTGATATTCGTCCACGCAGCAGCCGTAGGGTATGAACGTGAGCGCCTCCATCATGTGGGTATAGCGGTTCTTCACAACGCCGTCGCCGAAGAACAGCCCCAGCCACGGATACGCAAAGTATTCCATGGACATGGAGTGTATCTCGTTCACCTCGCTGGTGCTCCAGCAGTATTCGGAAATGGGCTGATGGCGGCTGGCGCAGAACGCTTCAAACGCGTGGCCTGCCTCGTGCGTAAGTACGCCCACATCCGCCGCGGAGCCGTTGAAGTTGGAGAATATGTACGGCGAATCATAATCCGCTATAAACGTGCAGTATCCGCCTACGGCCTTGTTCGGGCGGGTCTCAAGATCCATCAGCTCATGCTCGCGCATAAAGTCGAAGAACTCGCCCGTTTCCTTGCTCATTTCGTGATACATTTTGTTAGCCGCGTCAACCATAAAGTCGCGGTCGCCTATCGGGTCGGCATTGCCGCTGGTGAACAGCAGCTTTTCGTCAAAGTAGCGCAGCTTATCTATGCCAAGGCGCTTGGCCTGCCGCTTGCGCAGCTCCGTACATACGGGCACGATGTATTTAACTACCTGCTCGCGGTATTTGGCGACCTCCTTTGCGGTGTAGTCCATGCGGCCCATGTTCATGTATCCGAGCGGCGTGAACGTTTCAAAGCCCATTATCTTGCCCATGCGGTGCCTTAAATGCACCAGCTTATCGTAAAGCTCGCCCAGCTTCTTTTCATTATCGGCAAACCATCCCGCCCACGCATGGAACGCGCCGCGGCGAATGTCCCTATCTTTGCTTTCCATGTATTTGAGCAGGCCGTAATTGTTGCATTCCTCGCCCTGATAGGTTACGCTCATGCTTGATGTAAGGGCGCTGTATTCGCTGCTGAGCCTGTTTTCTTCCTGCATCAGCGGCACAAGTTCCGGCGTCATGCTCTTTACGGAAAGCTCCGCGTTCTTTATGAGCATTTCGCCGTATTTCTTTTCAAAGTCGGCCTTGAACGGGGATGCAAGCAGCGCCGCGCTCATTTTAACGCCAAGCTCCATCAAAAGCGGGCTTGTTTCGTCCCAGAATTCCTGCTCCGCCTTATAGAATTCATCCGCGGTATTGAGCGTGAAGCGTATTGACGCAAGCGTGCCCATCGTTTGCACGGAACGGTTCAGCTTTTCGCTGTCAAGAAAAGCCTTCTCCGCCTGTTCAAAGCTTTTTGCGTAGCCAAGCTCCGCTATAAGCTTGAGTTGCTGCTCCTTCACATCCTCAAAAACCGGCCTTTTGTATGCATATTCGCTGAATTTCATATGCAGCCTCCCTTTGTTTGTATTTCTGCCCGTTTACGGCTTTTCTTTATTTTATAACATTACTATGGTATAATGCAAAGCATATTTTATGCAATAACCGGAGGCATGTATGACCGCTAAGCTATATCATCAAAACGGCTGCACACAATGCGATGCAGCGGTGCTGGACTGCCGCGCAAACGCGGACGGCACATTCGACATATTGCTCGACCGCACCGCAATATACCCCGAAGGCGGCGGCCAGCTAAGCGACACCGGATACATAGGCCCCTCCCGCTGCACCCATGCGCGCGAGGAGGGCGGGAACATATGGCATAGCTGCGATAGGCCGCTTGATATAGGCCAATGCGTGCATGTTGCGGCGGATGAGGCCGTGCGCCTTGACCACACGCAGCAGCACACCGGCGAGCATATGCTTTCCGGCCTTGCGCACAGCATGTTCGGCTGCACCAACGTGGGCTTCCATATGGCGGACGATATAGTTACCGTGGATTTTGATAAGCCCCTTTCCGCGGAGCAGATAGCCGAGCTTGAATTGAAGGTGAACGAGGCCATTCAGCGAGACGAGCCTACCCGCACCGTAACCGTTACGCCCGAAGAATACGAAACCATAGAAATCCGCAAAAAGGCCAAGGGCTTGCAGGGTGATATAACCGTTGTATACGCGGGCGGCGTGGATTCCTGCACATGCTGCGGCACGCATTGCCAAAGCGCGGGGCAGGTTGGCGTATTGAAGATATTATCCCACATGAACTATAAGGGCGGCGTAAGGATAGGCTTTGCGTGCGGCATGAGGGCCGTTTTATCCATGCAGCGGGACGGCGCGCGTATGGACGCCATAGCCCGCCGCTTCAGCACAAGCGCGGACAAGGCCGTGGACGCCGTTATAAAGCAGGGCGACGAGCTTGCCGCCATGAAGCGTGAATTCAAGCGGCGCACGGATATTTTGCTTGATTACCGGGCGAAGGAGCTTGCGGAAAAGGCGAAGCTTTGCGGTAAAACGCGCGCCGTTGTGACCATGGAAGAAGGGCTTGAGGCCAATGAGCTTGGCTTCCTTTGCGAAAAGCTTTGCGCATGCGGCAATATGGTTGCCGTTGTGCTTTCCCAAAAGGACGAAATGCTAAGCTACCGCGTGGCGCGCTCGGCGGACGTATCCGTAAGCATGCGCGAGCTTATTCAGGCCGTGAATGCGCTGTTCGGCGGCAAGGGCGGCGGGCGGGACGATTCCGCACAGGGCAGCGCGAAGCTTAACGGCAGCGCGAAAGACTCCGCGGAGCAGCTTAAGGCATACGTTTACCGCCGCTTAAAGGGCTAATTCGCGTTCTCCCAATCAAAATCATAATCAATTTCGGTGTCCTCGAGCGTTACCTCGGGGACATTCGTTTGTTCCGCCGCGCTGTACGGCACAATAACGCTTACCGTGCGGCTCAGCGGCCCCTGCGCCTTTTTACCCAGCACCGTAAGGCGCGGATGCTCCGCCGCCACGGCGTAGCTGACCATGCCGCCCTGCGCCGCTTCATCGATGTAGCTTAAAGCGCCCTCGCCCGATATGTTCGCTAACATTGTGCGTTCTTCGCCCGATATGGTGTATATGCAATAATTCATTCCCTGCTCCGCCGCGCTGAACGTTATAACCGGCTTATTGTTTTCGTTCAGCTCCACGCGCACGTTCCTCACGGCCTTTGGCACGGCCCAATACTGCGTGGTTTCCTCCGGCGCAGTACCCTTCAGGAAAACCTCGCCCACTGTGCTGTCCTTCGGAGTGAAGGCGTTGGCAAGCACGGCCCTATGCTCGCTTTTAAGCGTATAGCCGTCAAGCTTCACCTTTTCAACGGTATCGGGCATTGTGAATTCAGGCGCGGCGCCGTCCGCGTACAGCTTTGAAAAAAGGTCATACAGTATCAGCGCGGGATATTTTCCGCCCGTGGCCTTGGGCGGCAGTGAACCCTCCCGCGCACTGTCGTACCCCATCCATACGCAGGCGGAATATTCGCCGTTATATACGGCCATCCATGCATCGCGGTTGCCGTCAGCCTCTCCAACGGTGCCGGTTTTGCCCGCCAATGCAATGTTCAGCTCGCCAAGCCGCTTGCCCGTGCCTTCGCTCACAACGCTTTGCAGCATGCTTGTCAGTATATATGCGTTGCCCTCGCTCATCACGCGCACAGGCGTATCCTCATGCGAATAAAGCGCTTGGCCGTTCGCGTCCGTAATGCTCCTTATAAGCGCGCTTTGGCGGTATTCCCCGCCGGAAGCGAAGCTTGCGTATGCGGCAGCCATTTCAAGCGGGGATACCCCGTATGAAAACCCGCCCAAAGCAAGGGTAAGGCTTGTGTCGCTTTCGTCAAATTCTATGCCCACGCTCTTTGCAAATTCCTTGCCGGTTTCAACGCCAAGTTCGCTCAACACCCTTACCGCGGGCACGTTCAGCGAACGCTTTACGGCGTCCCTCAGCGTTACCCAGCCGTAATACTTATCGCCCGCATTTTTAGGCGAATAATCGCCAAACGTGGTCTTTTCATCCATAAGCATTGTTGCGGCGGTATAATTGAGCCGCTCAAGCGCCGGCGCATATACCATCACCGGCTTTATAAGCGAGCCCGGCTGCCGCCGCATATCGTTCGCGCGGTTGAACGCCATTGCCCCCGCGTCCCCGCGCCCGCCAACCATTGCAAGCACAAATCCCGTATTCGGCTGCACAATGGCTACAGCCGCCTGGCAATCTTCGCACCCTTCGGGGAAAAACTCCGCGTTGTTCACCGCCTGCTCGCACAGCGATTGCAGCCTGGTATCCATCGCCGTATATATCCGGTATCCGCCGCAAAGCAGTTCTTCCATCCCAATGCCAAGTATGCCCTCCGCTTCTTCAAGCGCTGCGTCTATATAATAGCCGCGGTGCGTTTCCTCCTTCTCGGCCAAAACAAGCGGCTCTGCGGTGGCCTCCTCCTTCTCCTGCTGCGATATATAGCCATAGTCATACATAAGCCGTATCACGGTGTTTCGCCGTTTCAGCGAAGCCTCGTGATCAATATGCGGCGCGTAGGCCGAGGGAGACTTGAGTATGCCCGCCAGATCCGCCGCCTGCGCAATGCTCAGCTTGTCCGCCCCTACGCCGAAATAGTTCAGCGCAGCCGCTTCTATTCCGTAGCAGCCCGCACCGAAGTACACATAATTAAGATACATTTCAAGTATATCGTCTTTTTCATACAGCCGCTCCATCTGCATTGCAAGCACGGCTTCCTCAAGCTTTCTGGCTATCGTCTTTTCGCTTGTAAGGTGGCTCAGCTTTATAAGCTGCTGAGTAATGGTGCTTGCGCCCTGGGCAAAGCGCATCTGCTTTATGTCCGTCCACAGCGCGCCCATAACGCGGATGAAATCAACGCCGCGGTGCTTATAAAAGCGCGCATCCTCCGCGGATATGAACGCCTTCTGCACATGGTCCGGCAGCTCCTCTATGCGCTTATATACCCTGTCCTCCTTTGCGTGCAGGCGAATGGCCTCCGTATCACCGCCATCGTATACTATAAGCGTTTGCGGCGCGGAAAGTATCTTATCCGGGTCAAAATCCTTCCATGAATCAATATTAAGCAGCTTTACCGCAAAAAACAGCAAAAACGCCGCCATTGCGCCCGCCGCAACGATAAGTATCGTGCGGACAACACGCCACAGCGACGCAAAAAAGCCCCGTTTATGCTGCTTTTCTTTTTTATCGGTCTTGTTCATCCATACCCGCCCTCTTTCTTTGTCAACTGAGGGTAGTATTCCCTACGAGCGCGGATATTATAGTTAAATTATTATGGCTGCGCATAGAAAAGGCCAGCTTCGCCGGAAGCCGTGACCGTTTCACCCGCATCGGCATATATACGCAGAAATTCGCCGCTTTCGGTATTCATCTGCACGCTGCCGACGCTTATGCGGCAATCCTGCACGGCATAGGCGAACAAGAACTCCGCTTGCCTTACGATATGCCGTTCGTTCGGCTTTATCATTATCAGTTCGCCCCCCGCGCCGCTGAGCATCAAATTAAGGTCGCGTCCGGCGCCTGCGCAGGTCACATCTTCCCCGCCATCAAAGCGCTTAACGGCGGCATGCGGTATAAACTCAGGCTCATTTTGGCCTATTTTGAGCGTAAAGCCATCGCCAAGCGGGGCGATATAGCGCGTTACGCCGGGAAGCTTGGTGAACGTGGATTCGGCTATGTCCACCGTGGCCGTGCTTATGCGTATGCTAAAGCGGCGTTCCGCATAGGATGCGCCGTGCGGCCATATGAACAGCTCCGTAGTTGTGCCGCCGCTCCAGCGGCTTATGTTAAATGCGCCTGCGGGCAGCTTTTCTATACTTGCCATAAAGTCAACCTCCGCATATAATACGGGCATAATTTTGCCGCGCGCGGACCGGATTGTCAAGCGATAAAGCTTTTGGCGGCGCCAATGCAAATTTTGCTTGCAATGCGACGCAAAATGGTGTATTATAATCAAGCGGCTTGCAGAGATGGCTGAGCTGGTCTAAGGCGCACGACTGGAAATGATATTTTCAGTTACGAAAACTGAATAAACAAAACATGGAGAAGTATCGAAGTGGTCATAACGAGCACGACTGGAAATCGTGTAGTCCGCAAGGGCTCGCGGGTTCGAATCCCGCCTTCTCCGCCACAAACCCCCGAAAACACTACGTTTTCGGGGGTTTCTCTATGGCTTCCGTGATGCCCTGTTTTTTGTTTTCCTCCTTTCTGATGCCCGATGATGCCCGGATTTTGATGCCCGTCAAATTTTTTAGATTTGTGCCGAGTTTAGAATATGCAGGCAAAATGTATAGCGTGATGCCCATTTGATGCCCACATTTCCTAAAAGCATATAAAAAGCAGCGCGGAGCTATGAAAAGATACGTCGTTCAAAGCTCCATTTCGCTGCTTTTATTTTTGCCCTTTTTCGCCGGGCTTTCCTTTGTCGGGGGTTCTTTTTGCGGGAATACTGCTTTATGGTAGGTGTCCAGCACCTCTTTTTTCCTATCCAGCCGCACATCAACATATCTCGTTGTTACTGCGTCAAGGCTGGTGGAGATACCGAGCGTCATGCCGATGCCTTTGAGCGTATGCCCCAAAATCTCACCGACGGTATAAAAGTCGCCGGTGAGCTGGTGCATATTGGTCGCCGCCGTGTGCCTCAAATCATGGAAACGAATATGCGGCAATTCCAACTCCCGCAGCAATCGCCCCCAGTTGTTAGAAATGCGGTCAGGGCGAAACGGAACGCCGTTTGCCTTTGCCACAACAAGGTTGTTGTCATAATAGGGTTGTCCCGCCATAGACAGCAGTTTCTTTTGTTCCCTCTGCAAAGCAAGCTGGTGTTCAAAGTAAGGCCGGGTAACATCGGTGATCGGTAGCGCCCGCCCGCTGGACTTTGTCGGTGCCATTTCCTCAATGATAGTGGCGTTGACCGGCATTTTGAAAGGTAGCTGTTCGGTGATGGCAAATGTCCCTTTTTCCATATCGACGTTTTGCCAACGTAGCCCTAACATCTCGTTTCGCCGCAAGCCGTACAGCCCGCCGAGTACAACCATCATCTCCCATTCGGTGCCTATGATGTTGCCTACAAGCTGCTGTACTTGCTCCACGGTGTACGGGGCGGGCGTTTTGCCTTGCTTGCCGAGCTTCGTTATCGTGTCGCGGGCGGGGTTTGTTTCGACGTAGTGATATTTTCGTGCGTGTTCAAATGCCACGCTCAAAACGCGCTGGACGTAGCGCACGGAGCTATCAGACAACCCTTTGTCTAAAAGCTGCTGAAACAGATTGTCCAGCATGGCCGGGGTAACTTGATTAAGATGCACGTTGCCGATATATGGGACAATGTGATTTTTGATGTTGTTACGGTAGCCCTCGGCGGTGCTTGGCCGCAGATTGCTTTTTCCGTGTACCTCAATCCAGCCCTCCAAATAGTCTTTGACGGTCTGCTTTCCTTGTGCGGACATGGTAGGCATATAGGCCGCATTTTGCAGCTTGGTTTTCATTTCGGCCTCATGCTGCGTGGCTTCTTTCTTGGTGGCAAAACCGCGCTTCATGTAGCTTTTCCGGCCATCCGGGGCGTTGTACTTGATATTGACATCGTAGACGGTGCCGGGCTTTCCTGTGAGAACGCCGTTGCCGTCACGCTTATTCTGAACTTGTCTTGATGATACGGCCATGCGCTATCCCTCGCTTTCCATAGAGAGGGATGCGGCTACTTTGGCTTTTTCGTACCACTTCCAGATCGCGGCGTCGGCAATCAATCGCCGGTTGCCGTTCTGTATGTATTCCAGCTCTCCGCGCTCCATCAGCTCACGGAGCTTGTTTTCTCCGATGCCGGATATGCGGCTCATTTGCTCAACCGTTTTCAGCATGGGGAGCATGGGGGCGGCGCTGGATGCCTCCTTTTTTGCCAAAATAACACCCCCTTTTCGTGATTGGCTAAAAGGTGTGTAACAAAAAAATAGGCAAAAACGGACGGCTGTTAGCACAGCTCCACGGGAGTTTCACCCCGTCCCATGCTTATGGGTGCGTCGCACAATGCTTTGAGGGCGTTCAATGCGAGAGTATCTACCCGGCTGTATGTCGTCGCCCGCAAGCCGCTACGCTTGCTTTACGGCGCTGGTGGTGGTCGCTCCGCTTTTCCCTACGGGAAAAGCATCATGGCGCACCCGCCGCGTGGCTCGGTACAGACGGAACGTGTCCGTTTGCCTTATGATGCGCCGCCCGTCAAAGGCGGCGCATATTTGTCAAGGTGCCTCGTCACAGCGCCGGAGTGAAAGCGTGGAAAGGGGTAAAGCCGCTTCCGCTGCCGGGCGCTGCGGTCACATCGTTACGATGGCGTGAATGAGCTTGATTTCCAAACGGTGCTTCATGCACTCGTCCAGACGGACGCGAGGCTGTCCGTAGTCGTCGTAGAGCGTCCGGGTACACAACTTGTTTATGTACCCCTCGTAGTAGCGTAGCACTTGCTCCACGGCCTCGGCGTCGCCAGCGCGGGCAAGCTCGATCACCGACAAGGGCAAAAGCTCCTTGTCCTTATAGCTGGATTGCTTCATACGGTTCCAACCTCCCTCCGGCATCAATGCCATCAATTTTACCCGAAGCTCTTTCAGCGTCTTTGCCCTGCGGCGCTGGACGGCGCTGCGGGACATTTCCATGAGGCAGCCGATTTCTTGGTCGGACAGTCCTAAAACGCAGTTCAGTATCAAGATACTTTGCTCCGTCGCGGAAAGCCCTGCAAAGGCCTCGGCCACAAGCTCGTTGTCGATATGCAGCTCGTAGCCATGCGAACAAAACACAAAGCTGTCGCTCGGATAACGGTCTGTCGTGCAGAGCTTGTCCATGTCTGCTTGCGAAAGCGCGTCAAGGGACGTTTCGCGTTTGCCTCGGCGCTGCAATTCCCGCAAGTAGTTTATCGCCTCATGGTGCAGCACCGTTTTACAATATGCGTCGAAACGGCACCGTGCGCCATAGTCGCGGGGGATAGCTTCCATCTTCTCACCCCCTTTCGCTGGGGGATGGGGTGGTTCTCTCCCTTTCCGCTAACATGACAAACGGAACGCCGTTTGCTACCCGCTAAGCACCTCCTTTTCCAAAATAATTTTTCATAGCAGAAAAACCTAACAAGACTTCTTGCACATAAAAGACAAGCGCGGAGTAACACCTTTTCGGGTATTACTCTGCGCTTGTTTTTCGGGCGTATGTAGTTGTCGTGCTATACTACTCCGGCAGCGTCGATTTTCTTAAAAGTGACGAATGACACTCCCGTTATTTTGATATAGAGCAGTAGCTGCTATGTTTATTCTGCGTCGTGTCATTCTTAATCCCTCCTTGAAAATTACGCCGGATATGCAAAAGGCGACTACTCATTGAGCAGCCGCCTTTTGCGGTTTTGAGCTTTTTGCGGCTCTCATGTAAAAAGTGAAGTATTGAATAATCCTTATCTGTAAATCGTAAGACCACTCACGCCGGAAGCAGAGAAGATTTCAATGGTATAACCCTCCGCGTTCTTTGCAGTATAGGAATAAACAACTATGCCAGCGGCTTCTTGATTTTCCGTCTGTTCGTCGATAGAAAATCCGGCGTCTTTCACGCTTTCTGCATAAGCGCGGATTTGGTCGATAGTGGCGTCGGCAAAAGCAACGGAAAAGCCCTCACCCTCGGTAGACGCTGCGGTTAAGGCAAAATCCGGCTTGGGTACAAGTTTTGTAAACTCGTTATCCGGCCAGTTGCCGCCGATCTGTGCTTCTTCGCCGTTTTCTCCCTTGAACGTCCATGTGCCGTCTGCTTTTTGCACCGTTTCGCCGTCCTCGCTGACAAAGGTGGTAGAGCCGTCGGAATTAAAGGTTACATCAACTCCGTCTGCTTTACCCGCGTCAATGAGGGCTTGCTTTTGCGCGGCATCAAGTTCGCCGTAAATCACATTTGTACTGCCGTTACCCGCTATAATGGAAGAAAAGTCTATATCTTCCATGTCGGGCATATCGGTTTCAGAAGTGCCGGGGGTGGTTGTGCCGCCTGTGCTTTGTGATGGTGTTGTTGTTTCTGTGTCGCTGCCGGACGGGGCGGGGTCGGTATTACCACCGCAAGCGGCAAGCGATAAAGCCATCACAAGTACAAGCATGAGTGCTATAATTTTCTTCATCTGCTACCTCCTTTTGAGCAACAGGCGACTACTCATTGAGCGGCCGCCTTTTGCGGTTTTGAGCTTTTGCGGCTCTCATGTTTCAGTTAGATAGGCAACTCTGCCAACCGCCTGTG
Source organism: Christensenellaceae bacterium Phil1 (assembly GCA_001940855.1). Taxonomy (GTDB): domain Bacteria; phylum Bacillota; class Clostridia; order Christensenellales; family CAG-138; genus Phil1. The sequence continues at coordinate 21,258 of MSGS01000041.1, read as the reverse complement.
AGTTTGCGCTTTCTTCGGATTTTATTCGTTTATCGTAAACCCTACTGTGATTGCCGCGTTATCTTCGTTATGTGAGCTAAGTTCACATTGCCAAAGCGTTCCCCAAGAAAACTCCATCTCGAAGAAGTAGTGATCTCCAATGACGGTTTCATCTGTTACAGTACCGTCCAAGGTCTTGTAATAATCGGTGAGCTTTGTGTAGTAATCCACCTCGGAGCCTTTGGGAACAAGGAACACTACGCCGAAATTATAACTGTCGTTGTTTTTGTAATCGGGGCTAATATTACAGAGGTCTTTGCCCAATTCGCCGATGCCTTTCTTGATTTCCGCAGGGATTTTCGCAATCAAGGCGGCGGCCTCGTCGCCAGTCAATGTCGTTGTTAAATCCGACGCATAAGCGCGGATATCCGTATCCGCAATATCAAAAATATCGCCGCTGGACTGTTCGCCGCCTTTATTGTCCGGCTCGTCTGTGCCGGGGTCGTTCTGCTGTGAGCTTGCCGGGGGCGTGTCGCCGCCGGAATTGCCGGACGGTTTCGGGTCGTCCTTGCCGCTGCAAGCGGCAAGGGATAGCAGCAGCATAGCCGCTAAAAGAATTGCTAAAACCTTTTTCATAGTGTTTTCCTCCATTCTGCTTACTTGTAAAGCACGATTACATAATCATCTTCGGTTTCGCCGAGTTCTGTAATCTGAACCATTCGTCCGCTGTCGGGGTCGGTATAAGACATTTGGAACACGCCATCAATTATTTCCGGAGCCGCCGCTACAACTCCGGTTTCAGCTATCTTTTGTCCGTAGCTATGTGCGTCCTCGTCCGTCCAGTCCATATAGATTGCGTAGGCGCTGCCCATTCCCGTACTCATATTTTCATCAATTTTTATCACGGTATCTGCTGCTTTGGGAATAATCGCAGTCCATTCGTTTTCCGGCCATTCAACGCTTGTACCCTCAGGCTCGCCGGACGACTGGCTATTGTCTGAATCATCGAGTGTTTCGTTCGGCTCGTTTGTGCCGGGGTCGGGAGTATTGGACGGTTCCTGCTGTGAAGTGCCGGGGTCGGACGTGTTGTCGCCGGATGGCGCGGGGTCTGTCTTGCCGCCGCAAGCGGCGAGTGCGAGTACCATCATAAGGGCAAGTGCTAATGCTAAAATCTTCTTCATTGTGGTTTCCTCCATTCTGCCGACAATTCGCGTCGGCTGCGTTTTCGTGTTAAGAAAGGTACACTTTTCTTAACTCCTGTTTTTTTGCCGCTAACCGTAGGTTACGCGGCTTTTTTGCTGCACTTTTTCGGGAAAGTACGCCTGTAAAAATAGTGTGCTTTTCTTAACTCCCTCCATTTGGCTTTTCCGCAAGCGGCGCGTCGTCGGATTTCTCCTTTTTCGCTTTGCTTTTGGGATTGACTTTTTCTTCGCGTGTCAGTTGTTCTATTGCTTTTTCGGCGGCGGCGATTTTCTCTGCTTTCCTGTCGAGCGAGTAAGCCTTTTTGAGCAGTTTGGATAAATCCTCCGGCAACATTTAACCTCCTTTGCTTATCACATAAGGGTGCAGTAACAACTACGCCCTCATTATAGCAAGAAAATGTGAAGAAATAAATAGGTTTGCAAAATTAGTCGGAGATTTGCCACAATCGCAGTAGAAAACCGAAACGGCTTATGGTATAATGGATTTAAGCCCATCATTCAAAGGAGATTGATATAATGGATATGGAGAAAATGATGATTTTGTTCGCGGCGCATAGCCCCGCGCCGGAGCAATTCAAAATACGCTGCGAACACGCCTATACCGAGAATATGTCAATGGCGACGCTGATAAAAGCCCCGGACAATGTAATGCCCGCGTTCAACCACTCGCACAATTCCTATGAGTTTATTATCCCGCATACGCCTATCCCGTTTCTGATACGAGAGGACGCAATCTACTTCGGAGAGGTGGGGTGGGTCTATCCTGTGCCGCCGGTCAGCGGGCATGGCATGAAGTATAACACGCCGGACGTTTCGCATACGGATATTGTTTTTGAGCGCGAATACTTTGACAGCTTCATGCGGGAGCGCGGAAAGGAAGATATAGCGTTAAACCGTATCTTCCGCATTTCCGACGAATTAAAAATGTATATCAACGTATTCAAGCGGGAGTTTAAGCGGGGCGCGGAAACAAACCACCACAAGTTAAGGCACCTTGCCGCGCTGATTTGTGATGAAATCATTGATTTAGCCATAGCCGACGAGGACGTTGACGGAAGAAAAAGCCCTGCGGTCGGCTATCAAAAGGGTATTCGTTCCGTCGCGGAGTATATGAACGACAATTACATGAAAGAATTGACGGTTGAATATCTCGCAAAAATGACGGGTCTATCGACAAATTATTTTTCTACGGCGTTTAAGAAAACCTTGGGGGATAGCCCGCAAATGTACTTGAACAAGCTGCGTATTTCAAGGGCAAAGCAGCTTATGGAAGTAACGGAAGCCCCGTTTTCCTATATCGCTGAAAAGTGCGGTTTCAAAAATCAAGGCAGCTTTACGGAGCTATTCAAACGCATGACGGGGCAAACGCCTACCGAGTACCGGGCTTCTATGAGGGAAGAATAGCCGCGTACTCTTTGATGTGCTTATACAGCGTCGGGCGGCTCATGCCGCATTTTGCAGCAAGCTCATTTACGGTCATGCGCCCCGCTTTCCAATCGGCGTACCATAACGGAAAATCCTCCGGCAAGCTCTTTTTCGGTCTACCGAACGAAACGCCCCGCGCCTGCGCCGCCGCTATGCCCTCGGCTTGACGCTGCCGGATATTTCCGCGCTCTACCTCCGCGACATAGGAAAGTATCTGCAAAACAAGGTCGGCAATAAACGTCCCCGTAAGGTCGCGCCCCTCGGTGCGCGTATCAAGCAGGGGCATATCCACAATGAGAATATCCGCGCCCCGTTCCTTTGTGATGATACGCCATTGCTCTAAAATCTCGTCGTAATCTCTGCCTAAACGGTCAATGCTTTTCACGATAAGCAGGTCGCCCGCTTTCAGCTTTTTCATAAGCCGCTTGTATTTCGGGCGGTCAAAATCCCTGCCGCTTTGCTTTTCGATAAAGAGGTTTCCCTGCGGTATGTGGTAACCGCCAAGTGCGGCAAGCTGCCGCGCCTCGTTTTGGTCTTTGCTGCTCACTCTGATATAACCGTAAATATTGCTGTGCATATAATAATCCTCCCGTTAATTGTGATAAGACAATTTTAACGGGGGGATTTTTCATAAGAAAAAACTTTGCGCTTCTTTGGCAATTTCGGTTTCTCTGCGGTCGAGGGCAACAAAAAGTATTGCAGCATCCTCCGAAAAACGGGCAAAAAGCGTCTTTGCGTTTGTCTTATTAGTGTAGGGAAAAAGACCGCAGCAAGCATAGGGAGTGTAGCCACACTCCCGAAAAACGCGCCGTCCGGCGCGGCGCGTTTTGCTTGTTGGGATAATCCCAAACCCTTATGAGAGGCGGCGAGAGCATGGCGAACAGGAAACGCGGCATCGTCCTCCGCGTCCCCGTGACGGCAGAGGAACGGACGCTTATAGAGCAAAAGATGAAGCTGCTGCACACGGGCAACTTTTCGGCATACGCCCGGAAGATGCTCATTGACGGCTATATCATCAATGTGGACTATTCCCACATTAAGGCGCAGACCGCCGAAATACAGAAGATCGGCGTCAACGTCAATCAGATTGCAAAGCGGATAAACGCCACGGGGACGGTCTACGCACAGGACATCGAGGACATAAAGGGGGCGCTTGACGAGATATGGCGGTTACAAAGATTAAGCCTGTTAAAAGCACCGTAAAGAAAGCCCTTGACTACATCCAAAACCCGGACAAGACGGACGGCAAGCTGCTTGTGTCCTCTTTCGGCTGCTCCTTTGAAACAGCGGATATTGAGTTTGAATTGACGCTAAAACAGGCGGCCATGCACAAGGGGAACAACCTCGCCCATCACCTGATACAATCCTTTGAGCCGGGAGAGGCTACGCCGGAGCTGGCGCACGAAATCGGGCGGCAGCTTGCCGATGAAGTGCTTGGCGGCAAGTATGAATACGTCCTTTCCACCCACATTGACAAGGGGCATATCCATAACCACATTCTCTTTTGCGCCGCCGACTTCATGGAGCATAAAAAGTATGTTTCCAACAAACAGAGCTACGCCCACATCCGGCGCACCAGCGACAGGCTATGCCGGGAAAACGGCCTGTCCATCGTCACTCCCGGTCAGAGCAAGGGAAAGAGCTACGCCGAGTACACAGCGGAGAAAACCGGGACGAGCTGGAAAGGCAAACTGAAAACCGCCATCGACGCGCTCATACCCTTGTCAAAGGATTTTGACGACTTCCTGCGCCGCATGGAAGCGGCGGGGTATGAGATAAAGCACGGCAAATACATCTCATTCCGTGCGCCGAGGCAGGAGCGTTTCACCCGCTGCAAGACCTTGGGCGAAAGCTACACCGAAGAAGCCATTACAGACCGTATCAAGGGCAAGCCCGTTGCCCGCGCCCCGAAGCCGGAGCGCAAGGGTATCTCCCTGCTCATAGATATTGAAAGCAGCATCAAGGCGCAGCAATCGGCGGGGTACGAGCATTGGGCGAAAATCGAAAATCTCAAACGCGCCGCAAAGACGGTGAACTTCATCACCGAGCATGGCATTGACGCTTACGAGGATTTGGACATCCGTATCGCGGAGCTGGCCGCAGCCAACGACGGAGCTGCCGCCGCCCTCAAAGGCGCGGAACGCCGCCTTGCGGATATGGCGCTGCTTATTAAGCACGTCACGACATATAAGCAGACAAGGCCGGTGGCCGACGAGTATAAACGCGCAAAGGACAAGCCCCGGTATCGCCGGGAGCATGAGAGCGCCCTAATCCTCTATGAAGCGGCGGCGCGGGCGCTGAAAGAAAGCGGCATGACGAAGCTGCCCGATCTCCCCGCCCTCAAAACAGAGTATGACCGGCTGGACGCTGAAAAGTCGAAGCTGGCCGCCGAGTACGGCAAGGGGAAGCGGACGTTGCAGGAATACGGGGTTATCAAGAAAAACGTGGACGGCATTTTACGCAGAACGCCGGAACAGGAAAGGACACAGGAGCTATGAGCATACCGAGATTGGATTATAAGCAGTATCGCAAAATGCGGAAGCTGGTACATAAATGCTGCAATTATGATGATGGCAACTGTATCGCGCTGGACGACGGGGAAACGTGCGTCTGTGTGCAAAGCATTTCCTATTCGCTGCTGTGCAAGTGGTTTCGCGCTGCCGTCCTCCCGCTGGATGGGACGATGTACGCCGAGGTCATGGAGCGCGGGAACGCGAAACGCTGCGCCGGGTGCGGGGAGCTTTTCACGCCGCCGAAGCACAACAGCCTTTATTGTTCCGGCTGCGCCGCAAAGCGGGCGCGTCAGAGCAAGCGGGAATGGGCGCGGCGAAAGAGGGGTTATGTGTAGAAAAAGCAGCCCCGAAAAACCGCGCCAATACAGGGCTTTTTCGTGCTTGTCGGCGGGGTGGTAGGGTGTTTATACCTTTACCCCCGAAAACGCGCTTTACTTTTTCTATATAAGAGCCCTATTATCACGCGAATGGGTCTATGCCAGCGTCAACGTGCGTTGCGAGATAGGTTATCAATTCCTCCGGCGTCGGCACCTCGCCCTTACAGGTTACTTTCTTCCACCGTGCTTGAATAACGGGGTCTTGATTGCACAGCCCCGCAAGCATGGCGAGCTTTATTTGCTTTCGTACTTCCTCGACGGTCACGCCCTCTTTCATAGCAATTATTTGGATAGCTCTTACGGCGTCAATTTTCTTTTTCATGTCTTTGCTTCCTCTCTCTTGTGATGTGCAAGAAGTCTAACAAGACTTATTAGAACTTTTAAGCCCATTGTATCTTGGATAGACTATTCTTGTCAAACAAAAGAAAACGCCCACGGTTTGGCACGGAATAGGAGTGATGGAATGGAGAGCTACGGAACAATCCGTATCAAGCTGGACGAGATTATCAAGAAAGCGGGCATTAGCAAAAACAAGTTGAGCCATCGCGCAGAAATGCAGCGTTCACAAATCAACCACTATTGCAATAACGAAATCACCAGATTGGACATCGACGTGCTGGCGCGGATATGCACGGTGTTGGAGTGCGACATCAGCGACTTGTTGGAGTTTGTACCGCCGGAGAATTGAAGAACGCAAAAAAAGCGCCGGACGCGGAGCCACGAATGGCAACCGCGCCCGGCGTTTCTCTGTTTAGGTCTGCATCTGCTTTTCTCGCTCATAACAGGGGCAGCGTATCAGCGCCGCCCGGAAGCTCTGTTTACAATCACGGCGGCAGGACAGGCACGTTTCGTTGTAGCACGTCTGCCCGGCGTCGTCCTCGTAAAACTCCCATTCGTTGACGGCAGCGCCGCCGTCCTCATTCTCCTGCATCATCGTCGGTAAAGTCAAAGGTCTGTTCGGCAAACTCGGCGTCGCTCATGGCGCGGAGCTTATCAAGGGTGCGCCCGGCCAGCTCCCGCATTTCCGCGTCCATATCGGGCAGCGCCTCGCTCATGCCCTCAATGACCGCCCTGCGGCTGCTGGATATGTAGATGCAGATAAGGTTTGTTTCCTCAATGGTAAAGCGTTCCATGCTCATACCTCCAAATCGTTTGTTTTTATCTTGGCCGCCGCCTTTTTGGGCGTGGTCTTTGCTTTGTCCCCGGCAAGCTGCGCCCGGATGGACGGGCGCGGCAGCCGCACGTCCTTGTCGCGGTTTTCGTCCTTTGTGACGATGGCAAAGCTGCCGCGCCGATTTTTGAGCGTCGCAAAGTTCAGCGTCTTATATGGCAACATAGAAAACAGGCGGTCGGTGTCCATGCTTGACGCGCTTTCTACGAAGTGTGGCGACAGCTCCACCATGAAATGCGTCTTATTGGGGCTATTGGGTGCGTCAAGCCTTTTCATTTCCTCTACGACGCGCCGGGCTTCCGCTTCAATTCGGCTGTCATGCAAAGCGGCAATATGCGCGTCGAGGTCGCCCGGCGTCAACTGTTCCCGGCTGCGCTTCTCGGCTTGCAAAACGCGGCGCAAAGCGTCGGGGTCGCTGGGCTGCGTTTCAAAGCGTAGGAAATCGCCAAACTCCGGGTCGGGGTATCCGTCGAAACGCTGATCGGCGGGCTGCTCTCGGTTCCCATACTGATAGTAAAGCGTAATCGCGGCGGCAGGCAGCGCCTCATTTTTGACGTGCCGGAAATGCTCCCCATAATCCAGCTCATAGAGATTGCCTCGCACGGTGCCGTCCTCAATGCCGGTAAGTTCCACGGCGTAGGCAAGGATTTTATCGTGGGTCTGCTCTCCGTAAAACTTCCATGTGTTGTATTGCCGGGTGTCCTTGATAAAAGTGTCACACTCCCGGAAGCAGTACGTCCCCGATGGGCGCGACATCCAAAGCAGCGCCTTGTCTGCGGTGTCGGGGCTGGCCGCCGCTTTTGTCAAAAGCTCCTTGTCATACGCAAAATCCGTCCGATAAAAGGCTGTGTTTTGCCGCATGATGCGTTCAAGGGACAGCAGCACGTCCACGTTCTCAAACTTATTCATGCGGTCACTCCCTTTCTCTGTCCTGCGACTTCTCCCGCGCCGCCTTTTGCTTGGCCGCCGCATCCTTGTCAGCTTTGAGCTGCGCCCGGATGGACGGCTTTTTCTGCGGTTTGCTGCGCTCGACCTTGCGCTCGTTTTTGACGGCGGCGGCAAGGTCGGTAAGTGAAATCGCTTCCCCGGCCTTGACCTTTGCTTCCAGCTCCCCCACAGACGGGGTGTTGTTGATACGCCCGTCAAAATTGTTGTCGTTCTGCTCTATGCTGTCCTCGGCGGTTTTCAGCGGGTTTGTCTGCTCCGGCTGCTCTGCCGGTATTGCAAAAGCCCGTGTGCCATTCGCCATAATGAGATATTTGCCGTCCTCGGAGCTGTGATGAAAATTGTACCCGGCTGCCCGTATCTGCTCTTGGCTCATGGCGGTAACATGAAATCTGCCGCGCGGCGTTTGGATGGCCTCCCCCGTCATATACCTGTCGGGAATAAGCTCCGGCTGGCGTTCTTGGAAGAACTGCGGCACTTGGGTAAAGCCGAAGCTGTCGCAGTAATGGGCGGTCTGCCTGTCGCCGTGTTTGAGTACCACAATATCGGACATAGAAAGAGAATGGCCGGTGAAGTCTGCCGGATGGTCGATGTTGAACTTGCGGTAGATGTCCTCCAGCGTGTCCAAATCATGCAGCGGCGCGGAGTAAACAAGCTCATAGTTTTCCCTGTCCACGGCAAGGCCGCGCATTTGCAAACGGTCAAGCGGCTCATATCGGTAATCGCGCAATTCCTCGCCGCCTTTGAGCTGATAGATGGAATAGGTGTTGTTCAGCTCCTTGTAATCGTCCATGCGCCGGATAAGCTCGGCGGCGTGAGCGCGGACGGGCGCGGGGGTGTTTTCGTCCTGGCTTATGTGCTGCATCATAGCCTCCATAGCAAGGGTGTCGCCGTCCTTGATGGCTGCTGCGGTGGCGGTTATCTGTTCGTCCTGCCTGTCGGCGTACTTCTGCATAAACTCCGGGTCATAGCTCCGCGCCACGGTGAAAAGCTCTGCGGCCATAAGCTCCGGCGTGTCGATCAGCGGCGGCGTGTGCGCCGCTGCCTGTTCCTGCGCCCGCATAAACTCCGGCATGGACAGCGTTTCAATCTTGAATGGCTTTATCTCATGGGAAGCAAGGATTTTATCACGGGCGGCAAGCAAGGAAAGACTGTTATCGTCAAGCTGCCCGCCGTCCAGCTCCTTGAAGTCCGGGGCGAATATCGAATAGTCATAGCCGCTTTCGGTTATCTGCATATACAGATAATTGCCGTCGTCCAGCCGGTAGGCGGCCTCCCATTCCTGCGGGGGCGGCATTTGGTCGGACAGATACGCGCCCACGTTGTCGGACGGCAAGCCGGGGTTATCCGGCGCGTTCTCGGCGGTGGCGGGTTCGCTCCATTCCTCATGGCCGGGCTGCGCTCTGTAAAGCTGTCCGTCGTGCAGCTCATAGCCCTGCGTGTGCAGGGCGTCGCGTGTGCCTTGTGTGACCTCGCCCTGCCGCTGCATATCCGCATCCACAAGCATTTGCAAGGTCGCCTTTACCTCGTCGCGCATTTCCTGCCGCTGCTCCGGCGTGATGTTCCCCATGACCGGCGCGGGCTTATCTGCCGCCTCGCGCTGCTGCTGAAGCTCGGCAAAATGGCCGTCAATCTCTGTGATAAGCTCATTGGCGGCGCTGCGGATGGTTTCAAGGGAAGCCTTTAGCTCGGATAGCTCCTTGCCGCTGCTCCACCCGGCAATATACCCGAAAGAATAGTCCGACGTGTCCAGCCCGTAATGCTGGCAGACGGCATAGGCTACGCTCTCGGCCTGCACCTCGCGGGTGTGCCGGTCAACCTTGGGCTGCTGTTCTTCCTCCGGCGCGTCCTTATCAATGGCGTGGAGCTTGGCATGGGCTATCTCATGGATGGCGGTCTTGACCGTCTGCAATTCGCTCATGTCCTCTTGGATGGCAATTCGCTTTTCCACTTGATGATAATAGCCGTTTGCACCGCTTTCTATCTGCTCAAAGGCAACCGGCACGGGGGACGTTTTTTCAAGGGCGGCGAAAAAGTCTTTGTATTGCTCCACGTCGCCGGTGAGTGCTTCCACGGCAATATCGGGTATCTCCTTGCCCTCTGTCTGCGAAACGTCAAAAACGGTGACGGGCTTAAAGGCGGGTACGGTGACTTCCACCTGTTCGGTGACGCGCTGCTGCGTCTGCGGGTCTATGCGTTCCACTTCGCGCTTTGCCTTGAACGGCGCGGGGGCAAGTATCTTGATGCCCTTTTCACCCTTTTTCACGTTGCGGTCAAAGTCCGTTTTCCATTTGGAAAAGCCCGCGATAAGGGAAGCGTCCGGCTTCTGCATCATAATAAGCAGGGTATTATTGAAGCTGTAATTGTGGAACTTGGACATGGCTTTCAGATAGGCGGCATACTGATCGCTGCTGAAAAGCGCCTGTATGCCCGCCTCCAGCCTGTCGGTTATCTCTTTCATGCGCTCGGCGTTGTTCTGCCCGGTCAGTACAAGGGGCGTGACCGGCTGTGGCTCCGGGGGCTGCGCGGTGGCCACGGCGGGCGGCGCATCTGCGTAAATGGCCTGCGCCGCTTCCTGCGGTGCGGTGGGGGTAGTTTCCTTTTCGGGGGTGGGCTGCATCGGCTGTTCTCCCTCTATGATGTAGCCCGGTAAAAGCTGCCCGTTCACCTTAAAATATTCGGCGTGTTCCTGCGGAATGGGCGGCGAAATCTCTGTAAACAGACGGTCGTATGTTTTGATACGCCCATTCAGATATTTTTCCATAGCCGCTTTATCGGCAAAAACTTTCCTATCCTGTCCGGCGATATGCGCCTGTCTGTACCCGCCGGGGGCGTTGGTTCGGATGCTCCACGTCAAAGTCCATGAATACGGAACGGATTTTTGCGTGTCCCTGTCATACCGGGTGTTTTCGGAGATACGGTAATCCATCAGATAAACCGAATTGCTCCTAACGTGCCGGTATTCCTCGGCTTGCCATTGATTTTCCGTATGCTCCGCTGCGGGTGTCCTTGCGTACTCAATAGCTTTGTCCAGTTCAAGGGTCTTTCCCGCCTGTTCTTCCCATGCTACGGCTTGCGCCTGCAGGCGTTCAAAAACCGTCTGCTCTGCCGCCGCGCTTTCCTCGCGCATGGCCTGCAATCGCTCCAACGGCAAGGCAGCAAGCGCGGAAATGTCCGCTTTGCCGCTCTCAAAGTAAACACGGCGCTCAATCCGCATATTTTCGGCGGGGTCTAATTTGTCATGGTCGTATGAGGTATAAGACATTTGTTTTTATGCGCTCCTTTCAATAAAAATAAGGGTTTGGGATTATCCCAACAAGCAAACTCCCCGCCCATGCGGACGGGGAGTTGTCGGGAGTGTGGCTACACTCCCTATGCTTGCTGCGGTAGTCCTTTGTCGTTCCTCTCCACGCGGTAGTTGACGTATTTCCCGCCCGTATCAGCTAAAAGCACCGTGCCGTCGTAGGTCTTGCCCGTCTTGACGGAATACAGGCCTTTCATCCTCGCTTTGCCGCTTTTCAGCAACGCGGCAGCGGTTTTCGGGGTGAACGCCGCCTTGCGTTCCTCGAAAAAGCGGTCATTCTTCCACATGACGAATTGACAGGCGCGGTCAGCGCAGTAGTAGTTTTTCTTGCCCTCGTAGACGGGGTTGCCGCACCGGGGGCATTTGCCGATTTCCTTGCGCTCTGGCTGGAACAGTTTTTTGCCGTCCTCGGAGATATGGGAGTAGGTCGAAACCAGCTCCCGCGTCATGACCTCGATGCCGTCCATGAAGTCTCCGGGGTCAAGCTCTCCCTTTGCGATAGCGGTCAGCTTGCTTTCCCATTCGGCGGTGAGGGCTGCGGAGGTCAGCGCCTCCGGCAGCACCACAGCGAGATTTACGCCGTCCTTTGTGGGAATGAGCTGCTTGCCTCGGCGCTCGGCAAAACCGGCCTGCACCAGCTTTTCGATGATGGCGGCGCGGGTGGCCGGTGTGCCTAATCCCTTGCGCTCCGCATCGTCTGGCGTGTCCTCTGCTCCGGCGCGTTCCATAGCGGAAAGTAGCGTGTCCTCTGTAAAGGGTTTTGGGGGTGCCGTGAAATGCTCGGTGACGCTGGCGGTGTCAACCGCATAGCTCTGTCCCTCGTTAAGCTCCGGCAGCGCCGCGCTCTCCGGCGCGTCCTCGTCGGGGTCTGTTTTCACGGAAGCGCGGAAACGGCGGTCAAGCTCTTTCCAGCCTCCGCAAAGGACGGTCTTGCCCTTGGCCGTGAACTCTTGCCCGGCACATTCAAAGGTGGCCGTGACCGCCTCGTAGACATGGGGCGCGGCGACGGCGCACAGCAGCTTACAGCAGACAAGGGACATCAGCTTTCTTTCGCTCTCCGCAAGGCCGGAAAAGCCCGTTTTCAAAAACTCCGACGTGGGAATAAGCGCGTGATGGTCGGAAACCTTTGCGCTGTTAAGGATGCGCCGCACGTCCGGCGTCAGCTCCGCGCCCTGTGTGAACGGCAGCAGGGGCAGAAGCCCCGCCACGATGCCCGCCGCCGTCTGCTCCATATCGTCGGTGAGATAGCGGCTGTCCGTGCGAGGATAGGTCAGCAGCCGCTTTTCATATAGACCCTGTGCGTAGTCAAGGGTCTGCTTGGCGGTGAAGCCGTAAAGCCGGTTCGCCTCTCTTTGCAAGCCCGTCAAATCAAAGAGCTTGGGGGGCTGCTCGGTTTTCTGCTCCCGCTTGACGGAAACACAAACGGCCTGTGATGCTTCACAAGCCGTTTTGAGGTCGCCCGCTTTGGCGGCGTCGGAGATCCTCGCGCTCTCCGCTTCCGCGCCGCCCGCATGGATATGGGCGATATGATATTTCTCTTTCTTGAATGTGGAGATTTTGCCGTCGCGCTCCACCAGCATATTGAGGGTAGGCGTTTGCACCCGCCCCACGTTCAGCGTTTTGTGATACAGCACGGAGAAAAGCCGGGTGGCGTTGATGCCGACAAGCCAATCCGCTTTTGCCCGGCAGATGGCCGACTGATAGAGCGCGTCATACTCGCCGCCCGGACGTAGATGCTTGAAGCCCTCGCGGATGGCGCTGTCCTCCATGCTACTAATCCAAAGACGGGAAAAGGGCTTTTTGCAGCCGGTCATGTGGTAGACGAAACGGAAGATAAGCTCGCCCTCGCGCCCGGCGTCGGTGGCGCAGACAAGGCCGGTCACGTCGGGGCGCTGCGTCAGCTCCCGGATAACGTTAAACTGCTTTTTCTTCTCGGCGGGGACGGTGTACTTCCATTCGCCGGGGAGAATAGGCAAGTCCTCATAGCGCCACTTTTTGAAACGCTCGTCATAGCTCCCGGCCTCGCACATACTCACAAGATGGCCGATGCACCACGTCACGATATACCCGCCGCCCTGCAAATAGCCGTCGTGTTTTTCCGTCGCGCCCAGCACACCCGCAATACTGCGGGCGACGCTGGGCTTTTCGGCAATTACAAGCTCATAGGTCATTCTTCATCCTCCTGTTTGTCGTCCTCCGGCTGGTAAATATCGCTGTCCTCGTCGTCCTCGTCAAAATCCAGCTCGTCAAGGTCGGTGCCGCCTTTTACGCTCTGCTTGGGCTTGATAATCTTGACATACACAAGAGCGCCGCCCCCGCCGATAACCAGCAGGACAAGCAGGATAACAAGCGGGCTGCCGCCCTTTTCCTCCTGCGGCGCTTCCGGCTCCGGCTCGGTGACGGCCTCCTTGCCCGCGCACTCGCTCATATTGCTTTTGCAAATGGGGCAAGCGGTATTGACGGCTCCGGCCTCGCACTTCTCCGTGCAGTTGCAGACGGCGGGTTTTTCCTCGGCCTGTTCTTCCTCCATGAGCGCCATAAGGTCGGCCTCGTCCACTTGATTGAGGAAATGGACGGTGTTTTCGCCGTCGTCGGCGCGGTCAATGATGATGTAAAAGTAGTTGCCGGTCTTGGTAACGACGGTGATAAACTGCTTGTCTGCCTCGCCGTCGATGTCGTCAACAAGGGTCATATTGCCGTCCGGCGTCAAGGGCTGCGACGGCTCGATGCCGCCGGTCGTGTCGTCCGGCTCCGGCGTCGGCTCGCCGCTCTCGGTGGGCTGTTCCGTGTAGTACGGCTCTCCGTCGCCGCCGCCAGCGTATGCGACGGTAGAAAAGGCCGTCATGCAAAGCACGACGGCCAGCAGCGCGGCAAGGCTGCGGATGCGTTTCTTATTCTTCATTGTCGCTGTCCTCCTGTTCGTGGTAGGGCGTGAGGGTGGGCGCAGCCGCCATAGCGTCGCCACGGAGAAATGCCGCCAACTCGTCCGGCGTCATATTCATGCCGCGCACAAGCGAAATGATCTGCATATTCTCCTGCTCGGTTTTCTCGGCCATCAGCTCTTTCAGCCGGTTCTGATACTCCGTGATTTTCTGCCGGGTCTTGTGGATTTCCTTGTCGATGCGGTCAATCTTGCTTACTGCCATAGTGTCAAAAGCTCCTTTCGATTAGTTGTAGTGAGGACGGCCAAAGGCGTAAAAATGGGATTGCCAATAGCTCGTATCAATGGACGAATAGTTGATAGGGTCGCCACAATGCAGCATCATCCCGTCCCCGACGTAGATGCCGACGTGGGAAACGCCGGGGGTGTTATACGTCCCCACGAAAAATATAAGGTCGCCGGGCTGTGCGTTCTCGCTGGAAATGGGCGTTGAAATGTTGTATAGCCCCTGCGCCCCCAAACGCCCGGTGTTGCATACGCCGGTGTTCGTCAGCACCCATGAAACAAAGCCGCTGCAATCAAAGGAGGTCGCCGGGGAGCTGCCGCCCCACACATAGGGATAGCCTAAATACTTCTCGGCTTCTTCAAGGATGGTCGCAAAGGTTTCGTCGGACAGGTATTCGTCCGGCACGTCGTAGGCCGTGGGCGGGTTCGTGATGTACTTGGAAATGTAGCCGGACGACGGGAACAGTTCGGGCTTGTTGCCGAGCGTGGACATATACAGCGCATACTTTGAAAGCGTGTCCTGCCCCATGATGTAGACCGGCACATGGGAGAGATTGAAGTTTTCCAGCTCCACGGTGATGATGTAGTAGGTGTAAGCAACGGTCACTTCATAATCGTAATACTCCGTTGTGGTTTCGCCGGTTTCCGGATCGGTCACGGTGTAGCTGCCTGTCCTCGTTTCCTGTCGGTAGCGCGTTTCCGTCGTCACGGTTTCGGTGAGGATGTATTGCTTCTCAAAGAGCATGGCAAGGTCGCCCTGCACTTCACCAATGGTAAACTGCCCATCGTGGAGCGCCGAGAGGATGGAGGCCAAAACATACGGGTCATGTTCTATGTCGTCAAGGTCAAAGCGGTATTCGTCATAGCCGGGATGCAGGGCTTCGTAATTATCCAGCTCGTATTGCAAATCCGCTTCCATTCCGGCGTATGCTGCTTCGGCGGCGAGAATATCCGCGTCCTCCGAAAGATAGGTAGAGGCGACGATGCCGCTGCCCGCGCCGCTGAACATGGACGTGCAGGATTGCAGCCCGCCGATCAGCAGCACTACCACCAGCAGCCCGGCAAGGACGATAAGGCAGCCTTTCCAATGGCGCACGACGAAAGAAACGGTGTTTTTGGTTTCCTCGGCGGTTTTCTTCGCCGCCTTTGCCGTGGCCTCCGCTGTTTTCTTGGCGGTCTGCGCCGTCGCGCCCGCCGCCTTGCCCCCGGCTCTCGCGGCTTTTGCGTACTCCTTTTGAATACGCTTCTTCTGCCAAAAGCGGGAAATGGGGTTAGAGGCCGCAAGGGACGGATTATCGTAGAGCGCCTTTTGATAGGCATACTCGGCGTTGGCCGCTATCGCCTTGCGCTCCGCTGTCGCCGCCGTCCGATAGGGTTTGAGCCGGTAATTGCGATATGCCTTGCGGATGCCGCGCCCGGCCTCATGCTCGGCAAGTTCCTCGGTTTTGTGTCCGGCCTCCACGCCGGAATTGTCCTGCTCCACCTCATGTATCTTGCCGTGAATGGCAAGGCCGATTTCCGACGCGGGGCGGGAAAGCGGATTGCTTTTGAGCTTGGGCGGCGCTTTGTCCACCTTGTCAAAATGCAGCCGGGATTTTCCCTTGCCGGTGGCCTCGTCAAAAACGCGCTCTTTGGAAACGACGGTTTTCTTGGGGATGGCCGCCCGCGCCGCGTCCAGCTTATCCGCTTTCTTCTCGGATTTGCGGATAGCGTTTTGCAGCTCCGGGGCGCTGCGTTCTTCCTCGGTAAATTGCAGCCGGGAGGATGGGCGCTGCCGTGCGGCCTCGCCCTCCTGCGCTGCGGCGTTGGCGCGTCTGACTGCCCGTTTGGATTTGTGCCTGTCATGTTCCGCGTCCAAACGCTCTATGACCTTTTCGGCGGTGCCGCCGCCCGTGGGACGGGGCAGCTCCGGCGCAAGGGGCGGCGCTGCGGCGGTGGGATAGATAAACTGCTGCGGCGCTGGTTGCTGCGGGGATAGGTTTTGCTCCGCTTCACGCTCCGAAACGCTCTCCACGTCGCCGGTGGTCTGGTTTTCCTCAATCAGTCCGTCGCGGGTCATGCGCTGCGTGATTTTGTCGCGGGGTTTGAGCTGCTTCATTCGGTATCACCACCCCTCGTCCATAAACTGCGCTTCATCTTCGCTGTCGGTAGCGGGGATAGAAGTCAAGCATCTTTCGGAAATGGCCTTTTCAAGCGTATCACAGGCAAACGCCTCACAGTCCTTTGGAATACCCCATCGGCGGCAGCGTTTGTATGCCCGCTTTTCATAGCCGGATATTTGCCGTTGCAGACGCTTAAAATCCTTTTCGGTCTGCGCTGCGGCCAGCTTTCTTGCCAGACTGACATAGCTTGTGAAGATGGAATACAAGTCCCATATCAGCAAGCGGTAGCCGCTGCCCGAAATGATGTATCTGTCCTGTTCTTCTGCATCGTTTTTCAAGTGGTATCGCCTCCAATCCGCGCCCGTGCGAGGGCGCAAAACTCTGTGTTCAGTTCGATGCCGATATAATGGCGGTCAAGGCGCTTGGCGGCAAGCCCCGTCGTGCCGCTTCCGAAAAAGGGGTCAAGGGTGATGCCGCCCACGGGACAGCCCGCGAGTATGCACGTTTCGGCCAGCTTGGGCGGGAACGCCGCAAAGTGGCCGCCCTTATACGGCACGGTGTTGATATGCCACACGTCGCGCTTGGCGCGGACGGGTGAAATGTCTGCCTCCGTGATAGCGCCCGCCTCCCTCGGCTTGTTGATGTTCTGCGGCTGCGGTTGTCCGGGAATGGCGACGGAGTACTTGCCGAAGCCGCGTCCGGCCAGCTTCCGCGCCGCCGTGTTCGGTGAAATCGGCTCCGCGACGGCCAGCCAATCAAAGTAGTATTTCTTGGATTTGGTGAGCAAAAAGACGTGTTCATAACAGCGGGTGCAGCGGTCTTTCGCGCTCTCCGGCATGGGGTTCGCTTTTTCCCATATCACATCATTTCGCAGATACCAGCCGTCGGCGCGTAGGGAAAAAGCCAGCATCCACGGGATGCCGATAAGGTCTTTCTGCTTGCAGCCCCGCACGGTGCGGTTCAATGCGACGCTTTGCCCGTTGCGCCCCATCGGATATTTCGGGTCGCGGGCGTCGCCCTTGCCGCCGGTGCCGCAATAGGTGTCGGAGATGTTCAGCCAAAACGTCCCGTCAGAGCGAAGCACCCGCTTGACCTCTCGGAATACCTCGGTCAAGCGGGCTATGTACTGCTCCGGCGTTTCCTCACGCCCGATCTGCGCGTCCATGCCGTAATCGCGCAGCGCGTAGTAGGGCGGGCTTGTCACGCAACAATGTACGCTTTCGTCCGGCAGGGTTTTCAGAACGTCAAGGCAATCCCCGCAAAGGATGGTATTGACGGGGACGGTCATGCGTTCACCTCGCTTGGGCGCGTCGTCATAATCCGATAAAGCTCGGTGTCCTGTGGGAACTTGTCAACAAAGGGAAGTATCACGTTCTCGTAGAACAAAAGCCCCTCGCCGGGTTCGGAGTTGGTGACGTAGTTTAGCTGCTGCGGGGAAATGTTCAGGCGCTCCGCAAGTATCTTTCTGTCGCCCGCCGCTTGGTTGAGCATATAAATGAAGTCGCTGTTTTCAAGGATATTTTCAATTTCCGGGGAAGAAAGCAGGTCTTTCACATTCTGCGTCGCGCCGGTGGGGATGCCGCCCCATTTCCTAAACCGCTTCCAAATTTCGGCGCTGTACGCCGCCGTCTGCGCCTCTTTCAAGAGCAAATGGAACTCGTCGATGAAATACCACGTCGCCTTTCCGATGCTGCGGTTGACGGTGACGGTGTTCCATACTTGGTCTTGGACAATGAGCATACCGGGCTTTTTGAGGTTTTTGCCCAGCTCCTTGATGTCGAAGCACACAAGCCGGTTGGTGATGTCAACGGTGGTGCGGTGATTGAAGAAGTTGAGAGAGCCGGAAACGTAGAGGTCAAGCGCCTGTGCCACGCGGTCGGCCTCCGGGATGTGCTGCGCCGCAAGCGCGGCGTGGAGGTCGGAGAGGATAGGCATATTCTCCGGCTTGGGGTCTGCGAAGTACGGGCGGTAAATCATCTGCACAGCCCGGTCAATGACCGTCTTTTCGATTGCCTCCAGCCCGGATTTGCCGCCCATGATAAGCTCACAGAACGAAAGCACAAAGTCGGATTTGAGGGCAAGGGGGTTTTCGTCCTCGCTGTAATTCAGATTGATGTCCAGCGGATTTACAAAGTCGCGGCTGGTCGGGGACAGCTTGATAACCTGTCCGTGCAAGCGCCGGACAAGGGGGTAATACTCGGCTTCCGGGTCGCAGATAATCACGTTGTCGTCGGTGGTGAGGATGATATGCGTGACCTCCCGCTTGCAGCTCATGGATTTACCGCTTCCGGGTGTGCCGAACACAAGCCCGTTGGGGCAGCGGGCGCGTTTCCTGTCCAGCATAATCATGTTGTTAGAAACGGCGTTGAGTCCGTAATAGATGGCCTGCCCGCCTTGAAAAAGCTCCTGCGTCACGAATGGCACGAACACGGCCACGCTGGAAGTCGTCAGCGCCCTTTGTATCTTGATTTGGTTGAGGCCGAGAGGCAGCGAGGACATAAGCCCCTGTTCCTGCTGGTAGTCCAGCCGGGACAAAATGCAGTTATTTTTCTGCGCGATGCCCGCCGCCCGGAAAACGTCGTTGCCGAGTTTCTGTCTGCCGTCGGCCATGTTGAGGACAAGGAACGTCACAAGGAAAAGGCGCTCATTCCTGCTTTGCAGCTCGTTCAAGAGGCTTTTGGCTTCCTTGCCGTAAAGGGCGAGGTCAGAGGGCAGAATATCCATGTCGTAGCCGGAGCGCACGGCCTTTTTCTGTTCCTCTATCTTCATGCGGTCAAGGTCGGTGATCTTGCGCTTTACCATCTTCACGGCCTCGTTCTGCTCCACGGCCTGCACATGGAGATTGACAATGACGCTGTTTTCTGTGTCGAGGAAGTCTTTTAGCATACTGTCGTTTATCTCCGGCGCTATGATTTGCAGGAAGCTCACAGCGCCCAGCTTGCTCCCGATATGGAACGTGCGGGCGCTGCCGAACTCAAAAGAGGTCGGGGCGATAAAGTCCTTGCTGGAAAGCCCCGACGCGGGCAGCCAGTCCCATTCAAAGGCGAAACGCTCCCCGTCCGGGTGGAATATTCCATGCAACACGGCAAGGCGCTCCTTGCCGTCGAGCGCCCGCGCCGGTGCGCCCATGACCTTGAAATAGCCCAAAAGGTCGGTTTCCACGCGGTTCAGCCGCGCCCGCGCCGCTTTGAGGTTGTCGGCCTCGATGGTGAACGTCAGATGCTTGGTTTTCTCCCTGCCGTTGTTGCCACGGGCAAACTGCGCTTTGAGTATGCCGCTGCTTTCCTGCCGGATGGGGTCTAAATCGTCGCCCTGCGGCGGGACGTAAAAGGCGCTGGCAAACTGGTCGGGGTCGAGCTTGCGGTTGATAAGGGAAATCTGCACATGGATAGTGGCGTCAACATAGTTGTAAAGGTCGCACAGGCTTTCAAATGTAGCTCTCTGCGCGTCCGCCCCCGCAAGCTGATAGTTGATGTCCTCAAACTCAATGCACTTGGAATAGCTCTTGCCCGCGATATGACAAATGCCGTCCGGGTACATCGTTTCATAGGGGATGCTGTCCTGCGCCGTGTGCGGCTTGCCGTCGCCCTTGTATTTCTTAATGACGGCTTCAATTTGCCGCTTTTCGGCGCGGGTCAGCTTTCGTTTTGCCGCGTCCTTTGCCGCTGCGGACGGCGCTGCTTTTTTGAACAATCGCTTTTACCTCCTGTTCCATTTGGGATTGCCGCATAAGGGCGGCGTATAGGTTGTTGGTCTGATAGGGGCGCTGCTTGGGACGGACGAAAAGGGTCTGTATCATCTGCCCGGCGATAACTTCAAGGGGCTGCCCGTGCCGCTCATACAGAGCGAACAAAAAGCCCGGAAGCATGGCAAGTATCATGCAGAGCGCCGCCGTGGTCGTGCCGGTGCTGCCCCGGAGCAAAAAGAATAGCGGCACTCCCATGAGAAGCGCCGCCCCGAAACAAAGCAGTTGCCGCTTTGTGAGATTAAAAAGCACCTTTGACTTAACCCGCGTCAAGTCCTTGGGTATTGTGACGTATGCCATTTTTGATGTTCTCCTTTCCGCTTAATGGGCGTTGAACACGGCCTTAGAAATGCTGCCCGTCTTAAAGAGGCAGAAGCACAAGAGGACGGTATAGCCCATGCAAGCCCATATTGCGCCGGTTATGTCGCCGGTGGTCGCTATGGTCTGTACCAGCACCGAGTAGATGCCGACGCAAACCATGATTAAAAACGCTTGGAAGCCCAACGCCAGCAGGGATTTCAAGTAGTTCTGCCCCATGCCGCGCCACTCGCTGTTTGCCATTGTCGCAAGGGGTATCGGGCCGAGAGAGGTCACAAGGTATATTTCTATCATGCGCCCGTAGATAACGAGCATGATGCAGATGGACAGGATATTCATGGTGAGGCCGACAAACAGGGATTGAAACCACAGCCCCAGCAGAGCGCCGATGTTCATATCCGCAAGCCGCGCTTCAAGGTCAGCCACGGTGGACGTTATATCTATGCTGGTGTCGGATATGATAACGCCCGCCGACTGATTGACGACTTGCTGCGCCATGTTGAAGATGCCCGTCACGATGGCAAAGGTATTCGTGACGATAAGCACGGCGGCAAAGGTTTTGAACACCCATTTGAAGAACATGAACGTGTCCACGTCGCCGTGCAGATTGTTCTTTTCGACTACCATCTGAATAAGCTCATAGCACATGACAAGGGCAAGGATAGCGCCCGCAATCGGGATAATGACCGTTTCGGACAGGTTTTGTATCATGGAGAATATGCCGGAGTTCCAGCCCTGCGGCGTCGCTCCCACTTCTCCCGCGATTTCGCCCACCTTTTGATTGACGGTATCGAACATCCCGGAGAGATTACCGATAATGCCGTCGGTCAATACGCCCTTAATCCATTCTTCGATTTGCTGCCATATCAAGCGTTAATCCCTCCTTTCCCGCGCCCGCCCGCATGACGCGGACGGGCGCGAAAGGGTGTTTTATTGAATATCAACCGAAAAGGCCGGAGAGCAGAGGTACAAGCACAAGGCCGATAAGGGCAACGCCGCCGCCCGCCATGA
>MSGS01000040.1:2368-4510 GCA_001940855.1 Christensenellaceae bacterium Phil1 | reverse complement strand
TTTTCCCATCCTTTTGAGCAAAAAGGATGGGGACAAAACAGAAAAAATCCGTATAATGAGGGGTGTAAACGGCAGGTCGGTAAGTACCCGGAATAAAAAATCGCCGTCAAAAAGAAGCGAAAAAAGTTAAAGGGGTACCCCTTTATGTAGAGCTATGCTCTACATAAAGACCTCTGACTGCCCGACCGACAGAAAAGAGGAACGCCCTGTTTATGTTTTCTCTATTATACCACAACCCATTGATTCAGTCAATGGCATGGCGGCATTTGTTACAGTAAAGTTACAAACTATTTTTTCACAGGAAAGGAGAGGAAAAATGGCTGAGTATGCAAAACAAACAGCGAGCTACAAAACCGTTGCGGACGGAGGGGGTCTCCGTTACCGTCTCTTCTGCGACCTGTCGGGCTTGGCCGTTTATACGACAAAGCCCATTCGGGCGGACACAGAGGAAGAAGGACTGCTTTTGGCATGGCAGACCGAAGGCAGGGCGAATTTCAATCAATGCCATAAATGCGGCAGATGGGTATGCGACGCCATGTACAACGCCGATGTGCTGGAATGCGTGGCCTGCGCCCCTTGGGAGAATCTCCCGTCCTACTGTCCCCATTGCGGTGAAAAGCTGCCCCAGGGCGACAGCTTCTGCCGGAGGTGCGGCGCAAAACTGCTGTACGGGGAGGTGAAGCCGGATGACAGCGAAACGGCTTGAAAGGCTGCGGCTGCAAACCATGGAAGAACTGGGCTTCGGCCCGACTGCCATGCGGAAGATCAAGAAATGTCCTAAGTGCGGCAGGATGGCTTCTTCTGAAAATGACTTTTGCCGCGAGTGCGGAAGCCGCCTGCCGGAAACCACCCTGTACGATTATTACAAATCCCTGCACAGGGTATGCCCCGACTGCGAAACGGTGGTGAGCAGGCAGACGGATTACTGTCCGTGCTGCGGTGCGAAGCTGAAGGACGCGGCAGGGATACCGAAGGAGGCGGCCGCCAATGCTTGAACCCGTGACAAAGGATTGGGAGGATCTGTCCACCCTCGAAGAATTTGCATTTAAGTTCTTCTGCGACTGCTGTCACAAGGAGCTGACCGTTCCGAAACTGAAATTCAACGACGGCTTCCGGCGAAAGCGCAGGCTTACCCCGACCGAAGAAAAGCTGCGCGGCCTTGTGTGGGCAAGAGATCATGAAGCCGCCTATGAACGGGCAAATCTATTTATGCATCAGAACCACGTCCACTACTGCGAGATATGCGGCGATCATATCTGCGGCGACTGCGCCTATGTTTGCGAGGAACTGGAAGGAGGCGTCTGTTGTGAGAAATGCCTGAAAGAAAAAGGCTATCACGGCATCAGGATGTGGGAAGGCGAATGACGAACACGATATCTATGATAAAGGAGGATACCCTATGGGCTTTTTAGAAAGAGCCATCCGCCGGGGCGTCAGCGACGCCGTGGGCAAGGCGGTTGGCAATGCGGTACAGCAGGCGGTTGAGCCGAAGGCCACCGAGCTTGCGAACAAGGCGGCAAGCTCCATCGACCAGGCAACGCAGTCCGCCGCACAGCAGACACAGCAGACGGTGCGGCAGGCAAGCGGCCTGGAGGGCGCTATGGCAAACCTGCAGCGCTCGGTGGAGGGCTACGCCACCGAAGCGGCAAAGAACATCAAAATCTGCCCCTCCTGCGGTGAGGGCGCTACGGCTGATAAGAAATTCTGCCCCAAGTGCGGGACGAAGCTCCCCGAACAGACGGTAGCCGAGGGCGCGGTTTGCCCCTCCTGCGGCAAGCAAAATACGGTGGGCACAAAATTCTGCTCCGACTGCGGAACAAAGCTCCCTGCGGCGATACAGGAGGAACAGGCAAAGGCGGCAAGCGACGCGGCGGTGATGGCCGAGTGGGACGAAAAGCTGCCTCAATATCCCAAATGGAACTGCGGCGGTACGGATTACAGCATTGAGGAATACGAGCCGGGCGTGTTCGGCTTCTCCGCCTGCTTTAACGGGGACGGCAGCGCGGCCTCCCGTGCGGTGGCCGAGTACCTGCAATATGCCGGTCAGCACGGTTTCCATCCTGCGGGTCAGTACCCCGACAGCAAAACAATTTACAATAGGATAAACGGCGTGTGCTACTGCATAGACACCACCGACTGCCT
>MSGS01000040.1:1612-2225 GCA_001940855.1 Christensenellaceae bacterium Phil1 | reverse complement strand
GAGAACACCGACAAACCGTCCGGCGATACCGATAAGCCGGGGGTTTCTCAGAGTGGCAACAATGGCGGCGAGGAAAAGCCCAAAGCAGATGTCTTTGATATTGCCGATACTGATATTCGTGCCTATGCTTCCGATCTTACAACTACATTGACAGGTGACGAAGCGGCTGCACAGATTGCTAAAATCCCTGCGGAAATCAAAAAAGGTATCGGTACATTAGGCAAAAATCTCTGCACGATTGCTCCCGATTACAGCAACGACGGCACCTATAATTTCGGCGCAACTTTCCTTGTTCCCAAAGGCTCGGCTGCGGAGTATTTCACAAAATTGACCGACTATTACAAAACCTTGGACGGTACTGTGAAAGACGAATCTGCTGTCGGTGATCATCACTTCTTTGAAATGGAATTTTCTTGGGGTGCGCTTACCAAATGTGAAAATACCGCTTATAACGAGGAATACGAAGCAATCAATGTGTCATTTGACATTAAGGGTTAAAAAAATGTCCGTGCATGATTCACACGGAGGAAGGAAATCGGCATGAAAAAAATATTAGCAATTACCCTTGCTTTAGTTATGGTGCTTGCCCTCGCCGCCTGCGGTAGTGAAACCG
>MSGS01000040.1:0-1493 GCA_001940855.1 Christensenellaceae bacterium Phil1 | reverse complement strand
TGTTCCCGCCGAACTGAAAAAGGTTGCAGGCGAAATTGATTTGGCTTCTTCAAGTATAACCCTAATGACTGCTACCGGCGAATACCGATACACGCTCACAATGAACTTGATTGTCCCCAATATCGAGCAATGTGAAGAACTCGTTCGATATTACAAATCCTTAGACGGAACAATCACAGGTGAGGACAAAGTAGGAAGCCAACACCTTTTTGCAATGAGCTTCTCTTGGGGAGAAATTCAATGTCAATACAGCGACACCCTTATGAAAGTGCAGGCAGTAATTAAATAACCAACCCAAATGGGCGGCGGGCAAAGCCGCTGACCGCCCGAAATTTTATCTATAAGGAGGATTTGAAACATGAAAAAAATATTGGCGCTTATGCTCGCCGTGCTGTTGGTACTCTCCCTTGCCGCCTGCGGCGAAAAGGAGAATAAGCCGTCCGGCAGTAACACCGACAAGCCCGGCACCTCGCAGACGGATAACCAAGGCGGTGAAAGCACCGGCGGGGATGAAACGGACGAACCCAATGCCACACCGACTATGGAGCAGTTGGCATTAAAAGCTTGTTTGCCCGGCTTGACTGCACTGGAAGGCTGTACCTTTGAAGAGTATTGGGGGTCAGGTGTAAAATTTGACCGAAATGACAGCTTGACTGCAGATGATATGAAAACTTTGGTTGAGGCTGTTTGGACGATTTGCGCTGATGTTTCCGCTGACGGTGTTTATACTGTTAACAATTCGGGAAGCACAAATACCATCAAAGAATCTTATGCGAGCTTGGCCGATAAATACGGTGAAGATATCAAGTATGTAGCACGGGAAGAAGATGACGGCTTTATAGCCTTTATGGATTTCGAGTGGTATTACACCTACGAAGGACAAGTGCGTGTTGTTCAAATAGGCGGCACCAACAAAGGAATAAATGTGAAGACTATGAACATGGGAACTTTGGAAAAATAAAAACGAACAGGAGGATTTGAAACATGAAAAAAATATTGGCGCTTATGCTTGCCGTGCTGTTGGTACTCTCCCTTGCCGCTTGCGGCGAAAAGAAGAATAACCCGTCCGGTAGCAATACCGACAAGCCCGGCACCTCGCAGACGGATAATCAAGGCGATGAAAGCACCGGCGGGGATGCTACGGACGAACCCTCCGAGCCGAAGGATCTCTCGGTAGCCGAGGTTTTGGCTCTCTACGGTTTGACAGAGGATGGCGTTGCCCCGGACGAAGCCTATTTGGAAGTGGTCGTTGACACGGGGTATTCCATCAAATACACCGTGACATATAACATGGTGGTAGATTCGCTCGACCCGGAGATTTGGATGACAAAATTATACAATGCCATTGCCGCCATCGCCGATGACGGAAAAGTTTATGAAGCATCTTCAGGCGGCGCAGAACTCCCCAGGGAAGAAATAGGCCATACCAAGAACGGGGATGTTTGGGGGTACACTTATAATGGCGGACCGGTTATGCTTGAACCGAGAGTGTT
>MSGS01000039.1:1046-15064 GCA_001940855.1 Christensenellaceae bacterium Phil1 | reverse complement strand
CCCGGAGACCTGATCTTTTTCCAGGGAACGTATGACACCACCGGCGCATCACACGTCGGTATTTATGTTGGAAATAATACCATGCTGCACTGCGGCGATCCCATTCAGTACAGCGACATTACTTCATCTTACTGGCAGCAGCATTTCTATCAATTTGGCCGTTTGCCATCACCATAAGGAGGAACTATGAACCCGAAAATCAGCAAGCTCAAAGCGGAAAGGGCAAAGAATGACGGTAAAATCGCCATGCTCCAGTCCCGTAACCGTGAGATCGATGAGGACATTATCAAGCTGGAAAATGAGGATATCGTCGGCCTTGCCCGCGCCACGGGCATGACGATGGAAGAGCTGGCGCAGTATCTCATGCACATCAAAAAAGGCGGTTCGCCGTTTTGCAGCACACAGAAGGAGGATATGGAAAATGCACCTGAAGAAAACTAAGAAGACCCCGCGCATGATCCGCATGATCGCACTGATGCTCAGTCTTGCGCTGGTGTTTTTCACCATGACCGGCATGGCCATTGCCGAGGAAGGTACAGATGTACCTGATGGCGCGCCCGACAGTACTCTGGAAACCGTGGAGGCAGAATTGGAGGTGGATTCTGAACCCACGGAAGAAACGCCGGAACCCGCACCGGAACAGGAAGAACCCTCTATCCCACCGGAACCTGCGGATGCTCCTACATTGGAGCCGGATTATGCGTTGGACGCGGAAATTCCTCCCGGATGGCACAATATGCCGGTTACGATCACCGTCCGGCTGATTGACAAAAACGAGACCGGTTGGGTCAAAATTGAGGCTGCGCTTGAAGATTCAGAGGGCGCGGAACGATATGACCTGACGGAAGAATGGAATGAATACGGATATTTGGAGCGCACGATGCCGGATAACGGCACCGTGTATTTCTTTGTTACCGATCCGATGAATGTCGAGCATAAGCTGTCTCTGGATGTGGATTGCATGGACTTTGAAGCACCGGTGCTCCGTGCCGGTATCAATGGTACGATTCTGCGCGTAGAGGCCAATGATGCGCTCTCCGGCGTAGCGGCGATCTTTGTCAACAACGAGCTATACACAACATTGGATAATGGCGAGCTGAACGTCCGGATTGATAATCTGACGGACGATGCCTATCTCTACATCGACGCGCTGGACAATGCCGGGAACTGGACAGATTACGTTGTACTTGCCAATCCGTTTTACGAAGAAGAACCGGAACCAACGCCCACCCCCACACCGGCACCCACGCCGGATACCGGCAATAATCAGCATGATGAACATTGCCCTGCGGATTGCGACTGCCGCAAAAACACAGCGGCTGCGCCTTCTTCTGGCAGCAGTGGCAGCGGAACATCTTCCAGCGGCGGCAGTAAAAGTGCAGGCTCATCTGCACAGGCTCCGGCATCTTCCGAGACTCCGTCCCCCACGACTGAGCCTGTCACAAAGGAGTCCGGCACCGGTTTTACGCAGAACGGAAATTCCGTCACCCGCGATCTGCTTTACGATAAATACAGCAACAAGCAGTTCATCACCATTGAGACCCGCAACGGCGAAACATTCTATCTCGTAATCGACTATGATAAGCCGCTGGACGAGGACGGAGAGCGTTACGAGACCTATTTCCTGAATCTTGTGGATGAGGCCGACCTGATGGCGCTGATTGACGGCGATAAGCAGACACCGATCTGTTCCTGTACGACGAAGTGCGAGGCCGGAGCCGTCAATATTTCCTGCGAGGTCTGCAAAACGAATATGACAGAGTGTACCGGCAAGGAGAAGGTCGTAGAAAAGGTGCCGGAGGTCACGCCGGAGCCGGAAATTGAGCCAGAGCCTGAAAAGAAATCCAGCGGCGGCGCTGTAGCACTCCTTCTCCTGCTGCTTCTGGGCGGCGGTGCGCTCTATTGGTTCAAGTTCCGCAAGAAAAAGCCGGATGCCAAGGGGCCGGTCGATCTGGATGACTATGATTACGGTGAGGATGAGGACGATGCGGACTACGAGACGGAGTCTGATGAGCAGGAAAGCACCGGCGATGCAGAACAGGAGGATGCAGAATGACCACGCTGTTCATTGTGATCGGCTGTATTGCCGGTTTTAACGCGATTTATCTCTTTTTCTACATCATGGATGATATCGTCTCCCAAATCCGCAAAATCGGCAAGCCGAAGAAGCAGGCCACCGACTTCACATTTCTGGACGACCTGGACGACTTGGAGGATGAGCCCAAAAAGCCGGAGAAACCGGAAACGTTTGAAATCTATGATGTTTCTTCGCTGACGGAGGATGACGATTCCATGCCGGAGCTTTCGCCTGATGCGCTCAAGAGCCTGCGGTCATACGACGTTCGCAGATTTATAAAAGAGGAAATGTATTGGCTGAAGGACTACATTCTGGACGAGCTTTCCCGCTTTGAAATAGAATCTCTTACGCTGCTGTTTTCCTCGTATATCAAGTACCTGATCCGGGCGGGACAGGAGGAAGATAAGACGTTTTCCACGCTTCGGGAAATGCTGGACAGTTCCGACCCTTACACGACCATGGAGGAAGCAGATACGGTGGAAGAGATGATACGATCCACCATTCGCCATATGCCAATTAAGCCCGACTATTACGGCGAGTATCTGACGTATAAGGCCACCTGTGAGAACCGCCCGAAGGTGCTGGAGAGAGCGAAGCGGATACTTGTGGCCATTGATGCAAATTTCGATGTTTTCGGGATGCACAAGGAAGAAAAGAAGGAGACGACTGACTATGCAGAACGGGTATAAGCTGATTATTTCCGAAAAACCCTCTGTGGGTAAATCCATTGCCGCCGTCCTTGGTGCCAACGAGCGCAAGGACGGCTATTTCATGGGTAACGGTTACCTCGTATCGTGGTGCTTCGGGCATCTGGCAGAGCTGGCCGAGGCTGCCGCCTACGATGAGAGGTATGCTAAATGGCGATACGAAGATCTTCCGATTCTGCCTGAAAGCTGGCAGTATTCCGTCGCCAGAGACAAGGGCAAGCAGCTTGCCCTGCTTAACACGCTCATGCACCGGGCGGATGTGAG
This sequence comes from Christensenellaceae bacterium Phil1, assembly GCA_001940855.1. Lineage (GTDB taxonomy): Bacteria > Bacillota > Clostridia > Christensenellales > CAG-138 > Phil1. The sequence goes on along the minus strand of MSGS01000039.1, from coordinate 12,016 downwards.
CGAGGTCATCAACGCCTGCGACGCCGGGCGCGAGGGCGAGTCCATCTTCCGCACGGTCTATCTGCTCAACAAATGCGACAAGCCCATGAAGCGCCTGTGGATCTCGTCTATGGAAGATACGGCGATCCGCAGGGGCTTTGAAACTCTCAAAGATGGCAGCGCATACGATAATCTCCATGCGTCGGCGCTTTGCCGCAGCAAGGCAGATTGGTTGGTCGGCATCAACGCAACGCGGCTTTTTTCTGTCCTCTATCACCGCACACTGAACGTTGGGCGCGTGGTATCTCCCACGCTGGCGCTGATCGTACAGCGGGAAGCAGAAATTGATGCATTTAAGCCTGAACCTTTCTACACGGTCACGCTGGAACTTCCGGGCTTTGATGCTGGCAGTGAGCGCATGAAAAGTAAAGCGGATGCCGAGGCTTTGTGCCAATCCTGCGCCAATCAGACCCCTGTGGTCACAACGCTGGAGCGCAAGGACAAATCCGAAAAGCCGCCCGCCCTTTATGATCTCACCACCTTGCAGCGTGACGCCAATCGGATTCTTGGCTTCACCGCCCAGCAGACACTGGATTATCTCCAGAGCCTGTATGAAAAGAAGCTCTGCACCTATCCCCGCACCGACAGCCGGTATCTGACTTCGGAAATGGCGGATAGTTTGCCCGCACTCGTAAGCGGCGTGGCAGCGGCGCTGCCGAAGGTGGCCAGTCTTCCCATCCATGTAAACGCTGCGCAGGTCATCAATGATAAAAAGGTCTCCGATCACCATGCGGTCATTCCCACTGCCAATTTTAAGGAAACCGCGCTCACCAGTCTTCCTGCCGGAGAGCGTGCTGTGTTGGAATTGGTCGCTCTGCGTTTGCTCTGCGCTGTCACGCAGCCCCATAAATACACGGAAACGGCGGTAACACTGGAGTGCGCTGGGCACAGCTTCAGCGCAAAAGGCCGCACAGTCACAAGTCCCGGCTGGCGTGTGTTCACGAAGAGCAATGAGGAAAATGCGGATAACTCCAACGCACTCCCATCGTTGGAAGAAGGCCAGTCATTCAAGATCACAGCACCCAGCATCAAAGAGGGCAAGACCACGCCGCCCAAACACTATACCGAGGATACGCTGCTCTCTGCGATGGAGGTCGCCGGTGCAAAGGAAATGCCCGAAGATGCCGAACGCAAGGGACTGGGTACGCCTGCCACCCGTGCCGCCATTCTGGAAAAGCTGGTGGCTACCGGCTTTGTGGAGCGAAAAAAGAGCAAAAAGACCGTTAATCTGATCCCCACCCACGCCGGTATTTCCCTGATTACCGTGCTGCCGGAACAGCTTCAATCGCCCCTGATGACCGCTGAGTGGGAACACCGGCTCAAGGAGATCGAGCGCGGCGAAGAATCCCCGGAAACCTTTATGCAGGGCATCCGCGGTATGGTCTGCGAGCTGGTCAAGACCTATAAAACGGTGCTGGGAGCCGACGTGCTGTTTCCGTCCGGAAGAACGGTCGTCGGAAAATGCCCGCGCTGCGGCAGTGATGTGACCGAGAGCAAAAAGGGCTATTTCTGTGAGCGGAATGACTGCCATTTTGGCCTTTGGCGCGATAACCGTTTTCTTGCCGCGAAGAAAATCAATCTGACAAAGAAGATGGCAGAGACGCTGTTGAAAGACGGAAAAACCTATGCCAGCGGCATCTTCTCCGAGAAAACCGGCAAGACCTACGACGCTTATATCGTTCTGGAGGACGATGGCACGAAGACGGCCTACCGGCTGGAATTTGAAAGAGGGAAAGCAAATGGAAGACAGTATTCATAAAATGCGTGCGGCGCACCTGATCCTGTCGGCGATTCTCACCATGCAAGGCGAGAACGCTCCTGCTTTCAGCGCCCATTGCGACACCATCGACAACCTGTGCGAAACCGTCATGTCTGTCTTTGAGAAGCTGGGATATCGGGATCGGACGGTTTTGGGGATGCGCCTGGGTTTCGATCCCCATAAAGGATTTGTGCCCACTAAAGTGTGCAAATATCTGGAGATTGCGACTGCCTTTGAAATGACCCTTGCTTCATCGGCCAGCCGCCTTTTTCACAGAATCTGCCGCCGGTTTGCCGCTTCCATGCTGGAGGCCGACTGATGAGACTGGAACCTTCAGAGCGTGAGACCATCATCCTGTTTTCGGATGCGGACGATACCGCCAGCGTGTACACCTTTGATAAGAAACTCAAAGCACGGCTTAAGGAACTGCACCGGCGACAGCCGGACAAAATCTATCCGGACAGCAAAGGGCGTTCCGGCTCTGCCTGCTTCATTGTGCCCAAAAACTGCATCTCCATTCGGGAGCCATACAGTGAAGCGCGCCGCCGAGCCGCCAGTGAGCGTGCCAAGCAGGCCGGATACAAGCCTCCGGTCAGGGGCACCGTCCCCAAATCCGAATAAGCCTCATGCCCCTGCGAGGATTTCCACATCTCCGCAGGGGCTGATCACATGCAGGGATTGTAATCCCGGAAAGGAGCGTATATGGCAGAAAAGCAGTCTAACAAGGACAGGCTCAAAGAGATTACCGACAGCATTGAAAATGGTATTAAAGAGCTGTTTGAAAGCGAAAAGTACAAGAATTATCTTCGCACCATGAGCCGGTTCCACAAGTACAGCGTCAATAATACCATGCTCATCTATATGCAGAAGCCGGACGCCACCGTCGTTGCCGGTTTCAACAAGTGGCGCGATCAGTTTGGCCGCAATGTGCTGAAAGGCGAAAAAGGCATCAAGATCATTGCTCCGACACCCTACAAAAAGAAAATCGAAGAAGCAAAGCTCGACCCGGACACCAAGCTCCCCATGCTGGACGCAGATGGAAATGCCATCGTGGAGGAGAAAGAAATCAAGATTCCGATGTACAAGCCGGTCACGGTATTTGATGTGAGCCAAACAGAGGGTAAGCCTCTCCCACAGCTTGCCACCGATCTTACTGGCAATGTAGAGAACTATGAGGTTTTCATGGAGGCGGTGAAGCGCAGTGCGCCGGTACCGGTTTTCATGGAGAATATGACCGGTATGGACGGGTATTTTGATGATGAGAATCAGCGCATCGCTGTTCGCACCGGCATGGGCGAGGTGCAGACGGTATGCGCCGCAATTCATGAGATCGCGCATTCTCTTCTGCATGGTAAGGACAGCGTTGGTGAAAAATATCAGCAGATCGAGCTGTTTGAAGAGCCTGCCCTGTATTCCAATGGTCGCATCGACAGAGAAAAGCTGCCCGAAGGGCTGTATGCGTATGATCTGCGTGGTTCGGACGATGATCCGGGATTGCCTGTGACCATTCAGGAGCATGTGGTCGTCAATCATGCTGCAACCGTCATTACAGCAAGACCCATCGACCTTACAGATAAAGGATATCTTCCGCTGGGAGAAGACGGGCTGAACTTTATAGGCGGGGAGCAAACCGTGAAAGAGTTTCTGCACGAGCAGTTTCCGGAAAAGGCGAAGATCACCCGCAACACCGAGGAAGTGCAGGCCGAAAGCGTTTCCTATGCGGTCTGCGCCTATTTTGGCATTGAGACCGGCGAGAACAGCTTTGGATATATCGCTACATGGTCTAAGGGCAAGGAATTGCCGGAGCTAAAAGCATCGCTGGAAACCATCAACCACACGGCATCCGGTCTGATTACGGATATCGACCGGAACTATAAGGCGCTGATGAAGGAGCGTGGGCTGGATAAGGAGCCGGAGAGCCTTGCTGCCGAGCCAGTGCAGGAGATCACGGTGCAGGAGCCGGAGCCGGTCAGCGCACCGGATAATGGCTCCGCCCCTGACCCGGCGATTTCTGTGGAGAGCATGAACGCCTACGGCTACACCGACTCCAATATGCTGCCGCTGACAAAAGAACGGGCGCTGGAACTCATGGAGCGTGATGTGACCGTGTATATGCTCCACACGGACAATACGGAGGCCATGGCGTTTGATGCCGATGAAGTCCGCGGCTTTGACGGTATTTTCGGTGTGGAGACTTCCGAATGGGAAATGGTCAAAGACCGATTCGCGCCGCAGGACTATGAGAAAGCGTTTCTCAATAACCCTGCCGACAGCTTTGCCATCTATCAGCTTCGGGATAATGACGATACGGCGCGGCTCCACTATATGAACTTCGAGTATCTGGAGAAGAAAGGGCTTTCCGCCCAAAAGGAGAATTATGCCGCCGTTTACGCAGGAAACCTCGACCGCAGGGGTGATACGCAGGATAAATTGAACGAGCTGTATGAGACCTTCAATATCCGCCGCCCGGAGGATTTTCGCGGTCACAGCCTGTCCGTCAGCGACATCGTAGCGCTGAAACAGAACGGTGTGGTATCCTGTCATTACGTTGATTCCTGGGGCTTTAAGGAGCTGCCGGGCTTTCTCAAGCCGGAGAACTACCTGAAAAATGCCGAGATAGCGATGGAAGATGATTACGGCATGATCGACGGTATCATCAACAACGGCCCGCGCAAAACAGTCGCGGAGCTGGAGGAACAGTCCAAGACCGGCACGCCCATTTCTCTTCTGGAGCTGGCACAGGCCGTCCAGCGCGAAGACACGGAAAAGCGCCGTGCCCAGCAGCCGGTGCGCAGAGAAAAATCCGGCGAAAAGCCCTCCATCCTTGCGAAGCTGAAAACGCCGTCCGTAGCCGACACCAAATCTGTGAAGAGCGCCCCGAAACGGAGCGCGGAAAGGGAGCTGTGACATGAGCAACTTTACATTTGACGAGATCAACCTGATGTGCATCTACAATACCGGCACCCGCGCCGGTCTGATGCAGGCGCTGACCGACATGCGCGGACAGTTGGAACCCGATGAAGCCGAGCTGCTGGAGCTGACCGACAGTGCTCTTCGCAAGCTGGGCCGCATCACCGATGAGCAGTTTGCGGAGCTGGAGCTTGTGCCGGACTTTGGCACTGACGAATAAGGAAAATGCGTCAGCGGGAGCGGCTTTCGGGGCGCTCCCATTTTGCCTCCGCAATTCTATTTCCCAAAATCGAAAAAATATTGATTTTGGGAAATAGAGTGGGTATAATAAGCGCAGAGGTGATGTAAATGAAACTGATAGACCGAGGTATGTATCTCCGAAAGCTGGTCGGGGTAATTGGGACACCGGATATCAAGGTAGTCACGGGCGTCCGACGCAGCGGAAAGTCAAAGCTGCTGGAAGCGTTCAAAGGGTATGTGGAAGCAAATATCGCGGACGCCAATATCGTGCATATCAATTTCAACCTGACAAAGTACGAGAAGTTCAAGGACTACCATGCCCTGAACGATTATATTGAAAGCGCCTATGTCGATGGCAAGCAGAATTTTGTCCTGATCGACGAGGTGCAGATGTGCCCCGGCTTTGAGCTTGCCATCAACAACCTCCATGCGCAGGAAAGATTCGACATCTATATTACAGGCTCTAACGCTTTCCTCTTGAGTTCAGACCTTGCCACGCTTTTCACAGGTCGAACCTTTGAAGTGAAAGTGTTTCCATTCTCTTTCAGCGAGTTTTGCGAGTATTATTCCCTCACGGACAGGTATGCAGCTTTCTCCCGGTATTTAAGAGAGGGCGGTATGGCTGGCTCATATCTTTATCAAGACCCGGAAGCCAAATACGACTATATCGCGGATGTATTCGATACATTGATCGTCAGGGATATCCGGCAAAAATATAAAATCCGCAACCCGATCCTGATGAACCGCATTGTCGATTTTCTCATGGACAATATCTCCAATCTTACGTCAGCAAGGAACATTGCGGATGCGCTCACAGGCAACAAGGACAAGATCAACCACAAAACCGTCGGGAACTATATGCAGTATCTGTGCAATGCCTTTGCGTTCTATCGCGTTCGCAGGTATGACATTCAGGGGAAAAAGTATCTGGCCTCCAGTGATAAGTTGTATCTGAGCGATCACACCTTCCGGTATGCGAAGCTGGGAACCAAGAATCTGGATTATGGTCGCGTACTGGAAAACATCGTTGCCATTGAACTGCTCCGGCGCGGGTATGAGGTCTATGTTGGGGTTCTGTACAAGAAAGAGATAGATTTCGTTGCCATCAAGCGCAATGAAAAGCTTTATATTCAGGTTTCGGACAACATCAGCGACGCAAAAACCTTTGAGCGTGAAGTAAGCCCTCTGCTTCAAATCAAAGATGCTTATCCGAAGATGGTGCTTGCCAGAATCCGGGATGAAGCGTACCAATACGAGGGTATTCAAATCGTGGATATTGCGGACTGGTTGGCAGAACAGCCGTCTGCTTCCCAAAAATGAAAATGATTTGATTTTGGGAAACAGTCAGGGAGATTTTATGAGCAAGAAGCATGGGCACTACTGCAAGGTGTGCGGAGAATACAAATCGAACGAGAGCTTTTCAGGCAGCGGCCATGCGGCGCACATCTGTAAGAAGTGCGCCGCACTGCCTGCCGCGCAGCGGTCAGAGGCAATGATCCTCACCAAGCTATGGAATCTGCCATGGCAGTTATCCTCACAGCAGCGGGACTGGCTCAAAGGGCTGCAAAACGATAGCCGCCCAGAGGTGGCGTCCACGGCAAAAGAACTGTATGCAGACCGCTTTCCATATGCGGAGCGTAATGAGCGCAAAAAGCAGCTTCACATCCTCCGCATGGAATTTACCATCTGCGGCGAGGTTATCGACGAATATGGCGATGTCTGCTGCGAAGATGTCCAGTTTACCCTTGACCGGAAGGAACACACGGTAACGCTCCATCGGGAGAACGAGACAATGACAATGCAGATCATGTTGACAGAGAAGGACATGCGCAAGCTCCTGAATGTCATTGTCAACAGCTATGAAATCTTCTGCTGGGAGGACGACTACGGCTTTTCCGATGCTGCCGACACAGACGATTTGTGGGAAGCCGAATGGGAGGCTGAATCCCCAGATGAAGCGGCTCCCGAAGAACCAGAACATGAGGATTCTCCATCGTGGACGGTATCGGTGCGTTACACAAACGGTGAAGCGCAGGAAATGCGCGGGTACGATGATCTTCCGGATCGTGTAAACGAGCTGGCGCTGGAACTACTGGCACTGTTTGAGGACGAACCTGATATGGAGGATGATGAATCAGACTGCGCCCCTGACGTGAGATAAGCGCGTCTGCTTATGCTTTCTATTTCCCAAAATCAAAAATATTTCAATTTCGGGAAATAGAAAGTCAACTTAATAGATGCAGCTCCTTATACATAGAGCACCCCATTCCGGGTGCTCTAAATTTTTACCCGAAGGAGGCAGCCCTATGCCGAGTAAATATCAGGAATACAGGCAGATGGCAGACACAGCGGAGCGGCAGCTCACAAGCAGCTACAAAAGCTGGACACAATTCCTGCATACAGCCGCACGGCTCTATAAGTATCCGTACAACGAACAGGTCATGATCCATGCCCAGCGGCCAGACGCCACCGCCTGCGCCGAGTATGATTTCTGGAACAAAAAGATGGGACGCTTTGTTCGGCGCGGCTCCACCGGCATTGCCCTTATAGACACAAGCGGCCAGAGGCCGCAGCTGCGCTATGTCTTTGACGTGGCCGACACCGGCGAACGGGAGCACTCCCGCCCCGTGCATCTATGGCAATTCCGTGCGGAACATGAGGACGCCGTTGCCGCCATGCTGGAGCAGAATTACGATGTATCAGGCAGAGACGGCATCTTCGATCAGATGGAGTCGGCAGCCGCTCAGCTTGCAAAGGAATACTGGGCAGATCACAAGCGGGACATTCTCCACAACATTGACGATTCCTATCTTGACGGGTATGATGAGTTCAACACCGAGGTGCAGTTCCGGAACGCCGCAAAAGTCAGCATCACCTATATGCTTATGAGCCGGTGCGGGCTGGAGCCGGAAGCCTATCTGGAACCGGAAGATTTTATGCCCGTGTTCGACTTCAACACCCCGGCCACGGTTGCGGCGCTGGGCACGGCGGTCAGCGAGATCAGCCAGCAGGTACTCAGACAGATAGAAATTGCCATCCGAAATTATGAGCGCGAAGGGAGCCAGAATCATGACCGAATTGACTTACACGAAGAACGGAGACTACCGGATTCCCGACCTGAAACTGAGCGAGGAACCGGAGAGCAAGCCCCTGGGCAAGTACGGGATGCTGCGGAAGACCTACCTTCAGGAGCATCGCCCCATCCTCTGGAATCAGATGATCCTGTCCGAGAAGCTGTACCCCCATCTGCGGGAGATCGACGAGACGGCGAACCGGCGCTTGGAACAGATGATGCCGGAGCTGATGCAGTCGGTGGGCGTGACGGAGGAGCTGAAAGCCAGCGGCCCGATGAAGTGGGTGGGGCTGATGAACAGCCTGAAAGCGCAGGCGGAGGAGATCATCCTGAACGAGCTGGTGTACAACTGACCCAAGACGCGCCGGAAGCAGAACCGGTGCAGCCTACAGTGGCTTACCAGATGAGCCTGTTTCCTACGGAAGCAGAACAAATTGCATATATTGATACAGCGGAGAGCGTCAATCCTACGCCCTCCGCTTTTTCCATGTTCATTTCTCAGGACGATATTGACCACATCCTGCGCGCAGGTGGAAACGCAGACGCAGCACGAATGAGAATTGCCGCAGAGTTCTCCAAGCAAAAGTCATTGGAAGAACGCGCGGCATTTCTCAAGAACCTCTACTACGGCGGCAATGGCCTGATTACCGAAAGCGGCAGGGTTTCCGCGTGGTATGGGGATGATGGCATCCACATTGCAAACGGAAGCGCCGCGCGGCATCTTTCTTCCGCGCAGGTCATAAGCTGGCCGGACGCGGCGGCGCGTGTGGAAGCGCTTCTGGACAGCGGCACATTTGCCACCGAGCTTGAGGTCACGGAAGCCCCGCGCTATGAACGGCTGCGCATCGCGGTTGATGTCTGGAACCTTTATCACGATTTCTCGGATGGAGCAAAGTCGCTGGGGTATCTGTCCTGCTTGGGTAATATCCATAGCACCAGCTTTCCGGAGGAATCGGAGCGCCTGATCGATGCGCTTGCCAGCCCGGAGTTTCGGGAAAGGCTTCTGCCTGAGTTCAAGGCGTTTGTAGATGCCTACCGCGAAAACCGGGAGCTGCTGCGGTTCCATTTTCACCGCCCGCAGGCGCTTCTGGCCCGTCTGGAAGATCTGTCATTGCCGCGAAAGGAATATCGCTCTGACATGATGAAAGTTCCGGAAACAGGTAGCTTCATCACCGAAGATGAAATCGCGGCTTGTCTGGCAGGCGGAAGCAGCTTCGAGGGCGGAAAAGGCCGCATTTATGCGTTCTTCCAGACAGCGCATACTCCCAGGGAAAGCGTTGATTTTCTGAAAAAGGAGTACGGCATCGGCGGTCACACCCACGCTGTTTCCAGAGCAAGCGGCAGCTACGAGGATCACAGTGCAAAAGGCATTACGCTGAAAAAGGCGGGCTGCGAGGATGTGCGGCTGAACTGGAATAAGGTCGCTTCTCGCATCTCTGAGCTGATTCGGCTGAATCGCTATCTCACGCCAGAGGAGCAGGCGCGTTTCGATAAGGAACAGGCACAGGAAAAAAGCCATGATGTCGATGACACACCCCCTGCTGCCGATGCGCAGCAGCCAACCGTGGCCGAGCTGTTTGAGCAGTATAAGCTGACCGTGGGCAACGCGCTTGCTGAAGATGAAGCCTTCGTCAACGCCTGCCGCAATTCTGACCGGGAAAACGCCTATCTGGAGGGTGCTGCCGCCATCCGCCGCATTGTCTATGCCAGCGATGATTTGCAGCTCGCAAAGCTGTACTTCGATATGCCGACATTCCATAACCGGCTGCATCAGGAGCTTTTGGATGAGCTGTATCCTGCGCTTGCAACGACGGTAACACCCTCGCCCTATAAGGTCACACAGGCGGACATTGACGAAGCCTTGCAGCAATGGAACGGAAAGATTGAGAGCAAGCACGCAGTCATTCGCTATATGGCGCAGCATGGGCGGGAAAAGGATACCGCCGCATGGCTGGCGCGAGAGTATGGCTTGCAGGATATTTCCAAACCGCTGCAAATTTCCGTGGGCAATTCCGAACCTGCTGTGCTGCCTTGGGCCAAGGTGCAGCGGCGCATTGCCCAGCTCATCAAGGCTGATAAATTCTACACCCAAGCTGAACATGATAATTATGACGATATTGACCCCATCGCCCTCCGGGAAGCGCTTGCCCAGCGCGGCATTGTGGGCGGGCGGATCGTTGACGCGGAGGCCAATCGTAACAGCCCCTTCGTCCGGCAGGTCATGGCGGATGTGGAGAGAATCGCGGCGCAGGAAGCGCAGAAAGAACCCTCCATCGACCCCGCAGACCGCTTTCATGTGGTGAGCCTTGACCGGGGCTTTCGCACCCTGTACACCGTGTGGGACGATGAGACCCACGGCTACTATGTGGACGCGGACGGCGTGACCGAGGAATTTTCAAGCGAGTGGCAGGCGGAGGCGTACCGGCTGGAGCTTCAAGGACAAGTGGAACAGGCGCTTATGGAACGAGCAAAAGGGCTGATCTCCGACTTCTGCCAGAGCGAGTACGGTTCTGATGCCGATTTCAGCGACATGACAAAAATCGGCGTCGCCTATACCACCGTCACCGATGATGAGATTCCCATTCAGGTAAATATTGACCTTGTGAATTTCCGGTTGGAGCGTTATCTGGACGATGAGCATCTGGAAACGCGGCAGTACAGCTCGTTGCAGGGACTGATTGACAACGAACTGGAAAGCCTCGATTTCAGCGATCTGATCCATGTTTCAGACGAGGAGGTGGAAAGTCACCGTTGGCATGAGCCGGAGGAAGCAATTCCGGAAGCTCCTGAAGCGGCTCCGGCCCCGCAGCCGTTCCCATATTCCGTAGGCGATACGGTTTATTTGGAGGACGGCAAGCCCTATATCATTGAGAGCGTCGGCGTCTTTGATATTTCTCTCCGTGACCCGACGCTTCTCTACCCCATCTCCCGTGCGGAGAGCAGGGAGAG
>MSGS01000039.1:0-1037 GCA_001940855.1 Christensenellaceae bacterium Phil1 | reverse complement strand
ATGGAGCGGTATCCGCAGCCGGAAAAGGAACCTGCTTATACCGAGGAAACCGTGGCGGTGTATCCCGGTGACAAAAACAACCTCCCCTATGATGTAGAGATTCGCACTCTGCGCTTTGACGAGCCGGAGCATGAACCGCCCTCTGCGGAACCCGCCGAGCCTGAACCGCCCGCCATGAGCGAGGAAGAAGCTCTGATTCTGGAGCAGGAAGGGCGCGCGGCGCTTTCGGAAATGGGCGAGTTTGTGCCTGATTTTGATGATGCCATTTCTCAGGCTGAGATCGACGAGCCTCCCGCACACCGTCCTGCGGTATCTATCCCCGTTGACGGCGAGTGGCAGGACTTTCCCAGCGTTGCTGCTGCGGAGCAGGCCGCTTACGCCGACTTTAAGGCGGCAAGCCACCGCGACGCGCAGAATTTTCACATCACCGATGATGCCCTCGGCGTCGGCGGTGCAAAAGCAAAGTTTCGGGCAAATATGGCGGCGATCCGCCTCCTGCAAGAGCTGGAGTTTGAGGGCTTACAGGCCAGCCCGGAGCAGCAGGAAATCCTCTCCCGCTACGTGGGCTGGGGCGGTCTTGCGGATGCCTTCGACGAGAATAAGCCAAACTGGTCGGACGAGTTTGCAGAGCTGTACGCCACACTTTCCCCGGAGGAATACGCTGCGGCCAGAGCGTCCACTCTGAACGCCCACTATACCAGCCCCACCGTCATCAAAGCGATCTATGAAGCGGTTGGCAATATGGGATTCCAGACCGGCAATATTTTAGAGCCGTCTATGGGTGTCGGCAACTTTTTCGGCTGCTTACCGGAATCCATGCAGGGCAGCAAGCTCTACGGCGTGGAACTGGACAGCATCACCGGCAGAATCGCAAAGCAGCTTTACCCCAAGGCGGACATTACCATCGCGGGCTTCGAGACAACGGATAGAAAAGACTTCTATGACCTCGCCGTGGGCAACGTCCCGTTCGGACAATATCAGGTAGATGACCGGGCTTATAACAAGCTCGGTTTTTCCATTCACGACTACTTCTTCGC
>MSGS01000038.1:2068-2200 GCA_001940855.1 Christensenellaceae bacterium Phil1 | reverse complement strand
CGCGCTGTTGACGACGCTCTGAGCAGCTTCGAACACGCCCATGACGATGTTCCATGTGTTGGTGACGATGAGCACGGCGCAGGCGGTCTTGAATATCCACTTGAAGAACATCCAGGTGTCCACGTCGTGCAT
>MSGS01000038.1:373-2029 GCA_001940855.1 Christensenellaceae bacterium Phil1 | reverse complement strand
ATCACGCCCGCGATGGGCAAAATCACATTGTCCGACAGCGTTCGGATCATGCCGTAGACGCCGCTGTTCCAGCCCTGGGGCGTAGCGCCCACCTGTCCGGCGATGCCCGCCACGCGGCTGTTCACGTTGTCAAACAGTCCGTTCACGTTGTCCATGATGCCGCTGACCAGCAGCTCCCTCAGCCATTCGGTGAATTTCTGCCATATCAAATCCAATGGGCTTTACCCTCCTTTCCCGCAGCGCCCGCCCCGAGGGGCGGACGCCGCGAAGGATTTGTGCGGGCGATTAACCGAACAGGCCGGAGAGCAGGGGTACGAGGATAACGCCGATGAGTGCCACGCCGCCCCCGGCCATGAGCTGTTTCATGCCCTGGGATTTTGCTAATGTGTGATAAAGAAGCATTAGAAGTGTAAAAAATTTTGCCGTTCCTATCCGGCACTTGGCCATTGTGTCGGATAGGTCGGGCGGTTATTCGGGCAAGTCAATCTTGCCGACAAAGCTGTAATAAATCTCAATGTCCTGCCTGCGGGTGCCGTTCTCGTCGTAACTGCACTCATGCACCACGATTTTCTCTACCATTTCCCGCAACAGGGTGGGGGTCAGTTCTTCAAAGGCAAGGTGCTTGCGGACAATGCCCATGAATTTCTCGGCGTTGACGGTGGCGGCCTGCGACTTGTCCAGTTCAGCTTGCAGGGCTGCGGCTCTCTTTTTCAGTTCAGCTTGCTCGGCTTCATAATCAGCCGACAGTTCCATGAAACGCTCGTCGCTGATTTTGCCGTTTACATTGTCCTCATACAGCCGCTTGATAATCCGGCTCACTTCGGCAATGCGTTCCTGTGCCTGTTCAAGCTGCTTGGTGGCTGCGGCGGTCTTTCGCTTGCCGCCGATCTCGTTCTGCTGGACAAGCAGTTTCACAAACCGGCTCTCATGCTTGGCTGCGTATTCGGTCACTTGCCGAAGATTTGCCAGGACACCGGCGGTCAACAGGTCGGTGCGGATAAAGTGCGCCGTACAGTCGCGGGTGCGCTTCTTGTAGCTGCCGCAGATGTAACAGTCCTGCTTGCGGTCTTTGTTCTGATACCGCTGCTGATACAGCACATGGCCGCAGTCGGCGCAGAATAAAATCCCAGAGAACAGCCCCACTTCATCATAGCGGTTCGGGCGTTTGCGCTGCTTGCGTAACTCCTGCACACGCTCCCATGTTTCCATGTCGATCAGCGGCTCATGGTGGTTCTCAAAAATGGCCTGCTTCTCAATGGGGTTCTCTACGCTGTGCTTGACCTTGTAAGAGGGCTTTTCCGTCTTGAAGTTTACCAGACAGCCGGTGTACTCCCGATTTTCAAGGATATGCACGACGGTGTTTGTCGCCCACTTGCACTCATAGCCGGGGTGGTAACGGCGGGTGCTGCCTGTCCGCTGATATTCCAGCGTCCCCGGCGTGGGGATTTGCTGCTCCGTCAGCATACGGGCAATCTTGGTCGGGCCGTTCCCGGCAAGGCAAAGCTGGTAAATCTGCTGTACCACCGGGGCGGCTTCCTCGTCTATGATGAAGTTTTCGTCCTCGTCCATCACATAGCCGTAAACCGGCTTGCTGGTAACGGGCTTGCCGCTCATGCCTTTTGACCTTTTTACTGCCTTGATTTTCTTGCTCGTATC
>MSGS01000038.1:0-336 GCA_001940855.1 Christensenellaceae bacterium Phil1 | reverse complement strand
ATCTCTCACCAGCCATTCGTTGAACAGATTTCGCAGCGGGGTAAAATCGTTGTCCATGCCGCCGTTTGCGCTGTCCACATTATCGTTGACAGCGATAAAACGCACACCCTTTTGAGGGAACAGCATTTCCGTGTAAAACCCCACTTGCAGGTAGTTTCGCCCCAGCCTTGACATATCCTTGACGATAACGGTTCCCACTTTTCCGGCTTCAATGTCTGCAAGCATAGACTGAAAGCCCGGTCTTTGGAAATTTGCCCCGGAATAACCGTCGTCGGTGTACCAGCGCAGATTGGTAAAGCCGTTCTGTTTTGCGTAGGCTTCGAGTATCCTTTTTTG
>MSGS01000037.1 GCA_001940855.1 Christensenellaceae bacterium Phil1 | reverse complement strand
CCTGCCCGTTCTCCGTTTCGCTTACTCGTCCACAGGATGCGCTCAACTCCGAACCTCCCCTACTGCGCTATCTTCGGCGACTCCATGCGCACATAGTTCACGAACTTCTGCTCTATGGCGGTGAGCGCGGTGTCCTTGCGCCAGGCGATGTATATCGTGCGGTAGGCCTTCTTCCTGTCCAGATCAAAAGAGAGCACCTTTCCGGAGACTACCTCCTCCTGTGCCGCAAGATAGGATATGACGCTCACGCCCATGCCCTGCGCAACGCCGGCCTTTATGGCCTCCGGATTGTCCATGCGGGCAACTATCCTCAGCGCGGACGTATCCACCCCGCAGGACGCAAAGTATGCTTCCACCGCCTGCTGGGTGCCGCTGCTTTCCTCCCGCGCGATCATAGGCTCGTTTATAAGCTGTATCCCCGTTGCGCCCTGCTGCTTGAGCGTGCGGAAGCGGGGGGAATTTTCGCTTATCATAACCAGCATGTCCTGCGCCACGGGATAGCTTATAAAGCGCCGCGGGTCGGGCTGCGCGCCCATAAGGCCGATGCGCACCTCGCCCTTTTCAAGCATCATGCGCACGGCGTCGCTGTCCCCGCGCCTGAGCGCGAAGCGGGCGGCGTTGTTCTTTTTAAGGAAGCCGGACATAAGCTTGGGCAAAAGCTGCTGCGCCGGCACGGTGGACGTGGCTATGCTCAGCGTTGCCGCGTCGCTGCTTTCGCGCATGCTTTCAAGCGCCTCGCACCGGTTAAGTATCTCCTTCGCTGCGGTATATACTCGCCTGCCCGTTTCGGTAAGCTCCAGTTTTCTGCGCGCGCCGCGCAGTATAAGCTGGCTGTCCAGCTCCTGCTCCAGGCCCTGTATATGCGTGCTGACGGTGGACTGGGTCAGGTGCAGCTTATCCGCCGCCCTTGTAAAGCTGGCGCACTCCGCCGTTACCACAAACGTTTCAAGCTGCCTCAGGCTTATTTCAAGCATTATGTTTCTCCTTACAGCGATTTATATAAAATCTATTTTCACGATGATAACCGCCCATACGGGCATTTTGGCGATGTTCACCGCTTTTATCAATGTGACATTTGCGCCGCCGTGTGCTATGCTTTAAGCACAGAATTAAGGAGACGCTTAAAATGGATACCGTTTATCTTGATAATGCCGCAACCTCCTTCCCAAAGCCCGCCGGCATGAGCGCGCGCATGAAGGATTATATGGACAATATCGGCGCTACCATCAACCGCTCCGTTTACGCATCGGCCGCGGACGCGGGGCTGGTTGCGCTAAGCCTAAGGGAACGGGCGAAGCGGCTTTTCAACTTCAATGAAAAGGCAACGCACGTAATAATCACCCCCGGCGCAACGGCGGGGCTTAATTTCATAATAAAGGGCCTGCTGCGCGCGGGCGGCCATTGCATAGTTTCAAGCATGGAGCACAACGCCGTTATGCGCCCGCTTATGCAGCTTGACGGCGTTGAATTCAGCCGGATACCCTGCGACGGCGAGGGCCGCATAATACCGAACACGCTTGAGCCGCTCATCCGCCCCAATACGCGCCTTGTCATAATGGCGCATGGGTCAAACGTGTGCGGCACGGTGCAGGACGCCAAGGCCGTGGGAGAGGTGTGCAAAAAGCACAATATACCCTTTGCGCTCGATGCGGCGCAGACCGCCGGGCATTACCCGGTTGATTTTGATGCGTTCAATCTCAGCGCGCTTGCCGTGCCGGGGCATAAGGGGCTACTCGGCCCCGCGGGCATAGGGCTGCTGCTTTTGAGCGACAAAATGGCGCATGCGCTCGATCCGCTAATCGCGGGCGGCACGGGCAGCGCATCGGATAAGGAAACGCTTCCCGATTACCTGCCGGACAGGTTTGAATCCGGCACGCCCAACATGGCGGGCATATACGGGCTTGAATACTCGCTCGGCTTCGTTGAAGGCCGTGGCATAGAAGCCCTGCGCGCGCATGAGCTGGCGCTGACAAAGCGGTTTATAGACGGCCTTGACGGCATAGCCAATGTAAGGCTTTGCGGCACGCGGCAGCTTGAAAAGCGCGTTGGCGTAATATCGCTCGATTTCGTAAATCGGGACAATGCGGAGGTCGCATTCCGCCTTGAAACCGAGTTCGGCATACTCACCCGCTGCGGCCTGCATTGCGCCCCCAATGCGCACAAAACGCTTTCCACCTTCCCGCAGGGCACCGTGCGCTTCTCGCTCGGCTTCGCCAATACGGAAGAAGATGTGGATAGGGCCTTGGAGGCCGTGCGGCGGCTTGCGGAGGGGTAAGGGGGAACGGCTAAACCAGCCAAAATCTCCGAGTTATTCCCCCTCAGTCGGCTCACGCCGACAGCTCCCCCGCAAGCGGTGGAGCCTTTTTGCGCGTTTTTACCTCAGCTTTATCCTTGCTCCGCCCTGATACTCGCTCACATAGCCTATGCGCTGTGCGCTGGGCACCGCGCCGCGAAGGTCGTTCATCAGCGCGTCCGCATCCTTTTCGGCAACGGCTATCAGCAAGCCGCCCGCGGTCTGCGGGTCGTAGAGCATATCCTGCTTGGCAAGCTCCGTGTCGCCGGGGTCAACGGCATGCTCGGCATAGGTGCGGTTGCGGTACATGCCCGCGGGCAGTATGCCCATGCGCGCAAGCTCAAGCGCCTCGGGGATAAGGTCTATATCGTTCACGTTCAGCGTAATTTCCGTGTCGCTTCCCGATGCCATCTCGTATGTGTGCCCGATAAGGCCGAAGCCGGTAACGTCCGTGCAGGCATGCACGTCGTATTTAACCATCGCGTCGCGCGCGGCCTTGTTCAGCGTTGTCATAAGGGAATAAATAAGGTCCTGCCCGGCCTTTGAAAGCATGTCCGCCTTGTTCGCGGTGGAAAGCACGCCTATGCCTATCGGCTTTGTCAGCAGCAGCACGTCGCCCGGCTTGGCGTCGGAATTGGTAAGCATCTTGTCCGGATGCACAAAGCCCGTAACCGCAAGGCCGTACTTAGGCTCGTCATCATGTATGCTGTGGCCGCCGGTTATCAGCGCGCCCGCTTCATATACCTTGTCGTATCCGCCCTTTAGCAGCGCATGCACCGCGTCCATGGGCATCTTTTCGGGTATGGCCATTATGTTCAGGCAAAGCTTAGGCTCGCCGCCCATGGCGTAAATGTCCGAAAGGGCGTTGGTGGCGGCTATCTGGCCGAAAAGGTACGGATCATCCGCTATCGGCGGGAAGAAGTCCACCGTCTGCACTATCGCAAGCTCGTCGCTTATTTTATAAACGGATGCGTCGTCGCTCTTATCGAAACCCACAAGAAGGTTCGGGTCGTGATGCACCTTTATGCCGTCCAGCAGCTTCGCCAGCACGCCCGCGCCGACCTTTGCGCCGCAGCCAGCG
Source organism: Christensenellaceae bacterium Phil1 (assembly GCA_001940855.1). Classification (GTDB taxonomy): domain Bacteria; phylum Bacillota; class Clostridia; order Christensenellales; family CAG-138; genus Phil1. Next base: position 1,987 of record MSGS01000037.1, on the reverse strand, counting down.
CATTTTGCCAATTTAGTCAGTTTTATATCTTCGCCTGCCATATCTGTTCTCTCCTTTTTGCGCTTTATGGCGCGCTAATTATACACGCGATATGCGTCCGAAATTATTATTGCAAAAATCGATGAAAATTGCAAGGGGCGTTGCATAGTTCTTGTGAATCCGAACGCAGTTTTTATCTAAAAAATCGATAGGTGATGCCTTTTAAGCCCATTATTCAGAATATTCTATCAAAAAACGGGACAGCGGCATATTGTGAACAAGGGAGCCTTTGCTCCCCATAAAAAGCAACTATGAAAAGAGGAACATAAATATGGCAACCCGTATAACCAATCAGGCCACGCTTACCTATCAGTATGCGGGCACAACGGGACAGGCGGCTTCGAACATAGCCACCGCCCTGCTGCAGGAAGCGCTCAGCGTAGCAAATACCACGCTGGACACAAACTACCGCCGCAACGGCGAACTGACCTATATACTCACCGCCACAAACTCCAGCGCCAACGCCCTTACCAACGTTGTGCTGAGCGACAATCTCGGCGCATACACGCCCGCCGGCAGCACCGCCGCCGTGTATCCGCTGACGTATACCGGCCCCGCTCAGCTTTACATAAACGGCGTGCTTTCCGGCAGCATAACGCCCACCGTCTCTGCCACCGGCGTAACGTTCACAATACCCTCGCTTGCCGCGGGAGCCACCGCCACTGTACTTTATAAGGCCACGGCAAACACCGCCGCACCCGTAACCGCCGAAGCGGGCATAACCAACACCGTTACCGCAACCGCCACCGGCATTGCCGATGCTTCCACCGCATCGCACACCATAAACGTGGCCAATTATGCGGATGTGAGCATAGTGAAGGACATGTCGCCCTCCACGCTTACCGACGGCAGCACCATAACATACACATTCACCCTGTATAATTACGGCAACACCGCCGCTACGGACGTTGTGCTCAGGGATGCGTTTAACCCCGCGCCCGGCAACCTTGCCGTCAGCATAAACGGCACTGCCGTGCCCTCGAGCGACTATACTTACACCGCCGGCGTGCTGACCCTGCCCGATACCGGTGCAGCCACAACGCTCGCCGTGCCCGCCGCCACGTTCACGCAGAACACAACCACAGGCGTTGTCAGCGTGACCCCCGGCGTGACCACCGTAGTGGTAACGGGAACGATATAAGCGGGCTTACGCCCGCAGTGAAATCCGCCTTACGGCGGGTGAACGTAAGAGATTATAAAGCTGTGGGGACGCTGTGCGTCCCCGTGTTTTTGCCAAAAGTTTATAAAGTACACCAAAAGGCGCCACCGCTTGCGGGGACAGCTTTTGGTTAGTGGTAATACACAAAGCGCCCCGTGCACGGGGCGCTTATGTAAGCCGTTAAGCTTTAATTACTCGATGATGTTGTGGACAACGCCGGAAGCAACGGTGCGACCGCCTTCGCGGATAGCGAAGCGGAGACCTTCGTCCATGGCTATCGGGGTAATCAGGGTGATCTCCATCTCGATGTTGTCGCCGGGCATTACCATCTCTACGCCGTCGGGCAGCTTGATGGTGCCGGTAACGTCAGTCGTCCTGAAGTAGAACTGCGGACGATAGCCGCTGAAGAACGGAGTATGACGGCCGCCTTCTTCCTTGGTCAGAACGTAAACCTGGCTGTCGAAATGGGTGTGCGGATGTATCGTGCCGGGCTTGGCCAGAACCTGACCACGCTCGATATCGGTACGCTGTATACCGCGGAGCAGTACGCCGATGTTGTCGCCCGCGATGGCCTGATCAAGCAGCTTGCGGAACATTTCTACGCCGGTTACTACGGTGGAACGCTTCTCGTCGCTCAGACCAACGATTTCTACGGTATCCTGTACCTTTACGGTGCCGCGCTCTACACGACCGGTGGCAACGGTGCCGCGGCCGGTGATGCTGAATACGTCTTCAACAGGCATAAGGAACGGCTTGTCGGAAGCGCGCTCGGGTTCGGGGATGTACTGG
>MSGS01000036.1 GCA_001940855.1 Christensenellaceae bacterium Phil1 | reverse complement strand
AAGGGGAGAAATCGAAATCTTCCCCGGCTCCCCTGCAAAAAAGCATTACATCTTCCCTTCTTTTTCCAGTTCCCAGCGCTTCTTTACAAGGAAGGTCGCAACGTGGTTGCCGTGGCTGCCGCGGCCGAAGCCTTCGTCCGCGCCGTTGGCGCGCGCCTGTGCGGAGGCCACCTGAGTGCCGCCGGCCACGAATATGACCTTATCGCGTATGCCCATTTCGGTAGCGATGCGGTTTATTTTGGATATGTTCTTATAGTGTATGTCGTCGTGGCTGATTATGGTGGAAGCAAGCATTGCGTCCGCATTCAGCTCAACCGCCGCATTCACAAGCTTTTCCGGCGGCACGCTGGTGCCAAGGTAATGCACCTCTATGCCGTATTTCTCTATGCCGCCGTGCTTAATGTCTATTATCTCCCTAAGGCCCACGCTGTGCTCATCCTCGCCAACCGTGCCGCATACAACCTTCATGGGCTTGCGCTCTATGTCCGCGCGTATCTCGTCGTCGCTCATAACGTCCGGCTCCTTGGGCAGCACCAGCTTGTCTATTTCTATGCTGAAGGGAACCTTGCCCTTGGCCTCTATGCGCGTGCCCTCGGCGGGGTGCATTATCTCCTTAGATATCACCTCTATGTCCGTCAGGTTCATGCGCTTGCAGCATTCTATTGCCGCCGCCTCGGCAATCAGCTTATTTGCCGGGAAGAACATGGTCAGCATAACCGTGCCGTCCGCCAGCCATTCCATTTCGGGACGGATGAACTTTGCGCCGGGCTGTGCGAACTCCTTAACCTCCGCCATGCGCACGGTGCAGTTGTCCTCGTCGTCCAATTCGTCTATGAACACTATCTTGTCCGGATTTTCCAGCGTGCAGCCGCCTATAAGGTCGCTGGGGTTGGCTGCGCCGTACTGGGCAATGTTGTTGTAGCCGTAGTGCGCGGTAACGGGGGCCATATAGTCGCTTTCGCGCTTAACTATCGTGCCCACGCCTATGCCGCCGTCTATCTTCCTGGCAATGCCGTCGTTATTGCGCTCCGGGAACATTCCGCTGTCCACGAACATGCCCGCTTCAACCGCGTTGAAGTAGCCGCCCATTTCAACCATTTCCTCAAGGAACAGCACAGCGCGTTCCTTCAGCTCACGCGCCTTTTCCCTAAGGTAGCCGTCCTTTTTCAGCTCAACCATTTCCATAAGCCCGTCCATGCCCACAAGCGCCTGCTTCGCCGTGTCGCACGCTTCTATGTTATATATGTGCCAGGGCACGTTGCGGCCTTCGTCAGGCGTTATGGTTGACTGTATATCCGCGCTGGTAAGCTTGGATATCATCATGTTCAGCACATGGGTAACGGTGGCCTCGCGCGTGGAGGATTCGATATACTTGGTGTTCATCTGCGCGCGCATGCGGTATTCATGGAAAAGATCGCGCAGCGCAACAGCGTAGGGCAGGTCTATATGTATGCAGGGCGCGGGGGTAGCCGTGGGGGGAACGGTGGAAAGGCAAATGTTCTTCTTATCCACGCCTACCTTGGCGGAGAATATGGCGTTTATGCCGTGCTGAACCATAAGCTCGGGCATAACCTTCCATGCGTCGCGCGCGGTGGCGTTGGCGTTATGCGCGCCGTCTATCTGCGCCTGTCCGGCCCATGCTATCAGCTTTTTGCTCTCGCATGCGTCAACAAAGCTCCTTATCATGTTTATGTTGCGGTAAATAACGTTGTACTGCGGGTCCTGATGAACGCCGTTCACGCCTTCTTCCGCAAACATTACCGCTATATCCGGCCCCGCAACGCCGGAAACGTAGCTGTGGTAATTTATGGGGCGGCCCACTTCGTCCTCTATCATGTCCAGCGCCTTGCGCTGCGCGCGCACCTGCTTGCGGGTAACGGGTATGCCGCCCATGCCCTGCGGGGAGCCTTCTATAAGCCCGTCAAAGTGGCTCTGCCCCGCCGTGCGGATTACCATAATGTGATCCGCGCCGTGGTGCGCGGCAAGCCTCATGCGGCGTATGTCGTCCTCAAAACGGCCGGATGCTATTTCCGTTGTTATCGTGGGCAGCGGCTGCGGGTCTATATCGCCGAAATAATGCGCCGGCGGCAGGGGTACGCTTGATTTAAGCGGCTCCGAGCAGTCCTCGTAGGTGAACTGGCCCAGCTTCAGCCCGGGCGCGGGCGTGCGCCACGTCCACCCATGGCGGCGCGGATGATAATGCTCAAGATCGTCCAGTATTTCGGACACGTTTATGTTGTCGTTGGGATCCAATCTATAATCGCTCATGCCTTACCTCCCATTAAAACTGCGCCGCGGCTTCATCCCAAAGCTTGCCCTCGCAAAGCGCCTTGCCCGCGTCAATATAGTCCATTTCCTTGGCCTTAGCCAGCCTGTATACCACGTTGCCCGCGCCGTGGCCCAGCAGATTATGCTCAACGCAGCCGTCCGCAATGGCCTTGGCCTCTATTGAGGAAAAGCCCATTCTCAGCAGCACGCTGCGCTCTATGGCGGGGGATGTGTTTTCGTAGCCAAGTTTGAGCAGCGGGTCAACTATCTGCTCTGCAAGCTGCCAAAAGCGCTGCTCCAGTTCCTTGTCGCTCAAATTTGCCACGCTTTGGCGGCGCACTTGATAATCGTCATCTCTTTTCATCAGTTACTTTCCTCCCGATAATATAATGCTTGCCGCGCCGCAAAACGCGCATCTCTCCTTAGCCCTTTGCGGCGCGATGTACCCATGATTGCTTATTTCTTCAGCCCCGCCAGCACGGCCTTAACGTATGCCGCATCGCGCTGCACTTCTTCCGCAAGGAAGCGTATATCCTCTTCGGTGGGGGCGTGGTCAACGCTTGCCACTGCGTTCTTTATAAGCGAATGGCGCATATGCTCAATGTTGAAGTCCCGCGCCTTTATCAGCGAAGGATGCGCCGGCAGAATTATGCTCTTGCCCGGCACTTCCTCGGCAGGATCGCCAAAGTGAATATCTATGCCGTTTTTGCGGGCAAACGCAAGCTGCGGATTGACGTGCTTGCCCGCGCCGGTGTATTCGGTCTCCTGAACCACTATACACTGATCCTCGTCCATCTCCTGCGCAACGCTGAACGCCGCCGCAAGGGAGGTATCGCCCGCGGGGCCGCGCTCAAGCCCCTCAAGGGAGGCGAGCATTTCCGTCATGTAGAACACCTCGCCCTGCGCAACGGTAACGTAGCGGTCCATGTACCTAAGCGGCCTTGCCGCGCTGCGGGGCACGTCGCTCCTGTCCGGCCAGGTGGAGAACGGTACGCCGAATCCGGTATGGCCGGTGGTGAAGGATTTTTTGTTGAACTGGGTGTCGCTTGCCATGTGGAGCCCGCTCAGGTTAACGCTTGCGGCTATTACCTTAGCGCTGCAGCCGGCCTTGCGCAAGCCGCGCGCGGTGCCGGTCAAATTGCCGCCGCCGGCATTGGTGCATACCACCGCGTCCGGATCCTTACCGAAGCGCGCGCGGAACTGCTCCGCAATTTCGTAGCCCAGCGTTTCAACTCCTATTATGCCGTAAGGCGTATAGAGGGAGGCATTGAAGTAGCCCGTATCCTCAAGCATCCTCAGCGTTTCATAGAAAAGCTCCGGCCCTACGGAAAGCTGCACCACCTCCGCGCCGAAGGCTTCGCACTTTCTGGCCTTTTCTATTATTTCCGGCTGGCCTATATACTTTGAATCGTAGCATTCCTGCACTATTATGCACTTAAGCCCCGCCATTGCGCATATGCTGGCAACGGCCGCGCCGTAATTGCCGCTGGTGGCGGCTATTGCGCCCTTATAGCCCATTTCGCGGGCGGTATATATGCTGGTTGCCGCGCGGCGCGCCTTAAAGCTGCCGCTGGGGTTGCAGGCTTCATCCTTTATGAATATGCGCGCGCCTTTGCCCTTGGGCGCCATTTTGCGCGCAAGCGCCGTTATGTTTTTAAGCTCTATAAGCGGAGTATGCCCGATGGCAAAGCTTTCCTGTATGCGGCGCACCTCGTTTATGTCAAGGCCGGTGGCCTTCATCATGCCCTCGTAATCGAAGGCGATAGAACCGGATTCAAAGCGGGAATAATCCATGCCCACGGCAGACTTTATTATTTCCGCCCTGCGGCCCATTACCGCATTATAGCTCATGTCCTTCATTTGTCGTCACCTCCGAAAAGTATGCCGCGCACGGTGTCGCCTATTTCAAGCAGCTCCGGCACAAATTCGCCGTAGTCATGAGTATAGCGCGGGTTTACCTCCAGCAGCTTGCCGCGCACATGCCGGCCCGTGCGGGTTATAATCTCCACCTCGTCGCCTATTTCGGCATCCGCCGTCAGGTGACCCTTTACCCACATTTCAAGCGGTACGCCGTGCGTATCCTCCGGAACCTGCGGCGCGCGCTGCTGCGGCGTAAGAATAATATTATGGGTCAATACCCAGTCGCCCTTTTTTGCCATTTTTTCTCGCCTCCCGATGCGTAAAAATGCTTATTTTTCTATCATGTCGCGCATGTCGCCCATTATGGCGCGCGGAACGGGCAGATCGAGCATGGTTTTAAGGCCCGGCCGTGCGTTTATAACATGGGGTATCATGTTCACCATCATTGCTATTGTGCCAATGCCGCCGTCAACCTCGGGGTTTATGGCCATGCTCACGTTGGGCGTGCCCTTTAGCACTATATAGTCGCCCGTGTGCGTGCCTTCCATTTCAGGCTCTATCTGCTGGGGATGTATCATGTCTATTTTCAGTTCGCCGTTAACGTAGCCCTGTCCGGTCATGTTAACGCCCGCAACGTCGCCCGCCTTTGCAAAGCCGTAGGGGGATTTGCGGTCAACCGTTGTTACTATGGGCTTCATCTGCTGCTCAAACTTATCCACCTTCCAGCCGAGCGCTTCGGCTATCATGCCGACGGATTCCGCAAAGCCGACGTGTCCCGCAAGGCTGCCGTCCTCAACGCCCTGCTCAAACGCCTTTATGCTCAGGCCCACGCCCTGCTCCTCCATTACCGCCGGGCCGAAGGGGGAAAGGCTGTTCACGCGGCGGCACTGCACGCTTTCAACGTCCGTCATGCAGCCGGAAAGGCACACCGCAAGCAGGTCCATCATAAGGCCGGGGTTTATGCCCGTGCCAAGTATGGATACGCCGTTGGCCTTGGCCAGCTTATCCATTTCCTCCGCAAGCTCGGGCTGATTGGCCTTGGGATAGCTCATCTCCTCCGCCGTGCAGATAACGTTTATGCCGTTTTCAACAACCAGCTTTATCTTGGGGAACACCTTCTTGGTGAAGGAATCCGTGGCTATAACGCATATGTCCGCCGCGCCGCGCGCCGCAACCTTGTTTATATCGTCGCAAACCAGCACGTCCTTGCGCTCTCCGCGCTCAACGCCGAGCAGTTCAAATATGCTCTTGCCCACGCGCGCGGGGTGAATATCGCACACTCCGGTTATTTCAACGCCCTTTTTCTCAAGCAAAACCTTGGCTATTCCGCCGCCCATCGCGCCGAAGCCCCATACGGCAACCCTAATATTGTCCATAGTTCTTCATCCTCCGTCATTTAGTTGTTTGTTGTAAATACGTTTGCGTTTAAGTTCAATGATCCCATTGGTACTTGATTTATTATACAATGCGCCCGCCTTCCCCACGGGACGCACATCAGCCCTTTTGCGGTAATAAACAGCCGCCTTTTCTGCGCGCGTATTACCGCCGTTCATTGCATAAACACGCTTTTCCGCCGCCCGCGGACAGCAAAGCACGGCATTTTGCGCCCAAACGGACATTAAGACATGCAGAATATATACAATAAAATTCGGCCTATTTGTCCTTTTAATGTTGAAAAAGTGAGCGAAACAGGCTATTATTATGTTAAGCTATTCACGCGCATTGCGCAAAGGAGAACACATGCCCGATATTATACAGATGCAATCCATGGCGCGTTCCCGCCTTGACCAAAGCAAGCTTGCCAGCTTCGATCAGGAGGTCATAGAGGCCCCCACCCGCCCGCTTATCCATCAGGAGGCGCGCTTTTTGCTGATACGCAAAGGCCGCGGGGAAATGAGCATACAGTCCCGTTCCTATAAGCTGGAACCGGGGTCGCTTGTGGCGGTGCTGCCGTGGCAGATAACAACGGTGACCGCCGTTGAGGAGCCGCTGCAATATTATCTTTTGGTATATCATTTGGATACGCTAAACCGCGTTATGAAGGCGTTTTACGATGCTGGCGGTTTGCCGGCGATGTGGATGCGCGATGTTGACGCATCCCCAGTTATAACGCCGGACAAGCGCATGGGCGCGCAGATAGACCGGCTGTTCCTTGCGCTGAGGGACGAGCTTGGCATGGAATCCACGCTGGAAAGCCCGGCAAAGCCGCTTGGCAGCATATTCGTTATGAACAAGCTTGTGGAACTCATTGTCATGTTCGAGCGCAGCTGCGCATACAGCGGGGCGGTGGATTACATGGAGCAGGACGACGTGCCGGACAGGAGCGAGATACTGCGCTACATGTATGCCCACTGCAACAAAAAGCTTACGCTTTCCATGCTGTCCCGCGTGTTTTACATGAGCGAAAGCAGCATAAGCGCCTACATAACCGGCATAACGGGGCTAAGCTTCGTTGACCTGAGGAATGAAATGCGCATTGGCAAAACGGCTAACTATCTGCTGTATACCGATTTTACGGTGGAGGAGCTTGCGGAGGTGCTGGGCTATGTTGATTCGTCCCACATATCAAAGGTATTCTCCGCCCGCGTTGGCATGAAGATAAACGAATACCGCAAAACATACGCCCGCGTGGGCGAAATATGCAAGGTGGACGACAGCCGCAAGGCATATGAAATAGTGCGTTACATATATCGCTATTATGACCAGGAGCTTACCGCGCAGAACACGGCCTCCCGCTTCGGCATGAGCGTGCAGGAGCTTAACCGCGTGCTTATGTATCAGCTTGAAAAGAATTTTGAAGAATATCTGAACTCCGTGCGCGTGAACCGCGCCTGCGAGCTGCTTGTATCAACCGACGCAAGCGTTATGGACATTGCCCTTGAGGTGGGCTACCACAACGCAAAAACCCTTACCCGCAACTTTGTAAAGCATAAGCTGATGACCCCGCAGTCGTTCAGAACGGCGGCAACGGAAAGGTGAAATCACAAACTCATTTATTCGGTTTTGCCCTGAAAATACGGGCAGTTTTTGCCAAGGCACTGCTTGTTTTCGGCAGAGAAGGCGCACGTTACGCGCGGCGGCATATCAAGCGCGGTGCCAAGCTCGGCTTTAATCAGCTTTGCCGCTTCTATAACCGCGGTGAAGCTGTCCCGCTTGCAGCAGCGCGGCCCGCCTATGCGGCCTATCGCTTCCAACGCGCGTGCGGTGGTGATGTTAGCCGTGCCCCATGTTTTGCCGCTCAGCGGCGTTGTGCCCGTTATAATGCTCATGCACATACCTGCGCTCACCGCCGCGCCGCAGCAGCCCCAGAATCCGCATGAGCCGCCCGGGCAGCGTGCGCCGCGCTTCTTCATTTCCGCAAGGCATGCGGTCAGGTCTATGTCCCCGCCCGCGTTCCTGTATGCCGTCATGAGCGCCGCGCCAACCATTGTGTGATGCTCCGGCCCGTGCATATGTATATACGGGTCGTTCATCATGTCCGTAAGCATGGCTATAGGGTCGCGCCCGGCGGCAGCGGCACAGTAGCGCATTATTGATTCTATGCCCTGCCTGGCGTGGCATTCATCGCAAACGTAATGCCCCGCGCCGCATTTGGCGTAGCTCGGTTCTTCCTTGCCGCAGAAGCTGCACTTCATCATTTCCGCCTGTTTCAGATACACAAGCGGCTCGCCGCATATAAGGCACGCGCCCTTTTGTCTTTGCATAAGTCTCTCCTTAGAAATGTATTTTAAGCCAGAATTTCTTCCCAGTTTTCTGGGAAGCCGACATGCTTAAGCGATATGGCATCACGATATTCATCCATTATGGCATGCAGTTGGATAAATATTTCGCTGCTCCATTTGGCCTTATCCGGATAAAGCTTTTTTACGACAAGTATCGCCGCAAACAGCCTGCGTTCAGCATTTTCATCAACTTCTTTCATCCCAGCCGGTATTGCGGAAAATATGCGATAATAAAGCCTGCCGTAGTGCGCGCATATATTCCTCAGGTCAGTGCAGCATCTGAGCCAGCTTTCGATGTCCTTATAGTTTTCGCCGTAAACGGCTGATGTGAACAGTTTTTTATCTTTAGTAAGCATGTCGCTGTAAAATCTCGACAGCATGCCCATAGTGAATAATTCCATTATTACCCACAACGGAAACTCGCCCATATATTTTGTCTGATAATGCTTAACAAATAACAGTCTTGAGTTTTCCTTTTTCGACTGGTCAATCATTGAAATGAATCGCCTATGATTATGTTTTGGATTAAAGTTTGACTCATCCATATAACCAACAGCACCATATTTATGCGCATAATAGTATGACAATTTAGCACGGAGAGCAACCTCTATTGTTTCAACCGCCGAAAACAAAAGCCGCCGCATTTCTCTATCAAATTCATATAGTCTGTATACTCTTTCAAATGTAGTACCGCTGACATAAGACTTATTCGATTTGCGGAATGGCAAAAAGTAAGCTGATATTCTAAAATAGCTAATGCCGCTCAATATTTCCCTTACTCTTTTTTCATCGCTGATCAAACAGCCATGCTCTTTTAGCTTGCTTATTTGTTCATCGTATGTTGCTGGCGACTTAAGCATTATGATCCTCGTATAAAAAAATGTCCCCCACTGGGTCACTTGATGCATTGCTGCATTATAGGTGCGGGGGGTCCTGTTGCTATTATTATATGCTTTTGTTCGTAAAATTGTCAACTAATTTATTCGGTTTTACTCCCAAGGAGTAGCAGTTTTTGCATGATGCGAACTGCCCGCACGCGGCATTCACGCTTCCTGCGCGGCAAGGCTGCACTTGGCGCCGCGCATGGGTATAAGCGCGCCTATCGCGCCGCCGAGCGTTGCGGTCAGTATCCACGAAAGCTTGACCGAATCAAGCGGCATATACTGCAAAAACGGCAGTTCCACGCCGAAGCCGGCTATTACATCCAGCGTGCATACTATGAACGCGCCTATCGCCGCGCCGCGGTACACGTTGTCGTTGGCTATCTTCTCGTTGAAGAAGGAAAGTATTATCTGCGTAAGTATTATGGGATAGATTATGTTCAGCATGGGCGATGCAAACTCTATCATGGCGGAAATGCCAACGGTGCTTATGACCATGCCCACCGCGCAGACTATGCCCACCATAACGGGGTAGCTTATTTTGTTCTTTGTAAGGCGGGAGAAGAACTCCGCAGAGGATGAGGTCAGCCCTATCGCCGTGGTAAGGCAGGCGAAAAGCACTATCACCGCCAGCAGCACCACGCCGAAGCGCTGCAGCAGCAGTTCGGTTATTGTAACCACAAGGCCGGCCTGATTCACCGCGCCAAGTTCAAGTTCGGACGACGTTGCGCCGAGGAAGCTGAGCGCACAGTACACGAAAAACAGCCCGAGCACGGCCACTACGCTGGATTTTGATATAACGCTGAAGCGAAGCTTTTCTTCATTGTAGCCCTTTTCTTTGACCGTGTTCACTACCACAAGCGTTATGGCAAGCGCGCCGAACACATCCATTGTTTGGTAACCCGCAAGCAGCCCTTCCTGCGCAACGTTCACGGTGGACGCGGCGGTGCTTATTTCGCCTATGGGGTGGATTATGCCCTTCACAAACAGCACCGCAAGGGTCAAAAGCAGCGCGGGCGTGAGGAATTTGCCTATTATGTCAATAACGGCGCTGGGCCTTACTGTGAGTATAAACACCGCGCCAAAGAACAGCGCGCCGAAAAGCCACGGGCTGCATTCGGGGAACAGCGGCAGCACGCCCATTTCGAACGTGGTGGCGCAGGTGCGCGGTATGCAGAGCAGCGGCCCTACGCACAGCATGGCAACCGTGGCAAGCACGGCCGCAGCGGGCTTATGAAGCCGCTTGAGCATGCTCCATACCGTGCCGTCGTAGCGTATCATGGCAAGCACGGTCATTATGGCAAGGCCCGCGTCCGCTATCATGAAGCACAGGAAGCCTTTGAACCATTCCTGTCCGGATACCATGCCAAGATACGGCGGAAAAATAAGGTTGCCCGCGCCGAAGAATATGGCGAACATGGCAAAGCCCACAACTATAACATCCTTCAATGAACTCTTTGCGTTTTTCTGCATAAAATAGCACCCTCCGCTGAATATTGCTAAATTAGGGGATCTGCGTTCTTTGTTAGGATACATTTCAATCAGCCCTCAGCGCAAATAATATACTTTTCGTTTGGCGAAACTCACGCAGGAATTTGTTTATTCACAGTAGAATTATTTATGCATCAGCGGTATAATATGCCACGCCATGGCATAATTTTGCCGTCAAAAGCGCATAAAGTTGATTTATATGAAACTTTTGTATGCATTATACGGAGGGGATACTTACATGAACGGGATAAATGCGCGCGTGGGCGCGAGGATACGGCTTTACCGCCGGGCAAAGAAGCTGACGCTTATTCAGCTGAGCGCCATGATACACAAAAGCAAGGCCACCCTTTCAAAATATGAAACGGGGGACATTGCAATAGACGTTGAAACGCTTTACGACATTGCAGCCGCGCTTGACATACGAATAGAGCAGCTGCTTGACCAGCGCACGTTCACTCACGGCGAGGCGCACGGCAAATCCTGCGCGTTCTTCCAGCAGAGCCGCATATACGTTTACTTTTACGATGGGCGTATAGGCCGCTGCGTAAAGAATGTGCTTCAGTTGGACAGGGCCACGGAGCCATGCACAGCGGTGTTCTATTTGGACGTGCCAAGCTTTGATGACGATGCGCTCTCCTCCTGCCGCTCGCTCTATTACGGCACGGCAGAGTATTTCGATGCGGTAACAAACTTTTCGCTGGACAACCAAACCAACCGCATGGAGCATGCTTCGCTTTGTGCCGTGAACCCGATAGACCGCGTAGAGCAGGTGCAGGGCATGCTGACTGGCATTTCACGCTACCCAATGCTGCCGGTAAGCCTTAAATGCATACTCTCCCCCGTGCCGCTGACGATAGACGATGCGCTTATGGAAAAGCTGATACTTTCCCGCCGGGACATGAAGCTGATACGCCAGCTGAACATGTTCGCCGTGGAACAATAGGGCCGATATAAAAACGCTCCCCCGCACGGAGGAGCGTTTTTTGATTTTAGCTTAGTTGCCCTTGAGAATCATATACATGCTCTGGTTCTTGGAGCCGGACTTATCGGCGCAGGTGATTATTACCATCACCTTGTCGCTGCCGGAGATGCTTCCCAGAGTTGCGCCCAGATACTTGCTGTTGCAGTAGCTCATCATGGTATCTACCCACTGCTGCTTTGCGCTTCCGGTAAGGGTGGAGTTGAAGGAAGCGTAGGTCTGTATCTTCTTGCGCTGTGCGGCGCTGCTCATGGTGGAGTTGGAAAGCTCGAAGAAGCCTACCAGGGTCCAGCTGCTGCTGCCGTTGTAGTTGATGTCGAACGTGGAGGTCTTGGCGCCGGAGCAGCTGCGTCCGCAGTATTCGCACTTGGCCTTGCCAAGCCATGCGTTCTGAACATGGTGCAGCTCATGCAGGCCCAGATTGGTGGTCTGCTTCTTGGCAACCTTCCTCATGTTGTGGCCGTATATAACGGCAATGGGGTCGGTCAGATAGCTGAGCGCATAGAGGTTGTTCTTGGAAGAGCTGTAAGCGTTGTACACGAACTGGCCCTTGCTGTTCATGGCGTTGCAGTAGATGTTGTCGCTTATGTTGGTGCCGGCAACGCTCATGCTGCCCCAAATATCGGCGGAGGTGCCGGTATACTTGGCGTACTGGGTGCCGTTGGAGGATACGCTGCCCACGTTGTTTCCGGTGCTGCCGGGGGTGTTTACGCCGCCGGTGCTGCCCGCGGAGCCGGGGGCGCTTGCGCCGCCGCCAACATCCCTGACGTAATCCGCGCTGAGGTAGCCGGTGTAGCTCTTATAAGTTACCTTGTACCAGCCGTTGGTCTGCTCCAGTATGGTAACGGTTGAGCCCTTGGGAACCTTGGCGCAGCCGGAAACCTTGCTATATCCGGTGCCCGGGCCCTGACGGAAGTTCACGTTGCCGGTGGTGGTGCCTGTGGTGGCAGTGGCGGAGGAGCCGGAATTGTTGCTGCCGGAGTTGTTATTGTTATTGCCGGTATTCCAGCCGGTGTTGTTATTGTTGTTATTATTGTTGTTGCCCCATCCGGTACTCCAGTTCGGATTAGTGTTCGCGTTGGAGTTGTTGTTGGAATTTACCCAGCCCACACCGGGAACATAAGTCTGTCCGGAGCTGCCGTTGTTTGTGCCGCCCGGAGCGGGAGTGGCCGTGGTGCCGGTTATGCGGACATAAGTTTTGAGTACGAAGCCGATATAGTTGCCCGCAGTCACCTTATAATAGCCGTTCTGCTCGCCGGTTACGGTAACGGTGGTGTTCGGGGTCAGCTTGGCAATGCGCTTGGAGGAGCTGCTGGCTTCCGCGCGCAGGCTCACCCAGTTGGTGCAGTTGTAGATAACGCCGGTAGTGGTGGTGGTCGTGGTAGTTGAACCGGTGGGGCCGACCGTCACGTTGCCGCTGTTGCCGGAGGAGGCTATGCCGCTCTTGGCAAGGGTAGCCTCTATGGAAGCGGTGGTGCCGTTCCTCAGTGTAACAAGGTCGTTAAGGCTGCTGGTCTGGATAAAGCCCATGTAAAGGCTGAATCCGATATAGCACCATTTGCCGTCGGCGGTTATGCTGTAAATAGCGACTTTGGTTCCCGCTGTAACCTGGTTCTTGCCCTGCACGAAATCATAATTGGTGCCGGGACCCTGATAGAAGAAATCTGTATCTTCTACCGTAGTAACGCCGACATAGTTCGTTGGCATATCGGCTGAGGCGAAGGACGCCGCGCCAAGCGCGGTCATCAGCGCCATCACCAGCGCGAGGATACGAAAACTCTTTTTCATCTCTCAATGAATCCTTTCCTTGTGTTTTTTTGTTCTTGTATGCTATGCGCTCAAAGGAAAGCCTTTCCCCCATCCGCGCATGTCATCGTTTTGTTACTCGCCGTCCGTCTTGTTATCGGATTCGGGCTTATCGTCGTCCTCATCATCGAACTCGAACGCGGCGCGCATCTTGTTCCTCTCCTTGCGGATCATTTCTTCATCCTGTCTGCGCTGCTCCTCGGCAGCCGCCTTCCTGTCGGTAAATACAATGCTCAGCACCAGCATGGCTACGAGCGCCGCAAGGCCCAGCATCCATAAGACGCTTCCGACCACCTTAAAGGTTGCATTGTCGTAAAGGAAAAATTCTATCGCGCTGTTGCCCAGCGTGAATACCGCGCCCGCAAGCGCCACAGCGCGCATTATGGTGCGGAACTTCTTTTCCTCTATCTTCAGATGCTTGTTTTCAAGTATCTTGCCCCTGCCCAGCACCGCCACATACAATAGGTATACGGCGATTATGACCTTGAAAATGGGCATGTAGTTCAGCGTACCGTCGCTTGCGTATATGGAGGGATTCGCCTCCAATGCAAGTATTGCCAAAGCGAGTGTTTTCATCCGTTTTTCTCCGTTCTTAGAATATAATACCAATTAAAGCGGCAGCTATAAATAGCGCGACGCCATTGTTCAAAGTTTGTTTACTCTTTTCCGCCTATTCATGCGCCGCAATGAAGCGCGCCGCGATGAGCGAAGCGGAAGAGACGTTGAATTCATCGTGCGGGTCAAGCTGATAATCTACCGCGGCGTTGCGTATCCATGCCGCGTCCGTGTCTATATACGGCGCGCGGGCGGCGCTTAATTCCTCCGCAGTTTTGGCGAAAGCGTCAAGCTCCATATTTTCAAGCCCTATCCGCACCGGGAAGCCCGCAAAGCCCGCCGAGCTTGAGCTTGTTGCAACGCACATAACGTTTTGCGGCACGGCGGCGCCCGTGCATTCATTCAGCAGCGCGCGCCACGCGGGCGAATATGTATCCGCGTTTTCCATAAGCAGCATGAACCTGAGCGGCTGCGCGCCAAGGTACGCAAACAAACTGCGTATCTCCGCGCCGTTCACGGGGCATGCCTGTATAAACCTGAGCTCCGGGAACTCATCCGCCATGGCGCGGGCAATCGTCGCCTTGCCCATGGCCTCCGGCCCGTATATAAGCACGCAGCTTGGCTTCGTTCCGCGCATGAATGCTATCACCTGCTCGCCAAGCGTCTGCCGTGCCTTCTCCTGGCAGCTAAGCTGCACGGCGCACTCATTCTGCGCTGCTTCCTCAAGCCATGCCCGCTGCCCGTCCGTGCGGCATTCAAGCGTTCTGCTCCTTAAAAGCACCCCCGTTCCGGACGATGCAAACAGATTGAAAAGATCCTGCGCCGCGCTTTTCCAATTATCGCTCTCCGTAAGGCTTATGTATATTTCCTCCAGCACCTCGTCCGCCGCGTATTCGCCGCGCATGCCTTTTTCGCCGTAGCTCCAGGCGGGCCATTCGCCCTCCGCAGGCGGCTGCAACGCCGCTTCCGCAGGCATCGCTTCTTTATTATGCGGCATGGGCTTAGGCTCGGTCCCGCCCCATGCGGCGGTGCTCATTACGGATATATCGTCCCTGGCATAGCGGGAACGGGAATTGAGCTCGCGGCTGCGCTGCATGGTCATGCGGCTTATGTCCGCAGAATCAAGCGTGCTCAGCTCCCCAAGCGCGCTCAGGTCGCTCCTGAAAAGCATAAGCTGCGCCTCGTCCAGCATGCCGGTGGCAGAGCTTAACGCAAAGGAATGCTCGTACCCCACGGCAAGGTGGATAAGATAATCCGTAAATATGCTGCCGCTCACGCGGCGCGCAGGGCTTTTTATAAGCGCGCGGCACAGCGCGCAGTGCTTTATATACGCTCCCATGCAGTCGCCGTTTATTATGCATTCGGCCGCGCCGGCAAGCAGCTTCAGCGCGTCGCTCGGCTCCTTTTCCCGCAGTATTGTCACGCGGTTCACGAGCGAAAGCAGCCTTGCCGCAGCATCGCGGGCGGAACTGTCGTTATAATTTCGCATGGGCCCATCCTCCCTATCTTATTAACCTATTATATCATACCACATATCGCCTCGTTTGCCATCCCACGGCGGCAACTTTATTTTCCTTTATGAACAATGCATGAATAATGCATGTTCGGGCAACCATTCCGCACCAAAATGCGTTATAATTACAGAAAACGGGAAACGAACCTAAGCCCCGCGCAATGCCGCGGAGCGGAAAGGAAGAATATTTGCTATGATCGTAAAAATTGCAAAGGGCGCGCTTGCGCTCCTGCTTGCGCTCGGCATGGCGGGCTGCACAAGCGGAACCTCAACGCCCACGGATTCGCCCATAGCCAATCTACCCAACCCCATGGTCAGCGTGGACTCGGCCGATGCCTTCAGCGCGGCGGGCGTGAACATAGACGCGCCTGCGGACGCGACAGACGTGAGCTATTATATAATCAGCGGCACGCTTGCGGGGGTGCAGTTCACCTATGACGGGGAGGAATACACCTACCGCGCCAGCGCCAAGGACAGCAACATATCCGGCATTTACTATGAGCTCACCGCGCAGTGCATAGTAATGGTTGAGTGCGACGGATTCTGCGTAGATGCCACCGTGTACGCCGCGGAGGACAAGGGTAAGCTGGTTGAATGGGAGCACGACGGCATACATTACGCCCTTTGGCACGCGGGCGACACGGACGACGAAAAGCTGACCGCCGCGCTTACGGGCGTTATGGCGCGCACCTTCAACGGCGTGCAGAGCGACCCCGTATCCGCCTCTCTCGATTTCAGCAAGGACGGCGAATGCGAGGTTGACCTTGACGGGGACGGCCTTGCCGAAAAGGTGAGCATAGCTGCGCAGAGCGGCGAACAGTATATGATACAGGATTACTGCACGCTGAGCGTTAAGGACGCAAGCGGCGCCGAGCATACCATGAACCTTCAGATACAGTGGGCAACGATAGCCACGGCATACGATTTTGACGCGGACGGAAGGACGGAGCTTTTCATAAGCGGGGACATGGAAAGCGACGATTTTGTAAGCTACGTTATCCGCTTCGACGGAAGCGAACTGATACTTGCCGCGCCGGAGGTTCCCTATGACAACAGCGGCGACATGCTCATCGACGTTGAACCCGGCACGCCTCAGACCGAAGAGCCTTCATTCTATGGGTACATAGATACTGTGAACGATGGTTCGCTCACCGTGAACCAGACTCTTGACATACTTGGTACGCGCGGCGGCAGCACGACATATCTCATGGATGCGGATTCTTTCCGCTTCGCGAAGGATCCTTCCGCGCCCTGGGTATTCAGGTTTGATACGAACAATGCCGAGGACTGGGAATACATGGGCATGGAGACAAGCGCGGAATTCCCCGTGCGCATGGACGGTACGCAGGAGGATGCGACCCTGCCCATAGGCACCGAAATAGCCATAACCGAAATAAGCCTTGACGGCGAAGAATACGTTTGCCGCTTCGTTACCCGCGCGGGCGAGGAAGGCACCATAAGGGTAACGTTCGTCAATACGGATACGGACTACGGCTGCTATATAAACGGCGTTTCCGAATACGATTGCTTCACGGTGCTGCATTACGCCGGCTAATTAAAAAAATAATAGGAACGGCTCATAAGGCCGTTCTTTTTATATTCCGCAAAATATGATACAATATATTAAAAGCAGCATTTTCAGCGCGGAGGGACAGCACATGAACAACATTATGGCCATTGGCATTGCGGGCGGCACCGGATCGGGCAAAACCACGATAACCCGCCTTTTGAGCGAACGCTTCGGCAAGGACGTATCCGTAATATATTACGATAATTACTATAAGGCGCACGACGACCTTACCTATGACGAACGCGCAAAAATAAACTACGACTGCCCCGATGCATTCGATACGGAGCTTTTCTTAGAGGACGTTGCAAAGCTCAAGCGCGGTGAGGACGTGCTTTGCCCCGTATATGATTACACGGTGCATAACCGTTCCAACCAAACCCTGCTTATAAAAAGCGCACCTGTGATACTGCTTGAAGGCATACTCCTTTTGAGCGACGAACGCATACGCGACCTGCTTGATATAAAGATATTTGTTGATACGGATGCGGACGTGCGCATACTGCGCCGCATAATGCGCGACGTTAAGGAAAGAAAGCGCAGCCTTGAAAGCGTGGTTGAGCAATACCTTACCACCGTTAAGCCCATGCACGAAATGTACGTTGAGCCTTCAAAGCGCCATGCAAACATAATAATCCCCGAAGGCGGCCACAATATGGTTGCCGTGAACATGCTTATGGAAAGGATAAACGCGCACATAAACGCATGACCTCCCCACTCTGCTATCCGTAGACCCCCAAAAGGGGTCTTTTTTGTATAAATAAACGCCCCCATGCCTGATGAGGACGTTTATGCCAAAATTTGCAGCCGCGATCAGTTGAATATGTTCGGCCTTCGGGCGTGGTTGAACGCCGTGCCGCGCGTGGTAACGACCACGTTATCGTAGCTTGACGAGCAGTGCGCGAACACGGGCTCGCCGTTTTCAAGGAAGCCTATGCATATGCCTATGTGGTTGCCCTGGTCGGTAGGGTAGCGGTTCATGAAGGCCACGTCCCCCACGCGGATATCATTATACGCAATGTCCGCGCTGCGGTCCCATTGGTTCCATGTGCCGTTGCCAAGCAGCGTCTCCATCTCGCTAAAGCTGTAGCCAAGCTGTATGAACGCCCAGCTTACGAAGCCGGAGCAGTCAAGCCCGTAGGGCCTAACCTGCCCGCTCGATTCGCTGCCGCTGCTCGTAACCTCCCTAAGCTCTCCCCACGCGGGGTCAACTCCCGCTGCGCTGCTTTTGCCGCCCCAGAAATAGTTCACCTTGCCAACTATGCTGCATGCGGCGCGGGCGAGCTCAAGGCGCTTCTCGCTCGATGCGTCCGCGTTTTCCGCTTCCTTTTCCTCCCCGCGCACAAGTGCGTAGGCAATCTCCTCATCGCTCAGCGCGCGGTAATTCTTTTCGTGTATATAGTCCGTCAGCCTGTTTATGCCCATTACGGCAAAGCAGACAATGAGCAGTGCCGCCGTCATAACAACCACGCGCACCGCCGCGCCCTTCATTATCCTTGCGGTCTTTTGCCGCTTCACTTCCCGCCGGTTAAGGACAGGTTTATTCTCCATAGTAATTCATTCTCCTAATTATTGGGCTGTCAGGCCGCAATTTTGGGCTTATTCATGCCCGTGCTTATAAAGCTGCCTGTTATCCAGCGCCCACAGCCGCTCCGTAAAGCCGCCCGTAACTATGCCCGAAAGCGCGTCATACATTTCAAACAGCCTTGCGTCCAGCAAGTCTACCTCGCTCACTATTTCCGCCTCCGGGAACATTGGGGGCTTAGGTGAGCCGAACTCAGGCACCCCGTGATGGGACATTACGATATGCTGCAAAAGCATCTTCGTTTCGTCGTTTATCATCAGCTCCGCCGCCGCGCGCTCTATCATCGCCATGCCAAGGTCAAGATGCCCAAGAAGCTGCCCTTCGGTGCTGTATGCGCTTGCAAGGCCAAGCTCGCCCACGACAAGCTCCCGCGTCTTTGCAATGTCGTGCAGTATTATGCCAGCGTAAACAAGCTCGCTGCTGAGCGTTGGATAAAGCCGCTTATATACGCCTATTATGGCCTTTGCGCTTTCAAGCATTGTAAGCGTATGGTAAAGCAATCCCCCGCGCATGGCGTGGTGCAGCTTCAGCGCGGCGGGCCAGCGCATAAGCGCCTCCTTATTCTCCTTCAAAAGATACTGCGTGATGAGCTTCAAATCGGGGTCGTTAAACCCTTCGGTAACAGCAAATATCTCGTCATACATTTTCTGCGGGCTTTGCGGCGCGCAGGGCACCAGCTCGCTCATGTCCACTTCTTCATTGGGCTTCAAATTGCGTATGCGGTCTATTTTAAGCTGCTCCCCGTCTTTCCACATGTTTATCGTGGCGCGCACCTTTATGACCGTGTTCGCTTCGTATGAGCCGTGCGCCTCCGGCGCATAATCCCAAAGCTTGGCGTTGCATTCGCCGCCCGCGTCCGCAAGCACCATGTCCAGATACGCCGCGCCCTTCACGTTTGTCTTTATGCCAACGCTTTTAACTATGCAGAAGCCCTCCACCTGGCTTGCAGAAGCGTTAAATACCTTGTCCAGCAGTCTCATGCGACCCATATATAAAGCCCTCCGTATTGCTTATTCACTTTATTATACCAAATTATTCGGCTATATTAAACCCGTCCGTGCGCGTTATGCCGCCGTCCTTGGCTATCCAAAGCGCCTCGGCGTCATCTATCGAGTCTATAAGCGCGCGCCCTTCGCCCGTATCCATTATGAAAAGCGCGGTGCTAAGCGCGTCCGCCAGCGCGCCGTCGGACGATATAACGGTAACGGATGCGTGCTTGTCCGCGCTCATAAGCGTATCGGGGTCTATAATATGGTTATAGCGCACGCCGTTTACTGTGTAATACCGCTGATAGTCCCCGCTCGTTACAACATAGCCCGAAGCTATGCTCGCCGTTGCGGCATTATCGCTGCCGCGCGGGTCCTGCACGGCAATCTGCCATGCTTCGCCGTTCGGCTTTGTTCCCGCCGCACATACATTCCCGCCAAGGCTTATAAGCGCCGCGGATATTTCCCCCGCATCTATGCGCGCGTTAAGCTCATCCGTAACTATCTGCCCCGCAAAGCCCTTTGCGATAGCGCCCACGTCAAGGCGCACCATGCTGTCCGTAAAAAATACGGTGCCGTTCGCTTCGTCCAGCACAATGCTGTTTATGTCCGTATGCTCCGCAGCCTGTTTAAGCAGCTCCATAGGCGGAAGCTGAGCGTTCGCCTCGTCCGCAAGCCCCGCTTTCCTGTAATCATGCCAAATTGAAAGCACGCTGCCCATCGCCGCATTCACCCTGCCGCCGGTGAGCGTATACGCTTCCTTGGCGAATTTAAGCAGCGCCATGGTCTCCTCGCTCACGCTGACCGGCGCTTTCGCCGCGGATGCATTCACCGCCATAAGGCTCACGGCGTCGTCATATTCATTATATATATCGTACAGCTTGTTCAGATATATCAGCCGCTCGTGCGCGGCCCTTGCCGCGTCCGCCGCCGCCGTTTCGCTTGCGGCGTATACGGTAAGCTCCGTTACGGTATCGAACACATCAAAAAAAACGTATTGGTATTTCGCGTCCCCTTGGGTGCAGCCCGCGCACGTGATCAGCGCGGCTATAATGAGCAATATTGCCGCTATCCGCTTCATTGGGCGGCCTCCGGCGCAATGTTCGCCTCAAACCAGCCGGTAAGGTCCCTTCCCGCGGCTTCGCTGAAGGCGGCAATAAGCTTTTCCTTTGTACCTATGCCCATGTAGTTCGCATTATAGTATGTTTTAAGCCCTTCATAGAAGGCGCCCGCGCCTATTTCGTCAACTAACTTTGCGTAAAAATCATGCCCGTAGGTATACACCATGAAGAAATAGTCCGCGCCCGCAAGCTCCTCAAGCGAACCGTCCAGCCGCTTTGTGCGCAGGTATTCATTGCGCATGGCATAGTAACGCTCCCGCTCAAGCGCATCCGCCGCATCGCTGCCGGCATACTGCCGCAGGAAATCGAACCCAAGGTATTCAACCAAGGATTCATCCAGCCACGGGGAATACACCTGATCGCTGCCCACAACGCCGTAAAACCACTGGTGCGCCGTTTCGTGCCCCATAACCAGCGCCCCCTCGGTTGATTTTGACGATTTGAAATACGCCTTGTTTATCATTATAAGCCCAGGGTATTCCATGCCGCCGTTCAGGTCAAAGGGCACAACGAAAATATCGCTGTACGGATATTCGCCTATATTTTCGCTGAAAAAGTCTATCGCCTTTGCAACGCATTGCGCGCCGAACGCCGCGTGCGCCTTACTTTGGCCCAATGCATGCACCTTCACGCGCCCGCCGCGCGCCGTGGCTTCCGCAGTTACGGCGTTGGGGATGAGCGCAAACGCAAATTCCCTTACGCTCGGCGCGGCGATGTAATATGTTTCGTATGCGCGGCCGGAATCGTAGCTCATGCGCGTACCCGTGTGCGCAAGGGCAAACTTGGCTGGAATCTGCATGGCAACCTTATAGTCGGCAATGCGGCTGTAAAAGCTGTCCCCGTTTGAATAATACGGTTCCGTGCGCCATGCGCCGTTTTCATACATGGCGGCTATGGGTAATGCGTTGCCCAGCATATAGCCCGTTGAATTTGTGCCGAAGCGGTCGCCCGTTTCTGGCAGGGTCATATCGAACCGCATGAAAAGCCGAGTGCTTTCGCCGGGCGCTATTTCGCGCGGCAGCGATATATTCAGTATGCCGCCGTCGCTGCTGAGCGTATATGCGGCGGATCTGCCGTCCGCCCCGACGGAGCCTATGGCCATGCAGTTTGCATCCGCGTCGTTCGCGTGCAGGCGCAGAACTATGCTGTACATTGTGTCCGCGCTGCGGTTAACGTATGTAAGCCGCATAAGCCCCCATACGCGGAGCCGCCTGCCCTCCTCCATCGCCTGAATCGAGAATTCGTAAAGGTCGCGCTCGGGAACGTCTCCGTTCTCCGCCGCGGCAGGCACGGCAAAAGCCGCTGCGCATATAAACGCGGCGGCCAATGCAAAAAGCCTTAATATGGTGCTTATGCTTTTACGCCTATGCTCCACATGTTTCCTTTCCTTTTTACTTCATCACTATGCAGCCGGAATAGATGTAGCCGTATTGCCCATTCACCTGGCAATAATACCATGTTCCGTCAAGCCTTATCACCGTGACATCGGTCCCTTGGGAGAAGCTGCCTATCACGGGGAAATCCTTGCCCGCGCCGGAACGCATGTTTGCGATTATGCCCGCTGCAATGCTTGCGTTGGCGCTGCTCTGCGCGGGGGCAGGCGTGGGCGTGGGCGTAGCGGAGGGGAAGGAGCCGTTATTGAACATTCCGCCGCCGGTTGACCAGCCGCTTGACGCGCCGGAGTTATTAGCGCCCGTTGAAGGCTGAGTTACATCCTCAAGCACAGGATATTCAACCGTTTCGCTCTTTATAACATAGCGCGTGCGCATATAGCCGTATGTGCCGTTATAGCTGCCGTACCACCAGCCCTTCTTGGGGTTGGATTCAACGTTTGCCTGCGCGCCGTCTGGTATGGTTGCAAGCTTGGCGGAATCCGTGCTCATGGATTTATAAACATATGTTTTGCTCTTTGCGGTGTATGCGGTCTTTACGGCGTTTGCGTTGTCCGGATAGGCCAAAATATATTCGGTCTTAACATAGCCCAGCTTGCCGTCCGCCGTGCGCACCTTGCACCAGTCCGCCGCAAGCTGCAGCAGCATCACCTTATCCCCGCGGGAAAGGGTTGCGACGGTGGTATCCTTGGTCCTTGAAAAGCCCGTGCGCAGGGGCGTGCCGTCGTATTTTATAACGGCGGGTATCTCCGGCGGGTACGCGCGGTTATCCTCCGGCTGCTTATAATCCGCATATGCCGGAATCTCCTTCTTCAGCCTTTTTACAAGCTCCGGATCGGCGGCCTTTTTGCGGTTTATTACGCAGGTGGTTCCCGGCGGGCAATTATAGTATATAAACTGCGCAACGTGCGGCAGCACCCTTACGCAGCCGTGGGACACGGCCTGACCCAGCTTTCTGTATGCCCCGCGGGACATGGAGGTGAGCTTCTTTGAATTATACATTACGGAATGGATGTATATTCCGCGCACTACCTGCGTCCAATACTGCGCATACTGGCCGAACGCCACAAAATAGCCGAAGCGTTCCTTCATATCGCCAAGCTTAAACGTGCCCGCTCCCGTCTGATGCTCCGCATCGCCGGTGGTGCAAAGGCTTTGCAGCACTATGCGGCCGCCTATCTGCCCCTCGTAAACGGTTATTATTTGGTTTACAAGGTCTATTTCTATTGAATATTTGTTGGGGTCGGTATTGTCGTAATCCACCTTGCTGGTCCAGCCGCTAAGGGTCTGCGCGCTTGAAAACGCGGGAAGCAGGGTAAATACGCTTAGTATGCAGAGTATCAGCGCAACGGTTCTTTTCAGCATTCGTAACCTCCGTAAAGCATTATTATTTATATATATGCGCGATATGGCATTATTCCTTCTGCCTGTTCGCGCTTTTAATTTCCGCAAATATATCCGCCGCGTCGGTGCTTTCGCCGCCGGTGGGCAGTTTGCAAAGGAAATAGGTTATTATGAAGCACGCTGCGAACAGCGCCGCATCTATCGCCAGCGCCCAGCCGCTCCTTATCCCGGGGTATATGAGCGCAACGCTTGTGAGCAAAAGCCCCAACGCGCCGTAGTAAGCGTAGCCGTAGTGCTTATCGAACAGCCGCTTTACCGCCGCGATAAGCGCCGCAACCACCGCCAGCGCCCCAAGCCCCGCGCACAGCAGCATGGGTATATTGAACGAATTGAACGCGGCAAGGAACGGTTCGTATATGCCAAGGTATATCATAAGGAAGGAGGTGCTTATGCCGGGGATCACCGTGCCGAGTCCGATGAGCGCGCCGCCGAGCGCAGCCGTCCAGCCATTGAAGGGCAATGCCTCTCCCCCGCCCAGATGATGCTGCAAAAACGCCGTGCCGCCTATTATGGCCGCGCCCGCAAGCGTGCCCAAAAGATAGCGCGGCTTAAACCCGCGGCGGTTGGCTTCGCCTATAAGCGAAGGTATCCCGCCAAGCACCATGCCTATCAGCGCCCACATTGCGCTCACGCGATACGCCGCCAATATGGATTCCATCACCCGTCCCGTGCCTATAAGCCCCACAACGCCGCCTATGCCAAGCGGCAGAAGGTACATAAAGCAGGGCATAAAGCTTTTGAACAGGCCCGTAACAGCGTCGAGCGCAGGGCGGTACACGCCCATGGCAACGGCCAATACGCCGCCGCTTGCGCCGGGCAGCATGGCCGCAACGCCTATCGCCAGCCCCTTTATGATCCGCGTGAGGAAACCTCCTCCGTTCTTTTGCATAATTGACCCCTCCGCACGGCAAAAACGCCGCGCTTTATCCGAAAATAGTTTTACAGCATTATTTTACCAGAACGGCGACGCATTTGCACCATGTAGGCGAAATTTAACAAATGGTTCATTTATTCGCGGGGAGACAATTCAACTCCCTCAGAAAATTCGCTTTGCAGCGAATTTCCAGCTCCTTCTTGGAGGAATGTCTGAGGGGTTGACGTAAAAAGCATAGCCACGGGCGGGCCGCCAATGACGGCCCCTACTTCGCATCTTATAAACTTTTGTCAAAAACAAGGGGCCGGCTTCCCGTCCCCATAGCTTTACAATCTCTTACGCTCACCCGCCGCAAGGCGGATTTCACATTGCGTAAGCAATATTTCACTGCGCTCACGCGCAATTTCACCGCGCGCGTAAGCGCGCTTAGCCTCCCAAATACGCCTTCTTCACTTCTTCTTTTTCAAGCAGCTCCCTGCCCGTGCCGCTGAGCGTTATTTTGCCCGTTTCAAGCACATACGCGCGGTCTGTTATCTTCAGCGCCTTGTTCGCGTTCTGCTCAACCAGCAGTATGGTTACGCCGCTTTCCCTAAGCTCATATATTATGGAGAATATCTGCTCCACCAGTATGGGCGATAGACCCATGCTCGGCTCGTCCATCATTATAAGCTTGGGCTTGCTCATGAGCGCGCGCGCCATGGCAAGCATCTGCTGCTCGCCGCCGGAAAGCGTGCCTGCTTCCTGCTTGCGCCGCTCCTTGAGCCGCGGGAACCGCGTGAACACGTCCTCAACGGCTTCCTCGGGCGCCTTTCCCAGTATGTATGCGCCCATCTCTATGTTTTCCATAACGCTCATGTGCGCAAACACGCGCCTGCCTTCGGGAACGTGCACAAGCCCCTTGGTAACTATCTTGTTCGGCTCCATGTGCGCAATGTCCTTGCCCATGAATTCTATCGTGCCGGACTTTGGATGCATCAGGCCGGATACGGTTTTAAGTATGGTGCTTTTGCCCGCGCCGTTCGCGCCTATCAGGGAAACTATCTCCCCTTCGTTCACCTCAAAGCTTACGCCCTTAACGGCGTGTATCTTTCCGTAGTAAACGTGAATATCGTTCACTTTAAGCATGGCAGCCATTTTTATTCGTCCTCCTTGCCCAGATACGCCTCTATAACAACGGGGTTGTTCCTTATTTCATCCGGCGTGCCCTTTGCTATTATGCGGCCGTAGTTCAGCACCGCTATGCCTTCGCATATGCCCATTACCAGCTTCATGTCGTGCTCTATAAGCATTATGGCAATGTGGAACTCGTCCCTTATTTTGCGTATGGTTTCCATCAGCTCCGCCGTTTCAGACGGGTTCATGCCCGCCGCGGGCTCGTCCAGCAGCAGTATGCCCGGATTCGTTGCCAGCGAGCGCACTATTTCAAGCCGCCTCTGTGCGCCGTAGGGCAGGCTGCCCGCCTGCTGCGCGGTCATGTTCTCCATGTGGAATATATGCAGCAGCTCCCGCACACGCTCGCGCGCTTCCTTCTCCTGCTTCCAATATTTGGGCAGGCGCAGCATGCTTGAAGCAACGGAATAATTCATTGAATTGTGCAGCCCTATCAGCACGTTCTCCTCAACCGTAAGGTCCTTGAAAAGCCTTATGTTCTGGAACGTCCTTGCAACGCCGCGGCGGTTGACCTCGTCCGTGGTCATGCCGAGCGTATCCACGCCGTTCACCAGTATCGATCCGCGCGTGGGGCGGTATACGTTGGTGAGCAGATTGAATATGGTGGTCTTGCCCGCGCCGTTTGGGCCTATTATGCCGCAAATCTCCGTGCGCCCTATGGCGATTGTGAATTCATCCACGGCGCTCAGTCCGCCGAAGTCTATGCCTATGCGGCGGCATTCAAGTATCGGGGTCTTGCCCAGGTCCCTTTCGGGTATCAGGTTATAGCTGGGCTCTTTCACAAGCTTGTTCATGCTTCCTCCGCTCCTTTCCCGCGGCCGCGCCTGAATGAAGCAAACAGCTCGCCGTTCACGCACTTTTCTATTATCCGCTTCATGGAGAAATCGTACCGGCCGAGCAGTCCGGACGGTTTGAATATCATGGTAGCTATAAGCAGCAGCGAATATACTATCATTCTGTAATCGTCAAACGCCCTGAGCGCTTCCGGCGCCGCCGTGAGCACTATCGCCGCAACAATGCTGCCCGCCATGGAGCCCATGCCGCCGAGGACCACCATTACCAGTATCTCTATCGACTTCATGAAGCCGAAGTTTGAAGGATTAAGTATGCCAAGGTACCCGGCGTAAAGCGCGCCCGCCGCGCCCGCAAACGCCGCCGACAGGCTGAACGCCAGCGTTTTATAATACGTTATGTTTATTCCGCAGGATTCGGCGGCAATCTCGTTTTCCCTGATGGAAAGCACCGCGCGCCCGTGGCGGGATTTCATAAACGTGTGGATAAGGAAGCAGGTAAGCCCCACCATGAGCCATGCGTTCACAAACGTTGTGGTCTTGGGTATGCCCTGAAGGCCCGCCGCTCCGTTAGTCAGCTTAAAGCCCAGCACGGAGTCTATATTCAGCAGCACAACGCGGATTATTTCCCCGAAGCCCAGCGTTATTATGGCAAGGTAGTCGCCCTTGAGCCGGAGCGCCGGTATGCCTATCAGCACGCCGAAAAGCCCCGCCACCGCCGCGCCTATTACTATGCCCAGCGGGAATGCCAGCTGCGCGGGTATGCCCGTGCGGGTCATAAAAATTGCGCTTGCATATGCACCGACCGCCATAAATCCGGCATGGCCCAGCGGAAGCTGACCGAGATAGCCCGTGGATATGTTCAGCGACACCGCGGCTATCACCTGAATGCCTATAAGCATGGCTACCTTTGTTATGAAGCTGGGCAGCGCCCCGCTTGAAAGCACCGCGTTGCCGCCGATAATGAAGGCCGCAAACAGCGCCGCGTTTATCAAATATGCCGCCCAGTTGGGCAATGTAAACCGTTTTTTGCTCATATTCGCCACCTGCATCAAACCTTCTCGGTCATCGGCCGGCCCATAAGCCCCGTGGGCTTGACCAGCAGCACCACTATAAGTATTGCGAAAACAACGCCGTCCTTCCATTCGCTAAGCCCTGCGGAGGATACAAGCGCCTCCGCAATGCCTATCGCGAAGCCGCCCGCCATTGCGCCGGGTATGGAGCCTATGCCGCCGAGCACCGCCGCAACGAACGCCTTCAGGCCAAGCATGGAGCCCATAGTGGGCGTTGCCTTAGGATAGGCGCAGCAGTAAAGCACGCTGCCTATGCCCGCGAGCGCGCTGCCCACGGCGAAGGTGAAGGATATTGTATTGTTTATGTTTATGCCCATCAGCTGCGCCGCGCCCGCGTCCTCGCTGACGGCGCGCATAGCCTTACCCATGCGGGTCTTTTTAACAAGCACGTTCAGCGCGACCATCGATATGCCCGCAACTATAACGGTTATGAGCGCGGTGGTGGGTATCGCTATCTGCCCAAGCTGTATGGGCGTATCGTCTATAAAAGTGGGTATAACGTGCGCATTTGCGCCGAACACGAGCTGCGCAACGTTTTCCAAAAAGTAAGAAACGCCTATTGCGGTTATCAGCAGCGATATGCGCGGGGACTGCCTGAGCGGTTTATACGCCGCCTTTTCTATCAGCACGCCCAGCACCGTGCAGCCTATCACCGCCGCAATAAGCGCTATTATGGGATTGGCGGCGAAGCGCGCCATCATCATCCATGCTATGTACGCGCCCACCATTATCACGTCGCCGTGGGCAAAGTTCAACAGCATTATTATTCCGTATACCATGCTGTACCCAAGCGCCACCAGCGCGTATATAGAGCCGGATTGCAGGCCGTTTATAAGCTGTTTTATTATCGTAGTGAATACTGACATAACGATAGAGCAAACCTTTCAAAATAATTGCCTTTGTTTCCTTTATATATAAAGGAGTGCGGCGGGTCAAGCCGGGCCCTGCGCCAAAGCATGCGCGTGGAGAGAGAGTATTTTTGCCCCGCTTGCCCGCCGCGTCCCACCGCGAAAGGTCAAGGCAATAAACCTTCCGCGGTGGGCATGTCATATGGAGAAACCTGTTTTAAGTATGCGCACTTTGCGCTTAGAACATCCTGTCGAACACTTCTTCGCCGCCGGTCACCTTTATGATTACGGCGTCCTTTATGGGGTTGTTGTACTCGTCAAAGGTATAGCCGCCTTCACTGGTGATGCCCTTAACATTGGGGCCTTCGGTCCTTATGGCGTCTATAACGGCCTGCTTGTATTCCTCGCTTGCGGGGGCATAGCCGGTTTCCTCGGCCTTCTCAAGCGCCGCGCACATTATCATTGCCGCGTCGTATGCGGTGGCCGCGAACATGTTCAGCGTGTCCTTGCCGTAGGCCGCGACGAATTCTTCTTCAAACTGCTTCACCGCATCGGTAGAGGCGGGGGCATAGCCGGAGCAATAGTAGCTGCCTTCAAGCACATCGGCGGAAGCGTAGTTCTTTACGCCGCTCCAGCCGTCGCCGCCAAGGAACGTGCCGGTTACGCCGACCTGACGCGCCTGGGTAACGATGAGTCCGTCGTCCTCATAATAGTTGGGGCAGAACACAACCTCGGGATTCTTGGCCGCTATGTTGGTCAGCTGGCTCTTGTAGTCCACGTCGCCCTTGGCATAGCCCTCTTCGGCAACTATTTCAACGCCAAGCTCCGCGCACTTTGCCTTGAACGCATCGGCAAGGCCCTGCGCATAATCGTTGCCGGTCTGCGCGAACACAGCCGCCGTCTTTACGCCCAGCACTTCCGCGGCGAAGGCTGCCATCTTCTCGCCCTGGAAGGGATCGATGAAGCAGGTGCGGAATACGTTGGAATAAACCGTGCCGTCCTCTTTAACGGTGACTGCAGCGGCAGTCGCGCTGGGGGTTATCATGGGCATATTCACGGCGTTTGCCTCGCCGACCACCGCCAGCGTGTTGCCGGTAAGCACGTCGCCAACCAGCGCGGTAACGCCTTCGTCAACCATTCTGGTGAACGCGGTTACGGCTTCGGTATCATCGCCCTTGTTATCGTATACAACAAGCTCTATCTGCTTGCCGTTGATGCCGCCGGCTTCGTTTACCTTTTTGAAATACAGTTCCGCGCCGTTGCGCACGCCCAGTCCGTATACGGCGTATTCACCGGAATGCGGCCCCAGCAGGCCAACCTTTATGGTATCGCCGCTGCCGGAATTGTTGGAAGCATTGTTGTTGCCGCCGGCCGAACAGCCCGCGAACATTACCGCGGCCATAACGACCGCCATCACCATTGCAAAAACCCGTTTCATTTTTCTTTCCTCCGTTTTTTGTGCAAACTTAAAATTCTTAAAAAACAAAAGCGGCTCTCCTTTTCTTATCGGGAGAACCGCCTTATTTCTTAGCGTATTTTTATGCGCTATGCACGGCAAGCTCTCCCGCCCCTAATCAGAATGACTATAAGGCTAATAAGGCTGACTATAATCAGCCCTACCATAATAAGGAGAACGCCAAACATAACGTTCGTGCAGTTTACGAGCGCAGAAAATGCCGCCATTGCTGCAAAAACATTTGCCAATACGTTTGCCATGCTGCGCTCCTTTCCCGCGGCTTTTTGCCGCCCCAGAATTTTGTATATAATATACTAACCTCGATTCGACTTGTCAAGCCCAATTTTCACAAAATGCCCGTTAATAATTATTCACTATCGAGGCATAGCCTGCGCTTATATCTTTGCCCATGCCTATCATCACGCCTATGGGATCGTTTTCCGTTACAAATACCTGCGCTTCCCCAAGCGCCGCAATCACCCGCGCGTTGGCGGAATCCGTATCGGCGGAGGTATCCGTGCTTATCACGGCTATGCCCGCACCGACCGCATTTGCAAATTCCTCCAGCGTCGTGTCGGGGTTGCCGTGGTTGCCAACCTTCAATATGTCTGCCGAAACGTCCGCATTGCGCCTGAGCAGCGTCCGCTCCTCCTTAAACTGCATGTCCCCTGTAAGCAGCGCCCTATGGCCGTTTGCGTGCAGCATAAGCACCAGCGAATTGTCGTTATCGTCGTCCTCGTTCAGCTCCGTGGGCGCAAGCACCTCGGCATACGCGTCGCCGCCAAGGCTTATCCTGTCCCCCGCGCTGAGTATAGTGCTTTCAAGGCCGACCTTGCCAAGCTTTTTATCCAGCTTCGCCTGCCCCTTTTTGTTGGCTTCGGCAAATTCCGCGCGATACGCCGCCTTTATGGTGAACGCCTCGGCAACGGCCTTCAACCCGCCGGTATGGTCGTTATGGCTGTGCGTCAAAAACAGCCCCTCTATCTCATCAACGCCGTATTCCTTCAGCGTTTCCACCAGCGCGTCCGCGTTTTCCTCCCGCCCCGTGTCCACAAGGTAGAATTTGCCGTTCGCGCTTATCAGCGCCGCGTCGCCCTTTTTGGCGTTTACGAACAGTATCCATACATCGTCCGCCGCTTGGGCGCAGCCCGCGCACGGCAGCGCGGCAAGCATTATGCACAATAAAAATATAATCATTCTTTTCATGGCTCTATTATACATCAGCATCCTCTCAAAAAAATATAAAAATTTTGGCGTATACGCAAAAAGCAGGGATTGACAATCGCGCCGACAACCGTTATAATATCTCTTGCGGTTCGCAAAGATGCGGTCATGGCGGAATCGGCAGACGCGTACGTTTGAGGGGCGTATGGGCAACCGTATGAGTTCAAGTCTCATTGACCGCACCAAACCAATATAATCCGAACCAAATCTTCTTAATCGGAGATGAGTTCGGATTATTTGTTTTCTTCGAGAAGTTCGAGGATACACATTTCAGAAACGGCGTAGTAAAGCGTCCCGAATCCAAGCCCAGAGGGCCGAGAAAACCAAAGCTGGCAAAGGATAAGGAGGACGAACATGAAAAACATCAAGAGCTGTGAATTTAACATGGACACGGGCTGTGTGGAGCTGCGGTTTCAGGACGGCAGCATGATCTCCATCGACTGCACCGCCGTGGAAAACGAAGTGGCGGATAATCTTTATGAGCGGTCGGAGCTGGACTACCTCATCTACAACGACCCGCTGGCTTATGCAGACCTCATTCTGAACGGCGACGTTGAGGCATATCTGAATGCCGTCACGGAGTACAAGCCCTATGAAAACTGAATAAACGCACAAAAGGGGATGGCGATCTGCCATCCCCTTTTGCCATGCTGTTTTAGGAGTATATATCCCTTGGATTTGTCTTATATCTATCGTCAGGCGACGTTCTCGCCGTTGCTGTCTTTGTCCGTTTTTGCCCCGTCCCGCGCCGCTTTCCATTCGGCAAATTCCCGCTGCCCTTCCTCACTTTCGTAAAAGGCGAGAATATCCGGCAGCAGAATTCGGGCGATGTTCTCGATCTCATGCTGCGGGATGCCGCTGTTGTTGGTGAGCTTTTTCCGCCTGCTCAAGTTGCACCTCCGAAAAAGTATTTTGCCGCAGCTTTCTCCCGTGCGGCGGAGGAATGGCGTCTTGAGCGTCTTTTGCCGTCTGTGCCTCTTTTCCCTTCGCATCCTTCCTTTCCTATCTGAAAATAAAAATGCAGCCGCCTGTCAAGCCGTTCGGCCCATCTGTGTCTGCATGGTGTCCTGTGTCTGAAATTGTGTTTT
>MSGS01000035.1 GCA_001940855.1 Christensenellaceae bacterium Phil1 | reverse complement strand
TACCACGGGAGATTGGGAGGGCGTTGGCTGGCAGGCGGCAACGCCCGCCGCCACAGCCATGCAAAGCAGAATCGCTATGTATCTTTTCATAATTACCTCCTCAGTAGCCCAACGAGCGGTCGATTATGCTGCCGTCGATGGCGTTGATGGTCAAA
The DNA here is from genome assembly GCA_001940855.1 of Christensenellaceae bacterium Phil1. Taxonomy (GTDB): domain Bacteria; phylum Bacillota; class Clostridia; order Christensenellales; family CAG-138; genus Phil1. The sequence goes on along the minus strand of MSGS01000035.1, from coordinate 15,620 downwards.
AATGGTTCCAACTTATTCGTACTTCTGGTTCCCCAGTTGACATCAGCCGATATTCGCCCCCGTTCGTATCCGAGAAAGTCCCACGCGGGAACAAGAAGGATATTGTCGCTGTTGTGTTCGCTGATGCTGACGAGGCCGAGCCGCACTTCTGTTATGTGGTACTCAATACCGCCGGAAGCATCGAATACGGAGTTGAAATCCACGTTGTTACCCACGATAGTCACCATCTTTTCAAATATCGCCCTGATTTTGTCGAACGGAAGCAAATCCGTTTCATCTATCACCGTTCCTACTACTTCGCACGGGTTGTTGTATTCCACCCGCACGATGCCATCATCGTCAATCAGGAAGTTTATCTTTTCATAATCCCGTGAATCGCCGTATTCATTGTAAATGGTGTCAACGTTTGTGCAGGTTTCCACCGCGCCGTTGACCTGCCGCGTGAATACAATATGATAAACCGGCATGCGCTCTGCATTTGCAGTTCTGTATTTACTCGGTATGCTTGCGGAGCAGGCGTAGCCGCTGACGCCCATGTCGGCCAATGCTTGCGCGGCAAGTCGGACGGCAGAATCTTCGGATATTGTCAACGTTTCATCTCCGGAATACGGCTCGGTGAAAAATACGTCCCGCGGAGCATCACAGTCCCGAAGATATGTAAACGAGGATTTTCCGTTGAACTCGCGCGTATTGCTGATTTCAAAGAGCGAATACACGGTGTTATCCGTTGTTGCAAACAGGGTTATATATGTGTTTTCATTGTTGACCTCGTAACCGTTTATCAATGCCGTGTGATATTCCCAGCTGAAATCGGGCGTATAGGACTCATAGGCTTCGGGCGCGGAGGCGGCTTTGCTCACAAGCTCAGCCAATGCCGCTTCGGCTTCCTGCGCCGTGTTGTATCGCAAGTCGAATATATACTGCCCCTTCTCTTCCCAGTTTTGCAGACCGTAGCGCAACAGCTCTATTCTGCGTTCATATTCGCCTTTTGTGGGGTTATCGGCATCATAACGAACGAATTTTGCATTGCCGTCGATAAGCACCGCCGCAAATTGCTTAGCTTGCGCCTGAGTGAATTCAACAGGCTTCATCCTGACTATCGGCAGCTCGCATGACGGCAAGACCACCTGTGCATCGGCAAAAACATGCAGCTTCCCGCCGCTGCTCACAAGTTCGGCGGAGTATGTTTCGGGAGCGCCGATCCGCTCATATAGGTCACAGCCGGACGCATCAGAAGGAAACGGAGCCGAAGTATCCTTCGCCGCATTTTCGATTAAACGGTCGGTATCCTTGCCAACCACAACCGCCTTCTCCGGCGTGGGCTGGCAGGCGGCAATGCCCGCCGCCACAGCCACGCAAAGCAGAATCGCTATATATCTTTTCATAATTGCCTCCTCAGTAGCCCAACGAGCGGTCGATTATGCTGCCGTCGATGGCGTTGATAGTAATAAGGCTCGTTCCGTAGTCGGACCGCGAGATACCGTTGAAATCCGAAATCGTTCCGAAGAAATCCCATGCCGGAACCAGGAGCGCGCTTCCGCTTCGGTTTTGTTCCGCAACGCGTGCATAGCCGAAGCGTATATTTTCAACGGTGATAACGCTTTGTGTGTTTGCGTATTTTACGGCGATCATTTTCTCAAAAATCTTCTCCACTTCACTGAAAGGGATAAGAGAGGAATCTTCGGTAACATTTTCAAGAATTGAATAGGGTGCCTCCCACCGCATTCCAACGATGCCGTCATCGTTCACATAGTATGTAAGCGTTTCATATGGCCACGGCTCGTTATAAGTACCCGAATCTGTAATAGCGTCGCCTCTATTCGAGGTATAGGTGATGGGCAGCCCGTTAAAATCGCGGGTATACCGCAGCACATAGCAGCATCTGACCGGATTTGTTCCGCCTGCACCGCCGTATTCTTTTGTTGTTGAATAGTGCATCATAAAGGGAATATTCAGCTTTTCGGTCAAGCTGTCGCACAGCTGCTTTGCCTTCTCCTGCGAAATGGTAATTTGCGGAATATCCTCCAGGCTTATTGACTTATCAAGCCGAGTTATGTTTTCCGCTGTGACATAGCTCATTACAAAGCCGTCTGGAGCCGTGTTCTGCGAATATAAAGCGCGGGAATTACCTAAACCCTGTCCGTTATATATCTGTATGCCCTCATAGCCAAACTCTAACGATATACCTTCGCCGTATATCAATGCAAAACCTTCATCATCGACCTCGAACAAACCCGAGATAGGGGCATCCTGCGCATCGTCCGCCGCGTTGTACTCCTGATATAAAGCGGCGATAGATTGTTGCATCCATTCTTCCCATGTCAAGATTTCTCCGTTTTTGCCATAGTGCGACATCCTTAAATCCTCATCAGAGGGGCCGGAAAGAAGCTGCTGCCGCGCTATGAGTATCTGTTTCATAATGCTGCTTTTTGAGGGCGCGGAATATGGGTCGTACAATTCCGCACGAACGAGCTCATGCAGCAGCACATCTGCCTGCTCTTGGGATATGGAGCCTGTGCTTATTCTGATGATTGGCGCAGTGCTGGCTTCCGGCACATCGACTGCTGCATTTACCGAAACGGCTGTCATTCCGTCAGAACTTATAAAATCCGCTTCATATCGCAGCGGGGCGCTCACTTTTTCGGCTATGCTTTTGTCGCTTAATCCTTCGCCGGCCTTATCGATTAAACGGTCGGTATCCTTGCCAACCACAACCGCCTTCTCCGGCGTGGGCTGGCAGGCCGCAACGCCCGCCGCCACAGCCATGCAAAGCAGAATCGCTATATATCTTTTCATAATTGCCTCCTCAGTAGCCCCTTGCCAAATCGATTATGCTGCCGTCCACCGCATTAACTGACACAAACGGCGTATCTTTTTTTAGCGCTATTTCAAGGCCGTCCTTGCTGCGACCGATCTGAACCCCGTAAAAATTCCATACCGGCACGAGCAAACCATTGTCAATGTTGTTCTTTTCAATGATTCGCTGCAATGACAGCGTTACCTTTGTGACCACAAATTCAAGCTGACTGAGGCCGGAATTGATATCGGCGGAATCAAATAGTTGCTCATTCTCATACAGAATCATTTTCTTGAATATCGAACTTATGTCAGAGAACGGCAGCATGCTGCTGTTCTTTGCCATTACATTTGTTACTTTGTATGGCGAATTCCATGAAAAGCTCCCGATGCCTTCCGGCATGACAGACAAAACAATATCCTCATGTACCCATTGGGGCCCCCACGCTTCATCTGTTACAAACGTGGACGGCACATCGTGCGTGACCAGTACTCCGCTGATATTTCTGCAATAATTCAGCGTGTAATATATGCGAACATCACCCTGAGCATTGAGCGCGCAGGATTGCAGGGATTCCTTGTAGATTTCATCAAAGTTCAGGGCTGCCTGTTTTGTCAGCTGATTCTTGTTTGCAAATGCGCTTACCTGCGCAGCTTCAGTAGGATTAGAAAAAACTATGTTCAAATACATATTCCCAAGGCTGACCACTTCGCTTAATCCCAAATCTTCAATCAGCTTTTCGCCCTGCTTATATGCCTGTTCGGGTGTAAAGCCCGATAAATCCACCAGTTCGGGGGGATAGTTGTCTGCCGATACCGTGCCCCATTGATATGTTACGGAAGTATCGCTCGGTTTTATTGAGCCGTTTTCATACAGCAGAACAGCATCTTTTGAAACGTCCTCGCCTACGGGGCTATTATTTACGCTAAACCGAATGACATTATCTACTGAGTCATCAGGGCTTTCGGACAGAGCCACGCCGTAATAGCTTTCGGTTTTGTCCATTGTATATTGGTCATATTTATACAGCTCCGTAAGCTGCGTGCTGCCTTTTATCCATTCAAACGTATCGATCGCGTATTTGCTGTTGTATAGTTCTTTAAGCTTGGACAGAGTTTCTTCATCATAGCTTTTCTGCTCGGCGTTGGTATTAGGGTCGGCAATGCGCTTTTGCAGGTTCATAATTTGCGCCTCGAGATTGGCTTTCAAAACCACGCCCTGCTGTACCTGATACATTTCCGTATCGCCAACGAGAGCCTTATATGCCTTATCGATAAACTCCTGCGAAAAGTCGGACGGCGCAACTTCCACTATGGGAACCGTTTCAACGGACGGTAAATAAACGGGCGCTTCGCCGCTCAACAGCATCTTGCCTTCAAAATATGTTTCATTTACATTATATTTATCTGGAATGCCGAGAGCGGATATCAGGCTGCTACCATCCGTATCGGATGCCTGTGCTTGTTCAATCATCCTTTCCGTATCCTTCTTTACCACAACCGCCTTCTCCGGCGTTTTCTGGCAGGCGGCGGTAGAAATCAGCATAAAAAGGGTCAGGAATATGGTAATAAGCTTTTTCATTGCTTTGCTCCCTTCATCGTGTTTATACCATCATCTCATACAGAAGGGCAAAAGTTGTTCTCAAGTTGTAATTATTTTGTTATCATTTGGCCTGAAAGACGATTTTTATTGCTGTGAACTCGCCGGGTATGCTTTCGGCGGTGAGTGCCGCGCCGTGGGCGGACGCTATGCGCTGCACTATGGCAAGGCCAAGCCCGGCGCCGCCCTGCTTCTTGCTGCGGGATTTATCCACCATGTAAAAAGGCTCGGTGATGCGCGGCAATTCCTTTGCGGGTATGCCTTGCCCAAAGTCGCGCACTTCTATTGTGTTATTCTTTGCACAAAGGTATATGGTCTGCCCGTCACGGCTGGCCTTTCGCGCGTTTTCCACAAGGTTTACCAATGCCGAGCGCATCAGGTCAAAATCCATTGGAAGGGTATCCATTTCGCAATTCAGGCAAAGCTTCATGTTCTGCTTTTCCAGCTTGTCCGCCGTGCTTTCCTTTACCGCTTCAAGAAGCTCCGCAACGCTTTCTTCCCGCAATGATATTTCGCCCTGCAAAAGCACCAGCGTCATAAGCTTGAGCGAAAGCTGCTCAAGCCATTTGCATTGGTCATATATGCGCACAAGTGCGTTTTGCGCGGCATCCGGCGGCACGCTGCGGCTCAGCAGCGTTTCCGAAGAAAGCAATATGGAAGTGACAGGGGTCTTTAATTCGTGGGATAAGTCGTTTATGAATGCCTGCTGCCGCTCTGCTCTTTCGTTCAGCTCCTGTATGCTGCCCTGGATCGCCTCCGCCATGCTGTTGAAATCGGCTGCCAGTTCGGAAAGCTCATCATGCCCGTGAACGGGTATGCGCTCCGCGTATTTCCCGCCGGAGAGCTGGTTTGCGCCCTCCTGCAGCGCCTTTATGGGAAGAAGCGATCTCAGGACTATCAGGTGCATCGCATATGCCGCTATTGCCGTGATAACTGCGCCGACAAGCGCACATTTTGCCGCAAGCGAGCGCACGCTGTTTATCTGCGGCGTCACGTTGCGCATAAGGGACACATAATAGTCCTCCTGCGCTATGCTTGCGGGATTTGCGGCTATGAAATAATCCGCGCCGTCTATCCTTGCCAATTTGTATTGCGTGCTGCCGCTTTCGGAAAGCTTGGCGGCTTTGCCTGCGGGTAAGATGCTTTTCACATCGAAGCCCGTGTTGTTCACCCAAAACTCGTCGCCTTTTTGCAGCACAAATTCACCGGCGTCTGCCAGCGAACGGAATTTGTTTATTATATAGCTGCGCCTTACTATGGGGCTGTCGGGTATGCTATCGGTCGAGCTCCAAACGAATTCTCTGTATAGGTCTTCAAAATCGGAAATGCCTGCGGAGGTTATGCTTTCAACTTCACCCTGATACGCAAAGGAAATTATTATGGCGCAGCACAAAGCTATTGCGGCAGCCAGCAGAAGAATTGAAAATACGGTCAGCTTTGTGCGCAGCTTCATGGGACTAATCCTCCAGCCTGTAACCTATGCGGGTAACGGTAACGATGACGCCTTCAAGCCCAAGCTTTTTACGCAGGGAGGCAACATGTGTATCCACGGTCCTTGTGCCGCCGACAAAGTCAACTCCCCATATTTCGCTCAGCAGCCGTTCGCGGCTCATTGTGCAGTTTTTGAACTTGATAAGCTTGACCAAAAGATCGAATTCCAGCGGTTGCAACGCCACGGCTTCGCCGCTTTTTGTTACGGTGCGCTTTTCGGTATCTATCGTAATGTCGCGGCAGCGCAGCACCTTGTTCAGCTTGCCGGCCCTGTCCAGAACCTTTTCTATCCTCACCAGAAGCTCCAGCACCGAAAACGGCTTAACGATGTAATCTTCAGCGCCGATCTTCAGCCCCTTTATGCGCGAAGGCACATCCGCCTTGGCGGTCAGGTATATTACGGGGATATTGTACCTTTGCAGATGCTCCATCAGTGCAAAGCCATCGAGCCCGGGCAGCATAACATCAAGCAGCGCCAAATCGAAAGAATGATCCTCGCTCAAGCGCTTCGCCGCTTCAAGTCCATCGTCTATTATCGTGTGATCATATCCCGATAGTTCAAGATTCAGGCCTATACTGTCGGCAATATCCTTATCGTCCTCAATGACCAAAATGCGATTTTTACTCATATGCCACCTCCCATTTTATAAATTTTATCATATGGAAGAGTAGCTGGCAATTATTCGGCGTAGCGTGTTTATTCATAAAGAGGGTCGATTCTTGTACCATCTACCGCATTTATGCATAGCACCGCTGGAAGCAAAAAGTTCTCTTCGATGTGTGGCGTTGTAAAATAGACAATCCAGGTGGGAATCAGAACGCCGCTTGATTGGCCGGTTTGTTTTTATAAGGGAATGTGATAGTGTAATACGCGTGATTGTAGGCACGTCCTCTTCTACGAGATTAACCCTTTCATATCCTGCTTTAAAGTAATCAATGATTATCTTCTTGATTTCATCCAGCGGGAGCAGTTTAGCCTTTTCGATGCCAGTGACTTCTATTGGATTACAAAAGCGAAAATATTTAATACCCTCGTGATCTATAAACATGTCTAATCTTTGAGGTGGCCATGGCGCTGTATATTTACTGGACTGAAATTGCATATCGCCATACGGTGATGCATATGCGGTATCGAATGGAATAGAAACACTATCGAAGATGTATGATATATACCATCCCTCAGTTATGGTGTGGTTATCAGGAGCAAGAATCCTTGCCTTGGTCGTGTTAGATAATACAGCGTTGTTAATTTGTAATGCAATATGTCGCTGTTAATACTACGGATGCTGCAAGATCGGAATTAGTTTGACAATCTGCAATAAAAGGGAATGAGATGCAAGAGTCGGTCGAAACACCAAAGTACATCAAATACCGTTTTAGATTCTTAATGTTAAAATTAACAGGTACGACATTATAGACCTGCATAGGCGAACTTATGTATTCGATAGAAGCATTGATGTTGCAAATTGATGAACCTATTTCAAAAGTCTCCTTCCAAAATTTATTTTCACGAATAAATATAACCCATACGCGATTGCCAGCGTAGGGCTGCCAGAACAGTTGTCCGTTGGTTTCACATTGTACAAGGTCGTTAACGGAAATGAGATTTACATTACCTCAGATTCGGATGGTGGATATGGCAATTATTTTGAAGCTGAAGCTGTTGTTACCCTGTCAAAAGGAACTTATAAATTGTACGCTTATTATAGAGGGGAAACAAAGTCCGACGGGAGCGTAACGACTTATAACAGCGGATAGCTGAGCACTGGACACTCCTGGAATGCCCGCAGGAAGTCATTGACTCCCGACTTGCTGACTTTGAGCGATTCGGCGATCTTTCTGCCGCTCATGCCCAAGGCGTAGTGTTTCGTAATGATGTCTTTGTAATCCAACATGCATTACCCTCCTGAAATAGTGTATTTCCGCTGTTGCGGATGCCACTATTATGAGGGCAATTTCAACTACTTTGAACAGGTGGCCGCCGGGCCGCAAACTGGCCGCTCGTCACCGCAAAACCGCCTTAAAAGGCTGACTCAGGCTGGCCGCTGACGCACCGCACGACGGCTGTTTACCACCGCACCAGTGGCCGTTGGCGACCGCCGATTGCGCCGAAGCCACACATCTTTCCCAAACGTAGCAAAAGCGCAACTCAAATTCCCCGCATCTTGAATTTGCAAAGGATAAATTGTTGCACTTTTACTAAATTGCGACCAAACAGTATTTGTGAATGCAAACCTCAAAGCAGTTTGCTTCATGCACGCTTTCTATCCTGCCGCCTGCGTCAGCACACATGCCGTCGTGCTTTGCGGCATGAACGGCAGGCAAACGCCGCTCTCACCCGCGCCGACCAGCAGTTCTGTGCCGCTTGGACTGATCAGAAGTGGATAGGTATCACACAGATACATTGGGCCGTCCGTGACGCCGTAGTTTTTACCGCCCACAAGCGATAAGCTGAGCGTCACATAGCTCGGTCCATCCTGAATGGTCTGAATCGTCCAGAAGCCGCTCCACATCTCCTCGGTGTCGTCACTGCCTTTGTATGTCCACTCCAGACCGACCGCGCCGCCCGCCTCATCCTCGGGATAGAAGCGCAGTGAGAAATAGGCATAGCGGCTGGTTTCCCCCACCATGGTTTCTGTGATCCAGCCCATGCCGTCACTCTGCGATCCGGCAAGGCCGAGCGCAGTCATGCCTGACCAGCCGTCGGAAAGCCAATCGGCAAATTCGGATGGGGCGTCATAATAGGCATATTTCGTAAAGTCAAACGAAAGATAGTCGCCGGCCTCGGATATACACGGCGCAAGATAGCTCATCGCATCAAGCGAGGGGTACCATTCGCAGGTGTTGCCGCTGTTGTCGGTGATAAAGACCTGGGTGTCGGCCTCATATGCAATGCCGTCGAGATTCGCAAAGAGCAGCACAGGCTCGCCGCTCTCTGACCGGTAGAACACCTCCGTAACCTCATCGGTATGTGTTTTTTCGTTCCAGCGCACACGGTTGATCGCAACCGTCGCGTTTTCATCGACCGGCACGATGCAGTACAGATGCCCCGCACCGCCGATGATGTGCTCCTCGTTGATCTCCGCGATAAAAGGGTATTCGAGGAGCAGAGCCTCGTTGGTTTCCCACAGCCACGAGGGGAAGCCTGCCTCGAAGCCCTCCTCAAACAGGCCGCCGACATAACCGAGATACGCCGCGCCAAACCTTGTCGTTGGAAAGTCAATCCTGTCCCGCAGCCATTCAAGCGAGGTTTCCGCCTCATGTGAAAACGCGTATTGCGCAGGCGGTGTGGCCATAGCTTCGTCACGTGATGTGCGATCGCTCATGCCGCTCTGCGATATAGCTTCTTCCGGCTGGTTTTCCGGAGCATTTTTATCGGCCTTTGCGGGTAAGTCAGCCGTATCCGTACTAATTTGGGGCTCGTCAGGTTCCGTTTGCGTATTCTGCCCACAGGCGCAAAGCGACAGCAGCAGAGCCAATGCCAGCAACAGCGCGAGGACCTGTTGGTGTGTTGTTTTCATAGCCGCTCCTTTCAGATTTTTCCGCTTCTACCATAATCTCCGCCGCCGATAGAGCCGTACTCGACCTTTCGGACAGGCGTTTGCTGCTTGTTTCCGTTGCCGGCGTTACAGCCCGCAGTGGCGGGCTACAGTGCCGAACGCAGCTGTGATCGTGCTTTTACGGACATGTCCCGCAGGCTCACTGCCTGTGATAGACTGCATTCGCGTCCGTTATTACGTTTTCTTCAGAATTGTACAAAACGCGCATATCGGCCGCTGCACGGTCGCTGTTGACAAGCGTTATGGCGATCAGCTTTTCGGCCTTTTCTGCGATTTCGTCGTAATCGCTGTCCGTATCGCAACCAAAGTCGAATGCAAATAAGGCGTCAAGGCCTTTCGTACGGAACGCAGAACTGGCAAAAATGCGCCAGCAGTCCCACCTCTGCGCTTCGCTGTTCCACCACATATTGCAGCATTCCATGCCGCTTTTGTCCTCGTTTACGGCAAACTCGTATTTTTGCAGGCCGTCCTCCGTGACCCATGTGCCTTCCAGCAGCGCAAAGGCCTCCTGTGCCTCCTTCCGGCTTTCAGCTTTTCTGTCGGCTTCCGCCTGCAGCTCGGCCGCACTGTAATACGCCTCACGATCTCCGGTTTCACACCAGCCGCCATCGTGCCAGAACACATCTGCCAGCCATGCAAACTGCGGGGAGTCCAGATAGCGCAGATGATAGATAACATCGTGCCCCCTGTCCTCAATCGTCAGCCCGCTGATCTTTTCGGCAAAATCCGCCCGAACCGTCAGAACGCCGTTTCGGAACGTATGGTCAAACTGATCGCCCAGATCTTCAAAATTCGCGTCGTAGCAGCGGATGGGATTGTCCTTGAACTGCCAGCCGCGATAATAGAGTTTCATGACACCCGGGCGGTAAACGGTTTTTTTAATGTGGAAGTCGTCGAATAGGACCGTCGTCTCGGGGTACCGATAGGTGCATCCATTGACCCGGCCGCAGGCGGTGAGACCGAGCAGCCCCATCCACAGACCTGCCATGATGAGGAACAATTTGCGTTTCACAGCATCACCTCCGTTTTTTTCGCAAATAACCGACTGCTCCCGCTCCAAATTGGGGCGGGAGCCGGTTTTATACAGATTTTCAGAAGTACGACGCCCTTATTTGAACGTCATGTTGTTTAGAATGATATCCGGCATCGTTCCCGGGACACAGTCCAAGTTGCGAAGGCCGACGGAAAGGGCTCGGCTGTCGTCAAGCTGCGCGATATACTGAATCCATTCGTAGCCGATGTACTTATAGGTGCGGCCTTTGAAGGTGATGCCGCCGATCACGCGGTCCTCGATATCCTGATAGTTTTTGAAGCTGTCCTTGTAGGAATCAAATTTTTCAACGTTCTCTCTTATCTCAAACTGAATGGCGCCCGCGCCAAACGCTGAGGGATCGTCGTTTTCCACCAGGCAGCGCGCACTATCATCGAACGACCAGCCGGATACCGGGATCTTCGTCATGATCTTGACCTTAACATCGTCTTTTGCAAACTGGGCGATTTCCGCGGAGAAGTCCTTCATTTCGGCGTTCGCAGAGGCTGCTTTGTTCGCTTCGGCGGCCTCGGCCTTCACAATGTCCAGATACTTTTCTATGGCTTCTGTGCTGGAGAAGCCGCTGGTATTGTAGGCGCTTACCGTATAAACGCCCGGACTCTTTTCCATGAAGTTGACGTAGATGAAATGGGAGTCGTCGTCCTCAGAGATCCATTTGTAGTAGCGGTAATTCGCCTTCATATGGTCGCTGTATTCTTCCTTGACGAACTGACCTTCCACTCCGAAGTAAGCAACAATATCATCGTAAGTTGCATCGAAAATATTCCTGTTGACCTCGTTCATCCAGACGTAGCCCTTCTGCACCTGCTCCTCAGTTACGATGCCGTCGCCGCCGGATGCCGTCTGGCCCGGATCCGTTGTCGCAGCGCCGGTGTTGTCGCTGCCCACAGGAGCGTCGCCTCCGACGGCGTCCGCACCGATGGCGTCCGGCATAGGCTTGCCGGCCTCGATCAAAGGCAGATACCAATCATCGTAGGAGTTGGGCAGAAAGTCCTCTCCCGCATCATCCCAGCGGAGTCCCCACGGGCGCAGATAGATTTCATAGTGATACTCATCATCGCCGTCTTCATACCAGCCGTCTATGCAGATAATGTTTTCCCTTTCCATCATGCCGTCTGTTTTGATTCCGGGATCAACGATCCAGTCTGAATGCTCCAGCGCCACATTTGTGAACCAGCCGCCCTCGGACATCAGCGTGCCGTGCTCGCCGGTTCCGGCTTCATTCAGGCTGACGGAAGCCAAAGCCATGGGCTCGGCTCTGGTGTAGTCCTCATCCCACAGCGTGACGGTGCCCGTATAGTCCGTGCCGATATCGATCACGCCGCAGACATCCCACCACCGGCCTTCCATGCTCTCATAATAGCCCGAGCAGCCGGTCATTTGCCACCAGCCGTACCATTCTCCGTTCCACCAATCAAGCAGTGCGTCGCCGGTCGCGGCGGCGGCAGGCAGCGTGGCCTCCGGCTCCGTATTGGCGGCCGTTTCCCGCTTGAGCGTGGACGGATCGATGGTGATCGTGCCGTTTTTACTGCCGAGCAGCTCTTCAAAGGTGGCCTTGATCTCGCTGGTAGTATCACTAAGCACGAAGGCTGTTTTCACCTCCAGCGTTGCGCCGGGAGCAACTTCCTTAAACTGGTTGTCTACCACGGTCTCAAACGTATCGTAGTTGGTAATGATAGATGCAACCTCCAGCTCTACGCCGTTCTGCATAACCGTTTCATCAACGCTCCAAAGATACGAGGCATTTTCCTTACCGTTGTTTGTAAAGTCCAGCGTAAGAACCACCGCATCGTTTCCGCTTGAATCTTCCATTATGCATGCGCCCTTGTAGAGCAGTTCACGATCGCCCAACTTGATCAAATTGGGCTCCGTCGCCGTCTCCTTGCCGCAGGCGGCAAGGCTGAGCAGCATCAGCACCGCAATAAGCAGGCATAGAAGTTTGGTCTTCGTCTGTTTCATAATTCCCTCCCATTCTCCTTCAGGTATGCACAGAGCTGCCGATCACCATGAAATTACATGTAATTCCGGCAGAAAAACAGGGGTGCATACCTGAAGCCTTTTGTTCCGGTTATTTCTTTGCGCGCTGGATGTAATTACCGTTTTTATCGGTGAACTTGCCGCAAAGGATCTTGATAAAGTCAACAAGATATCCTATGCCGAACAGGCCGAGCGTCAGCGTATACAGAATGCCCGTGCCGATCTTGCCGACATAGTAGCGGTGGATGCCAAGCCCACCACAGAAGAGGCAAAGCAGGAACGTTGTCATCCAGTCCTTGGTTTCGACCGGAGCCTCCGGCGCGATATAGTCCGCTACTTCCTCGCCGTTCAGGATCTTCTTTACGGTTTCGGTCACGGTGTCTATATAGCTGCCGCGCTCCGTTGCAAGGCCGACCGTAGCACCCTTGAGGCCCTTGCGCAGCACGCTGTTCTTATCAACGCGCATGCCGCCTACAGACATCTTGGACTCCGTGATCACGGGCTGCATACGGATATGCGTGCCATCTTTGAGGAAAAGCCAAAGGCCAACGTCCAGGCTCGGTTCCTTTTCAAACGATATGCGCTGACCGGGAATGCCGCCCTTGATCTGGAACGGCATCTGGAAAGCTGCCCTGCGGGCATTGAGCTTCTCCATGATCTCTTCAAGCGTGGTGGAATAGGAAAGATCAAATTCACGGGGGTTGGTCGCAAATGCGGCGTCTTTAATGCTGCCAGTAAGGTTATCCATAGTTTTTTCTCCTTTCTAAAGTCCGGTGGATGATAAGTATTGTTTTTTATGCGGCTTATTTTTTCGTAAAAACGCCGCTGATGCCGTAGCCGGAGTTCTCATTCATGGTAAGGCTGTCGCCATCCACGGAGAACGTGTAGGTAGACGGCTCGCTCCATGCCTCCAGCATCACCGTAAGCTGGTCGCCGTCAATGGTATAGGTGCCCTTCTGCTTCATATAAGCATTCTCCATGGTGCATTCGCCTTTCCCGTTGAATGTCCATGTGATTACGCCGTCCGCGCCAAGCTCGGCAGACCATGTGCCGGATAGCGCATCTTTGCTGCCGCAGGCGGCAAGCGTCAGGAGCGTAACCACGCTCAGGAGTAATGCTACATACTTTCTCATTTTTTAAGTCCTTCTTTCCGTTTGTTCATTTGATATATGGTTCAGCCGTTCAGCGCGCCGCCGCAGTATTCACAGCGGCCGCTTGCATCGGGCGTGGTGGTTGCGCAGCAATACGGGCAGGTGATTGCCGCTTTGGGTGCGGCTGCCTGCTCAATCCTTTCACGCACATCCTTGCGGACCTGCGTCAGCATCTGCCGTATCTCCTCGCCGAGCTTTTTGCAATTGCGGTACTCTACATTGCTCTCCGGATCGTACCGTGTTGCCATGCCCGGGCGCATTGCTGGCGGCGGAGTGACGTCCACGGAGTCGGAGTTGATCTTGAAGCGCATTTCGTCAAAGTAGGGGTTGTTGACGAATATGGTGATGTAGAAATCATAGGAGTATTCATAGCGCGGCGGATTGTAGCTAATCTTATTGCCATCCTTATCCTCGCGCTTGAGCTCCGAGCGTCTTTCATCAATATCAAGATTGCAGCCTGTCACGTCTGCAAAGTCCAAAACATCCGGGTTGGCCTCCGCGAGATTTCTTGCCCGTGTCACCATAAATTTCCCTGCGTCCTCGTCAAAAAGCACCTTGGTGTCCGTGCCGAGCGTTCTGGTCGTGTGGAATGCCGCGACCTTTCCCTGATTTTCTTCCCGGTAGGCAAGCTGCGCCTTGATCTCATCAACAGTGCTGTTGCGCCGGTCGGAGAACCACGGGGAGAGCTTTTTGGCACAGTTTTTGCAGAGATTTCCGTTTTCCAGCTTGCGGTTACCGAGCAAGCCGATCTTTTCCCCGCAAATATCGCAATATTTCTTATCAAACAATCCCATACGCGTATCGCTCTTTATTATGCGGCGGCCTGTTCGTCCGCCTTGGAATTGAGTATCGCGCCGTAGATGTATAATGCCGGAACAGCTATTCCCGTCAGAACGCTTATGACATTAAACTCGCCGCCGTTGACCAGATTCATAACGATGCTCAAAACGCTGAACCCGGCTACGATCGCGCCCCATATGATGAGCTTGCCTGCTTTTTCGCTGCGCTTGCTGTGCTTGACGCCCTTGATTCCGGCAATCAGCTGGAAAATTCCGCCGACCAATGTCAGGAACAGCGCCGCCCAATAGGCAAACGTCAGTCCTGATGCCGCGCCGAATCCTGCCGCCAACGCTCCCAGTCCGCCGACAAACACGCCCGCAATGATGGAAAATACCGCGGCGATAATCATCAGAATCCCGGTGACCTTCAAAAACTTATGACCTTCCATGATAAATTCTCCTCTTCTCCTTGTTATTTGTTATTTGTTTTTTATTGTTTCTTATTCCGCAGGGCGGCCGGTTCCGCACTCTGCGCAAAATACATTACTGCCGTTCGGCATTCCGCACGATGGGCACCTCCACCCGTTTTCCGGAACGGGTCTTGAGAATATCCATGCCTCCGTCTCTTCGGCAAATTCCGCCAGCAGAGCGTATACGGCCTGCGCGGCCTGCGCATCATAGCAATTGATAAACGGTGTATCTCCGTCCGCCCATGTTGCGGTGATGCAGCTATCCGTTGTGCCATGCATATGCGTACCGGGCCGGTATGCCGGAAGATCCAGCATTCTAAGCTCCTTGGCAATGCTGCCGAACCATTCCTGCGCCTTCTCCGGCTCTATGGCGGTATTCTTTCTGAAAACGGTATTACCGTCGCTATCCTGATACCGATAAGAGAAATAAACTTGCTTTTCCGGCCCGGACAGCAGCGTCTGCTCATCGAGAAGGAAGCTGAAGCAGTCACGCGCCGACGGTGCGTTTTGATCCCAGTAAATTCCGATCAGCGCCGCTGTTTCGCGCACCGCATACTGCTTCGGCTCAAGCTTTGACGCAGCATATGCTTCCTCGGCAATATCCAGCACCAAGGTCTCCAGCGCTTCTGCATGGCCGCCGCTGAGCTTTTGGGTCTCGCTCCCGTTATCGGTGCGCCAAATGACCCGGATTTCGCTGTCGGTCTCGTCCTGGGCATCGGGGGACGGCTTTCGGTACTCGGGCAGA
>MSGS01000034.1 GCA_001940855.1 Christensenellaceae bacterium Phil1 | reverse complement strand
TATCTCAACCCCTCAGTCTCACTTTGTTCGACAGCTCCCCGGCCGGGGCGCCTTTTGGGGTGCAGTGTAAACACGGCGTACTGTGCCGTACCCCCTCGCGGAGCGATCGTTTCAATGGGGTTACGGGGGTTGCCAGGGGGCCTAAGGGGAGAAATCGAAATCTTCCCTGGCCCCCTGGCAAAAAAGTTTACTCTCCCGCCCGTGGCAGCAGCTCTCTCGGTCCTTTGCCAAGATAGCGCAGCACGAACACGAGCGTTCCGGCGATGAACAGCCCCAGTGCGGCAAGGCAGGTGAGCAGGCTCACCCTTACGTCTGCGCCGAGCGCAAATTCAACTTCAACTTGCGTACTTTCTGCCAAGTATGCGCTGAAGGCTAAGAACTCCTCAGGAGTTTGGTTGGCGTTGGCCATTATGCTCTCGCCTACGCTTGCGGTCAGAGCATGCCCTATTGCCGCGCCAATAAGCGCACCCGTCACAGCAATAATAAGCGCGCTCAGCATAACCGCGGCAAATGCTCTTGCCTTGCTGCAACCAAGCAGGCGCATTGTGCCTATGCTCTGCTTCTGCGACTGTGCATAGAAGAACGCCAGAAGCAATGCGGCTATTACCAACAGCGAGGATGAAAGTATCAGCAGCAGTTCTGCCGTGCCGGAAAGTGCTTCCAAGCTTGGCTGTATTCTCGAATAGCCTTGGTCGTAGAACGTGAATCTCGCTTCATAGTCGCCTTGCTTCGCGCCCGTTATGCCAAGCTCGTTCATGCGCTCTATGAACGGCTCGATCTTGCCGTTCTCCAGCCATATTGTCAGCAGCGCGCCTGTGACGGGTCTGTCCTCCTCGGCAGGGGCGTTCTCAAGCGACTTTTCGGGAATGTAGATTGTGTTCCAGGGGACGGATATTGCGGCCTCGGATATGGTCGAGCTGCCGGTCATGGGCCGCACATCGTATATGCCGACAACCTCGTATTCGCCGCTGTCGAAGAAGTGGTCGGGGGAGGTGTAGGTGTAGCGGGGGCTGAGCTGCGCCCCCATCTTCGTGGCATTAGTAAAATAATGAAATTCATAGAAATTAAAATCTATTTTAGAGCCGATTTTCCAGCCCTGTGTTCTGGCTAAATCTTTACTTATCATGCAAACTTTACTGCCCGAGCAATATTCTTCTTCAGATATGACACGACCATCTTTTATATACATATTACCTAAATTGAATGCAGGAATGCCCGTGACATCGTTGGTTGTCATCACGCCGAATGAACGGGCATTTATATAGTATGCTCTGCCTATGTTATTAAATTTTTCAAGTAACTCCGGGTTTTTCTTTACTTCCTCATATTTTTGAAGCCAGAATGGTTGTTCGGCTGTGCCAAAAACAAAAGCCGTTTCCATTCCGTGTAAGGTCTTTAAACTGTAATAATACTTACAATTGCCATATAAGTGGTCTCTCTCAAATGTTATACTGCTTGTTTTATATTTGCTATCCTCATCCTTATTGCTTTCACAATAAACAGAGATCGAAGCAATATATTCGGTATCCGGTTCCAAATAAATATACGCTCCATCATAATAAAGCTGATCAAGCTTATCACTGTAATCAAACTCTCTGTCCAATGAGAAGTTATCGGTATTCATGTTCATTATTAACTTGGAATTTCTTTCATAGCCGGAACCTGTTTTGTACCTGTACGAAAAAAGGTTCACGGCATCACTCTGTATTTCTATTTTATATTTGCCATGCTGTGTGTATATCTCACCCGGAACGTACCCGGCCTGCACATAAAACTTATTATTCTTTAATAATTCCTCATTATCCAAGCCATATGTTCCGTCAGGATGCTTTATTAGATTGTCTTCACTTGTTATTTTGAATTTTATTATATCACGCAAAAATATAGGTATTCTCTCATCACGGCTGAGAGCTACATTGCTTTCACTATATGCACCGCATCTCGCCCGCAGATCGTACTTTATTACGCTTGGAGCATCGACTATCGGCTCTAAATCGTAGTTATAGACCGTAGTCGCATGATAGCCGGCGTAATTGCTATTTATCGTATTTTCAACAATGTGTCCGGTTAAATCCACATCGGCTGCTGTACAGAAAGGACTAACAAATTCACGCCGTGCAGGATTCCCGGCGCAAGGTTTCCATCAGAGCTTTGATCTCATCGGCAAGGTTCAGCCGAATATTCATGCGCCCGTCCGGGTAGATGGTGACGGAGTGCAGCAGATCAGTGGAGATTTCTTTGGTAAGCGCCGTAATCCCGGCATAGCTTTTGAAATGCTCGATTACGGCGTTGCTATAGGCCAGTTCAGCGACAGAAATTCACACCATCGCGGGAAGCTCTCTACGGCAAGATACTGGAGCATGTCCTTCTGGTGCTCTACACCCTCTGCACACCATTCATAGGTAAGCAGACCAATTTTCAAATCCCAGTCCGCTTCCACAACGGAAGCTCTGGCCGCACCGTAAAACTCCGCTGCGCCTTGCAGCAGGCCGTTGATGATATCTTCTGAATCTTCTAAGCTGCGCAGCCGTTCTTCCAGAAGTCCAAGTGCTGTCTGGAAATCTTGGGACGCTGCGCGATTGTTGTTCTCTGTGCTGTTCATGGCTGCGCTCCTTTCTACAAATCAAAAAAACTGCCTGATTCTCCAATCAAGCAGCCTTCTTTCGCAGCATCTACCGCCGGTAGTGCTGCGCTATTATTTGTCCGTAAGGGTACGCCTCCATGCGTAGGGTCTATTCCGCTCTGCGATAAAGCTGTCCAATTTCATGCACTGGCCTGATCTTGCACAGCAAACCGCCGGTAGCGCAGAGGCGCGCCGTCCAAGCAAATAATAAGGCTGACATGGCTGTGCGGATTTCATGATCTTTTGGCTGTATCGGTGACAGAATGGCGTGTGCCTATCGGAGCAGCCCCTTTACGATGGCATGAATATTCTGTAGCTGTTCAGGACTCAGTTTCTGCATATCCTGAAAAACGGCTCTGAGCTGTTCGGGATATTCATTCCCATCGTCAAA
Source organism: Christensenellaceae bacterium Phil1 (assembly GCA_001940855.1). Taxonomy (GTDB): domain Bacteria; phylum Bacillota; class Clostridia; order Christensenellales; family CAG-138; genus Phil1. The sequence goes on along the minus strand of MSGS01000034.1, from coordinate 229 downwards.
GAAGTCCCTTGCGGTTATATCAAGATAATCGCAGATGTAGAAGAAGCCACTTAACGACGGCATAGACTTCCCGGTCTCAATATTGTTGATATAACCCGGATTCTGACCCATTGAAAGGCTCATGTCACGAGCCGAAACGCCCTTTTGCGTTCTCAATTTGGCCAGTCTCAGGGAGAACTCCTTGTCTGTCATCACTTCACCTCCACATATTATATTTTAGCCCATACAG
>MSGS01000033.1 GCA_001940855.1 Christensenellaceae bacterium Phil1 | reverse complement strand
GTCTAACTTTTTGGGTTCAGATCATGCGGCTGTCTCTTTTCTGTATGAAGATTTAATTTTACATATCAAGCGCTTCGAATTTCTTCGCGGATATGCGATACACTACATATGATGTAAGCCCGTATATCACCGCGCCTATGGCAAGTATGATGCACTTCGTTCCCATGTTTTCGGGATCTGGCGTATCGAGCACATCGCGGAAGAACGGAACGGCAAACGTACAGGCTTCCGCAATGCCAATGTACACAAACGTTACTATGCTTGCGCGGGCGAATACACGGCCGACCTTATCAGGCTGCGAAAAATAGCCGGTGAAGAAAACATAGTTAAAGACGGCGAGCATTATGAAGCTTAGCCCGAAAAAAGCAACGTTCGGATCCATTCCGGCTTCATTTGCGCCAAGGCCCAGCGCGCGGCGGGCGAACATGAAGCCAACCGCCAATACGCACTGCGCAAGCTGCAATATAACGGCGAACACAATGCGCGCGCGCACGGCGTCCCGCTTCCTTATGGGCAGGGAGAGGGAATATGCAAAGTCGTGATTTTCGCGTCCGCTGAGGCAGATGAAGAATATGCCCAGCGTGTTATAGAAAAACAGCACATACATTGGATAATTCGGAATAAGCATCATTGAGCTCAGCAGCAGAAAAAGCACCGCCGCCGGATGCAGGGCAAGCTTAAATTCCTTATACAACAGCTTTGACAGCATGGCTTTTACTCCTTTTCAAGATGTATCATGGCCGTTTCAAGATCGGCCGGGGCAAGGCACACAAACGCGGGCAGCTTGGCTGCGTCCTGCTTATTCACTATGGCGGTATAGCCGCGCTTGGCGGGCTTTGCACCTATGAGCAGCGCGCTTATATCGGTGGGGATGGCATCGGCGTCTATTTCCGCGGCCATATACTGCCCAAGGAACTGCTCTAACGGCATACTCGTGGCAATCTCGCCGCGGCGTATATATGTTATTGAATCCGCGCAGCGGTCAAGATCGCTTGTTATATGCGTGGAGAAAAGTATGCTTACGCCTTCGCGCTGAAGCGAAAGGAAAACATCCAACAGATCGTCACGCGATACGGGATCGAGCCCGCTTGTGGGTTCATCCAGTATAAGCAGCTTCGCCCTGTGGCTCAGTGCAAGCGTGAGCGCATATTTCACCTTCATGCCGGCGGAAAGCTGATCCGGAGTTTTGTTTTCGTCCAGCTCAAACTGCGCCATATAGCGGCGGTACGCTTGCTCGTCCCAATCATCGTAAAAGCGGCGCGTAACGCCGGTTATGGTCTTGATTTTCTTCTTTACATAGTAATCCACGCCGCCGGAAACGAAGCCTATCTGTCTTTTTATTTCCGGTTCGTTCTTTTCAAGCTCCATGCCGAAAAAGCGTATCTCTCCGCGGCTTGGATGCACCAAATTGAGTATTGATTTGAGCGTGGTGGTTTTTCCTGCGCCGTTGCGGCCGATAAAGCCCATTATAGCACCCTGCTCAACCGAAAAGGAAACATCCTTTAGGCTGAAGGAAGGGTATTCCTTGCATAATCCTTTTACGCTAAGCGCCTCCATTCATGCAGCCTCCTTATTAAGTAACGCAGTTTGCGCAACAAGTGTTGCTTACATTATACACATATTGACAGCGCCTTGTCAATAACGTGCGATTTGACATGGATTTTACATAACATTTCTTTTTGATTTTACACGGAATGGGTATTATTTAAGCATAAACAAAAATGATTTGAAGGAACCGAAAGGAGATAAGAATTATGAAGAAGATTATGATGATCGTGCTTGCCGCGATAACCGCGGCGACTATGCTTGCGGGCTGCGCAGCCGATAACGGCAGCGCTGGCGGCAGCGTTTCAACGGACGGCTCAACGTCCATGGAAAAGGTGATAGGCGCGCTTGGTGAATCGTTCATGGCGAACAACCAGGGTACAACGTTCACTTACAACCCCACCGGCTCGGGCTCCGGTATAAAGGCCGTGCTTGAAGGCCGCTGCGACATCGGCCTTTCCAGCAGGAGCCTGAAGGACGACGAGAAGTCCGAAGGGCTGAATGAAACCGTGCTTGCATATGACGGCATCGCCATAATAGTAAACCCGGAAAACCCCGTAAACGATCTTGACCTTGAAACCATTGCCAAGCTTTACACCGGCGAGATCACCAACTGGAAGGGCGTTGGCGGCAGCGACGCGGAAGTGGTGCTCATAGGCCGCGAGGCCGGCAGCGGCACAAGGGACGGCTTTGAATCTATCACAGGCACTGCCGACAAGTGCCAGTATCGCCAGGAACTGACCTCCACCGGCGACGTTATAACCACCGTATCCCAGAACCCCAACGCCATCGGCTATGCTTCCCTTGCCTCTCTGAAGGACAGCGTTAAGGCCCTGACCGTTGGCGGAGTGGCCCCCACCGAGGACACCGTTAAGGACGGCAGCTACGTTGTACAGCGCCCGTTTGTGCTGGTAACTAAGGACGGTGAGGCCCTCAGCGAAACCGCGCAGAAGTTCTACGACTACGCCACCAGCGCCGATGCGGCGGACATAATCGCCAAGGCCGGTGCGGTTGCCGCGAACTGAGCGTGAACAATACAAACCTTAATGATCGGGCGGCCGAAGGGCCGTCCGACAGCCACGTTAATAAGAAAGGAGCAGGCATGAAGCAGAATAAGAAGCATACAGCAAAGCCGATAGAAGCCATTGTGCACGGAGTATTCCTTGTGGCGGGACTTATAACCGTGGGCTGCGTGCTGCTGATAACGGTTTATCTTATAATATCCGGCCTGCCCGCAATAAAAGAAATAGGCCTTATACCGTTCCTGTTCGGCAAGGTGTGGGCGTCCACGGCAAAGACCACCGAGCCTTCCTTCGGCATACTGCCGTTTATACTGACCAGCGTATACGGCACATGCGGCGCAATAGTGCTGGGCGTGCCGGTAGGCTTTATGGCAAGCGTGTATATTGCCAAGCTTGCGCCGAAGAAGCTGAAAGCCGTAATGCAGTCGGCAGTGAGCCTGCTTGCGGGCATACCAAGCGTTGTATACGGCCTTGTGGGCATGCTGGTGCTTGTGCCGGGCATAAGGAAGCTGTTTAACGTGCCGGACGGCGCAAGCCTGCTGGCGGCGATAGTGGTGCTGGCCATAATGATACTGCCTTCAATAATAAAGGTATCTGTAACTGCACTTGAGGCCGTGCCGAAGGAATACGAGGATGCATCGCTTGCCCTTGGCGCGACGGAAGTGGAAACACATTTCAAGGTATCCGTCCCCGCGGCGCGCAGCGGCATTGCGGCGGCGGTGGTGCTGGGCGTTGGCCGCGCGATAGGCGAGGCAATGGCGGTTATGATGGTTTCCGGCAATGCGGCGAATATGCCAGGGCTTTTTGAAAGCGTAAGATTTCTTACCACGGCCGTTGCAAGCGAAATGTCCTATTCCGGCGGACTTCAGCGGCAGGCGCTGTTCTCGATTGCGCTGGTGCTGTTCGTATTCATAATGCTCATAAACGCGGCGCTCAATTTCTTCCTGAAACGGGACAAGGAGGCGTAAATATATGAACAAAAAGCTTTCGCCCGGCCGCAGGGCATATACGGCTGGCATGAAGGCGCTGATGTATGCGTCCACAGCCGCGATAGGCGCGCTGGTGCTGCTTTTGATAGGGTATGTGCTTTACCGGGGCATACCGAACATAACATGGAAGTTTTTGACCATGGCGCCCAGCATACTGAACGACACGATAGGCATTTGGCCTGATATACTGAACAGCATTTATGTTGTGATAGCAACCATAATAATCGTGCTTCCGCTTGGCGTATGCGCGGCAGTATATCTTAGCGAATATGCATCGAACAAAAGGCTTGTAAGCATTATAGAATACGCTGCGGAAACGCTTTCCGGCATACCGAGCATTATATACGGCCTTGTCGGCATGCTGTTCTTCTGCGAATTTTTGAAGATGCAGACCACGCTTATGGCGGGCGCGCTCACGCTTGTTATAATGAACCTGCCTACGGTAATGCGCACAACGCAGGAAAGCCTTAAAACCGTGCCGCAGAGCTACCGTGAAGGCGCGTTCGGCCTTGGCGCGGGCAAATGGCGCGTAATACGCACGGTGGTGCTGCCGGGCTGCGTAGACGGCGTCATAACCGGCTGCATACTGTCTGTCGGCCGAATACTCGGCGAATCGGCTGCGCTGCTTTTCACGGCGGGCATAGCGCACGTTGTGAACGGCTTCTTCATGGGGCTTAAAAGCTCCGGCGCGACGCTTACGGTTGCGCTGTATATATACGCAAAGGAACGCGGCGAATTCGGCGTTGCGTTTGCGATAGCGGCAATACTTATGCTGCTGACGCTGATAATAAACCTGAGCGCGGAAGCGGTTGCAAGAAGCTTTAAGAACAAAAGGCGGATATAGATACTAAGCGCATGAAAGGGAGAGAGAATATGGAAGCCAATGAAAAGAGCATTTTGAGCGTGAAAGAGCTTTGCCTATGGTACGGCAACCATCAGGCGCTGAAAAATATAAACATAGATATACCTAAAAACAGCATAACGGCGCTTATAGGCCCGTCCGGCTGCGGCAAATCCACGTTCCTTAAAACGCTTGACCGCATGAACGATTTGATACCGGACGTTAAGATAACGGGAAGCGTTGAATACAAAGGGGAGGATATATTCGCGCCGGGCGTGGACGTGAGCGAGCTGAGACGGCAGATAGGCATGGTGTTCCAGAAGCCAAATCCGTTCCCCATGAGCATATATGATAACATTGCCTACGGCCCGCGTACCCACGGCATAAGGAACAGGGCCAAGCTGGACGACATTGTTGAAAAGTCCCTGCGCGGCGCGGCAATATGGGACGAGGTAAAGGACAGGCTGAGGAAGAATGCGCTTGGTCTTTCCGGCGGGCAGCAGCAGCGCCTTTGCATAGCGCGTGCGCTGGCGGTGGAGCCGGACGTGCTGCTGATGGACGAGCCCACGAGCGCGCTGGACCCCATATCAACATCAAAAATAGAAGAACTGGCCATGCAGCTGAAGGAGCAATACACCATAGTCATTGTTACACACAATATGCAGCAGGCCGTAAGAATATCGGACAACACTGCATTTTTCCTGCTGGGCGAGCTTGTTGAATACGGCAAGACGGAGGAGATGTTCTCCCAGCCCACGGATAAGCGCACAGAGGATTACATTACAGGGAGGTTCGGATAATGAGAAGCCGGTTTGACAATCAGCTTGCGGAGCTGAACAGGGAGCTTATTGAGATGGGCGCAATGTGCGAGGAATCCATAAGCATGGCGCTGAAGGCGCTTATGGATGGTGACAAGGCGCTTGCGAAAAAGGTGGCCGGGCTTGACGTGGCGATAGACCAAAAGGAGCGCAGCATAGAATCCATGTGCCTGAAGCTTTTGCTTCAGCAGCAGCCCGTGGCGCGCGATTTAAGGCAGATATCCGCCGCGCTTAAGATGATAACCGACATGGAACGCATAGGCGACCAGGCGGAGGATATTGCGGAGATAATAACCTATCTTAGCGACAGGAGCGCCGCCAATGAGCAGCTTATGCGCGAAATGGCGAACGCGGCAATAAAAATGGTTACGGATAGTGTAGACGCATATGTAAAACATGATACAATAATGGCGGAGAAGGTCATTGCCGCGGACGATGTTGTTGACGCATATTTCGACAGGGTGAAGCGTCAGCTCATCGAAAGAATAGCGGCCGACCCTGCGGACGGCGAATATGCGCTGGATCTATTGATGATAGCCAAGTATTTTGAGCGCATTGCCGACCATGCGGTGAACATTGCCGAATGGGTAATATTCTCCGTAACGGGAGTGCATAAGGAGGACTAAAGTGCATGATATGGTGCGTGGAGGACGACGCAAGCATTCGGGACATAGAGGTATACGCGCTGAACTCAGCCGGCTTCGAGGCAAGGGGCTTTGAGGACGGCAGCAGCTTCTATGCCGCGATAACCGGCGAAAAGGAAAAGCCGCAGCTTATAGTGCTGGACGTTATGCTGCCGGGCATTGACGGAATAGAGTTGCTAAGGCGCATCCGTGCAAACGCCGCGCTGAAACAGATACCCATAGTTATGGCCACGGCCAAGGGCAGCGAATACGACAAGATACAGGGGCTTGACCTGGGCGCGGATTATTATTTGACCAAGCCCTTCGGCATAATGGAGCTTATATCCTGCGTGAAGGCCGTGCTTAGGCGGTGCGGCGCGGCAAAGGAAGCGGACACGCTTTGCGCCTGCGGCATAAGCATGAACACGGCTGAGCATACCGTGAGCGCAGACGGGGAGCGAATAACGCTGACATACAAGGAATATGAGCTGCTGAAGCTGTTCCTTTCCCATATGGGCACGGCGTTCACAAGGGAGCAGCTTATGGAACAGGTTTGGGGAACGGACTACATGGGCGAAACGCGCACCATAGATATGCATATACGCACGCTGCGCCAAAAGCTTGGCAAATGCGGCGAAAGCATCAAAACCGTAAGAAACGTTGGCTACCGGATGGAGGAATGGCAATGACGAAAAGAATATTCAGGGCTATAATGCTTGTTGCGGGCATAATACTGCTTGCAAGCCTGCTGATAATAATGGACTGCTTATACGAATACTTTGCAAGCCTGCAGGAAAGCGAGCTGAAGGATCAGCTGAGCCTTGCGGCGGCGGGCGTTGAGCAGGGCGGGGAGGATTACCTTGCCCGCGTGAAGAGCAAAAGATACAGGCTGACATGGATAGCGCCCGACGGCACGGTGAAATACGACAGCGGAAGCGACAAAAGCACGCTGGACAACCACGCCGAGCGCGAGGAGGTGCGGCAGGCGCTTGAAGCCGGAGAAGGGCAAAGCACGCGCTATTCGGCAACGCTTATGCAAAAGACGATGTACTACGCAAAGCGGCTTGACGACGGCAGCGTAATAAGAATATCCGTAAGCCGGGCTACCATTGCAACGCTGGCACTGGGCATGCTGAGGCCTGTGGTAATAATAGTGCTGGCGGCGCTTGTACTGGCGATAGTTATGGCGAACAGGCTGGCGCAGAGAATAGTTGCGCCGCTGAACGCGCTGGACCTTGACCATCCGCTGGACAACGACGCATACGAGGAGATAGCCCCGCTGCTGAGCCGCATAAACCGCCAGCATACGCAGATAGACGCGCAGATGCGCGCGCTGGACAAGAAGAAGGACGAGTTCAATGCCATAACCCGCAGCATGAACGAAGGACTTGTGCTGCTGGATGAAAAGGGGAGCATAATAAGCATGAATCCCGCGGCAAGGCAGCTATTCAACGCGGAAGAAAACTGCGCGGGCCACGATTTTATTACGGTGGACAGGAACCCCAAGCTGAGCGAGGCCATACGCGCCGCATACGACGGCGGCCGCGGCGAGACGACCATCGACCGCGGCGGCAAGGTATATCAGCTTGACGTGAGCCGCATAGAATCCGACGGAAAAACGGCAGGCGCGGTGATACTCGGCTTTGACATAACCGAAAAGCAGAATGCGGACGCCATGCGCCGCGAATTTACGGCAAACGTTTCGCACGAGCTGAAAACGCCGCTGCAGGGCATTATAGGCAGCGCGGAGCTGATAGAAAACGGCATGGTGAAGGCGGAGGATATGCCCCGCTTTGTGGGCCACATTCGGCAGGAGGCGCAGCGGCTCGTTACGCTGATAGGGGACATAATAAGGCTGAGCCAGCTTGACGAAGGCTGCGATATGCCTACGGAGTGCGTTGACCTGAAGGCGGTTGCGGCGGAGGCTGCAAACGATCTGCGCACGGAGGCGGAGGAAAGGCACATAGGCGTTGAGGTGCGGGGTGAAAGCGTCTGCATAACCGGCGTAAGGCGGCTATTATATGAAATTATTTACAACCTGTGCGACAACGCCGTTAAGTACAACCGCGCGGGCGGCAGCGTAAGCATAACCGTGGGCGAAAAGGACGGCCTTGCCACCGTTACCGTGGCGGATACCGGCATCGGCATACCCGAAGAGCATCAGGCCCGCGTGTTTGAACGGTTTTACCGCGTGGATAAGTCCCACTCCAAGGAGAGCGGCGGCACGGGGCTTGGCCTATCCATAGTCAAGCACGCGGTAATGTATCACCACGGCAGCATAAGGCTTGAATCCGTCCCGAACGGCGGCACGACAGTAACCGTTACGCTGCCCGCGTAAAGCGGGTTTTTATATGCGGAGAGTCTCCCGTGCGCGGGCGGCTCTTTTTTAACAAAAAATTCACCGTTTTTCGTTTCCTCTCTTGCTTTTTCTTTCGTTAAGGGATACAATATATTCCGTGTAATACTAAAATTATGCGGTATGGACCGACATTTTTTAGGAGGAAGGAAACATATGAGAAATCAAGTGTTCAAGAAGCTGTTTTCCGTGCTGCTTGCGCTGATAATGGTGGCAGGTCTGCTGCCTGCGTCAGCAATGGCAGGAGGGTGGGGAGCAATGGACGTGGATACCACGCCTGAGCTTACGGAAACAGTACAACCGACGGAATCGGCTGAACCCACCGAGCCGATCGAGACGGAGACTCCCGAAGTCACCGAAGTTCCCGAGCCTACGCCCGAGAACCCCGCTGCCACGGTAGAGCCCACGCAGGGCGAACCCACTGCCGAGCCCACGGATGACGGGATTATGCCGGCGAACGTGATGCCCGTGCAGGCGAATGTGGAACTTCAATATCGTATAGTTCATCTGGACTGCGGCCGTAAGTATTTCAGCAAAGACTGGATTATTGCGCTGATGCATGAGGCAAAGGCGGCCGGATATAATCAGGTTCAGCTTGCGTTCGGCAATAAAGGTTTGCGCTTCTTGCTTAAGGATATGTCTGTGAATAATTATGATACACAGGCAGTTACAGCGGCAATTCAGGCAGGCAACGAGGCATATTACGATGCAGGCGAAAAGAATGAGCTGACCGAAGCCGAAATGAACGATATTTTCGCGGCTGCGAATGAAATCGGCATTGAAATCGTTCCTCTTTTCAATACGCCTTTCCATATGGAAGCCGTTATTACGGCAATGGGCAAGCTTGGCATTTCAAATGCATATTACGGCAGCAATACAGCCTGCCTGAACCTTAGCAATGATGACGCTACTGCATTCGTAAAGGCGCTTATGCAGAAGTATATTACCTATTTCCAAGGTAAAGGCTGCAAATACTTTAACTTCGGCGCAGACGAATATGTATGCGGATGGAATGAGACTTTCTACAACTATGCCAACGAAATAGTCAGCATGATTTCCCAAGCCGGTATGACTGCACGCATTTTTAACGACAGCTTCCGTAGTGATAGCAATAATGGTTATGTGAGCAATGCGCAGGTTTGTTACTGGGCATCAAATTCGGGATACGCAAGTACGGCAACTGTATATAAGTATGCGAAAGCGATAATTAACACTAATCAAGATTTTTATTATGTAGAGAATAACAGTACTCAACAGGCCACGTGGTTCCCTGATACGTATTATACTTTTTCGGGCTCCTATAATGAAGCTAACTGGGTTGAATATGCGAAAACATTCAGCAACACTACGTATAAGAATCATGGCGGCAATAACAATGGTGCAGAGAGTATAGCTCCTGTTGGCTCCATGTTCTGCATATGGTGCGATAATCCGTCACATAAGGACGAGACTCAAATTGCAAAAGAAATTCGCATGATACTGCGCGTTATTGGCGCGCGCATGCAGAATAGCGACACCTATTCCGCTTCTGATGAGCTTGTTGAGGGCGGGTTTAAGGCTGATGGAACAATAAATGTTCCTACCACCACCACCACCGTAGGCAATGCTACTACCGCCGATAGCGATACCGTTCGCGTAACCGGCCCCAACCTTGCGGCGCTGACTGCGCCCGAGCATGCGGAAGCAATAGCAGGCATTAAGGCTGTTGAAGGCAGAATAATGGCCTATGATGTGACCCCTTCGACCGCAGAAAATAAGTATACCGGCGAAGCCGAGGTTCGCATAAAGATACCCGAAGGCTGGGACAGCAGTAAGGTTATCGCGTTCATCGTGGAAAGCGATGGCACTGTTAATGATATCACAGGCAAGACCGAGGATGGCTGGTATGTGTTTACCGCGCCGCACTTCTCCGTAATGGGCATATATGAGAAGGCTGTGACGTATGAGGAAAAAACCGTTACGGTTGCTGTTGGTGATTCCGAGACGGTTACGATAGAGGGATATGATTATTCCGGGCAAGTTGGCGAAATAGATACTAATATAGCAACTGTTAAAGTGACTTGCGAAGGAGTTACAGTATCGGAATTTACGCCTGCAACGAGTATTAGCAATAATGCGAAATATATTGTTAAATATGGCGATAAGTATATCGATGAAAACGGAAAACTCACGGATAACATAAGTGAGGCTGCTGAATGGACATATGAACAATATGATAATACATATGGTAAGCTGAAAAACAACAAAAATCAATATTTTAATTATCAAAGCAGTAGTTCGTTTACGACGGTTCAGAATTTTACTAATAATTCGTGGCTTTATGTAAACGGTACTACTGTGAACATGTACAGCGGTAACGCTTATAATATAGCGTTATCGCTTGGTACAAAGACAGAAGGTAGTAGTCAACCGTCTACCATCATCACCTTCACCGGCGTGAGCGAAGGCACGACCAGCGTCGTGATAGGCGGAACGAGGTATACGGTTAAGGTTGTGGATAAGACGCTTGCAGAGACGGTACTGCCCATCAACCTGTGGATAACCAACACGGGCGTTGTGCCGACAGGGTGGGGTACAAGCTATAATTCCATCAGCAAGGAAGGTTTTACTTATAACCTTGATGAAGATGCTATGTGGGCAAACTTCCGTGCAATATACAAATTGAGCGCTGCGATGGATGGCGTAAATAGCGAACAGGGCGCAAAGCTAAGCGATCTTCTCCCGCAAAGCGGCATGGCTTACGGACGCCGCGGTAGCAATACTCCGGAGTATTTTAATGTAAACATTTGGAAGTGCAGCTATAATTTGCCCATTGAGCGTCAAAGTACCGACGGATGGTCAAATAACTCAAATAAGGGAACGATATTTGAGTATATTCGCTATTACGAAAATAAATGGGAGTATTCTGTTGACGGTACTGCTTGGAATGAAATAACCAATGTTGGTGCCGAAAAGACCGATACGGATAAGAATCAGATATGCGTATGGTACCGTCAAGTGACCACAGTTACAGACGAGATTACTACAGAAATAGTCGACTGGGGCCCGATAGAGTATAAAGCGAATCAATGTCTGCTTGATTTCGCGGTAAAATACGACGGTACTGCGGATAGAATACCGAATAGTTTCCCCGTAACGGGTAAGACAATTGGGTTCGACATTGCGCCTAATGACAATGAAACTTACTACGGCACTGATAACGGGGCTCCTTATCGTACTGTTTACGGTATTGCCGGTGTAGAAACCGCGGCATATGAGGTTTACATGATAACCCTCACTCCGAGCAGTGATAGCCACAATGTGTATATCAACAGTGGTTCAACACAGACCAGCTATACATATGGCGGCACGGAAAAGATAGCGTGGGCCAAGACTGAGGCCGATGCCAACAGCACCGAGCTTAACAAAATGCCCAATGTGAAATACGGTGGTGAGCCGTTCCTCGAATCCGTTAAGATATATCAGTATCAGGGCTTGCTGGTAACGTATTATCTGCGCGCCAAGGAAACTACAAACAGTCTGACAGTGCATTATGCAATAGATGGCACCGATGTAGAGTTCCATAAGTACAATATAATTGTTAAGGCTAATGCGGATGGTACTTATCCTACGTTTGATGAAAACATAGGCCTTAATCAAGTGAACAAAAAAGGTCCTTTGGATAACGGAAAGATAGTAAACAGTGATAATGTAACGATAACTGTTTCATCTGACCTGTCTACGCTGAATAATCTTGAACCGCAGTATCGTTACTCCGATTATGAAGTAGTGAGAAGCGAACGCAAGGACCCCAAGAATGTATGGATATACTATACGTTCAAACGTGAGCACACATATGTTATCGACTTCGGCTTGCCGCTGAACATTAAGTTCAGTGACTTCGGCGTAACGGACACGAGCGGCATAGCCACTGTATCTTTTGTAGAAAAGGATACAGTAACTGAAAAGACAGGTCTGTATGGTACTGCTAAGGTCATAACGCCTGAAAGCGGGGAAAAATATGTTCGCTATACGTTAGATAAGCCGCTTGACGAGAACATAACCATACCGCTGTATGTAAAGTTTAATCAAAAAGGTGATAACGACAAACCGCAGTTGTTCACCGCTAACATCATCCCCGCCACGACCGTCTACTACGAGGACAGCTTTGCGAAGTTCTACGGCAGCGACGGCAAAGAGCAGACGGTGTTTAATCAAACATCCGCAAACGATGCAGCTGGCACTTGGTACGCAGCTAAAGACACAAGCGCGGAGAATAACGCCAACGCCACCCAAGCCCTCGAAGCGCTTGGCAATAAGACGAACGTCTACGGCTACGACCCTGCCTACAACAACTGCACCATGTTCTCCATGGGCAGCGCGCGCAAGGTGACCGTGACCAGCGACATGGCCAAGGATGGCGTAGTCTGGCCGACGGCGCAGTTTACCTTCAAGGGTACCGGGTTTGATATCATAAGCTTGACGGATAATACGTCGGGTGCGATATTTGTGTTCGTATATAAGGGAACAGACACAAGTGCAACGGGTATTCGTGTAAAGTCACACATAGTTGATAACTATTATGGTTATACCTATGATGAAAACACTAAAACATGGTCGGCTTCACCAAACGGAGGAAACAATGCTCTGTACCAGATACCCGTAATGCGCATACGTGGCCTTGAGTACGGTGAATATACTGCCGTGGTTAAGGTATTCTACGATAAGGGATTCGACCATACTACAAAGAGCGAGTACAGCTTCTGGCTTGACGCCGTGCGCGTGTACGACCCGATGGGCAAGAGCGAGAATACTGGAGAAACCTATAAACCGGACGGTGAAGCCTATCCGCAGTATATCAAGCTGCGCAGTGAGTTGAAGAAGCTTAACAGCGATGGAACTGCATCTTCTGGTGCGCTGTTCATCGATGGTAAGGAGAACGCTAATATAAGCGAATATGCCAACTACGGCCCGAACAACGAGGTATATCTTGCCAATGGTCAGGCGATAACATTTAAGCTTGGCGGTAATCTTAGCAGCATTGCGACTGTGCAGATAGGAGCGAAAGCACCGAATGGCAAACCCATTATGAATGTGAATGACACGGTGATTAAGGGTAATAGTAATACTGATACTAATAGTCTTGATACTGCTACCGAGATATACTATGACATTACCGCCGAGGCCATTAAGGATAGCGCGGCGAACACTATTACCATAGCCAATAAAGGAGAGGGCATACTGTCGCTGACCAACCTGAAGATAACGTTTACGGGTGATAACAATAAGGTCAGATTGGAAAGCATGACCGTTAAGGAACAGGAAGAAGCCGTTAATACGGTAAGGTTGCTGTTCACGGCCGCGCCTGTCGAGCCTGAACCCGAGCCGGAAAAGACCTTCGAACCGGAAAGGTTTGAAGCAAGCTGGACGAAGAACGTTATGCAGGGCAGGAAGGCTACGCTTACCGTTAAGACTTCCGAGGACGTGGAAGCCATTACCGTGGACGGCCAGACCATAAGGAGCTACCGCACCCGTACCGAGCGCATGGGCTTCGGCCGCCGCGCGAAGCGCATAACGTACAGGGAGTTCACTTACAGCATGGTGGCTCAGGAATCCGCGGACTTCAGCGTGACCGCCATCAATGCGGAAGGCACCGAGAGCGAAGCCATCACCGCGCGGCTTACCGTTAAGACCCGTCCCAACAGCATGCGCGATATGTGGGATTGGTTCAAGGGTTGGTTTTAATGAAAGGGGTGAAGAACATGAAAAAACAATATGTTAAGCCCGAATTGTACTTCGAGAATTTTGAGTTGAGTGCAAATATTGCAACCGGTTGTGAAGCTCCAACAAATCACACAAAGGACCAGTGTGCATATAGTGCTGGAGGAGAGAGTGTTTTTGTGGAAGGCGTTACAGGTTGTACAACAAAACCAGAGGGTGGGCAGTGGGGTGACTTATGTTATCACAATCCATCAGAGAATAATAAACTCTTTACTTCCTAATTAACCAGACACGAGTACAAGTGCCCTGCCCGCATAGGGCGGGGCGCTTTTTGACGGAAAGGAGTATGCCATGAAAAAAACTGCAATTATACTGCTTGCGCTTGCGCTGGCGGCGCTTATGCTTGCGGGCTGCACGGGCGGCGGGGACGACCTGAGCGACGCGGTGGAGATACCGCCCGAAACCACGCCCGCAGCAAGCAGCGGCGGCGATATGCAAAACGATAACGCTGCGCAAAACGGCGGCAGCAGCGGCAATACCGCCGAATACGGGCTGGAAATAAAGGGCATAAGCAAATACGCGGGGCTGTTTGTTGAGGACGGCACGGACGAAACCGTGTCCGACGTATGCGCCGTAACGGTGCGCAACAATGCGGAAAAAACGGTGCAGTATGCGCATTTGACCGTTACCATAGGCGAAACGGCATATGAGTTTGACGTAACCACCCTGCCGCCCGATGCGGAGGTTCAACTCCTTGAGCTTACCCGCCGGCCCATGCCTGAAAGCACGGATGGCTACACGGCCTTGGTAACCATGTATGCCGCGTTTGACGCCGAACCGGGCATGAATGCTGACGCGCTGGAGATAACCACGCAGGATACGGCAATAACCGTAAAGAACATTTCCGGTAAGGACATGGGGCAGGTTTATGTATACTATAAGGTGGCGTATGGCGAGCTGTACCTTGGCGGCATAACTTACCGCGTGAGCGTGAACGGCCTTGCCGCAGGGCAAAGCACAACCTGCTACGCCGGACACTACTCAACCGAATACAGCAAGCTGATGTTCGCCACATATGAACACTGAACGCTTCACCTTCGGCGGGGTAACGCTTGAAGTGCGCGGGCAGGACGCATGGACGGTATCCAAGGCCAGCGCCCGCTTCCATGCGAAGGACGGCGCGGAAACGAACCATGTCATATCCGTGGAATACAGCCCAACCTCGCCGCCCGTGCCCGACCATGCCGTGAAAAACGGCCCGGTGAGCCGCTGGCGCGAAGGGGATGCGCTGCATACGCTCAGGGTATACGGCGCAAGGCAGTTTTCGTATGCCGTGCGCACGCAGGGGCAAACGCGCCTTGTGTTCGGCGAAGGCTACCGTAGCACCATGTATTCCCAGGCAATACTTGAATCCGCCGATATGTTCGATATTTTGGCGGGCTTTGGGCAGCTTGTGCTGCATTCGTCCTATGTGCTGCCGCCAAACGGTAAAGCCGTGCTTTTCAGCGGGCCGAGCGGCATAGGCAAAAGCACGCAGGCCGCGCTGTGGCAGCAGTATGCCGGCGCGGATATTATAAACGGGGATAGGACGCTCATCCGCACGGATGACCTTACCGCAAACGGCGTGTTCTATTCCGGCACGTCGGGCATATGCAAAAACGCCTCTGCGCCCATTCGGGCGATAGTGCTGCTTGATAAGGCTGATGAAAATACGCTGCGCCGCGCCGGGGCAAAGGAGGCTTTTGCCGCTGTGCTGAGCCAATGCTCATATTATCAATGGGATGCGGAGTCGGCAATACATATGACGGATTTGGTAGCTGGGCTGGTGCAGCGTGCGGATGTATATCGGCTTAGCTGCCGCGCAGACGAAGGGGCGGTGCGGCTGCTGCAAAACGAATTGTTTGGGGGATAAAATGGAGAATAACAGCGCGGAACCGCGCCTTTCATCATATCTTCATGCCAAGGCCTGCCGGGCGGGAACGCCGCTTGCGGGCAATTTTGAGCTTACGCCGCGGTGTAATTTCAATTGCAAAATGTGCTACGTTCACCTGAGCGAGGCGGAGCAGAAGCGGCGCGGCGCGGAGCTGAGCGCGGACGAATGGCTGAGCATTGCGGAAACGGCGCGCAGCGAGGGTATGCTTTTTCTGCTGCTTACGGGCGGGGAGCCGCTTATAAGGCCGGATTTCAGGTATATTCTGAGCGAGCTGAAAAAGATGGGCCTAATGGTGAGCATAAACAGCAACGCTTCGCTTATAGATAAGGACATGCTGGACTTTTTCCGCCATGAGCCGCCGTTCAGGTTCAACATAACCCTTTACGGCGCAAGCGGGGCAGCATACGAGCGGCTTTGCGGCAGCAATGCGTTCGATAGGGTGCTTGCTAACATACGCGCGTTGAAGGATATAGGCATCGGCGTGAAGCTGAACGTGTCGCTTACGCAGTACAATGCGGCCGATATGCAGGGCGTGTATGAAATAGCGGAATCGTTGGGCACGCCGATGCAGCTTGCAACGTATATGTTCCCGCCCATACGGCGCGACACAGCCATGGTTGGCGAAAACGACCGTTTCAGCGCGGAAGAGGCGGCGAAGTACAGCGTTATGTGGGACAGAATGCGCTTTAGCGAAGAGCAGTTCCGTGCGCGGGCGGAGGCCATGCGCCGCGGCATAAGCGTAAGCGAAAATACGGACTGCGAAGGCACCCCGGGCGAAGGCATAATGTGCCGCGCGGGCAGGAGCGCATTCTGGATAAACTGGCAGGGCGTAATGACCCCATGCGGCATGATGACAGAACCTGTGGCAAGCGTGAAGGAGCTTGGGTTCAGCGCAGCATGGGAGGCTACAAAGGCGGCAACGGCACAAATACGTCTGCCGGCTGAGTGCGCCGTATGCGGATATAAGCATGCGTGCCATGCCTGCGCCGCCATGTGCGTAACGGAAACGGGGCATTTTAACGTTAAGCCGGAATATGTGTGCCGCATGACGCACGAAACGGTTCGGCTTACATTGGAGGAGGAAAGCAAATGAAAATACTGAAACGGCTTATTAAGCGAAACATTGCGGGCGATATCATACTGGTACCCGTAGGGGATGCATCGCTTGAAATAAAGGGGCTTATAACGCTGAACGAAACAGGAGAGTTCCTGTGGGACGCGCTTGAAAAGGCGGAAAGCGAAAGCGCGCTTGCGGCCATGCTTGCCGCGGAATATGATGTTGATATGGCAACGGCTGAGGCCGATACAAAAGTTTTTTTGCAAAAACTGAAAGAATTAGGTATAATCGAATAGTAAAATAAAACTACCGACGGAGTGGGGGATCTTGACGGGAGTATATTGTGTTTTTTGCAGAACCGGTTTTGAAGCGGGCATAGAGTCCCGCCTTAAGCGGCGCGGTTACGCTACGCTGGTTCCGAAAATAAAAAAGTTTAAGCCGAGCGGAGGAAAGCTGGTTGAAAAAGAACTGTGCCTTCTGCCCGGTTATGTGTTCTTTGAAACGGACGAAAAAGAGCTTGATGTACGCTCGATAAACACGCTGCAAAACGCCATAAAGCTGCTGCAGTATGATGACGGCGAATATCGCCTGCGTGGTGCCGATTTGGACTTTGTTGAGTGGATACGGCGGCACGCTGGCACGATAGAGCCGACAAAGGTAATAAAGGAAGGGACAAAGATACGCTTTGTGGAAGGCCCGCTATGCGAGCTTAACGGGCGCGTGCTTAAGGTAAACAAAAGCCGCAGACAGGTGCAGATAGAACTGAACAATGCCGACGGCCTGTTGAGCACGATTTGGTGCGCTATTGAATACGTTGAACCGGAGCAGCCTATTGAATAACCGCACCGGTCCTTTTAGCTTTGATTAAGCCACATTATAAGGAAGGCTATGCCGAAATTGAGCACAGTAAGCGCTGGCATACCAAGCTTGAATGAGGTATGCAGCGTTTTATGATGGAATACCTTCATGCCAAGCACTCCGCCTATTCCGCCGCCAAGTGCAGCCACTGTGAAAAGCGACTTTTCGCTTATGCGGCGCGCACCCTGCTTGGCCTTTGCTTTATCTATGCCCATCATAAGGAACAGTATAAGGCTCATTATGCCAAGATATGTGATGATGATTGTGAACAGAGTTTTTTCGTCCATATTATTCATCCTCGCCGTTATCGTCTGATTTATTTGCGTTGTTTGGACACTCGCGGCAAAAGCGCGGCGCCTTCGGGGAGGAAACAATATCAAGCACGTCGCGCGGCGGCAGGCGAAGATTGTCCCACATGCCGTATTTTTCCGTGTCTGCAATTGCGTTCATTATGCGCTCCTCTGCGTCCGGTATAAGGCCGGTAAAGAAGCGCATCACCTGCTTCATTTCCTCTCGCTTGGTATGGCCTGCGGCGGGGCAATTAGGCTTGCGTATGGGCAGCTCAAGCCGCGTGGCGATGCTGAGCGCCTGCTTTTCCGGCAGGAATACCATCGGGCGGATAACGGTAACGTCCTTGCGGCCAAGGTATGTTACCGGGCCGAAAGTATTCAGCCTGCTTTCGTAAAGAAGGCTCATGAAGAAGGTTTCTATAACATCGTCTCGGTTGTGGCCAAGGGCAACAAGATTGCAGCCGCGTTCCTTGGCAGCATCGTTCAACGCACCGCGCCTAAGCTTTGCGCAAAGGGCGCAAGGGTGGCTTTCCTTACGTATGTTGAACACAACATCCCCAATGTCGGTTTTTATAATGTCAAACGGCACGTCTATGCTGCGCGCAAATTCCTCTACCGGGGCAAGATCCTGGTTCGTCAGCCCAAGATCGAGCATCACGCCGCATACGTCAAAATGCCTGTAACAAAACCGCTGATACAGCTTTAATCCATACAGCAGCAGAAGGCTGTCTTTTCCGCCTGATACGCCAACACATATTTTATCTCCTTCGCGTATCATATTGTATCTTTCGTCCGCGCGGCGGATGCAGCCCAAAACTCTTTTCATGTCCTTAGTTCCTTTTTTGTCGCTCATCTTTGCAGTATACCATAATTCGGCCCCGAAAAGAACATATAAAATGTATTTATGTATTTAAGGTGAAATTGTATAAACCGCTATTGCCCAAACGCATGAAAAAAGGTTATAATAATACATGACCATTTCAGTAGCGTTATTGAACGCAGAGGGAGGCTCAACTTGATAAAGGTAATCTTTGGCGAAACCGGCGCGGGCAAGACCAAGCGCATAATTGACATTGCTAACGAAACGCTTAAAACGGCTAACGGCAGCATAGTGTTCATCGATAACGACAGCCAGTATATGTTTGGCTTGAAGCATGATATCCGCTTTGTGGATGCTTCGGAATATCATATAGACAGTCCCAAGATGTTTTTCGGCTTCGTTTCCGGCATTGCGGCGCAGGATTTCGATTTGGAATACCTTTTTGTTGACGGCTTTATGAAAATAGTCCATCATCCGCTGGATACCCTTGAGGATCTGTTCAAGGAGATGGCAGCGTTTGCGGAGCGCCGCAAAGTCAAGCTGGTGCTTAGCATAACCGGCAGCGTAAATGATGCGCCCGCGTTCCTTAAGCCCTATATAGATGAAGAATAATTATTCATGCCGTTGCGGCGGCGCATAAGCTGCGCTGCCGTGCGGCGTTTGTGTGCGCAATTTATGTTGCATTGCGCGCCGAATTATGATAGAATACAACTTGCGCCGGAATGATGGAATTGGCAGACGTGACGGACTCAAAATCCGTTGTTGGCGACAACGTGTGGGTTCGAGTCCCACTTCCGGCACCAAACAAATATAATCCGAACCAAATCTTCTTAATCGGAGATGGGTTCGGATTATTTGTTTTCTTCGAGAAGTTCGAGGATACGCATTTCAGAAACGGCGTGGTAAAGCGTCCCGAATCCAAGCCCAGAGGGCCGAGAAAACCAAAGCTGGCAAAGGACAAGGAGGACGAACATGAAATACATCAAGAGCTGTGAATTCAACATGGACACCGGCTGTGTAGAACTGCGGTTTCAGGACGGCAGCATGATCTCCATCGACTGCACCGCCGTAGAGAATGAGGCGGCGGACAACCGCTTCCAACGCTCTGAGCTGGACTACCTCATCTACAACGACCCGCTGGCTTATGCCGAACTTATTCTGAATGGCGACGTTGAGGCATACTTGAACGCCGTCACGGAGTACAAGCCCTACGAAAACTGAATACGCAAAAGGGAGTGCGCCCGGCGCACTCCCTTACTTTTTCATGCCGTATGTCTGTCGTGTTCTCTTGCGTCTTCAGCGTCTTTCTTCTCGTTCCACGCCGCCAGTTCCGCCTGCCCTTCGTCACTTTCGTAGTACGCCTGGATCATGGGCAGCAGGCAGCGGGCGATGCGTTCAATGGCGTAATCGGGAATCTCCATGCCACTGTTTTTCTGACCGCTGAATGTTGACATCGGTTCGCTTCTTCTCCTTTCCGAGCATGATC
>MSGS01000032.1 GCA_001940855.1 Christensenellaceae bacterium Phil1 | reverse complement strand
CTCCCTGTTCCTGCCCGTTCTCCGTTTCGCTTCATCCGCCACTGGCGGCGCTCAACTCCGAACCCCGGCCGGGGAGCCTTTTGGAGCGCTTTACAAGCTCCCATATTAAGCCTGCCCTGAAAGGGGAGGTGGACATGAGCGTCAGCGAATGGACGGAGGGGTTGTATCGAGGCTACTGTTGTTTACGTCAACCCCTCAGACAATCCGCCTTGCGCGCGTAAGCGCGCTTATATTCCGTATTCGCCGTTTTCAACGGTGAGGGTTTTGGAATAGAAGGCGGTCATGGCCTTGACAAGGCTGTCTATGTCCTCCGCGCCCGCGGTTTCGTAGCTTGAATGCATGGCAAGCTGGGGCAGACCTATGTCCACGGTGCTTACGGCAACCTTTGTGTTTGCAATGCTGCCCAGCGTACCGCCGCCCGCCATATCGGAACGGTTGGCAAAAACCTGCACCGGCGCGCCCGCTTCCGCGCACACCCGGCGGAACAGCGCGGCGGATACGCCGTCGGTAGTGTATTTCTGGTTGGCGTTGAACTTTATCACTATGCCCTTGTTCATGTAGGGGCAGTTGTCGCTGTCCGAATACTCGGGGTGGTTGGGATGCTGCGCATGAGCATTATCCGCCGATACCATGAAGCTCTGCGCCACCATGGCAAGGTATTCTTCTTCGCTCTTGCCAAGGTTGAGCGCTATGCGGCGCAGAAGGTCGCGCAGAATGTTGGACGCTGCGCCCTGCTTGGTGGAGCTGCCGGTCTCCTCATTATCAAACACGCAGCATACGGGTATGCTGCCGCTCTCGGCCGCGTTTATAAAGCCCTCCATGCAGCCGAACGCGCACTCCACGTCGTCCAGCTTCGGGGAGGCGATGTACTCATCATTACTGCCGAGGAACGCGGGCGCCATGCGGTTGTAAAGGTAAAGATCGTGGCCTATTATGTCCTCTGCGTTTATGCCGAGGCTGTCCGCAACCACCTGCATGAATTTGCCCTTGCCGTTTTCGTCTGAGAAAAGGGGCAGCGTGTCCACATTTGCCTTTATTTCAAAGCCGTTGTTGGCGTTGCGGTTCATGTGTATGGCAACGTTGGGTATTATCAAAAGGTCGCGGTCAACGTTCACAAGCTTGGTCGCAATGCGGCCGTTCTCCCCGCGCACAAGCACGCGGCCCGCAACTGAAAGCGGACGATCGAACCACGTGGACATGAGCGCGCCGCCGTAGCGCTCGGTTGTAAGCTGCACATAATGCGCGCCGGCCTTTTCCGGATTATCCTTTATCTTAAAGGTAGGGGAATCGCTGTGCGCGGCGGAAAGCATAAAGCCCGCGGTGGGTTCGGCGGGGATGCGGAACGCCATTATGCTCGATCCGTTTGGCGAAACATAGTATTTGCCCCCGCGCTCAAGCCGCCACGGCTTTTCCGTATAAAGCTTTTCGTAGCCCTTTTCGTTCAGCATGGCCTCAAAGTTCGCCACCACCTGATACCTTGTGGGGCTCTTTTTCATAAAGTCCAGCAGTTTCTTTGCGCTTTCGTTTTTCATGGTGTGTGTCTCCTTTTTATAGTTTATCTTTTTACTAAATTGCTTAACAGTCAACTTTTACCCCTCAAACATCCAACTTTTCGCCCTGCAACATCCAACTTATTATGCCGAAATGTTGGATATCGCGCCGCATGCCACCGTGAGGGGATACTTCCTTATGCTATTTTACCATATCGGGCGGGAAAATAAAACAAGCCGTGCGCGGATGACCGCGCACGGCTGTGCGTTTGTTTTGGTATTAGTCGATGGCGATGGTGCCGGCGGAAGCGAGCTTCTTCTGCTCGTACTTGGGCAGGTTGACTGTCAGCACGCCGGCTTCGTACTTGCACTTCACGTCCTCGCTCTTTATGTCGCCAACGTAGAAGGTCCTCTGGCAGCTGCCGCTGTAGCGCTCCTGACGGATGACGCGCTTGGTCTTTTTGTCGGTCTCTTCCTTATCCAGCCCCTTGGCGGCGCTGATGGTAAGATAGCCGTTCTTCAGCTCAACGTTGATTTCGTCCTTGCTGAAGCCGGGCAGGTCAACGTTCAGCTCGTAGCCTTCTTCGGTCTCGTGTACGTCGGTCTTCATCAGCTGGGAAGCACGCTTGCCGTACAGAGCCTTGTCGGTGTTCCACATGCTGCGTTCAAACGCATCGTTAAACAGGTCGTCAAAAAGGTTTTCTCCAAAAATCATCGGTAACATAATATTTCTACTTCCTTCCATAAGGTAAATTTTTTATTTCTCGGCCGGCCCTTATCGGGTCGCCTGCCGTGCCGCTCCATCCGGGGCCCATCGCCCTTTCCTTCGCGGTACAGCTTATATTATAGTCCGCTTTTGCCCCAATGCAATAGCCTGAGGCCAAGCTTCACATTCGTTCATTATTATGGATAGAAGCATCAAAATTATGTAACATTTTAATATTTATGACGCAATCGGCGCGCCTTCCGCGTCCTGCTTTTCCTCCTTATATATAACGCAGTGTACTATCCTGTGTTCCGCAACCTTGTCAACGTCCGCATGGATGCCGCATACGGAAACGGAGAAGCGGCTGCCGTCCTCGGGTATGACATCGAATGCGGAGAATATAAGCCCGCCTATGGTATCGAACTCGTCCGTGGGCAGCTCCATGCCGAAAAGCTCGCCTATGTCCTCAAGCGCGGCGCGCCCGCCGGCGGAGTATTTGCCGCCGCCTATGGGTATTATGGCCTCCTCTGAATCCGCATCGTCAATATCGCCCACTATCTGCTCCACAAGATCGTTCATGGTAACTATGCCGCTCATTCCGCCGTATTCGTCCAGCACCACGGCAAAGTGGTTGCGCGTGCGGCGCATTTCGCGGAAAAGATCGTCCGCCTTAACGCTAAGCGGTACAAACAGCGCGGGGCTTACGGCGTTTTTCATAACGCTTTCGCGCGTGCGGTCGGTAAGCTTCAAATAGTCGCGCGCCTTCAGCACGCCGACAACATCGTCCGCAGTGTCACCGCAAACGGGATAATGCGAATGGTTGGTCTCCTTTATCGTGGTTTCCCATTCCGCGTCCGTTTCCTCGGTCCAAAGCATATCCACCATTGTCCTGTGGGTAAGTATATCCTCCGCCGCAATGTCGTTAAACTCGAACACGTTTTGCAGCAGTTCCTTTTCGCCTTCCTCTATGGCGCCCTTTTCGCTGCCCGCGTCTATCATCATGCGTATCTCGTCCTCTGTCAGCTCGTCGTCCTCCTCGTTGGGGTCAACGCCAAGCAGCTTCAGCACAAGATTGGTGCTTACCGTAAGCAGCCATACTATGGGCCTGAACGCGGCGGATATGAACGATATCACTCCGCTCAATGCAAGGGCAATGCTTTCGGCCTTTTTCATGGCAAGGCGCTTGGGCACAAGCTCGCCGAAAACAAGGGTGAAAAAGCTGAGTATAAGCGTTATTACAACAACGCTTATGCTGTTGAGAAGATGCGCGTTTATGTTCACGCCTGTTGACTGCACGGCTTCAACCAGCCTGTCGGCAAAATTATCCGCGGCAAATGCGCTGCCTAAGAAGCCGGCAAGTGTGATTGATATCTGTATAGTAGCCAAAAAGCGCGCGGGCTGGGAAGTAAGGCGGCTGAGTCGCGCGGCGCGTTTGTCGCCCTCCGCCGCAAGCTTGTTCAGTTTGACCTCGTTCACCGAAAGCACGGCTATCTCAGCGCACGCGAACACGGCGTTGAGCAGAATAAAGAACAGCTGCAGCAGCAATAGTCCTATAAGCGGGTCGTCTTCCATTTTGGTTTTGATTCCTCCAAATAATATGATTTTATTTATGCAAAAAAGCCATGCCGTAGGACGCCCGTATAAAAACCATAACGGGCGCAGGAGGTATGACCTTTCACATTTTCAGCTATATGCGATTGTAACGGAACAGGGCTGGGCGCTTCAGCGTCGCTCTCGTCCATTTTTGCGTTCTCCTTTCGCATGTCGCGCCCTTCAAAAGCGCTGCAGCATATTATACTATAACATGCGCAATATATGCAATAGTGGCTTAAAATAACTTCAGTTATTAATTTTTCTTAGCGGCCTTCTTTACAGCTCTGCCGATACTTTTTTCTTATAGCGTTATAACATCCTCTGTTTTAGGCATTTTTGGGCTTTTGAGGAATAGAAAAAATGGCCATTTTATGCTACTGTATCACAGACATATTTACATTTCTTCACTATAATCACCCCAGTTGTTGTTAAGAATCGGAGGAAACAATGAAGCGATTGGATATAGAATCCGAGCTTTTGGAGCTTGGAGCCCCCGCCGGGAGGCAAGGGTATATTCAAATGGTCACGGCGCTCGAATTCATTATGCAGCACGATGACGTCATGTGTGCAGCCGCCAATTTATATCCCTATGTTGCGGAGCGGTTAAACACGGTGCCACCCAGGGTTGAACGGAACATACGCGAGGAAATATATGCCATTTGGTCGCGCGGCAACCAAGACCGATTAAACGAATTGTTTGTCAATCGTGAAAAATGTCCGCCGGGCTCAAAGGAATTTCTCTACACGCTTGCGCACAGGCTTCGCCACGAAAAGGTGAAGCAGCAGGCTTGATTTTTTCCTTTCGGCCCGTTTTTTAAGACCCGGGCCTTTTTATTGGCTTTTTTCCTCCGCTGCTTCAACATATTTCAATATCCCCTCCGCCGCTCCCTTCATCATGGCACGCATGTGTTCTTCGTTTTGCAGCAGCGCCTCGTCGTTGGCATTGGACAGGAACCCGCATTCAAGTATTACTGAGGGCGGTTCGCTGTTTTTTATTATATAATAATCGCCCGGGTTAACGTGGCGCAGCGGCCTGCCTATCGCGCCGCAAACGCCGTCCAATACGCATTTTGCAAGCTTTTCCCCTTCAACCGAGCCTTTCATATAGAACGCCATAGGGCCGGATACGCTTCTGTCGCCGAATTTATTCATATGTATGCTTATAACCGCAGCCGCACCGGCGGAGTTTATTATGTCCCGCCGCGCCGCCATGTCCTTCTTTTTGTCCGCATTGAGCGCGTTTTCATCCTCCCGCGTCAGTACGGCGGCAATGTTCAGCGCACTAAGCTCATCTCTGAGCGCCATGGCATAATTCAGGTTTATGCCTTCCTCCGCAATGCCCGTATCCATGCCGGTCGCGCCGCCGTCCGGCAGGCCGTGGCCCGGGTCTATCACCACCGTGAAGCGCGGCGCGGGCGTGGGCGCAATCGGTTCCGCAGTTGGCTCGCCCGCCGCGTTTGCGGCCGTGCGCTCCTTTTGAACGAACAGCAGCACCATTCCGCCGCATAGTATCAGCGCGGCCAAGCCTGTCGCTAACAGGCGGACGGTTTTGTGCATTCCGTGCGCCGAATTTCGCCTTGCCATAACATCACCTCATAATAAAGGTATGCCTCTTAACCGCCGCTTATGCTTTTTTATGGGAGCCGAATATTTTTTAGGCGGCATGTTTTCGGCCGGCCGATGTCATATTTATGCCATCATCCTGCATATCAATATAGCTGTACACAGCAGTTGTCCACATTATCCACATAGTTGTCCACACGTTTGCGGCGCAATACGCCCCTTTTTTGCTTTTCTCCACATTATCCACACCGCCGCGCGCTTATGCATAACGCCCGCGCACTTGCATAATGCACGCCCGCTTCACCGCAATCCTTTGGCTGAGAGCGCCTTAACCGAAGGCCGCCACAATTGTACGTCATGCGCGGACACGCCGTGCAGCCGCAGCCGCTCCGCTCCCTTTTCAACGAAAATTATAGGCAAAACAGGCATTTTTCTTTGACACGGCGCAGGAAATGATGATAAAATAAAATGCAAGATAACAAAAGAATTTTTATGTCGGTCAATCAAAGAACGAACATGAATGCGTGCCGTTTTATTCCGCATACGCGCGGAGAAGGGAAGGAATGCTATGTTTTGCATAGGCGAAAGAATATGCTACCCCATGCACGGCATAGGGGAAATAGAAGGAATTGAGCAGCGCAGGGTGCTTGGCGTTAACGCGCAGTATTATTTGCTCAAATTCGATTCGGGCCGCGTAAGCGCGATGGTGCCGGTCGAAACGGCGGAGAATATAGGGCTCAGGCGGCTTATATCGCGCAAAGAAGGGGATAAAGTGCTGCGCTACATCATTTCCGGCGTGGCGAGCACGGGGGCCTCCCAAAGCGGGAACTGGAACCGCCGCTACCGCGAGAATTGCGACAGATTGAGAAACGGCGACATTTATGCCATTGCGGATGTTTTCCTTTGCCTTACCATACGGCAAAAGGAAAAAGGATTAAGCGCGGGCGAAACAAAAATGCTTGCGCTGACAAGGCGGCTTTTAAGGGACGAACTCATATGCATAGGCTGCGCGGAGGAAGAAGTGTACGGCGCAATAAGCTGATAAATTCCCGCGAAGGACAAATTTTATCCATATGCAGCGGGACGCTTCTATTATATAATAATGAATTAAATAAGCTGTACAGGAGGTAATATAACTTGGCTAAAAAATTCGCCCGCATCATTATTGCGATAGCGGGCGCGCTCATCGGCCTTGCGGCCACGGCAGGGGCGGACAAATTGCTGGCGATGATGAATCGCCTGCCTTTGCACGAAGCGGTGTATATTGCGGCGGCAATCATATTTGCAATCATATTTTATATTTTATCCCCGCGCATTATATCCGGCTTTTCAAAGGCAGTGGGCGCAGCGGAAGCCCGCATGAGCGATATGTCCTTATCCGATATTTTCCTTGGCGCGGTGGGGCTTATAGTTGGGCTTGTGATAGCGCTGCTTTTAAGCACGCTCACGGCAAATCTCCCTTGGCTCATAGGCACGATTATAAACGTTGCGCTTTACTGCGCGTGCGGCTATCTTGGCTGCGCGCAGGTATTGAAGCGCAGGGGAGAGGTCAATCTGCCTTCGTGGTTCCGCCGCCCGGGCAAGGGGAGCAAATCCTCTTCCGCCGCACGTCCCAAGGTGCTTGATACGTCCGTAATAATAGACGGGCGCATTGCGGACATTTGCCAAACCGGCATGCTTGAAGGGCAGATAATAGTTCCCGCGTTCGTGCTGGCGGAGCTTAGGCACATTGCGGACAGCGCGGATTCATTGAAGCGCAACCGCGGCAGGCGCGGGCTGGACATACTCAACCGCATGCAGAAGGAGCAGAACATTCCCATAAAGGTAGTAGATACCGATTATGAGGACATTGCGGAGGTTGATGCAAAGCTTATAAAGCTTGCTTACGACATGGGCGGCGTTGTGGTCACGAACGACTATAATCTGAACAAAGTGGCGGGCGTGCAGCGCGTGCCTGTTTTCAATATAAACGAACTTGCAAACGCCTTAAAGCCCGTTGTGCTCCCGGGCGAGGAGATGACCGTGAACATAGTTAAAGAAGGCAAGGAAGTGGGCCAGGGCGTGGGCTATCTTAACGACGGCACAATGATAGTTGTTGACGGCGGCAGGCGCTTCGTTGGCGAGGATGTGGACGTTATTGTCACAAGCGCGCTGCAAACGGCGGCGGGCAGGCTGATATTCGCCAAGCTTAAATATCAATATTAAAATCGAAAGGGGACACCATGAGGCAGAGCGAGCTGATACGCGCGGCGTACGAAGGGAAGAACACGCTGGTTATAAAAAACGCGAACGTTGTGAACGTTTTTACGGATGAGATTGTTCGCGCGGACGTAGCGGTATACGAGGACGTTATAATAGGCGTTGGCAGTTACAGCGGCGAAAACGAAATAGACGCCGGCGGCGCTTACCTTGCGCCCGGCTTCATAGACGCGCATGTGCACATAGAAAGCAGCATGGTAATACCCTCCTCCTTCATGAAGGTTATAATGCCCCACGGCACAACAACCGTTATTGCCGACCCGCACGAAATTGCAAACGTTGCGGGCGCGGCGGGCATACGCGCCATGTATAAGCTGACCGACGAGCTGCCGCTGAGGGTGCTTTTCATGCTGCCCTCCTGCGTGCCGGCAACGCCGTTTGAGCACAGCGGGGCGAAGCTTGTTGCGGAGGACATGGAGCAGTTCATGCACAAAAGCCGCGTACTGGGCCTGGGCGAGGTCATGGACGCGAACAGCGTTATAAATTGCAGCCAGGAAATGCTGGATAAGCTAAGGCTTTTCGATAAGCGGCCCATAGACGGCCACGCGCCCATGCTTGAGGGCATGGGGCTTAACGCATACCGCGTTGCGGGCGCATTCAGCGACCATGAATGCTCAACATATGAAGAAGTCAAGCAGAAGCTTGCAACGGGCATGAACATACTGCTGCGCATAGGCAGTGCCGCCAATAATATGGACGGCGTTTTGCGCCGCATAGCCGAGGAAAAGCTGCCCACGCGGAACATGATGTTCTGCACGGACGATAAGCATATTGAGGATATACGCCGCGAAGGGCACATAAACGCGAATGCGCGCATGGCGGTGGCCGCGGGAATAGACCCGATAGACGCAATAAAGATGGCCTCCTATAACGCCGCCCGAGCATACGGCATACGCGGCGTGGGCGCGATAGCCCCGGGGTACAAGGCGGACATGGTGCTGCTGGAGGATTTGAAGGATTTCAAGGTGAAGCAGGTTATAAGCCGCTTCGGCAGACCGTATACGGGAGAAGAGCAGATACCTTCGCCCATACTGCCGCCGCAGGTGTTCAACAGCGTTCGCCTGCCCGAAATTTCAAAGTATGACCTTGCGCTCAGGTGCCATGTCAGCGCGCCGGTAATAAAGATGATACCGCATCAGCTGGTGACGGAGCTTGTGTACCGCGATGTTGAGCGGGACGAAAACGGCTGCTTTATCCCAAGCGAGGGCATGGTTAAGCTTGCCGTTATAGAGCGGCACCACGCGACCGGCAGCATGGCCGTTGGCATACTGGAAGGGCTTGGCATAAAGCACGGGGCGGTGGCCTCAACCGTTGCGCACGACAGCCACAATTTGGTAGTTGCCGGCGATAACGACGAGGATATGCTCATGGCGATAGAATCGCTAAGGGATTGCGGCGGCGGATACAGCGTGGTCAGCCGCGGGGTGGTGCTTGCAAGGCTGCCGCTGCCAATAGCCGGGCTTATGACTGCCGCGCCCGTGAACGACGTGCTTGAAATTCAGCAGGCGCTGCTCGATGCGCTCTATTCCCTCGGCGCCAAGCGGGACAGCGATCCGCTCATCGCGCTTTCCTTCATGGCGCTGCCCGTTATACCGGCCGTTAAGCTTACGGACGAGGGGCTTTTTGACGCGGTGAATTTCAAATTTATAAAATACAACTGATAAACGCCGCTTTGGCGGGAAGGAGTTAAGCCCCATGGGCATTATAGGACAGAGCGTAACGCGCGTGGACGCGCCGGATAAGGTTACGGGCCGCGCCAAATATACGGACGATCTTGCGGATAAGTCCGCGCTTATCGCCAAGGTGCTGCATTCAACAATTGCGCACGGCTATGTTAAAAGCATAGATACAAGCGAGGCGGAAAGGATAAAGGGCGTGGTGAAAATAGTCACCTGCTTTGACGTGCCGGATATTCCCTTCCCAACGGCGGGGCATCCCTGGAGCACGGATGTGCATCATCAGGACATTGCGGACAGGCTGCTGCTCAACCGCCACGTTCGCTATTATGGGGACGATGTGGCCGCGGTGGTCGCGCGGGACGAGGTAAGCGCAATGCAGGCCATACGCGCCATAAAGGTTGAATACGAAGAACTTCCCTTCGTGCTGGACCCCATCGAGGCCATGCGGGACGGCGCGCCGCAGATACACGAAGGGTTTGACCATAACATACTTGCCCATACGTCATACGAGGACGGCAATTATGCCGAAGCCGTAAAGGAGCCCGGGCTTATCGTTATAGATAAATGGTACGATACGCCCACCGTGCAGCATTGCCACATAGAAAACCATATATGCTACGCCTATGAGGAGGCGGGCAAGATAAACGTTGTAAGCTCCACGCAGATTCCGCACATAGTCCGCCGCATAGTGGGCCAGGCATTGGGGCGGGACTGGGGCAGCGTGCGCATAGTTAAGCCCTATATAGGCGGCGGCTTCGGCAATAAGCAGGACGCTTTGTATGAACCGCTGTGCGCATATCTTTCCACGGTGCTCGGCGGAAGGCTTGTTAAGCTGGACATGAGCCGGGAGGAAACCTTTGCAAGCAACCGCGTGCGCCATGCAATACGCTACCATATCGTGTCCCATGTCCGCGCGGACGGCACCTTCGTTGCCGGTAAGCTTGAGGCTTATTCCAACCAGGGCGCGTATGCAAGCCACGGGCACAGCATCTGCGCAAAGGGCGCGGGCGCGTTCAGGCAGCTTTATCGTTACCGCGGCGCCTGCAAGGGGGACGCCTATACCGTTTACACAAATATAGCCGCCGGCGGCGCAATGCGCGGCTACGGCATTCCGCAGATGATGTTCGCTTTGGAAAGCCACGTGGACGATATTGCAAGGCGGCTCAATATTCCCCCGCTCAGGCTCAGGCAGATGAACCTGATGGAGGTTGGGTACAAGGACAATTTTTCCAAAAACGAGAATTATTTCGACAGCTTTAACCAATGCATCAAAAAGGGCATGGAGTATATTGATTACGACCGCAAGCTGGAGGAATTTTCGCACGACACGGGCGATATTCGCCGCGGCATAGGCATGGCCGTTTTCTGGTACAATACCGCCGTTTGGCCCATTTCGCTTGAAAGCTCATCCTGCCGCATGGTGCTCAATCAGGATGGAAGTGTGCAGCTTCAGCTTGCCGAAACCGAAATAGGACAGGGCGCGGATACCGCCTTCAGCCAAATGGCGGCGGAGGAGCTGGGCATTCCGCTTAAAAAGGTGCATATAATCTCCGCGCAGGATACGGACGTTACCCCCTTCGGCACGGGCGCATACGCCAGCCGCCAAACCTACGTGGGCGGCTTTGCCGTGCAGCAGACGGCGCGCATAATGAAGGAGCGCATATTGAGCTACGCGCACGAGCTTACCCGCATGACGGTTCACAATTTGGACATTGAGGACGGCTATATCATAAACATAAACAACAGCAGGCGGCTGATGAGCCTTGCCGAGCTTGCAACAACCGCGCTTTACAGCCTTGAGCACAGCCGGCATATCACAGCCGAAAGCACATATCAGGTAAAATCCAATGCGTATTCGTTCGGCTGCTCCTTTGCGGAGGTGGAGGTGGACATTCCGCTTTGCAAGGTTAAGCTTGTGAACATGATAAACGTGCATGACTGCGGGCGGCTTATAAACCCCGCGCTTGCCGTGGCGCAGGTGCACGGCGGCATGAGCATGGCAATAGGCTACGGGCTGAGCGAGCAGCTGCTTTACGATAAAAAAACCGGCAGGCCGCTGAACAACAATCTGCTTGACTATAAGCTTTCCACCACCATGGATCATCCGCATCTTGAGGCGCAGTTCGTTGAAAACTACGAGCCCACCAGCGCATACGGCACAAAGGCGCTGGGCGAGCCGCCCGCAACCAGCGGCGCGCCCGCCATACGCAACGCCGTGCTGAACGCAACGGGCGTAGAGATAGACACGGCACCCCTCACGCCGCATGTATTGTTTGAACGTTTCCGCGAAGAAGGGCTTATTTGATAAGGAGGGACACACGGCATGTATGACATAAAGGCGCTGTATGAAGCGAACAGCGTTAATGAAGCAATAGAGCTGATGCAGCAGCACCCCGATGCAAAGATAATCGCCGGCGGGAGCGACGTGCTCATAAAGCTGCGCGAGGGCAAGCTTGCCGGATGCGAGCTGGTGAGCATATTCGGCATAGACGCGCTGAGGGGCATAAGCATGGACGAGGACGGGACGCTTAGAATACTTCCGCTCACAAGCTTTTCGCACATCACTAAGGATCCGCTTATAAACGAGCATATAAAGGTGCTGGGCGAGGCCGTGGACATGGTTGGCGGGCCGCAGATAAGAAACATCGGCACAATCGGCGGCAACATTTCAAACGGCGTGACCAGCGCGGACAGCGCAAGCACGCTGCACGCATGGGACGCGATAGTTGAGCTTACGTCCGCCGAGGGCGTAAGGCAGCTCCCCATAAAGGAATATTATATAAGCGCTGGCAAGGTGGCGCTCCGCCCTGCCGAGCTGCTTACGGCAATACTTATAAAAGAGGAAAGCTACGCGGGCTATAAGGGGCATTACATAAAATATGCCATGCGAAACGCCATGGATATAGCAACGCTTGGCTGCTCGGTAAACGTTAAGCTGAGCGATGATAAAAAAACTATACTCGGCGCCCGCATTGCATACGGCGTGGCCGGCCCCGTGCCCATGCGCGTACCTGCCGCGGAGGAAGCCGTGCGCGGCAAGCCCGTTTGCGGCGAAACCGTTGATGCGTTTGCCGGCGCCGCAATGCAGAACATTAACCCGCGCGACAGCTGGCGCGCCAGCCGGGATTTCAGGCTGCATTTGGCGCACGAGCTTGCAAAGCGCGCGCTCACGGAATCGATACGCCTTAGCGGGGGTGAAATATAATGGCACAGACAAAGCTTGTAAAATGCACCATAAACGGCGAATACACGGAAACAATGGTTGACGTGCGCGCTTCGCTTACGGATATGCTGCGCAACGATTTTCGCCTTACGTCGGTCAAAAAAGGCTGCGAGGTGGGCGAATGCGGCGCGTGCAACGTTATAATAGACGGGGAATGCTACAATTCCTGCATATACCTTGCCGTATGGGCGGACGGAAAGAACATACGCACGCTTGAAAGCCTGCTTGGCCCCAACGGCGAGCTATCGGACATTCAGCAGGCGTTCATAGACGAGGCCGCCGTGCAATGCGGCTTCTGCACGCCCGGGTTCATAATGACCGCCGTGGAGATACTCGAATCCGGCCGCCGCTATACGCGCGACGAGCTGAAAAAGCTTTTAAGCGGGCATCTTTGCCGCTGCACTGGCTACGAAAACATAATAAACGCCGTTGAAAAAACAATGAACAAGCGGCTTAGCGAAAGGGAAGGCGAATAATGTATCGGCAAAAGGCCCAAAGGCAGGGCAATTCGGCAAAGCTTGATTTTGTACTGCTGTTCATATTCATAATGGTGGTGTTCTTCGCGCGGCAGATATCCTCCCTTGCGGCGGCGCTGCCCGCCCCGTTCAACATAATCGTGCAGATATTCCTGCTGGGCGCAATAATCGCGGCGCTGCTGTGGGTATATGAAAAGCGCATATGCTCCTTCCGTTACAGCGTTGTTTACGACCCTGCCGCAAATACGGAAAACGATGAAAACGCGGAGCCGCTGCCGTACAAGAAAGGCACGCTCATTTTCGAGCGCATGGTGGCCGACAAGGGCAAAATAGTCGAATGCGTAACGCGGGACGAAATAGTCGCCCTGCTCAAGCCCGGCGAAGCCTACCCCGAGGGCATACCCTTCACCCGCGCGGGCGCGCTGAGTACGCTCAATGCAAAAGCCTCGCACACGCTCATATTCCGCCGCAACGGCAAGCTGCACAGCCTGCTTTTCGCCCCGGACGGGGAGTTTTTGAAAAGGATGGAGGAGGCGCGGTAAGGCGCAATAAAAAGGCTCCACCGTGAAACGGGGGAGCTGCTGAGCGTAAGCGNNAAGCGAAGCTGAGGGGGAATATCTCGAAGCTTTTGGCTGTTTTAGCCGTTCCCCTTTCGTCTGCTCATTGCATTCGCAGCCACTTTCCCCATTTCATGGGGACAGCTTTTGGTTTGTGCCGCCCAAAAGGCTCCCCGGCCGGGGAGCTGGCAATACGCCGTAAGGCGGATTGACTGAGGGGTTAACGTAAACAACAGCAGCTTTGATGCAACCCCTCCGTCCATTCGCTAACGCTCATGTCCACCTCCCCTTTCAGGGCAGGCTTAACGTGAGAGTTTGTAAAGCGCACCAAAAGGCGCCACCATTTATGGGGGAGCTGCTGAGCGCAAGCGAAGCTGAGGGGGAATATCTCGAAGCTTTTGGCTGTTTTAGCCGTTCCCCTTTCGTCTGCTCATTGCATTCGCAGCCACTTTCCCCATTTCATGGGGACAGCTTTTTGGTTGGTGACAGCACCAAAAGGCTCTTTCCATCAGTTACAACTTATAATTTCACCATTTCAACTAATTTTATCAGTTATAACTGATAAAACCTCTGCTTTTCCTTATTTTACAAGTTATAACTGATGAAATTTGTTTTATATCCGCATATTTCCCCTTACCACCGCGATACATATTGCAATTTAGCATTCCCTGCCTTTATAATAAAAGCAGCAAAAGCGGCATATAAACGCACAAAAGGAGCACACATGCTAAACGGTAAAAACATAGATAAATGGAACAACATGAAGTTTGGGCTGGTATTGTCCGGCGGGGGCGCGAAGGGCGCGTATGAAGCGGGCGCTATAAAGGCCATGGGCGAAATGGACGTTATAGAGAAGGTGTACGGCGTGAGCGGCACGAGCGTGGGCGCGCTGAACACGCTTGTGTTCGCAATGGACGACGTTGCGCTGATGGAGGAGCTTTGGGAGAACATCGGCCTTATGACCGTTGCCGCGCCCAAGGTTGCGGAAGGCGACAGCCGCGCCATAAAGGACATTGTTGGCAAGCTGCACATTACCGCGCAGATGCAGGACAGCGGTGACACCGCCGTTTTCACGCAGAATTCGCTGCGGGAATTGATAAATAAAAGCTGCGACTTTGAAAAGATACGCGCGCACAGGGCAAAGCTTTTCGCCTGCGCGTATGACATAAACGAGCGCCACGTTAAATATTTTGAGCTGAAAAAACTCAGCGACGAGGAGATGACGGACGCCGTGCTTGCCAGCGCCGCCATACCCCACGTTTACGACCCCGTTGAAATAGAAGGCCATAAGTTTGCCGACGGCGGAATAAACGATCCTTCCTACGGCGTTAAAAACAGCGACGTTACGCCCCTTTCTCCCCTGCAGGATGAAGGCTACGACGCTATAATAGTCATTCACCTGAGGGAGCAGGAAACGCTGGACATCGACCACATCGGCTCAACGCGGCTCATACACATTTATCCTTCAAAGCCGCTGGAGCAGATAAAGGGCAGCGGCACAATGAACTTTACCCGCTCCGCCATACGCGAACGCTTCGCCATGGGCTATGCGGACATGTACATCGCCTTGGGCAAGCTTCTTATGAGCATTATAAAAGAGTAAATACCGCGTTCACAATAAAGCACGCCGCAAGGCCGAATAACGTTGGGAGAAGGAAAGCCATAATCGTCCATTTAAGGCTTCCCGTCTCCTTTTTTATCGTTAAAAGCGTTGTGGAGCACGGCCAATGCATTACGCTGAACAGCACGAAGCATACCGCCGTTTTTATGCTCCACCCGTTTGCAATAAGCAGCGCGCGCATATCGCAAAGCGCGGGCAGCTCCTCAAGCGAGCCGGACGCGGTATATGCCATTATGGCTATGGGCAGGACTATTTCGTTTGCGGGAAAGCCCAGCATGAACGCTATAAATATCGCCCCATCCAGCCCGAATATCCGCGCGAACGGGTCAAGGAAGCCCACCGCCGCCGCAAGTATGGACTGCCCTCCTATGCTTATATTTGATAATGCGTAAAGCAGCAGCCCCGCCGGCGCGGCCACCGCCGCCGCACGGCCCAGCACAAAAAGCGTCCTGTCCACAACGCTGCGCACAATAAGCCTGCCTATGCGCGGCATGCGGAAGGGCGGCAGCTCCAGCGTGAAGGAGCTTTGCTCCCCCTTGAGCATAGTGCGGCTCAAAAGCCTGCCGCACAAAAGCGTTGCCGCAACGCTTACGATAAGCAGCGCCGTAAGCATAACCGCGCCCGCAAGCGCGCCCGAGGCAAATGCCGAATAGGTAAAAAACATGCTTATAACGGCGATAAGCGCGGGGAAGCGCCCGTTGCAGGGCACGAATGCGTTTGTCAATATGGCTATGAGCCTTTCGCGCGGGCTGTCTATTATGCGGCAGCCCACTATCGCCGCCGCGTTGCACCCAAGGCCCATCAGCATGCGTGGGAGTTTTCCGAATGCGGTCAGAATGTATATTCCCGTTCCGCGTCCTCCGTTTTGAACCGATAGAATATCTTCACCCTTTGGCGCTTTATCCGTCCCTGCGCCGTTTGTTCATAATACCCCTGAGCTATCTCAATACGGTCTATCAGCTTAAACAGCATATCCGGCGTAAGTTCGGCCATGTTTATAATTTCATCAAGCAGCCTGCCTATCTTTTCGCGTGAAACTGCCGCTTCCTTCTCGGCCTGAATCGCGCCCATGCGTGCTTCATGCGCCTCGGCCTCCTTTTCATATTTTGCGGCAAGCCTGCCCGTGCGGCGGTCGCTCAGTCTGCCTGCGGCGTTGTCCTCATACAGCCTGGCTATTATGCTTTCTATCTCATTCAGCCGCCTTTTTATGCTGCCGCTTTCCTTGTCATCGCCCCGCCTTGCCGCACAAAGCCGCCCGTAAACATTATCCGCAAGCCTTGCCCGCTCGGCTTCGCCTATGCATAGCCGTTTTCTCAGCTCCGCCAGCACTATTTTATACAGCGCATCATAATCAATGAAGTGATTGCCGCACTCCCTTGCGCCGTGGAGCTTATACCCTCCGCAGCACAGATTGGCCTGCGAGCCCTTCTTCCGCGTTCCGGTTGAGGACATATTGCGCCCGCAGTCGGCGCATTTTGCAATGCCGGAAAAAATGTTGCCGAACCCGCCCTTCTTTGGGCACGTCCGCGCGCGGATACGCCGCTGCACAATATCGAACGTTTCTTCGTCCACAAGCGCCTTGTGCGTGTTTTTTACAATTATCCATTCATCCCGCGCTTTGCTCACGCTCACGCGGCTTTTGAACGACGCCTTTTCGGTTTTCCCCTGCGCCGTATGCCCAATGTAAACCATATTGCGCAGCATTTTACCTACCGTTGAACCCGTCCATTCCTGCCGAGAATACAAGTTAGCGTCCGACCCGCCGTGCATTATGCAGCGATATACGGCGGGGGAGGGGACGCCTTCCGCGTTCAGCGTCCGCGCGATATCGGCGGGCTTCGCCCCGCCCGCGGCCATTGCGAATATGCGCTTTACCACTTCGCCCGAGCGTGCATCGGTTACAAGGCGGTTCTTATCCGCCGCATCCTTTTGGTAGCCATACGGCGCAAACGCCGCAACATAGGCCCCTTCCCGCATTTTGGCAGCGAACGCGGAGCGTATCTTCTTCGATATGTCGCGGGCATACATTTCGTTTATAACGTTTTTGAAGGGCGCAATGTCCGTATACGGCCCTTCCGAATCGTAGCCGTCGTTTACGGCTATGCAGCGCACGCCCTTGCTTGGGAAATATATCTCCGTATACTGCCCCGCCGTGATGTAGTCGCGCCCCAGACGGGACAAATCCTTGATTATAACAAGGTTGACCTTCTTCGCCTCGATGTCTGCTATCATCCGCCTGAACTCCGGCCTATCGAAGCTTACGCCCGAATAACCGTCATCAATATACTCATCCTGCACGGCGTACCCATGCTCTGCCGCGTAGCTGCGCAGCATTTGCCGCTGCGTGGTTATGCTTGCGCTCTCCGCCGCGCCGTCGTCATCCTTTGAAAGGCGCATGTACAGCGCCGCCCGATAGTCCGCCCTTGTCCTCATACCCCTCCGCCTTTATCGCCTCTTCCAGCAGCTCCTCCAGAATCTCGCCAAGCGGCCTTTCCGTCCCCTCCGCCGCAACTGAATAAACCTCGTGCCCCTCCATGCGGCCTCACCCCCTTTGGGTTATTACTATGCGGGGAGGGGGAGGAGGTTGCGGTAAAGTGCTCTTTTGCGCATAATACAGTCTATCCCTTCGCCCAAGGCGGAGCCGCTAAATAAAAGTTTTTTGCACTCAATAGCAAAAACTTTTATTTTTAGACATTTTTTGCAATACGTAGCAACTATATATTCCTTTGTTCCATCCCTTGCTTCTCCTAACCTCAAATGGTATCATGTTAAGGTTGGGTGCTTGGCAGATGAGCGCCGGCAAAGGAGTATACAAATATGAACAAACGCCTTAACATACTTGTTGCCAACGACGACGGCATAGCTTCGCCGGGGCTTTTGCGCCTGGTAAACGCTGCCGCGCGGCTGGGCGACGTTTGGGTGGCCGCGCCTGCCGGGCAGTGCAGCGGCATGTCCCAGAAGATAACCATAGCGGGGGAGATAAGCGTTGAAAAGCGCAATTTTCCCGCGGACGTGAAGGCCGCTTACGCAATTGGCGGCACGCCTGCGGACTGCGTAAAGACGGCGATAAAGTCGCTCCTGCCCGTAAAGCCGGACGTTGTGTTCTCCGGCATAAATTCGGGCTTTAATACCGGCTTTGACATTGCCTATTCCGGCACCGTGGGCGCTGCGATGGAGGCGCTTTTGAACGGCGTACCCGCAATAGCCTTTTCCGAAACGCATGTCGGCTGCCGCGAGGTTACGGACATGTTCCTTTACGAAATAGCGCGGGAGCTTATTCAAAGGCCGCTTGCGGGCGAAATATGGAACGTAAATTTCCCCGACTGCACGCTTAATGAATACAGGGGCATACTGAGGGACGTTAAGATAGAGCCGCACTGTTTCTTCGATAATATTTATAATAGAGTTGAAACGGAAAACGGCTGCACGCTTTCGCCGAGCGCAAAGCTGCTTGCCGCCGAAAACGCCGCGGAAGGCAGCGACCTTTGGGCCGTGCTGCACGGTTACATTGCCATAGGCCGCGTGAAGAACATGCTGCTCGGTTAATTTGTCCGATTTGAAAACAATATATCTATCGCCATTGTCAATGCAATGTTTGTGGGATATACTTTGAAGCGGCAGATAAAGCCAAAAAATTCAAAATTCACAGGCGTTTAGCCGTGAATAAAAAAGTATGGAGGAAATCTACAAAATGAAGAAGATCGTAGCACTGCTGATAGCACTTGTTATGATGATCTCCGTCTGCGCCTGCACTCAGGTTAACGAGCCCGCCAATACCGACGAGCCTGCCACCACCCCCGCCCAGACGACCGAACCCACCGCGGAGCCCGCCGCTGCGGAGCCCACCGCCGAACCCGCCAATCAGCATTTCGATAAGCTGACCCTCGAGTTCGTTCCTTCCAAGGATGCCGACGTTATAATCGCCGGTACCGCGAACCTGCCGGAGCTGGTCAAGGCCGAAATGGCCAACCTTGGCTACGACATAGACGAAGTTGACATCACCGTAGGCACCAGCTACGACGCCACCGGTGAGGCCATGTCCGCCGGTTCTATCGACCTCGGCTGGCTGCCCGGCGGCACCTATGCCCTCTATTCCGATGATACCGACGTTATACTGACCGCCACCCGCAACGGCCTGTCCAACGACAGCACCAACCCCGCGGACTGGAACGGCGAAGCTAACGCCACCCAGAAGAACGGCCCCCAGGTAACCTACTATCGTTCCCTGATCTACGCCGCCCCCACCGAGTACGGCAAGAAGCTGGCCGAGAAGGTCAACAACGGCGAAGCCCTCACCTGGGAAGATCTTGACGGCGCCCGCTGGGCGGTGCAAAAGACCTCCTCTTCCGCCGGTTACATCTATCCTTCCATGTGGCTTATGAAAAACTATGACGGCAAGAAGATATCCGATCTTACCAACGTCATTCCCCTTGATTCCGGCTACGGCACCGCCTTCTCCTACGCCGCTGCCGAGCAGGTGGACATCATCGTCTGCTATGCCGACGGCCGTAACGACTACGAGGCCAGCTGGATGCTGCCCGTTGACCAGAAGGACGAAACCGGTAAGCAGGGCATGGGCCGCTCCGAGTCCATCTGGAACGAGCTCAACGTTATCGGCGTGACCGACGGTATATACAACGACACCGTTGCCATCTCCAAGGCCAGCCAGTATTACACCCCCGAAATAGTAGCGGCTCTTCAGGATTGCTTCATCAACATAATCAATACCGAAGAGGGCAAGGCCATATTCGATGTGTACAGCCACACCGGTTATGCCAAGGCCGTCGATTCCGATTATGACGGAGCCCGCGCTGCTCTTAAGGCCGTTTCCGAATAATAATTCGAACCGCAAAGCGCCCTGCCTATACAGGGCGCTTTTTCCCATAATACATAAGAAAAGAGTCGCAGCATGATAGAATTCAAAAATGTGTATAAGACTTATCCAAACGGCTTCACGGCGCTAAAGGACATAAACCTGAAAATAGAGCAGGGCGAGTTCGTGGCCATAATCGGCCTTTCCGGCGCGGGCAAGTCCACAATACTGCGCTGCATCAACCGTATGCACGACGTTACAAAGGGTCAGCTTACCGTTGACGGCGTGGACGTAAACACGCTGCGCGGCAAGGCACTGCGCAAATACCGCCGCAAGGTGGGCATGATATTCCAGAGCTTCAATCTGGTCTCCCGCAGCACCGCCATAAAGAACGTGCTCACGGCGGATGTGCCCGATATGCCCTTCTTTAAGGTATTGTTCGGCATATTCTCCAAGGAGCAGAAGATGCGCGCGCTTGAAAGTCTGGACAAGGTGGGCATTTTGGATAAGGCCTATACCCGCTGCGACCAATTGAGCGGCGGCCAGCAGCAGCGCGTTGCGCTCGCGCGGACGCTTAACCAGAACCCGAAGATAATACTTGCGGACGAGCCCGTGGCCTCACTTGACCCGATAACCGCAAAGCAGGTCATGCAGGACTTTGTGCGCATAAACAAGGAATACAAAATATCCATACTGCTCAATATTCACCATGTTGACCTGGCGCTTAAATATTGCGACAGGGTTATTGGCATACGCGCGGGCGAAATAGTTTTCGACGGGCCCGCAAGCACCATAACGCAGGAGCAGATAGACGAGGTGTACAACGGCACCAAGGTCCCCACAATGGGCGAAGGCGAGGGCGAGCTGCACCAGATAAAGACCGAGGGCTGATAATATGGAAAACGAAAACAGCCCCGTAATAATAAAGGAAACTCTGTACGACAAAATATTTAAGCCGCAGCGCATAACCCTTGCCAACGGCCATAGCGTGCTGCGCCGCAGGAGCCGCGCGCCGCTGATAATAATCCTTCTTGCGGCGGCGATATATCTTTCGCTTATAATGACGGGCTTTGACATAGGCACCGTAATAAACAAGTTCAGCAAAATGCTGGATCTGCTCAAAAAGATACTGCAGCCGGACTGGAGCTTTTTCCCAAAGGTCATCTCCCC
This sequence comes from Christensenellaceae bacterium Phil1, assembly GCA_001940855.1. Lineage (GTDB taxonomy): Bacteria > Bacillota > Clostridia > Christensenellales > CAG-138 > Phil1. The sequence goes on along the minus strand of MSGS01000032.1, from coordinate 41,787 downwards.
GCTGTTTGACACTATAAAGATGTCCATACTGGGCACGGTTATAGGCTGCGCTCTGGCGCTGCCCATCGCCATACTTTCATCCAGCAACATTAACCACGGCGTTGTTATAGTGAGCATATGCCGCTTTATACTGGCCCTTATACGCACGCTGCCAACGCTTATAATAGCCCTTGTGTGCGCGCTTATATTCTCGCTGGGCACATTCTCGGGCACGGTGGCAATAGCCATATTCACCTTCGGCATAGTTGCCAAAATGCTTTTTGAAAGCATAGAGACTATCGACATGGGGCCGTTTGAGGCCATGGAGGCGCTGGGCGCTAACAAGTTCCAGGCGTTCTGGTCGGCCTGCGTGCCGCAGATACTGCCCGTTTATTTGAGCCACAGCCTTTATTGCTTTGAAATGAACGTACGCGCTTCGGCCATACTTGGCTATGTTGGCGCAGGCGGCCTTGGCATAACCATAAACGAACGCATAGGCTGGCGCGATTACAACAGCCTTGGCATGGTGCTGCTTTCGCTGTTCGTCGTGGTCGTGGCGATAGACTTCTTCAGCGAATATCTGCGCAAGAAGCTTAGCTGATGAGGAGGGGCGTCATGGAAAAGAAAAACATAATAGAAGAAATTGAACAGACGCTGGACAAAAAACTGACCGTTGCGGAGATGTACGCCAACCGCCCGCGCAAATGGGTGCTGTATCTTGCAATAGTGCTGCTGATAGTCGTAATGGTGGGCTGGTCTGCATCGGACATAAAGTTCACCGGCCTTACCGTAACGGGTACTGAGGTTGCAAAGGGCGTGCTGCACGGCGTATTCAGCCCGGATAAAGCCCTGCTTTTCGGCACATCGGATACGGACGTTCCGTATCTTCTGCTGCAAACCATCGCCATTGCGGTGCTCGGCACGCTTATAGGCGCGGTGCTCGCGATACCGTTTGCGTTCCTCGCTTCGTTCAACATTATGCCTAAGCCCGTAGCGTACGCGGTAAGGGTGCTTATTCTTATGATACGCACAATACCCAGCATTGTTTGGGCGCTTATGTGGATCCGCGTTACGGGCCCGGGCGCGGCCTGCGGCGTTATAACGCAGTCCATATGCTCAATAGGCATGATATCAAAAATGTACATAACGGCAATAGAGGATCTTGATACGCATATACTCGAAAGCCTGGACGCGATGGGCTGCACGCCTTTTCAAAAGATCCGCTACGGCGTTATACCCCAGCTTACCGCAAGCTTTATTTCAACAACCATTTACCGTTTCGACATAAACCTGAAGGACGCCACCACCCTTGGTATAGTGGGCGCGGGCGGAATAGGCGCATCGCTTGTGCAGTGCCTTAACAGCCGCCGCTGGGCAATGGTAGGCGCGTTCGTATGGGGGCTGATGGTGCTGGTGCTTATAATAGAGCTCATATCCACAAGGATACGCCGCAAGCTGGCGCACGGCGCATAAAACACAAATTTTTGATTTTAGCAATGCCCCGCCGCACCAAACGGCCGGGGCATTATGCATAGCATAACCATGAAAAAGCTAAAGATATACTACACAAGCGATGTTCACGGCGCGTTTTCACCAACCGACTACGCCACGGGCAGCCGCATAGCCGCGGGACTTTCCAACTGCATTGCCGGCTTCAAAAAGGATGGCGATACGCTTATAATAGACGGCGGGGACATTTTGCAGGGCAGCCCGTTCACATATTATCTTTACAGCCAAACAGAGCACGGCGGCAAAACAATAGCTTCGCTTATGAACATAGGCGGGTACGACTTTGTAACCCTTGGCAACCATGATTTCAATTACGGCAAAGCGGCGATAGAGGAATATCTTGCCGCGCTCAACGCAAAATGTCTTTGCGCGAACGCGCACGGCATAAGGGGCGTTGAAGGTACCGCCGTAATAACAACGCAAAGCGGCCTTCGCGTGGGGCTTGCTGGCGTTACAACGCATTATGTGAACATATTTGAAAAGAGAGAGAATATGCGGGGCATAACCGTTACCGACGCCTTCACCGCCGCGAAGGAGGCTTTAAGCGAGCTCAAGGCGCGGCATACGGACATAAACATATGCATATACCACGGCGGGTACGAGCGCGATTTGGCAAGCGGCGCTCTCCTTTCCTCAACGGATGAAAACCAGGGGTACAGAATATGCGCGGAGCTTGATTACGATATTCTCCTTGCCGGGCATCAGCACATGGCGGCGGAGAATAAGCGCGTTTGCGGCACGTTCACCTGCCAGCCTGCCGACAAGGCGAAGGAGTATATCAAGCTTGACATATCGGTTGAAAACGGCGTAAGCGCAGTCTCCCGCATTTGCCCCGCGGGGAATAACGAAAGCGCAGCCGCGCATGAGCTGCTCGCCCCGTATGAAGAGCAGGCCGCCGTGTGGTTCGATAAGCCTGTCGGGCATCTTGACGCGGAGCTTCTGCCGGATGAGCATATAAAAATGGCCGCGAACGGCAGCCTTATAGCCAACTTTTTCAATCAGGTTCAGCTTGAAGCTACGGGCGCGGACATTTCCGCAACAAGCCTCGGCAACACGGTGAAGGGGCTGAACCGCGACGTTACCATACGCGACATCGTATCAACCTATATTTATCCCAACACGCTCAAAACCCTTTGCATCACGCGCGCGCAGCTTAAATGCGCATTGGAGCGGAGCGCGGAATACTTTGCGATAGATGCCGACGGCAAGCTGAAAGTGAGCGAAAGCTTCCTTGTGCCGATAGAGCAGCATTTCAATTACGATTATTTTTCGGGCATAGAAGCCGCGTTCGATATACGCCGAAGCGTGGGGGACAGGGTGATTTCGATAAAATATAAAGGCGAGGAGCTGAGCGAGGATAAGCGCCTTACGCTTTGCATGAATAACTACCGTGCATCGGGCGCGGGCGGCTACGACGTTTACCGCCAATGCGAAACCGTGCGCGAACTGCCTACCGAAATTGCGGAGCTGATAATCGCATACGTTGACAAGCACCGCAATATAACCGTGGACAAGCACAAATGGCTTAAACTGATTTACTGATATAGAAAGAAGGAGACAGCATGAAAAACAACGTATTCAAGGTGGTTCTGCTTCAGGCGCTGCCGGCGTCCGGCAAGTCCGAGGTAAGGAATTTTATGGCGCATGTGGAGCCGGAAAGGCTGCAAAACGAGTTCCATATAGGCGAAAACCTTCAGCTTGACGATTTTCCCTATGTGCATATGATGCGCCGCATTGACGAGGAGCTTGCAAAGCTCGATAAGCCGCGCGTGTTCTATCCCGGCGAAGCGCCTTTCCTTGACGGGCGCGACTGGGGCACGCTGTGCAACCTGCTCAACGAGGATTATCACGACCTGATGAACCGCAACATTGCGAAGCCGGACTCCGCGGCGAAGCTGCTTTTCGACCGGTTCGACAGGGCTGCCGCGGGCGCGGGCATACCGAACAGGCTTGGCGTGCTGGATGAAAACACGCGGAGCACCATTGCCGAAAGGCTTGAAAAGGAGGCCCGCGCAATGCTTAATGAAAAGCATGCCGGCTACCCCGAAAGCTTTGAGAACAAGACCATAATAATTGAATGCGCGCGCGGCGGGCCGGACGGCGCGGCAATGCCGCTCACGGGAACGTTCGGCTATCAGTATTCTTTGCCCATGTTCTGCCCGGAAATACTTGAGCAGGCCGTTATACTCTATATTTGGGTAACGCCCGAAGAATCCCGCCGCAAGAACGCGGACAGGGCGGACCCCAACGACCCCGGCTCCAATCTGCACCACGGCGTGCCCATGGCGGTAATGCTTGGCGACTACGGCTGCGACGATATGGAATACCTTATCAAAACCAGCGAGGTTGAAAACACCGTTACCGTAAACGCGCACGGCAAAACATATCATGTGCCAATAGGCGTATTCGACAACAGGGTGGACAAGACCTCCTTCCTGCGCGGCGAGCCCGAAACCTGGGCCGCGGACAAGGTTGCCGACGTTACCCGCGCCATCCGCACCGCAACGGACAATATGTTCAGCCACTATAACGGCTAATATCCCATTCAGGCAAAAACCAAGGCACGGCATTGAACCGTGCCTTTTTGCTTTATCTTTTTATGTAGCGCTGATTGCGGCTGTTGGTTAAAGCGGATTCATCTTGCGCATTATCTTGCACACTTTCTTGTACATCATACATTACCATCAGTTGATAAGAGCACACAAGCCCTAAAGGTTTGCTTTGGGACACTCCTGCGTTCTCGTCGCTTGAATTACCTCCAGTAGTACTGCGCTCCTCGGCCTTGGATTGCCCTCAAAGCAATTCCTTTAGGGTCTTTGAGTTTTAGGAGTCAAAGAGTATGGCAGAGCAAGGAGGACGAATGCAGGAATACTGGAGGTCTTTCAAATGAGGACGACACAGCTATGCCGTGCTATTTGGCCCCTAAAACCTTGTGTGTCCTTGTCAACTGATGGTAGCGGGAAAATGCGCAAGCCCGCATTCGCTTTTAGCCCATGCACATGGTCAGGGCCTGCTTGCCGCAGGAGCCGGAGCGGCTGAAATAATGGTCCATATTGAACGCCGCGCGGGGAAGATAGCCAAGCTCTTCAAGGAAGGTGAACATGGGGAAGAATATTGCCATCGGCGGCAGCATAACGCTCACCACCCACGCAAGCACCCTGTACGCCCCCGCGCTGAGCGCAAGCGCCGCGCCCTGCGGCAGGCCGAGCGAGAGCAGCGCTGAATTTAGCGGCGGCTCAAGCGAAAGCAGCAGCTTACTCAGCCACGCGGAAGGATAGTTCGCCCCTTCAAGCGTTATGTAGAACACCAGCGCAAGAAGCATAAGCATTATCGGTATGCCGGTGTATCTGCCGGTAAGTATCCTGTCTATCTTCATGCGGCGTTCGTCCGCTTTTTTGGATACGGCAACGCACTTAGCGCATATGCTTTCCGAAAGGCAGAAGGCGGCGTTCGGGCAATCGCACGCGAATGTGGGCGGGGGAGAAGGCTCCGCTTCAAGCGCGGCGTTGATTTTTATGAACAGCTCATCTATGCCCCTTTCGCTCCGCGCGGATACGGCGGCGCATGGCAGGCCGCTTAATGCTTCAAGCTTTGCTGTGTCTATGCTTATGCCGCGGCGTTCGGCCTCGTCCATAAGGTTTATGCATATAACCGTGCGCGCATTAAGGCGCGAAACCTGCATGGCAAGCGTAAGCGAACGCACAAGGCACGTTGCGTCGCACACCACCACCGCCGCATCCGCATTGCCGTCAGCTATAAAGCCGCTTGCAATCTCCTCCTCCTTTGAATGGGCAAGCAGCGAATATGTTCCCGGCAGGTCAACTATTCCGTACCGCTTCCCGCCGCGCGTGCATATTCCCCGCGCAAGGCTTACTGTTTTGCCGCTCCAGTTGCCCGTGTGCTGCTTCATGCCGGTAAGGGCGTTAAAAAGCGTGCTTTTGCCAACGTTTGGGTTGCCGCAAAGGGCTATAACAGGCTCATTTTGCATAGGCTTCACCCGTTTTTATAAGCCGCGCGTCCCCTTCGCGAAGCGCTATAACGCTGCCGCGCACAAGGTATGCCTTTATTCCGCCGCCGGGAGCGGCAAGCACGCATTCTATTTCCGCTCCTTCCGTAAAGCCTATATCCATAAGCCGCCTGCGCATTGCCGCATTTTCGGGCGAATTATCATGAGTTTTTATGCGGGCGCTAAGGCCAACGCCAACTCCCCAAAGATCATACATATACATAAATGCCTCCGTAAACATGCCTAAATATACATGTAATAATATATGTTTATAATGGATGCATGGTGAAGGCAAAAAATCGCCCTACACAAACGCCGCGCCATGCGGTAAAATATAAAAAAGAAATAAGGCGGTGCTTTGCAATATGGGTACTTACTTGGATCAAACGGAGCTTTATCTTTTTAACGAAGGCAAAAGCGCCTATGCATACAGGGCGCTTGGCTGCCACCGCGTGACCATGGAGGACGGCGGCGCGGCATATCGCTTTGCCGTATGGGCGCCGAACGCGCTGAGCGTGAGTGTGGTGGGTTCTTTCAACAACTGGGACGTAAATGCAAACATAATGGAGCCGTGCTTCACCACGGGCGTTTGGCAGGCGCATATAAGAAACGCCTGCGCGGGGGATTTATACAAATTCGCAATATATACGGCGGATGAGCAGCTTATCTTCAAGGCCGATCCGTTCGCGTTTTATTCCCAAATGCGGCCTGACACGGCGTCCGTAATATGGGACAACGATTCATATGCTTGGCACGACGAAGGCTATATGCGGCACAGGCCGTACAGGGGAGCAAATATACACACAAGCCCCGTGAGCATATACGAGGTGCATCTTGGTTCCTGGCGGAAGGGGCTTGATTACGCCGCGCTTGCAACCGAGCTTGCGGACTACGTTGAGGAGATGGGCTATACCCATGTTGAGCTTATGCCGCTTAGCGAATATCCGCTTGACGACAGCTGGGGCTACCAAACCACGGGGTATTACAGCGCAACCTCCCGCTACGGCGACCCGAACGGCCTTAAGGCGCTTATCGACGCATTCCACAGCCGCGGCATAGGCGTTATACTGGACTGGGTAGCGGCGCATTTCACAAAGGACGCCCACGGGCTCAGGCTTTTTGACGGGACGGCGCTTTATGAGCACGCCGATCCCCGCCGCAGCGAGCAGCCGCAATGGGGCACGCTGCAATTCAATTTTGAACGCAGCGAGGTTATAAGCTTTCTTGTATCAAACGCAGTATTCTGGCTGAATGAATATCATATAGACGGCCTGCGCACGGACGCGGTGAGCTGCATGCTTTATCTTGACTTCGGCAAGGAGGGCAAGCAGTTTTTGCCGAACAAATTCGGCGGGCGGGAAAATTTGGCCGCGATAGAGTTTTTCAAAACGCTGAGCACGGCCGTGAAGCGGGAATCCCCAGGCGCGCTGCTGATTGCGGAGGAAAGCACCGCGTTTGACGGCGTAACGCGGGACGCGAACAAAGGCGGCCTTGGGTTCGATTTCAAATGGAATATGGGCTGGATGAACGACGTGCTTTCATACATGAAGCAGGACAGCGTTTACAGAAAATACTCCCATGAAAAGCTTACGTTTCCAATGATGTATGCCTTCAGCGAGCATTTTATACTGCCCCTTTCGCACGACGAGGTCGTTCATCTTAAAAACTCACTCATAGGCCGCATGAAGGGCAGCTATGAAGAAATGTTCATGCAGCTCAGGCAGCTTTACATGCTGCAATACGCCATGCCCGGCAAAAAGCTGCTTTTCATGGGCGGTGAGTTCGGCCAATTTGCTGAATGGAACTTCAAAACATCGATAGACTGGATGCTGCTTGATTACGAGCATCACGCGGCGCTTAGGGAATTTGTGAAGGCGCTGAACATGACATACCGCGCCAATTCCCCCTTATTTGAAATTGACGATTCGTGGGACGGCTTTGAGTGGCGGCAGGCGGACGACGCGGCGCACAGCATAATAGCCTTCAGCCGCATGGATGCGGAGGGGGACGAGCTGCTCTGCGTATTCAACTTCACCCCCGTTGACCACGGCGCATATCCAATACACATGCCCTACCGCTGCACGCTTGAGCGCGTGATGAGCAGCATTGAGCGCGACGAGCCAATCATCCCCGCCGAGGATGAGGGCGAAGGCTGCGTGCTGCTTATGGAGTTAAAAGGGTATGAGGCGGCGTATTATAGGGTGAGGAGGTAAAGAGTGTTACTCCCTCAGTCAGCTACGCTGACAGCTCCCTCAAGGAGGGAGCCTTTTGGGGAGGTATCTAAACTCTTAAGGTAAGCCTCCCTCTTTGAGGGAGGTGGATTTTGCGAAGCAAAAGACGGAAGGAGTTAGTCTCCCCGAACGGGGAGCTGGCACGGCATAAGCCGTGACTGAGGGGTTGAAACAGACAAAGAACTGCAAGCTTCTTTATAACCCCTCCGTCTCACTTCGTTCGCCACCTCCCCTTTCAGGGCAGGCTGACGATAACTCCAACCAAAAGCTGTCCACGCGTGCGGGGGATTCGAGCCGAGCGCGCCCAGTGGGCGATGCAGCGAGGGGAGAATCGGGCGGAATAGGGAGTATTGCAAGCGGCAGCGCTGCAAGACGACCATATTCCAACCAGCGTTCGTAGATGCGAGTGTAACGAGCAGACTAAAGGGGAATGACTCAAAGCTGCCAATCTATTTTACTATTCCCCCTCAGTCTCGCCTACGGCTCGACAGCTCCCCCATAAATGGTGGCGCCTTTTGGTGCAGTGCAAACTCTTACATTAAGCCTGCCCTGAAAGGGGAGGTGGATGCGAGCAAAGCGATCAGACGAAGGGGTTAAAAAAGAAAGAGGCTTCACCTATTTACGTCAACCCTTCAGTCAATCCGCCTTACGGCGTATTGCCAGCTCCCCGGCCGGGGAGCCTTTTGGGACGATATACAAACTTCTGTTACATATGGAAGAACATAAATTTTCACTACTGCAAAAGGAGAACAAATGCCTATGGTAACAAAAAAGATGGTTGCAATGCTGCTTGCCGGCGGGCAGGGCACGCGCCTTGGCGTGCTTACCGACCGCACGGCAAAGCCCGCCGTTCCCTTCGGCGGGAAATACAGGATAATTGACTTTCCGCTTTCAAACTGCGTAAATTCGGACATTGATACCGTGGGCGTGCTTACGCAGTATTCCCCGCTGGAGCTGAACGCATATCTGGGCAACGGCTCCGCGTGGGACCTTGACCGCAACAGCGGCGGCGTATATGTGCTCCCGCCGTATGTAAGCGGCAGCCGCGGCAAATGGTATTCGGGCACCGCGAACGCAATATATCAAAACCTTGCGTTTCTCAGGCAGTATTCGCCCAAATATGTACTCATTTTGAGCGGCGACCATATATACAAAATGAACTACGCCGCAATGCTCCGCTGCCATATTGAAAAACAGGCGGATGCTACCATAGCCGTTTTGCAGGTACCCATGGAGGAAGCGCACCGCTTCGGCATAATGCAGACCGATGATGCGGGCATGATAACAGCATTCTGGGAAAAGCCCAAAAACCCCGTGAGCAACAACGCCTCCATGGGCATATACATATTCAGCTTCGACGTGCTTGAAAAATACCTTACCGAGGACGAGAAGAACGATTCCTCAAGCCACGATTTCGGCAAGGATATAATACCCAAGCTTTTGAGCGACGGCAAGCGCCTTGCGGCATACGGCTTCAACGGATATTGGAAGGACGTGGGCACGGTAAAGAGCCTTTGGGAGGCCAACATGGATTTGATAGACAATCCCTCCGCGCTTGACCTTAACGACAGCGAATGGCGCATATACAGCCGCAGCCCCATAATGCCCGCGCATTACATAGGCGCGGATGCGCACGCAGAAAACAGCATAGTGAGCGAAGGCTGCGAAATATACGGCTGCATTGAGCGGAGCGTGCTTTTCACGGGGGTAAGGGTAGGCAGGAACGCCGTTATAGAAAACAGCGTTGTTATGCCCGGCGCGCGCATAGGCGAGGGCGCGGTTATACGAAAGGCCATACTGGGCGAAAACGCATGCGTTGCCCCGGGCGCGCAGATAGGCATTGAGCCGGACGGCACGAACGCATACGACACTACGCTTACAGGCGACATAACCCTTGTTGCCAGCGGGGCGCGCATAGCCGAATGCGCCATGATACCCGCGGGCATGGTAGTGAGCAAATAAGGAGGCGCGGCATGAACGAAAAAGCATTCGGACTTATTTATACGGGCGAATCCAACAACCAGCTTAGGGACATAACATACAGCCGCTCCATCGCCGCGGTGCCCTTCGGCGGAAGATACCGCTGCATAGATTTTATTTTGAGCAACCTTGTGAACACGGGCGTTACCAACGTTGGCGTTATTGCGCAAAGGAACTACCATTCGCTTATGGATCACCTGGGCAGCGGCAAGGAATGGGATTTGCACCGCAAGCGCGACGGGCTTTTCATACTGCCGCCGTTTTTAACGCGGGACAATACCGGCCTTTACCGTGGCACGGTGGACGCCATACGCTCCGTTATGGGCTACGTGCGCCGCAGCGCCCAGCGCTACGTTATACTTACCGGCAGCCACACAATATATAACTGCACCTACGATGCCATGCTTAAAAGCCATATTGAAAGCGGCGCGGACGTTACCATAATGTACAGCGAGGAAAAGGACTGGGGCGACGCCGTGCGTTACGATGATTTAAGGCTTACCCTTGGCGAAGGGGGCAGGATAACAGACCTTGAGATAGACCCATACAGGCCCAAAACGCCCTATCGCTGCTGCGATGCATACATAATGGAAAAGAGCATGCTCGAATACCTTATAGAGGACGCGGCAGTCCACGCCTATACGGACTTTATGAGGGACGTGCTTGTAAGGAACGTTTCAAAGCTTAAGCTCAACGGCTACCGTTACGATGGCTACGTTGCGCGGCTTGACTCCGTGCCGAGCTATTTTAAGCACAACATGGATCTTTTCAACGAGGCCGTGCGCGCGGATCTTTTCAATGCGGATCATCCTATTTACACAAAGGTAAAGGACGAAGCCCCAACCCGCTACGGCGCGGACGCGAAGGTTAAAAACAGCCTGCTTGCGGACGGCTGCATAGTTGAAGGCAGCGTTGAAAACTGCATACTGTTCCGCGGGGTACACGTTGGGCAGGGGACCAGCCTTAAAAACTGCATAGTTATGCAGGCAAGCGAAATACGCGAAAACTGCGCGCTGGATTACGTTATACTCGATAAGGGCGTGCAGGTGCGCCCGGGCAGGCATCTTGCCGGATACGAGGGCTTCCCCGTGACGATAAGGAAAGGGGCGCTGGTATGAGCAAAAAAATACTCTTTGCCGCCAGCGAATGCGCTCCCTTCGTAAAAACAGGCGGCCTTGCGGACGTTGCCGCCGCGCTGCCCGTTCAGCTTAGGGAAATGGGCGCGGACATAAGGGTTGTGCTGCCGTTATACGCCAAGATAAAGGCGCAGTTCGGCATGCATATGCGCCATGAGTGCGATTTTAATATCAAGCTTGGCTGGCGCAATCAATACTGCGGGGTGGAAAGCCTTGTTCAGCGCGGCATAACGTATTACTTCATAGATAACGAATACTATTTCGGGCGGGATTATATTTACGGCGTGTTCAATTGCGACGAGGCGGAGCGCTTCGGCTTTTTCTCCAAGGCCATAATAGAGATGCTGCCGCACATAGGCTTCATGCCCGATGCGCTGCACCTGAACGACTGGCAAACGGCAATGGCCGCCGCGCTTATGAAGCTGCACTATGCTAAAATGCCGTATTTCTCCCGCATAAAAACAATACTTACTATACATAACCTGCGGTTTCAGGGCGTGTTCGATCGCGGCTTCTGCGACGAACTGCTCTCCCTCGGCGGGGCGGCGTTCGACATGCACAAGCTGGAGTTCTACGGCAACGTTAACTATCTCAAGGGCGGCATAGTATATGCGGACAAGGTTACCACCGTATCCCCCACATATGCAAAGGAGATAATGACCAAGTTCTACGGCGAATCGCTCGAGGGCGTGCTTGCGGAGCGCGCGGGGGACATTGTTGGCATACTCAACGGCATAGACACCGTTTCATACGATCCGTTTACGGACGAAGCGCTGCGCCGCAACTATTGCCCGGAAAATATGAGCGGCAAGGCGGAATGCAAGGCCGCGCTTCAAAACGAGCTTGATCTTGACGTTGACCCAAGCATTCCCGTTGCGGCGATAGTGTCCCGCCTTACCGGGCAGAAGGGGCTTGACCTTGTTGAGCGGGTACTGAAGGAAATGATGAACATTCCGATTCAGCTTGTTGTGCTGGGGACGGGGGAGAGCCGCTACGAAAACCTTTTCAGATACGCGCAGAGAACCTATCCCGGCAGGCTTGCCGCCCGCATAGAATACAACGATGCGCTTGCCCGCCGCATATTTGCCGGCGCGGACATATTCCTTGTGCCGAGCCTGTTTGAGCCCTGCGGCCTGACGCAGATGATAGCCATGCGCTACGGCACCGTTCCCATAGTGCGCGAAACAGGCGGCCTGAAGGACACCGTTACCCCCTTCAACCGCTACGACAACACCGGCTGCGGCTACTCCTTCGCCAATTATAATGCGCACGAGCTGCTCTACGCCGCCGAAACCGCCGCTAAGGATTATCAAAACAAGCCCCTGTGGAACGGCCTTATAAGCCGCGGCATGGCAAAGGACTTCTCCTGGAGGAAGGCGGCAGCGGAGTACCTTGAGATAATGAAAAAATAAAAATGAAGAATGAAAAACGGATGAGGGGACGCAATGCGTCCCTTTTGTTTATTGATTGATAACCCCTCAGTCAATCCGCCTCACGGCGTATTGCCAGCTCCCCGTAAATGGGAGCCTTTTGGCGCGGTATAAGCTCTGCGTACAGTGCCAAAAGGCGCCACCGCTGGCGGGGGATCTGTCGGCGTAGCCGACTGAGGGGGAATAGTAAAATAGCTTGGCTGCTCAGAGCCGTTCCCCTTTCGGCCACTTCGTGTCCACTTTCCCCGCCTGCGGGGACAGCTTTTGGTTAGTGATACCACCATCCTCCCTCATTGAGGGAGGTGGCCGCGAGCAAAGCGAGCAGACGGAGGGGTTGAATCGGGGCTGCTCTTGTTTACGGCAACCCCTCAGTCAATCCGCCTCACGGCGTATTGCCAGCTCCCCTTAAAGGGGAGCCTTTTGGTGTACTTTACAAATTTATATATAAATAAACAAGGGGACGGTTTCCCGTCCCCACAGCTTTATAATCTCTTATGTTCACCCGCCGTCAGGCGGATTTCACATGGCGCAGCCATATTTCACATTGCGAAAGCAATATTTCACCCTGCGTCAGCAGGATTTCACTGAGGGCATTAGCCCTCTCACGCTCCCGTGAACAGCCTTACGGGCAGTATCAGGTAATAATATTCGTCGCCGTTTATGGGCTTCACCACGCAGGGGCTTACGTTGCTGTTGAAGTCCATGTATATTTCCTCGTCGTCAAGCACCTTGAATACGTCGGTCAGATATTTGTTGTTGAAGGCGATCTCTATATCCTCGCCCATGGCGGCGCAGGGTATCTCCTCGTTGCTGCGGCCTATCTCGCTGTTGGCGGATATCTCTATCATTTCCCGGGAAATAGAGAATTTAATAAGGTTGCTCTTGCTTTCGCGCGCCATCAGCGCAACGCGCTCTATGCCGTCGAGCAGCTCCTTGCGGTTCACGCGCACGCGGGTCATGTGCTCGTTGGGCAATATCTGCTTATATTTTATGAAATCGCCTTCCATAAGGCGGGCTATTATCTTCACGTCTCCGCCGGTGGCGCTCAGGTGGGTACGGCTGAATGTTATGGTCGCCTTCTCGCCATCGTCCGGCAGTATACGCGCAACCTCTATAAGCGAACGCGCGGGAACGACAATCTCCTTTTCTTCCGTGCCGTTGTTCACTATGGGCGCGGTACGCAGCGCAAGGCGGTAGCCGTCCAGCGCTATAAGGCGGAGGGAGTCCGAACCAAGCTCCATCAGCGCGCCTGTCAGTATGGGCTTTGTATCGTCCTGAGCGGCGGCGAATATGCAGCCGCGTACCATGCTCCTGAAATCGTTCGGCTCTATTTTAATTGAAGTGTCGCTTTCAACTTCGTTCATGGCGTGGTAGTCGCCCGCATCCTCGCATTGAAGGGTGGTGCGGTATGCGCCGCTGATTATCTCCGCGGTGTTCTTCTTGTTTACGTCTATTGAAACGCTTTCGCCCGGCAGCCTTTTGGCCATTTCGGAAAACAGCCTGCCCGGCAGCACCGTTGCGCCTTCCTTTTCAATAAGAGCATCTATGCTGGCTTCTATCTGAATATTAAGATCCGTGCAGCGAAGCAGCAGCCTTCTCTGCTCCGCCTTCATGTATACTCCTTCAAGCACCGATATGGTGCTCCTTACCGGCAGGGCCTTTGTTACGATTGAAAGCGCCGTGTTCAGCGCGTTCGTATCCACTATTATGCGCATATATCCAAACCTCCTCTTTTATTAACAATGGTAACTCTTATCCACACACTCTCGCCAGCGTGTCTATATATATTAACAGTAGCCGTAGCAGTAGCGTTGTAAGTTGTGTGGACAAGTTTGGTTTTGTCCCAAAATGCTGAAAAAGTGATGTTAGAACTCCTGTGGATAAGTGTGGTAAGGAATATGTACTTGTCCACGTTGTTTACATTTTCCACGTTTTCAACAATTATGCACTGTGTAATCCACATAAGTTATCCACACTGTGTGGATAACTCTGTTGATATATTACTGCTTCTTTATCCGCTTGGTAAGATCCTCCACAAGGTCTGATACCTGCGGGTCGTTCTTCATGTCTGTCTCTATGCGTTTGCAGGCGTTTATAACGGTTGAATGGTCCCTGCCGCCGAAGCTTGCGCCTATGGCCTTGAGCGGCTTGTTGGTAAGCTCCTTGCAAAGGTACATTGCCATCTGCCGCGGGTAGGTAACGTCCATGGAGCGGCGCTGCGAAAGAAGCGCGTCCGTATCGATATCGTAATAATCGCTCACAACCTGCTGCACAAGCGGTATGGTGACGGGCGTATTGTCGTATCCGGCAACAATATCCTTGAGCGCCGTTGCCGTAAGGGCAAGGTCTATGGGCTTTTTTGTAAGCCTTGCGAAGGCTATAACGCGGATGAGGGAGCCTTCAAGCTGGCGAATGTTTGAATTTACCTTTTCGGCAATGAAGTTGAGTACATCCTCGCCCACGTCTATCTGCTCGTTCTGCGCCTTGCGCTTTAGTATTGCTACCCTCGTTTCAAGATCGGGCGGCTGAATATCCGCAACCAATCCGCCTTCAAAGCGGGAAACAAGCCTGTCCTCAAGGTTTATAAGGTCCTTGGGCGCTTTATCGGAGCTTATGATTATCTGCTTGCCATATGTATGCAGCGCGTTGAACGTATTAAAGAATTCCTCCTGCGTCCTGTCCTTGGCAACGAGGAACTGTATATCGTCTATTATAAGCACGTCCGCCGTGCGGTACTTGTTGCGGAACTGCACGCGGCTGTTTTCCTGAATGGACTGAATAAGGTCGTTGGTAAACGTTTCCGTGGTTATGTATACTATGCGCGCGGAAGGATTGTTATTAAGTATCCTGTGGCCTATGGCGTGCATAAGGTGCGTTTTGCCAAGACCCACACCGCCGTATATGAAAAGCGGGTTATATGCCTTGCCCGGTTCTTCCGCAACGGCCTGCGCCGCGGCATGGGCAAAAATATTGCTGTTGCCAACAACGAAGCTTTCAAAAGTATACTTGGGGTTAAGGTAATAGTCGCTGCCGGCAACGGGCTTATCCTCGCGGTAGGCATTATAGAGCGGAAGCTCGGCTTCGTCTATAATGCGGACAAGATATGTGCCGGAATTGGCGCGGTTTATGCAGTCCGTAAGCGTTTGGGTATATATGCTTTTAAGCGTGTTTTTTGTTGAAGGATCCTTCACCTGCAGCACAAGGGTGTTATCCTTTATGCAGATGGGCGTCATCGTGGCTACCCATGTATTGTAGCTGAGCGGGGTCATGGATCTTTTGATCTCGTCTAAGGAATTCTGCCAAACAGACAAAGCGGACAACATTACTGTAAATACCTCCCACGGTATAAAACCCCTTTTTAAGGGGTCGAAAAAAATAAGTACCAAAATAAATACCTTCTTTATAATAGCAAAACGCCGCCCGGCTTGCAAGGGAAAATGCTTTGGGCTTGTACAATTGAGGGCTTATACATAACAATATGTTGTAGACAGCCAAAAATAAAGTAAAACTAAGCATATTTTCTTGACAGAGGGCTTGCTTTTCTTATATAATCGTATACCGATGGATTATACTGCTTAACTGCTGCACTATGCCCATTTGGGCAAAGCCGGCCGCGCCGGGCGGCAACAGCCCGGTATTGCTTATCTAAAAGAAGGCGTACTTCCAATCGGCTTTGGCAACGGGGCAGGGGTCAGCATGATATAACACATTAGGGAAAGAGGTGCAAAAGAAATGCTTGGTACATTCCAGCCGAAGAAAAGGCAGCGCAAAAAGGTTCACGGTTTCCGTCAGCGCATGAAAACCCGCAACGGCCGCAACGTGCTTGCCCGCCGCCGCAACAAGGGCCGCAAGGTCCTCTCCGCCTGATAAAAGGGCGAACAGAAGCAAAACAAAAGCGCGCATAAAAACATGCGTGCAGACGGGCCGCGCGGCATGAAGGACGCATTTTCTTTTATGCCCACGGCCCCAAAAAGGGGAAAAATATCAACTCAGGTGAAACGCTGTTATTCATTGAAGCGGAATAAGGAATTCCGCTATGTATACCGCAGAGGAAATTCCAAGGCGAACGAGCTGATGGTCGTTATATTCACAAAGAACAGAACGCCCGCGCTTAAACACATTGGCTTTTCCGTAAGCAAAAAACTGGGCAACAGCGTATGCCGCAACCGGGTAAAACGGCGGATGAGGAGCGCATTCGATACGGTCTTTGGCGAAGTAAAGCCGGGCTATAATATTATTGTTATAGCGCGCGCGCCGATACTCAGTGCGGACTTTTCCGATATATGCGCCGCGGCGCGCAGCCTTCTGCGCCGGGGCGATTTGTTGAAGAAAGAAGAAAATAAAGCGTGAAGCGTTTGCTTTTAACGCTTATAGAAGGATACCAGCGGTGGATATCGCCGCTGCATCCTCCCTGCTGCCGCTATATCCCCTCGTGCTCGGCTTATGCAAAGCAAGCCATAAGCCGTTTCGGCGCGCTGAAGGGAGGCCTGCTTGCGCTGTGGCGCATAATGCGCTGCAACCCGTTTTCGCGGGGCGGGTACGATCCCGTTCCGGAGGAGTTCCGCTTTGGCCCAAGGCGCCATGCATCCGGCATGGATAAAGACGGGGCCGATAGAATACAAAGCGAAAAAGAAAAAGAATACAAAGAACACGAATAAGAAATATTCATCATTCGTATGCCGCGCAAGGGTTGTTTTATTGCGCGGAGGGAAAGAGAGGACATAAACTTTGACCGGTGATTTCTTTTTGACAAACTGGTTCCTTGAAGCCATGCGCTGGATATACAGCCTTACCTGCTCCATATCCGCAAGCGGCTTCGGCAACGTATTCCTTACCATATTGATAAGTACTATACTTCTGCGCGCGCTGACCATATTTTCCGATATAAAAACGCGCAAGTCCTCCGCAAAGATGGCGGAGGTGCAGCCCGAGATTCAGCGGCTGCAGAAAAAATATGCCAACGATCCAAGGCGCTTCCAGGCGGAGCAGACAAAGCTGATGAAGGAAAAGGGCGTGAGCATGTGGGGCAGCTGCTTGCCTATGCTCATAACCATGCCGCTTTTCTTCTGCTTCATAGCGGCGTTCCGTTACTGGGGATATGAAATGAATCTTAGGCTTCTGGTGGATGAAAACGCCATGGAGCTGTTCAAATCCTTCAAGTTCCTGTGGATAAACAATATTTGGCAGCCCGATAACGGCCTTGCACCCGTGCTTGCCAACGGCGCAAGCTTCCTTGCAACGCCCAATCTTTCAAACCTGCTGTATCTGCAGGAGCCCGGCGTTGGCGAAAAGCTGGTTGAAATGGGCCTTGCCGTTACCAAGGTTTATCAGGGCGGCGTAAGCTATCAGCTTCTTTCAAACGATGCGGCCATAGCCATTTACGATGCGGCCATACAGCCCTTCCTTGACGTTTACAAGGGATACAACAACGGCTGGTTCATAATGAGCATACTTGCCGGCGGCACGAACTTCCTTTCCGCTTGGCTCATGACAAAGAATACCCCCGCCGCCAACGAGGAAGCAGCGAAGTCCACCAAATGGATGAACTATCTGTTCCCCATAATGAGCTTCATATTCTGCCTTAACTACAATGCGGCGTTTGCAATTTACTGGACGCTGACCAGCGTAATAATGATAATAGTCAACCTTATACTGAACAAGAAATTCCCGAGGACGGCCCCGGTAAAGGAGGATGCTAATAAATGAGGACAATTGAAGCATCAGGCAAAACGATAGACGAAGCAATTTTCAACGGCCTTAAAGAGTTGGAAGTTTCGATAGACGAAGTTGAAATAGACATAGTTCAGCACGAGACCAAGGGTATACTCGGCATAGGCGCAAAGCCCGCCATAGTAAAGCTGACCGAGCGCGAGCCGGAGCAGATAGTAGTACCCGACTACATGAACGAAGCCGAACGGCGTGCCAACCGCCGCCGCGAGGACAGGCCTCGCCGTGACGACAGGCCCAGGCGAGACCGCGGCAACCGCCGCGACGAACGCCCCCGCCGCGAGGATAAGCCCCAGCGCAGCGAGGAAGCAGCAGAGGTGAAGGAAGAAACCGTTGCCGTAGCCGAAGAAATAAGCGAAAACGGCGAAGTGCGCGAAGAGATAGTTGAAGAAGTCAGCGAAATAAGGCCGCCGCGCAGGGAAAGGAACAACCGCCGCGAGCGCAGCAACCGCCGCGAACGCGACGAGCAGAGCGCCAAGCCCAAGATTGAATACACGCTTGAGGCCGCGGAGAACAACGAAGCCGCGCAGTTCCTCAGGGAGATGCTCCGCCTTATGAACATAGATGCGCAGGTGCTTGCCAACGTAAGCGAGGAGGACGGCGTAAGGCTGAGGATAGATTCTTCCGGCATGGGCGTGCTGATAGGCCACAGGGGCGAAACGCTGGACGCGATACAGTACCTGACCAGCCTGCACGTTAACCGCAGCCGCAAGGAGCATGGCTTCACCCGCATAACCGTGGACACCGAAGGCTACCGCGACAGGCGCGAAGAAACGCTCGCCCGCCTTGCCCGCAAGGTAGCGTCCCAGGTAAGGAGCACCGGCCGCGCAAGGACGCTGGAGCCGATGAACCCCTACGAGCGCCGCGTGCTGCACGCAACGCTGCAGAACAACCCCTACGTTACCACATACAGCGAGGGCGAGGAACCCAACCGCCGCGTGGTGATAGCGCCCAAGGGCAGGGAAGAGTAAAAATAAAGAGAAAAGAAAGACAGCCGAAGCGGTTGTCTTTTTTGTTGGAAGTACTCTAATTAAGCCTGCCCTGAAAGGGGAGGTGGACATGAGCGTCAGCGAATGGACGGAGGGGTTGCATCGGGGCTGTTCTTGTTTACATCAACCCCTCAGTCAAACCTTCGGTTTGCCAGCTCCCCGGCCGGGGAGCCTTAACTCCCTCAGAAAATTAGCTTACAGCGAATAGACTGAGGGAGTAAAAATAAGACAGTTGAAAAACGATAGCATATATGATAGCATAAAAGTACTGAAAGGAGCAGAAGTTATGAAAAAGCTTGATAATAAAGAATTTGAAGAAAGAATGAAGGTAATAGATGCGCTTGAGGCGGAAGAACCCACCGTGGAAGATATAAAGGCGATAGAGACTGCGGAAAAAGAGGACAGCGCGGATTCAATATCGCTGGATGATTATAAAAACCATAAGGAATACAGCGGAAAGCTTATGATCCGCGTACCGCGTTCGCTGCATAAAGAGCTGGTGGAAAGCGCAAAAAAGGAAGGCGTAAGCCTTAATCAATATGCCCTGTATAAGCTGGCAAAATAAAGCGCGAGAGGTCACATGCACGATTTTACCATCGCTCCGCAGCTTACCGCATTGGCGGAGATATTCAATGAAAACGGGGCGCGGCTGTATGCCGTGGGCGGCATGGTGCGCAACTGCCTGCTGGGTTACCCCGTGAACGACATAGACGTTTGCAGCGCGCTCAGGATAGAGGATGTTGAAGCCATGCTTGCAGCGCGGGGAGTGGAGTGCCGCAGGAAGGGCGCGGCGTTCGGTACGCTGGACATAGTTATGGGCGATATGAGCCTTGAATACGCCGCCTTCCGCACGGAGCGTTACGACGGCACGGGCAGCCATAGGCCAAGCGAGGTCAGCTTCGCCGCAACGCTTGAGGAGGACGCGTTCAGGCGGGATTTTACCGTGAACGCCGTTTACCTTGACCCGCTCACAAAGGAGGTAATAGACCCTACCGGCGGCGTAAAAGATATGGAGCGGCGGATACTCCGCGCCACAAGCCCCGACCCCGCGCTGATAATGCGGGACGACGGGGTGAGAATACTGCGGCTGTGCCGCTTTGCGGGGCAGCTTGGCTTTGAAGCGGATGAAAACACGCTTGCCGCCGCATACGCAAGCCGCGAAGGACTGAAGGATATTTCGCCGGAGAGGATATATGCCGAGCTGTGCAAGCTTATAATGGCGGACACGGCCTACGGCGCGGGATACGATGCGCTTATAGGCGCGCTGCATCTTTTGCACCGAAGCGGGGCGATAGAGGTGCTGCTGCCGGAGCTTGAAATATGCTATGACGTTAAGCAAAGGCGGGATTTCCATAAATATGACGTTATGGAGCATAATCTTAGGGCGTGCGCGGCCGTGCCGCCGGAGCTGGTGCTTAGGTGGACAATGCTTCTGCACGATACGGGCAAGGCCACGGCGTTTTATGGCCACGGCTCAATGCATGGGCACGAGATGTATTCAGCCCGCATAGCGAACGACGTTTTGACAAGGCTTAAAGCCCCTGCCGCGCTAAGGGAAGAAGTTGTTAAGCTGGTGCGGTGGCATATGTTTGACCTGAAGGGCGAAACGCGCGTGCGCAAGATAAAAAAGAAATTTGTGGAGCTTGGGCGGGACGGCGCGCAAAAGCTTATTCTGATACGCGAAGCGGACGTTCACGGCAGCGGCATAGTGCTGGGCCGGGTGGACACGGCGGAGCGCTGGAAGCGCGTATATGCCGAAATGCAGGCCGAAAACGCTCCCTTTACCGAAAAGGAATTGAAATGCACGGGGCAGGACATTTGCCGCTGGCTGAACATACGCCCCTGCCCGCGGGTGGGGGAAGTGAAACGCGCGCTGCTGATGCATTGCGCCTGCAAGCCGCGGGATAACGAACCGAAGATGCTGGAAAAGATAACAAGGGACATAGGGAAGGGCAACATAAAGGATGAGTGAGGATACTGTATTCGCGCTGTCCTCGCCTGTGGGCGGGGCGATAGCAATAGTGCGCATAACGGGAAGCGGAGCATATGCTGCGCTTGGGCGGGTTTTCCGCTGCAAAAACGCGCCGGAGCACCGCGTTATGAACTACGGCCATGTTATAGATCCCGAAAGCGGGGAAACGATAGATTCCGCAATGGCCTGCTTCCTTAAAGCCCCCGCAACCTATACCGGCGAGGACATGGCGGAAATATATATTCACGGCAGCCGCGTAATAGCCAAGCGGACGCTTAGTGTGCTTTCCCGCTTCCTGCGCCCGGCCGAGGGCGGGGAGTTCACAAAGCGGGCGTTCATGAACGGCAAACTTGATTTGAGCCAGGCGGAAGCCGTTATGGACGTTATAAGCTCCGTTACGGAGCAGGGCGCGCGCATGGCGGAGGAGCAGCTTGAGGGCAGCATAGGCAGCGGCATAAAGGATATTGAGGACAGGCTTATTGATATACTCAGCGGCGTTGAGGCGGCGCTTGATTATCCGGAGGAGCTTGAGGAGGACACGGTATCCGCACTCGGCAGTGAACTTGCGCCCATAATAGATAAGCTTGATTATTTGATACGCGGCGGCAACGCAGCGCGGATATTCCGCGAAGGGGCCTCGGTAGCCATACTCGGTGCGCCGAACGCCGGCAAATCCAGCCTTTTCAACGCGCTGATGGGCACGGAGCGGGCGATTGTTACCTCCATACCCGGCACAACGCGCGATACGCTTGAGGAAACGCTTGATATATGCGGCGCACCCGTGCGCATAACGGACACGGCGGGCATACGCGAGGGCGCGGACGAGGCGGAGCGCATAGGCGTGGAGCGGGCGAGGAAGGCGGGCGAGCGGGCCGACCTTATACTTATTGCAATAGACGGCACGAAGCCTATTGAAGAAGATAGCCGCGCGCTGATAGACGCCGCAAAGCGGGGCGAATACAGAAAATGCCTGATACTATTTACCAAGGCGGACAAGCAGGGCTTTATAATGGATAAAAGCTGCGCCGCGCTTTCGCCAATAGCCGTAAGCTCCGTAACGGGGGAAGGGATAGAGGAGCTGAAGGAGCGCATGGCGGCGCTGCTGCTCACCAAGGAGGCGGAGAGCGCGCTTGTTACCAACTCCCGCCACATATACGCCCTTGCGGAGGCGAAGGCCGCCCTTGAAACCGCGGACGCCGCAATGGGCACCGACCTTGCCGCGGCGGACATACGCACCGCGCTTTACGCCCTTGGCCAAATAACCGGCCGCGAGGTAACGGCGGACGTGATAGAGAGGATATTCTCCCGCTTCTGCGTGGGGAAGTAGGGGATTCTTGCCCAAAGGTTCCGTAAATGATATACTTATGGGGCGAATGAGCATATTATGAACGGAAAATACGGTTTTACGAAAGGCAGGAGCAATGAACAAACGGATCGTATTCACGGGCGGCGGCAGCGCCGGACACGTTACGCCGAACATGGCGCTTTTTCCCCAGCTTTTGAGCGAGGGATATGAGATACATTATATCGGCACGGCGGATGGAATAGAAAAAAAGCTGATGGCCGACAAGGACTATATTATTTATCATGAAATAAGCGCGGGCAAGCTGAGGAGGTATTTTTCGCTGAAAACGCTTGCAACGCCGTTTAAGGTGCTTAAAGGCATAGGCGAGGCGCGGCGCATTATGCGCAAAATTAAGCCGGACGTGGTGTTTTCAAAGGGCGGCTATGTGAGCGTGCCGGTGGTTATTGCGGCAAGCCAATGCCGCGTGCCTGTGGTTACGCACGAAAGCGACTATACCCCCGGCCTTGCGAACAAGATAAACTCCCGCTTTGCGGACAAAATCTGCGTAACGTTTGAAGATACGCTCAAATTCACAGGCGAAAAAGGCGTGCATACCGGCACTCCCATACGGCCCGAGCTTTACAAGGGCGATAAGCAGCGCGGCCTTGACTTCCTTGGCTTTGACGGGGAAAAGCCCGTGCTTATGATAATGGGCGGCAGCCTTGGCGCGGCGGCAATAAACAGCGCCGTGCGCGCGGCATTGCCCAAGCTTGAGCGCACGTTCGACATTGTGCATATATGCGGCGCGGGCAAGGCGGAAAAGGAACTGGACAGCGCAAGCTACAAGCAATATGAATTCATATCGAAGGAACTGAGCGACGTTTTTGCCGCGACGGACGTTGTTATTTCCCGCGCGGGGGCAAACGCCGTGTTTGAATTTTTAGCGCTGTGCAAGCCCATGCTGCTAATACCCTTGCCGCTGAGCGCAAGCAGGGGGGACCAGATTCAAAACGCGGGCTATTTTTCCCGCAAGGGCTACGCAATGGTGCTGGAGCAGGAGCAGCTTAATGAAAACACACTGCTTGACAGCGTGAACGATCTTTACGACAGGCGGCTTTCATTCACAGCCACCATGAGCGCGGACGCCAAGGCGGACGGCACGGACGAGGTGCTGGACGTTATACGCGCCGAAGCCGCAAAAAGGAGCAAAAAATGATTTACATGAGCCGCGAAAAGGCGCTGAAAATACTGAATGAGCCGAACGGGCCGGAAAAGCTTGCCGCCAAGGCGGAGCAGGCGTTTGAGCCGGCGTGGGCGCTGTATATAAAAGAAAACAATGCGGCGGCGGGCGCGTTTTTATGCAGGCTGGCAAAGCAGAAAAAATTCCGCGAAGCTATGGCGGATAAGCTTTGCAGCGCGGATGAAAACGCTCGCTTCTGCGCAATGCTTTTATCTGACGACGCTAAGCTTAGGAAAAACACTGCGCGGCTGATGGGCGCGCTTGAAAGGGAAGCGGACGCGCCGCGGCTCATTGACGCGCTTGGGCGGGAACAGACGCGCTTTGTGCGCCCGAGCATTATTCTTTCAATAGGCGCGATAGGCGGGGAGGAGGCCAAGGCTTTCCTTGACAAATACTCGGTTCCCGCCGCAAAGGACGAAAGCGAAAAGCGACACTTTGCGGAGGAGACGGACGCACTCCTCAGCGCAAGGCGTAAGCTTACGAAAATTGCGCATCATGCATTCCGCGCGCTCGATACGGAGTATGAATTTGAGCTCCGCGCGCCGGACAGGCTGGTAGGCTCCCTGCTTTACGACATGGAGGAAGAGGAGCTTGAACCCTATGCGCACAAGGGTAACAGCGTATTTATAAAAACAAAGGATATAGATAAGCTGATGCGCCTTAGGAGCATGCAGAGCATCCTGATGCCAATAGCGCGGGACATGAACGCGAGCGACGCGAAGCAGCTGCTGCAATGCGGCCGCTTTATGAGCGAATTCTTTGAAAACTGCTGCGATGGCGAACCGCCCTACGGATACAGAATTGAGCTGAGGGGCGAAGTGAAGGACAGGGCGGCGCAAAGCCGCGCGATAGCCGCCGTGATAGACAGCGAAAAGCTTGTGAATGCGCCGAGCGACTATGAAGCGGAGCTTATATTTGAAATAAATGAACAGGGCCGCGCGGATGCGTTTCTGCAACCGACCGTGTTTTGCGACGATAGGTTCACCTACCGTACCGAGGCGCTGCCCGCAAGCATACATCCCGCAACGGCGGCCGCCGTGCTCCGGTATGCCATGGAGCACATGAAGGTGAACGCAAGGGTGCTCGATCCCTGCTGCGGCAGCGGCACGCTGCTTATTGAGCGGGAAAAGCTTGCGCCCGCGGCAAGCCTTACGGGCGTTGACATTGCGCATAGGGCAATAGACATTGCCCGCAAAAATGCCGAAAACGCGGGCTCAAAGGCCAAATTCATATGCAACGACATGCTGCGCTTTGAAGCGAAGCGTCCGTATGACGAGATTGTCGCAAACCTTCCCTTCGGCAACCGCGTGGGGACGCATGCAAACAACGAAAGGCTGTACGCGGGGCTGCTGGACCGGCTGCCGCAATGGCTGAACGAGGACGGCGTGGCTATACTTTACACGATGGAGTTCACGCTGCTGAAAAAGCTGATACGCGAACGGCCAAAGCTCAAGCTGGTGACGGAAACGCGCACCGAAGCGGGCGGCCTTATGCCGGGAATATTCATAATAAAGCTTAAATAAATTTCGCGCGGGAAGAATGTTTCACGTGAAACAATCCGGTGTGGGGCGGGTGAATAATATGGTTGAAGATATGAGATGCGTAATTGCGGCGGGGCGGAGGTCACGCCGGAGGGGAAAAAGCTGCTGAGCCGTTTCCGCACGCTTGAAAAGGAGCTGAAAAAAACCGCGGATGCGCTGCTGCAAGCCTGGCGGGAAGAGGACGCAAACTTGTAAACAAACTTGAAACAGATATGCTTATGTATTGATAAAATCAGTACATAAGCATATTATTATAGACCGAATTGAGCGCGGACAGCACCGCGCCGGATAAGGAGAGTAAAATAATGAATGAAAAGCTAAGGCGGATAATAACCGCATTTATCTGCGCGGCATTGGCGGCGGCAATGTTTACGGGCTGCACCGCGCCCGTGAACACCGCAGAGCCGGAGGTTACGCCCGATATAATAGCTACTGCCGAGCCTACCGCGGCCCCTGCCGAGACTGCACCCGCCCGGACAATGCCTGCCGAAACTCAGAGCGCGGAGACGGATAACGCCGCGGCTGCGCTGCCCATAGGCGACGATCCGCTGAACATGATATTTGCAAGCGGCGCGGGCGCATGGGGGACAGAGCTTACGCTGAACACGGACGGCACATTCACCGGCGAGTATCACGACAGCGAAATGATCGAAAACAGCGAAAAATACCCCAAGGGAACAGTGTATTACTGCAAATTCTCCGGCAGGTTCGCCAACATAACCAAGATAGACGATCATTCCTATGCCATGACGCTTGAGGAGCTGACAAAGGACGAAAGCATGGGCGCGGAATGGATAGAGGATGAGGTACGCTTTGTTTTGAGTGACGCACACGGCATGGAGAACGGCACGGATTTCGTGTTCTATATGCCCGATACTCCGCTGGACGGACTGAACAGCGAATTCATGAGCTGGTGGCCCGATTATTACAAGCTTAGCGGAGAGGCGGGGGAGATACCCACCACGCTCGGCCGCTTCGGCCTTATGAACGGCACGGAGCATTTCGGATTCTTTACGTACGAAGGATAAGCGGGCTTACGCCCGCAGTGAAATCCTGCTTACGCAGGGTGAAATTGCGCTGAAGCGTAGTGAAATATTGCTTGAGCAATGTGAAATCCACCTGACGGCGGGTGAGCGTGAGAGATCGTAAAGTTGAGGGGACGCGATGCGTCCCCTTGTTTTTGCAGAAAGTTTATAAAGCGCACCAAAAGGCACCGATTGACATTTCTTCACAAACGTGCTAATATAGCGGCGAAAAGAGAATAATCACCCGCTGGGGGAGCTTGTTTTCAGGCTGAGATATACCCTTGGAACCTGTACGGATAATGCCGGCGTAGGGAAGCGGAGAGAATAGATTTGGCGCATGCGAAAATGCCGTCCGGTTTCTCCGCAAAGAATTGCGGAGATTTTTCTTTTTTCAAAAGAAACACACGGAGGTTTTAACAAGAATGGAATTTGTACTGCTTAAAAAGCTTGCAAAGCTTGAGGGTACTGAGCTTTGGATGTTCATAGGCGCCATCGTGGCGGTCGCCGCGCTGATAGCGGTGCTTGCGGTGCTGAATAAAAAGCACGTCAATGCCGCGCCGACAGTTGAGAAAAAGGGCAATAAGATTACCACCCGTATGCTGGTGCAGGGCGCGCTGTGCATAGCGCTTGCGTTCGTGCTCAGCTATATCAAACTGTTCTCCATGCCCATGGGCGGCAGCATAACGCTGTTCTCAATGCTGCCCATATTCGTGTTTGCGTGGATGTACGGCCCCGCAGCCGGCCTGCTGGCGGGCTTTGCATATAGCCTTTTGCAGGTGGTGCAGGGCGCGTACGTTGTGCATCCGGTTCAGTTCGTGCTGGATTATTTCCTTTCCTTCACGGTGCTCGGCCTTGCGGGCTTCTTCCCCAAGAGCCTTGCCCTCGGCGCGGGCGTTGGCGGCTTCTGCCGCATGCTGTGCGGCGTGCTCAGCGGGGCGATATTCTTTGCCGATTCCGCTGCGGAGGCGGGCTACGCCAACGCGTGGGCGTATTCGTTCATGTATAACTTCACCACAATCGGCGTGGATACCATACTGTGCGTAATAGCCGCGCTTATTCCCGCCGTGAGTAAGGCTGCCGTAAGGATACGGGACGGGAAGTAAACTCAAGATATAATCTTTGGCATGGGCTTTGCCTTCGATTCCCTCCCCAAGGCCGCCCATGCCGTGTTGTCAGGCGCCGCCATTTTCCCCGCGGCGCCTTTTTTATGCCGAAGCCGTTCTTTATAATCCATCTTTTTGCAGAATTTATCCGTTTATAATGTTTCACGTGAAACAATGCAGCATTGAGTCATTGTGTTATTAGGAATTATCTTATATAATAATAGGGAAATATCGCAAAACGGAGATGTCTGGCAATGGAAAAAAGCGTTGTGCTGCGCGATGGCAGCGTGCTGCAAATATTCCGTCCGCGGGGCGAAAACGCGGCGGAAATACTGGAATATCTTAAAACGATCGGCGGGGAGACGCATTTTCTGCTGATGGATGAAAACGGCCTTGGCATAAGCGAGGAAGAAGAGCGCCTGATATTGGAGGAAAATTTGAAGCAGGAGCGCGGCGGCGTGTACAGCGGCCGTATAAACGGCGAGCTTGCCTGCATATTCAGCCTTGGCTGTTATCCGCGCCGCAGGCTGGCGCACACGGGGGAAATTGCGCTGAGCGTGCGCAGGAAGTATTGGCACATCGGCGTGGGCTCCGCGATAATGGAAACGCTTATAGAGCTTGCGAAGGAAGCATCGCTTAAAAACGTTGAACTCGGCGTGTATGCGGACAATGAGCGCGCCATCGCGCTGTATAAGCGCTTCGGCTTTGAAGAGATAGGCCGCCACCGCGGGAGATTCTGCGTTGACGGCGAATATTACGATGAAATACTTATGGATCTGCACATAGAGGCGGACGAAGCAAAGCTGAGGGAGATTAGAAAAGCATGTCCAAGATAATAGCCATTGCAAACCAGAAGGGCGGGGTGGGGAAGACCACCACAACAGTCAACCTTTCCGCATGCGTTGCGGCGCTGGGCAAAAGGGTGCTGTGCATAGATATTGACCCGCAGGGCAACTGCACCAGCGGCCTTGGCGTGGATAAGGGCGCACCGGAGCACAGCATATACGACGTTATGATAAACGGCGTGAGCGCGGCCGAGGCCACCGTAAAGACCCCCACCGAAGGGCTTGATTTGATATGCGCCCGCAAGGAGCTTTCGGGTGCGGAGGTGGAGCTGGTGAACACGCTTGCCCGCGAAACGGTATTGAAGCGCGCGCTGGACAAGGTGCGCAAGAATTATGATTATATATTCATAGACTGCCCGCCGTCGCTGGGATTGCTTACCATAAACGCGCTTACCGCGGCCGATACGCTGCTTGCGCCCATACAGTGCGAATATTATGCGCTGGAGGGCCTGAGCGACCTTATGAACACCGTAAAGCTTGTGCGCACGCATCTTAACAGCAAGCTTGCGGTGGAGGGCGTTGTGCTCACAATGTTCGATGCGCGCACCAATCTTTCCGAGCAGGTGGTGCTTGAGGTGAAGAAATTCTTCAAAAATAAGGTGTACGATACCATAATTCCCCGTTCCGTGCGCCTTGGCGAGGCGCCGAGCTTCGGCATGCCCATCAATAAATACGATCCTAAATCGGTCGGTGCGAAGGCATACGATGCATTGGCGCGGGAGCTTGTGGGAAAGGAGAAATAAGCAATGGCAATGAAAAAGCTTGGGCGCGGGCTGGACGCGCTGCTTGGCGATTTTACCGCCACTCCGCCGGAGGGCGTTGTGCAGGCGGACATATATATGATAGACACAAATGCCGACCAGCCGCGAAAAACCTTCGATGAAGAAAGGCTTAACGAGCTTGCGGAAAGCCTGAAGCGGCACGGCATGGTGCAGCCCATAATAGTGCATCAAAACGGGGAAAGGTATACCATAGTCGCGGGCGAGCGTCGTTTCCGCGCGGCAAGGCTTGCCGGCTTCAAAACCGTACCCGTAATAGTAAAGCAGTTTGACGATGCGGAAATTCAGGAGATAGCTCTTGTAGAAAATCTTCAGCGCGAAAGCCTGAACCCGATTGAGGAGGCCGCCGCCATACGCTTCCTCATGCAGCAGCACGACCTTACGCAGGAGGAGGTTTCCTCCCGCCTGAGCAAGAGCCGCCCCGCAATAGCGAACAGCCTGAGGCTGCTTTCATTGCCGGACAGCGTGCAGGACATGGTGAAGGAAGGCAAGCTCAGCGCGGGCCACGGCAGGGCGCTTGCCGCCATAAAGGACGAGGCTGCCGTAAGAAGGCTTGCGGGCGACGCCGCCATAAACGGCTGGTCCGTGCGCGAGATAGAGCGCAAGGCCACCAAGTTCACCAACCCGGAGCTTGACAAGGTGGAGCGCGAATCAAAGAAGAAGCGCGTCCGCCAAACAAACGACATGTACGTTGCCCAGGAAAAGCTCAGGGAGCATCTGGGCACAAAGGTGACCATAGACGGCAGCGAAAAGAAGGGCAAAATAACGATAGAGTATTATACGCGCGATGGGCTCGAGGCGCTCTACGATGCGCTGATGAAACTGTAAGCGTGAGAGACTGTGAAATTGTGGGGACGGGAAACCGTCCCCTTGTTGTTTATGCATGAAACTATACTGCACCCAAAAGGCTCCCTGTCGAGGGAGCTGTCGAGCCGTAGGCGAGACTGAGGGAGTAAACCAAGCAAATAGAAGATAAGCTTCTTTATAATCTTTTTGCAGGGGGGCCAGGGAAGNNGGGAAGATTTCGATTTCTCCCCTTAGGCCCCCCTGCACCCCCCGTAACCCCATTGAAACGATCGCTCCGCGAAGGGGTACGGCACTGTACGCCGAGTTTATACTGCACCAAAAGCTGTCCCCGCTTGCGGGGAAAGTGGCTGCGAATGCAATGAGCAGTCGAAAGGGGAACGGTTCAAAGCTGCCAAGTGCCGCGAGATATTCCCCCTCAGCTTCGCTTACGCTCAGCAGCTCCCCCGCAAGCGGTGGCGCCTTTTGGTACGGTACAAGCTCCCACATTAAGCCTGCCATGAAAGGGGAGGTGGATGCGAGTGTAACGAGCAGACGGAGGGGTTGAAAAAGAAAGTCGCTTCGCTCGGTATCGTCAACCCCTCAGTCAATCCGCCTTGCGGCGTATTGCCAGCTCCCCGTAAAGGGGAGCCTTTTGTGGTGCCCCCCCCAAAGCACATAACAGAAAATAACCGCTGCCTATAAAAGCAACGGTTATTTTCTAAGCGTCCAGCCGCCTCCGGCAGGCGTGATTTCTAAATATATTATACTAAAACGAATCAAACTTCACAAGCAAAAACCTCACCTTATCACGCCGTTTTCATATACCGGTACGACTTCGGTTATGTCCTCGCTGAAGCAGTATTTTATGTCCTCCTCAAAGCCGAGTGATATCAGCCGTGCGCAGTGCTTTGTAACGGAAAGGTCGGCGCGGCCCTGCTTCCAGTCCGCGTACAGCATGCAGCAGACCATCGTTATGTCCGTCGCTTCCATGGGCTCGCGCGCCATGCGGTGTATAGCCTCCGCGATGGAGCCTGCGGCTAAGAGATCGTCCGCAGAAATCTGCCCATATGTGCCGGCGCAGACGATTATTATGTCGTTGCCCAGCTCAACGGCCTTTTTGGCAACCGCCGTGCGGTTTATCATGCCGCCAATCAGTACCTCTTTCGCGGCGGACATGCCGTGTATGGCGGCGGTGCCGTTGGTGGTGCTTATTATAACGCTGCGGTCGCACACGGCTTCCTTGGTAAATTCATACGGGCTGTTGCCAAGGTCGAAATCCGGCAGCTTCACCGCCTCCCGCTCGCCCGCCAGCACAACGTCCTGCGCCCCGAGCCTGCTTGCAAGCATTGCCGCCTCGCCGGGGTCTATCGCGGGAACGACCTTGGTTGCCCCATTGCCAACGGCGGTTATTATGCAGCTTGTGGAGCGCAAAACATCCACAACTATTACCGTGCAGGACGATATATGGTTGCTTAAAACCTTTCCGTATACGGGAATAACGTCTATTTTCATAAAAACCCCTCCCGGCTGAGCGTTCGGCAATTTTGCACGCAAAGCCTTATCTTTCGGGCAAAAACACATTCGCCCAATTTATCAGTATTATAGCATCACTTGCCCCATTATGCAAATAGTCCTTGCGCAAGGACTATCGCCGCCGCCGTACCTATAACGGAGCTTATAAGTGCCGCGGGCAATGCCGCGCGCGTGCGGCGTATGCCAACCGTGCCGAAATAAAGCGCGATGGTATAGAATATTGTCTCGGTGGAGCCGAGCATTATGCTTGCCGCAACGCCCGTGAAAGTATCGGGGCCGTATGTTGTGAGTACGTCGCCAAGGAGCGAGAGCGCCGCGCTGCCCGAAAACGGCCGCAGTATAAAAAGCGGCGCAAGCTCAGCCGGAAGGCCTACGGCGTTAAAAGCGGGGGAAAGCGCACCAAGCAGCCATTCAAGCGCGCCGGACGCCCTAAGCGCCTGTATCGCGGCAAGCATCCCCGCCATGTACGGCAATATCCTTATAAGCATTGGCAGCGCCTCTGCCGCCCCTTCGGTAAACGCGGAGTATATGTCCACGCGCTTTATCAGCGCGTATATTATAAGCCCCAGTATCATAAGGGGCAGAATATAGCTCATGCCCTGCCCTTCCCTATGGGCCTTTGCGGCATTATGCGGCAGAACAGCGCGCATATTGCGGCGGCGGAAACGAAGCTTATCACGGACGCTATGAACGTGGGCAGCACCACTATGTATGCATCCTCGCTCCCTGCGGCGGTCCTTAGCGCAAGCACGTTCGCCGGCAGCAGCTCCAGCGCCGATGCATTGAGCGCAAGGAACATGCACATTTCGTCCGTAGCTACGCCGGCATATTTAGCCTTCGCGTTCAGCTCCTTCATGGCCTCCAGCCCGAAGGGCGTTGCCGCGCTGCCCGCGCCGAAGAAGTTCGCGGCTAAGTTCAGCGTTATGGGCGCTACCGCTTCGCCCGCGTTGGGGAAAAGCAGGGCAAGAGGCTTCCTCATTGCCCGCGAAAGCGCGTCTATCAGCCCCGCCCTTCGCGCTATGCCCATAAGTCCCATCCATAGCATATACGCCCCCGCAAGGGAGAGGGAGAGCGTTACCGCGTTGGCTGCGCCCTCCGTCAGCGCGTCAAGCACCGCCGCTATGCTGCCGTTCGCCGCGCCGCATATTATTGCCGCCGCTATCATTGCGGCAAAAACACAGCTCATCATGCCGCTTTAGCCGCTCAGCACAAAAACGTAAGCTTTTCGCCTTCGCAAAGCGTGTCCCCGCCCGCGGCTATGCTGCTTACAGGCAGGCTGTATCGCTTGGCCACGTCAAAGCGCGTCTCGTTTGCAGAGGCAAAGTATACTATAATCGCCCTCTGCCGCTTTACCGGCTCCGCTTCACCCGCGGCGGATACTATGGTCATGCCTGTAAGCGTATACGGCACCGCGGAAAGCTCCAGCACGCATTCCGCCGTGAGCATACCGCCTGTAAGCATAAGCGTGCAGGATAGGCACTTAACGCTCGCGTCCGCCGCGTCTGCATCCGCGCCGGTGTATTGCGTTTCGCACAGGAAGGGCAGTTGCGATGCAAACGTCAGCGCGTTCGGCTCAGCCGTGCGCAGCGCGCAGTTCAGCGTTATTATGCCCTCTATGCTTAGCACGCCGTTCTTTACCTCCGCTGTTGTAACGTAGGGCATTGCGGCGCAGCATATTGCGCTCTTCGCGCCGTCCGTACCGTCGGGAAGGGGTATATTTTCGCTCAGCGTATAGCGGAAGGTCTTTCGCCGCATCCGCTGCATAATGCTTGCGCTTTCCGTCTGCATTTGGCAGGAATGATAGGGTATGAATGCGTCGGTGCAGATAGCCGTTTCGCTCTGCTCCGTTTGATATATGCTCACCGCAAGGCGCGCGCGCACGGCGGCTATGCCGCTTGATGCGTCGGCGGGAGATATGTATATATCCTTCAGCGAAACCGTGGCGTATGCGTCGCCCTCGGCGCGGCTGTCAAGCTCCGCCTCTATTGTGAATGGGAACTGCACGGCGTGCGCCGTAAGCCCCGCGCGGCTGCACAGCAGCAGGTCAAGGCAAAGCTGCCCTTCTATTATTGCCGTGTCCCCGCCCGGCGTAACGCTCCTTACGCTGCATTCCCCGCTCGCAAAAAGCGGCTCCGTGCCCGCTGGCAGGGCGGTTTCTGTTTCAAAGTCCGTCTCGCTTTGGCCTATCAATGTTTCTGTGCAGGTGCATATGCACTCGTGCTTCATTTCGCATTCCGCGCCATCGATGCCGTTTAGCATGGGCAGGGGAGACGTGTCATAAACGGCGCAGTCCAGCCCCGCGACCGCGCTGAGCATCAGCTCTCCCGCGGCGCTCAGCGTGCAGGAAGTGACGTATGCCGTTACCTCCGCGCGCATGCCCTCCCGCGCCGCGTCGCACGCAATGCTGTATTTGAATGCCGCGCCGGACGTGAACGCCCCGCCCTTTTCGGCAGCGGCTGTGTCCTCATTGGCATTGTCCGCGCCGTCCCCGCTCGGTATCATCTCCCGCACGGCGTTGCGGAATATAACGCTCACCTTCAGCTTGCCCTCTATGTCTATCCGTCCGTCGTGTGCGGTTGCTGCTGCGGCCTCCACCCGGGCGGCTGCGCAAAGCGGCTCAATATCGCCAAGCCTTATCCCCGCGGGCAGCGGCAGCGCGCCCTCTATCGCGGCCTCCGCGCTTTCCCGCGCGGCCAGCCTAAGCGTTTTGCTCCCGCCGATATCTAAAAATTTCGCTTCCATTTCACCTTGCTCCTTTCGCGGCTCTATTCATTTGTATTTATATTTTGTTGGAGGGGAGGGTATGCAGAAAAGTTAAATATGGAGGGGCGAATCGACTGAGGGGTTGAAACAAACAAATAGAAGATAAGCTTTTTTATAACCCCTCCGTCTGCTCGTTACACTCGCATCCACCTCCCCTTTCAGGGCAGGCTTATTGTGTCGAACTTGCACTGACCAAAAGGCTCCCCACCAACCTTCGTCATCTTTCTGTCATTTCCGATTGACTAAGCATATCATTTATGTTATGGTTATAATGCGCGTAATGATATCGCGCATTGAACCCCAACGTATGAAAAAAGCATACAGAAAAAAACAGAAAGGGTTTTGAAAGATGGTAACACTCAAAATCGACGGAAGAACAGTCCAGGCGGAGCCGAATGCAACCGTGCTTGAAGCATGCATGGCGCAGGGAATAAAGATACCCACGCTTTGTAATCTGAAGGACATCAACAATATAGGCGCGTGCCGCATGTGCCTTGTTGAGGACGCAAAAACCGGCAAGCTTCAGGCAAGCTGCGTGCTGCCCGTGAGCGAGGGGCTTGAAATAAAGACCTCCACGCCCAAGGTGCTGGAGGCGCGCCGCGCGGTGCTGGAGCTTATTTTAAGCGATCACGACCGTTCCTGTCTCACCTGCAAGCGCAATCAGACCTGCGAACTGCAAGCCCTTGCCAACGAAATGGGCATAGAGGATATTGAGTTCCCGGGCGAGCGCATAATAAAGACCATTGACGAATTAAGCCCCAGCATAGTAAGGGACAACAACAAATGCATACTTTGCCGCCGCTGCGTGGCCGCCTGCGCCAAAACACAGGGCGTGTACGCCATAGGTATGCAGAACCGCGGCTTTAAGACGCAGGTAGGCTCCGAATTCGGCAAAAGCCTTAACGACGTGGCCTGCATCAACTGCGGCCAGTGCATAGCCGCCTGCCCCACGGGCGCGCTTACAGAAAAGGACGCCACAAAGGAAGTATGGGCCGCGCTGAACGATCCCGATAAATACGTTGTGTTCCAGACGGCTCCCGCTGTTCGCGTTGCCATAGGCGAGGAATTCGGCCTGCCCATAGGCACGCGCTGCACCGGCAAAATGGTGGCCGCAATACGCCGCCTTGGCGCGGATAAGGTATTTGACGTTGACTTCGCGGCGGATCTTACCATAATGGAAGAAGGTACGGAGCTGCTGAACAGGATAAAGAACGGCGGCGTGCTGCCCATGATAACAAGCTGCAGCCCGGGCTGGATAAAATACTGCGAAACGTTCTATCCGGACTTTATACCCAATCTTTCCACCTGCAAAAGCCCGAACCAGATGCAGGGCGCGGTAACAAAAACATACTTTGCCAAGCAGAACGACCTTGACCCGCGCGACATTTACGTAGTGAGCGTAATGCCCTGCACGGCTAAGAAATTTGAAATAGCGCGGCCGGAGTTCGGGCGGGACGGCTATCGCGACGTGGACGCCAACCTTACCACGCGGGAGCTTGCCCGCATGATACGCCAGGCGGGGCTGGACTTTGCGCACCTGCCGGAGGAGGAGTTCGACGATATGCTGGGCGAATCCACGGGCGCGGGCGTTATATTCGGCGTGACGGGCGGCGTTATGGAGGCGGCGCTGCGCACGGTTGTGGACGTGCTGACGGGGGAGGATATGCCGCGGCTTGAATATGCGGACGTGCGCGGGCTTGAGGGCATAAAGGAGGCCACCGTAAACGTGAACGGTACGGATATAAACGTTGCCATAGTTCACGGCACGGCAAACGCCGCAAAGCTGCTCAACGCCATACGCGCGGGCGAAAAGACATATCATTTCATAGAGGTGATGGGCTGCCCGGGCGGCTGCGTTACCGGCGGCGGACAGCCGATAGTTGATGCAAGGACGCGCTACTATGTTGACCCGCGTGCCGCGCGCGCTGCAGCAACATACAGCGAGGATGAATCCATGGCCATACGCAAGAGCCATAAGAACCCAGCCGTGCAGAAGCTTTATGCCGAGTTCCTTGGCGAGCCAAATTCGCATATTGCGCACGAGCTGCTGCATACCACCTATGTGGACAGGAGCAAGGAAGCGTAAGCGCTAACTGCGCACTAACACAACGACCGCCGACCCAATCAGCAAGGGCGGCGGTCTTTTCCGTATCCGCAAAAGCGGTGGAGGCATTAGCGGGTTGTATGATATAATATTTCTACATTCGTGCGCAGGAGGGCAGCCATGGGGAAAACAATGGACATAAAGCAGTTTTGGAGGGCGGTTCTTGCCCAAAATGAGGGCGAGATAAGAAAATATTTCCATGCCGATGCGTATGTGAATTGGCATTGCACCAACGAACGCTTCACCGTGGATGAATTTATAATCGCAAATTGCGAATATCCCGGGGAGTGGGAAGGGGAGGTTGAAAGGGTGGAAGCCGTGAACGACCTTATAATCACGGTCACGCTCATATATCCAAAGGACAGGAGCGCATATTATCACGCAATCTCGTTTATTCAAACAAGGAATGGTAAAATTGCGGCAATGGACGAATACTATGCCGATGACGGCGCGCCGCCGCAATGGAGATTGGATAAGCGCATAGGAACGCCCGTTAAATAGGCTTCATATTTCGGGCAGGGTAACGTATGCCGTCCGTAAGGCGGCGGGTCGAAATTATAACGGCTGATAATATGCAGGCTGTGGAGGTGCTGAAAATCGGGGCGTTTTTGGAAAGGGTAAGAAGGCCTAAGAAAAACATTCCTTTGCGTAGGCACACAAAAAAGGGACGCAGCCGCCCGCGGAGCAGCCGTGTCCCTTTTAGCTTGGCGTATATTATTTCTCCTTCTTGGCGAAGAAGCGCTTTTTATAGTAGCTTTCCGCAACGTATATCGCCGCGAGCGGGTTGTGTCCCATAACCCTGTCCTTAACGGCAAGCACGGTGGTGGGCGCTTCAACGTATTTCATAACAAGGCTGTCGTGCCCAACGCACAGGCCCAGTATTATGTTCATGTCCGTATGCTCGCTGTTCATAAGCAGCGCCTGGCCTATGGGGTTGCACATCACCTCGTCCGCGCAGCCGGAAAGCGTCTCCTCGTCCTTCAGGCCGATTGACGATTTTGGATCGGAGCCGTTTTTGCACACGGCGGAAACAACGTCAAACCCGTTGTGGGTCAAAATCTTGCTCACCTCGCGCGCCTCGTTGGCAAGACCAACGCAGAATATCAGGCCTATTCTGTTATATCCGCATTTTCTGGCGAAGAGCATAATCTCCTCCATGCGGCAAAGCCTGCCGTAGCCTTCCGCCTCAACCACCGCCGCGTTGTGCGCCAGCGTGTAGTTTTCCGGATCCTTATAAAGCTCGCTCGCCTGCCGCTGTATCTCGCCGTTCTTGGTGGGGCAGCATGTCATCGCGTTTGAAACATCGTGCACCTGGCAGCCGTGGTGCGGGCATTCGGCGCATTTAAGCATAAATACTTATCTCCTTTGTATATTCTCGGTTTGATGATAATACCGCATACGGGCGGTGTCAATAGCAAAAAGCGGGGCGGTGTTTCCACCGCGCCCGCTTTGCGTTTCGGTTTATCGCCTTACAGCACCGGAGTCCATGCAAGGTCAAGCACCTCGTCCGCGTTGTCCATGGAGGTGATGAGGCCAAGGCGGATATAGCGCTCGATGAAGTCCTTGAGGGTGTTGCCGGTGAACTCATCGGAAAGGCCGAACTGGAGGGAATTGTTTATCATTATGTTCATCTCGTAGTTGCCGCCGTTCCAGCCCATGTCCATCAGCACCGTGGTGGCTTCCTCGGGGTTATCGCGCATGTAGCTGTGCGCCTTCTGCACGGCCTGGGCCACCTTCTTGGCGATGGTGGGGTTTTCCTTTACGAAGGTGCCGTTCATTGCCATAACGCAGCATACGCGGTCGGCAAAGTCGGTATCAAGCTGGGAACGGATGCACTTGAGCTTGCCGTCCTTCACCATGGCATAGGCAAAGGTGTCGCTCAGCAGGGCCGCGGCTATTTCGCCGTTTTCCATTGCGGTAACGCAGGCGTCCGCGGAAACCTGAACCAGCTCAACATCGGTGCTGTAATTGATTCCGTCCGCGTCAAGGAGCAGGGCGGTTATGTTGTAGTCAGACTTTCCGATGCCGTTGGGGACGGAGATCTTCTGGCCCTTGAGATCGGCAGTGGTGGCGTATTCGCTGTCCGCAAGAACATAGAGGGACTTGCAGCCTATGTGCGCGCCGCCGGTGAAGGTTATGTCCACGCCGTTGGTGATGGGAACAAGCATCTTGGCCATCATGCCGGTGGCAACGTCAACCTGATTGGTGCCCAGCGCCTCAACATCGCTGCTGCCCTTCACGCCCTCGGCGGTCAGGCCGGCTTCCGCATAGTAACCAAGGTGATCGGCCATGGTGGGGCCGGAGGTGCAGCCGTCGCTCATGAAATACTTTATTGTGCGGCCGTAGGCGGGCTCGTTCTTCATGGCTTCCAGCTCTTCGGGAGTGGGGGTCAGGTCGAAGTTGGCCATGTCTATGGCGCGGCCTTCTATATTAAGGGGCACAAACAGGGCTTCCCACTTGCCGGAGGCGGAGGCCTCGGCGGCGTCCATATGCTCGTCAGCTTTGTTGACCTCAACGTTGTCAACGGTACCTACCTCTATCTGGCCATCGTTGTTGGAATCCTTGATAACTTCGGACTGCTTATTGTCGCCGGTGTTATCGCCGTTGGTCTCCACGCCCGCGCAGGCGCATACGGACAGCGCCATGACAAGCACGAGCATAAGAGCAACAATCTTCTTCATTGTTTTTCTTCTCCTTGTGAAAAAATTTTTATTTATAGGCATTCCTTGCCCTATAAACCGTAATTTAGGCGTTTTTGCCGCCGTAATGCAGCTTATTTAGTATTTCGTTGCGGTATTCGACAAAGCTTGCGGAGCTCCTGTCCCGCGGGAAATCCTCGCTTATCCTTATGTCCGCCACTATGCGCCCCGGGTTTGCCTCCATCACCAGCACCCTTGTGCCCATATAAACGGCCTCGTCAATGCTGTGCGTAACCATAAGGGCAAGCTGCCTGCGCTGCGTCCAAATATTGAGTATCTCATCCTGCATGTTCATGCGGGTGAATGCGTCAAGCGCGCCGAGCGGCTCGTCCAGCAGCAGTATCTCCGGCTCGTTTATAAGCGTGCGCACCAGCGCCACGCGCTGCGCCATGCCGCCGGAAAGCTGGGCAGGGTAGTCGCTTTTGAACCTCTCAAGCCCGGTTATTTCAAGCATGTGCTTAACCTTTTCGGCCTTGCCATCGGCTGCGCCCTGCATATCAAGGCTGAAGGATATGTTCTTTTCAACGGTGAGCCAGGGGAAAAGCGTTGGGTTCTGGAAAACCAGGCCGCGCTGAGGGCTCGGGCCGTCCACCTCTTTGCCGTCCACGGTTACGCGGCCGAGCGTTGGCGTTATAAGCCCCGCAACAAGGCGCAGTATTGTGGATTTTCCGCAGCCGGACGGGCCGACCAGAGACACGAACTCCCCGCTTTGCATTTCCGTGCTTACGTCCTGCAGGGCGTGGGTCACGCCGTCGCTTTCAACCTTTGCAAAAACCTTGCTTACGTTTTCCAGTTTAAGGCAAACTTTCTTTTTATCGTCGCTCATTTTTCGGCTCCGTTCTGCCACCTGAGAAGATAGCGCTTTATCCTTTCAAGCCCGTTTGTTACCAGCGTGAATATGAAGCATATTACGAACAGCGCCGCAAAGGACTTATCATAGCTGGCCCAGCCGGTCTGCCACGTCATGTACCAGCCAAGGCCGGACTTCACGCCCAGCATCTCGGCAATCATTATGGCCACGCAGGATGAGCTCATGGCCTGCGTGCAGCCCTGAAGAATGGAGGGCATTGCGTGGGGAATGGCAACGTGCAGCACAAGCTGCCTGTTTGTTGCGCCCAGCGTGCGCGCGGCCTCGAAATATTCCTTGCCCACGTTTGAAATGCCCGTGAGAGAGGCCACCGTTACCGCGAACCATGAGCCGAGGGCTATTATGAACACCGCCCCGCCGAAAAGGGACGTTGCAACTACCATTATGATAGGTATCCATGTGGAGGTGGGGATAGGCCCCAAGAACTTGATTATTGGATCCAGCCAATAGCGCGCCTTTTTGGAATATCCGCAGGCTATGCCGGTTATAAGCCCCAGCGTAACGCCTATGGAATAGCCTATGAACAGGAGCTTCAGCGTATTCAGCGTGCAGTCCGCAAGCATTTTATAGTCAACGAGGAATGCGTTGATTATATAGTTCATACATGGCACGAACGGCTGCGTAAGCGTGCCGGTTTTCAGCGTAAGGTAATCATATACGGCTAAAAATATGAACAGCGCGGCATAGCGCGGCGCCTTGTAGCGCAGCTTTTCATAGAACTGCTTTTCGCCCCGCGCCCGCCTTATGAGGGACACTATGAAGCACACAAGATAGATGCACATGGCCGCGCCAAGCACCCAAACGTAGCTCCAGGGCTTTGAATTGCGGCTGTTGTTGGGCAGTATCACGTATTCCGCCATCGCTATGCATCCGCACAGCAGCGGCAGTATCATTATTATTGCCTCCGCGGTTTTCTGCGCGGGAGTTTTTTCCTTTTCTTCCAGCTCCTTTAGCTGGCGGCGGGTCAGGCCGCTGAGCAGCGCAACATCCGCGTTCCGCTTGCTTTTAACCTTACTTTCAGGCATTTATAGCCCACGCCCCCTTCTATCGTAATCAAACATTTTTATTATATTGGCGGCGTTAGATTAGTCAAATTGGACTTATTGATTAAGAGGAAGTATTATTGATTGTGCCGATAAATAAAAAGTAATGCCTACAAAACGCAAGGTAATGAAGTAAGGTGCAGTAAAAAAAGCACCCAGCCGATGCTGAGTGCTTTATGTGGTAGCGGCGATTGGACTCGAACCAATGACACTCCGGGTATGAACCGAATGCTCTAGCCAACTGAGCTACGCCGCCGTATTCAGTTGCGTCCGCCGCAACGGACAAGGGATAGTATACTTGTTTGGCGGGCGAAAGTCAATAGGAAACAACAAATTTTTTTGCCCGGCCGCAAAATTTATCCCATCAAGCCAAAACAAAACTCTTGCATTTCGCGCGGATATGTTGTAGAATATTTTGTGCCGTGGGGATATAGCTAAGTTGGTATAGCGCGGCGTTCGCAATGCTGAGGCCAGGGGTTCGAGTCCCCTTATCTCCACCATACTTGAGAAATCCGAACTTGATTCCGATAGGGAATGGGTTCGGATTTCTTGTTTTTATCAAGGACATTGAAGTTTAGTTTCGGGATAGAATAACATCAAATTCAGGAGGATATACCCATGGAAAAGCTCATAAGCTGTGCGTTCAATATGGATACCGCCTGTGTGGAGCTTCGCTTCACGGACGGGAGCATTTGCTCCATCGACTGCACCGCCGTGGAGAACGAGGTGGCGGACAACCGCTTCCGGCGGTCGGAGCTGGACTACCTCATTTACAACGACCCGCTGGCCTATGCTGACCTCGTTCTAAACGGCGACGTTGAGGCGTATCTGAACGCTGTCACAGAGTACCAGACCTACGAAAACTGAATACGCAAAAGGGAGTGCGCCCAGCGCTCTCCCTCACTTTTTCATGCCATCTGTCTTTCGTGTTCTCTTGCGTCTTCAGCGTCTTTCTTCTCGTTCCACACCGCCAGTTCCGCCTGACCTTCATCGCTTTCATAGTACGCCTGGATCATGGGCAGCAGGCAGCGGGCGATGCGTTCAATGGCGTAATCGGGAATCTCCATGCAACTGTTTTTCTGACCGCTGAATGTTGACATCGGTTCGCTTCTTCTCCTTTTCCGAGCATGATCGCTCTCTTTTGAAATGAAAAGCAGACACGCTGTCAAGCAAGGCTTGCGGTGTCTGCATGGTGTCCTGTGTCTGAAATTGTG
>MSGS01000031.1:265198-368670 GCA_001940855.1 Christensenellaceae bacterium Phil1 | reverse complement strand
TACCACGGGAGATTGGGAGGGCGTGGGTTGGCAGGCGGTGGTGAAGCAGCATGCCAAAAGCAGCGCCGACAGCAGCGCGGCAAGTATTTTTACCGGGACTTTGCTCCTGTGCGCACCGAACACGCCCCGCACCCTGCGCTCAGCGTCTTTTTCCGCGGAGGAAAGCGCCATGCCCAGCACCGAATTTGCGCGGCAGGGCTGAGAGAATAGCGCAAGCAGCGTCATGGCGTATTCGCGGCGTTCAGTGCCATTGAGCCGCGCCGTAACCGCGCTGTCGCAGGCTGTCTCCATGTCCTTCATAAGCTCCCGCTTCATAAGCCATACAATGGGGTTGAACCAGTATACGCATGTCAAAAGGCGCAAAAGCAGCATAAGCAGATGGTCGCGCCGCCTGTAATGGGTCAGCTCATGACGGAGTGCGCACGCCAACTGCGCATCCGTAAGCGTGTCGGTGATATTTGCGGGAAGCAGTATCATAGGCTTTAGGCTAACCGTAAGCGCAGGCGAGTATATTCCCGCCATGCTTTGCAGCGGCAATTTGTGCGCAATGCCGAGCTCGGCACAGCATGCATCATATATATCGCGCGTCCGTGCATCCATCGGCAGGGTGTTGTGCGCAACGGCACGGCGCATACTTCTTTCGCTAAACAGCAACCTTGCGGCGCGGAACGCCATGCCCGCGATCCAAAGTGCAATAAGGGCGTCAGCCGATGCGATTGTAAACACAGGCTTTGGCGAATCGGCGGCGGGCAGCGGCTCCTGCACGGGCGCAGACGCTTCGCCGCGCAATGCTTCACTTGGGGCAGCTTCGCGCGTGGCGGCGGGAGTTGGAGCATCAAATGCGCTTACTTCGGGTATTTGTTGCTGCACGAGCGGTTTCTCCTGCTCCACGGTAAAAAGGTGGAAGCCGCTTTCTATTGTCACGGGTATGCATAGCCGCGCAATGACCAAAAACCACAGCGCAAAGTGCAGCGCGGGTGAGAGTTTGTTCTTGAACGCCAG
Source organism: Christensenellaceae bacterium Phil1 (assembly GCA_001940855.1). Lineage (GTDB taxonomy): Bacteria > Bacillota > Clostridia > Christensenellales > CAG-138 > Phil1. Next base: position 367,668 of record MSGS01000031.1, on the reverse strand, counting down.
CTTAAAGCCCGTTACTGCCGCGAACAATACGGCGGAATATATGGTGATTTCAAACAGAGTGTTCAAAAGCTTCATACCTTGGCATCTCCTTTCCCTGAAAGCGAATCGATAAGTGCCTTCATTCGTTCCTGCCCTTCCTTGGAAAGTCCGGTTTTTTTAATCATGCACAGCATAAGCTCCTCCGCGTCGCTGCCGCCCAGCTTTTCCAGTATGCTCTCGCCCTCGGAGGCAATGCAGGTTTCCTTATCCACGGCGGCGTAGTAAAACTTCATGCGCCCGCGCGTTGTGAAGCCCACAAAGCCCTTGTCCGAAAGGATCTTCATGTAGGAAGCGTAGGTGGTGTAGCTCCAATCCACCCTATCGCCGAGGGTTTCAATTATTTCCCCCAAAACCTGCGGTTCCCTGCCCCAAAGGGCGCTCATAACTATCCATTCGGGTGTTGTAAGGGTGTTCTTTTTGCCGATATTGCCGTTAGCCATGGGTCAATCTCCTTAAAACGCAGTATTACTATAAATATAGTAATATAACTATGTTATGCTGTCAACAATTTGTTTTTTTAATAAATTGTAAACACCGCCCCGCTTCAATAGCCCAGCTCCACGTCTATTATGCTGCCGTCAATGGCGTTGATTGTCAGCATAGCGCCATTGGTCACATTGGTGAAATCTCTATCCGGTAGAATCATCATTATTTCGCTGCGGGTGCCGAAAAAGTTCCATACGGGGATATAAAGGCCGTGGTCAAAGCGGTCCTGCTCAGCTATCCGCCAAAGGCTGAGTGTTACCCTGTCTATCGAAATATCTATGCTCTTTATCCGTTTGTCCTTTGCATCCGGCTCATATATTATGGGCAGCATCTTTTTTGCTATTTCCTCTATTTCATGGAATGGCTTTAGCGCGGAATCCTCCGTGACAGTTTCGGTAGATGCAACGGGCGAAGTCCAGCTTATGTCAAATATTCCCGTGTCATCCACGCGGAATTTGAAGGATTCATACCCCCATGTAGGAGCAAAGGCATCGTGCTTTATTGCGGTTTGGCTGCTTTCATGGGCATTCAAAATATTGGCGCATTGCGTGCCGTGTATTAGGCGGGTGCAGAATATTTCATATGCGAATGCCGATGTCTCAGGTCTACCGTTGAGTTCGTCGCGGTCATTGCAAAGATATATGTCGCTTACCGCCATAACGTCCGCAAGGCCGACCTTGGCAATGAACGCCTCAACCGCCGCGGCGGCTTCCGCCGGGGTAAGGCTTATAAACGCTGAGGCCTGCTCCGGCAAAGCGTCACCGCGCTCCATGCGCATAGCGTCTGCGTTGATGTAACACCTATCGTCCCTGTCATTTATGCGCATGCAATGCAGGCTGGCGCGCCGTGATACGCCCAGTATGGTACTGCCCGTCTGATTTCCGTTCCTGTCGTAGCCCTTTATCTCTATGGCCTTCGTGTTGTCGTAATGGTTATGCACGTTGAAGAACAAACGCTGCTCGTTATTTGTGGCGTGCAAACCGTAGTAATGCGCAACGTTTCTGTATTCGCCTAAATCGACGGGGATTCGCTTCAATTCGGGCGTAGCCGGCACCGGCTCCACGGAATCCGGCGCGGAAGGATATGCCGCTTCAAGCGCGTCTATTTCCTCCTGCGCTCCCTCCGGCGTTTCCAGTCCGTCTATCATGCCCGCCTGCACCTGCTTATAATATAATATCGCTTTTTCGATATCGGATTTTGTTTGCACATAGTTCTGTTCAAACATGGGCATGTCGCCTATGAATGCGTTCCAGAAGGCCGTAACCGTCTCCTGCGAAAACTCCGCCGCCTCCACCCGCACTATTGGGAGCGCACCGTTCGGGGCGGTTACAACCGCCTCCACGCTTATGTTAAGCTTGCCGCCGGCTCCGGTTTGAGTGTAGGAAAGCGCATCGGGTATTGCGTAACGCTCCTTCAGGGAAAAGGTCGGCGCATCGGTTGTTGCGGGCGTTGACTGCGCCTTTTCTATCATCTTGTCCGTATCCTTCCGCACCACAACCGCCGCCTCGGGCGTGGGCTGGCAGGCGGTTAGTGCTAATAAGGTAAATATTGAAAGCAGAATTGCCGTGAATCTTTTCATTGTTGCCTCCTTAATAGCCCCATGTAAAATTTATCACGCTGCCGTCAATGGCATTGATTGCGAATAAAACTATCGGCGCCTGCGGCCATCGGTAGGCGATACCGCCCGAAAAATCAAACGACTGCTCTCCGGTGCTATGCGTTGCAATGTTGTGTCCGTAAAATACCCATGCGGGAACGAGTAAACCCGTTGTCCCATCGCCGTTCGGTTCCCGAACACGCATCAGGCACAGTTCTATATCATCCACGTTTATTTCAATATTCCCGTCCGGATATCGCGTATTAAGCATCGGCTCGTATTGTACCCTTACCATCTTTTCAAATACGCCCATGATTTCCGGGAAACTTTTAAGCACGGCATTTTCCTGCACCACATCGCCAACGGCAATGGGAGACATCCAATGAACCGAAGCAATGCCGTTATTATCCACCGTGAAGCAGATATATTCATAGTTCCAGCTTATCTGAAATTCGCTGCCGGTGCTTCCGCCGGCAATGGTATTTAGCATAATGGGAATATTATCCGCCATCCTCGCATAATAAAATTGCCATGCGTAGTTCTGCGCGGGATTTTTAAGCCCTTCGATGTATTTACCGTTTTCCCATCTTCCGTTAACAAGCCCTGTACCCTTGTCGTCTACTATAAACGCCGCACCTACGCCGAAATCACCGTCCATTCCGGCGGCGGCAAAGAATCCGTCGCACAGTGCTTTTGCTTCATCATAAGAAATTGTAAGCTTTCCCTGCGCCGCTTCGGGCAGCGAGCTTCCGTCAGTTCGCAGCATCCCTTTTGTGGTATATGCCGGCGTGGAATTATCCCAATAGGATAAAACTCCGGAATTATGGTTTGCGGACTCCAAGTCCCGCAAGGATGCGGAAAACGCAGTTGAAACGCTAATGCCCCGCATATAGCCATCAAAAGAGGCGCTTAACAGGTAGAAGCGCGAGGTTTCCCCGGCGATTGAGATTCCGTTTTCATCGGTAGCCTGTCCTTCGTACAATGTCATTGTGCCGTCAGAAGCAGCGGGCGCGGGAAGCGTTTCCGGCGCAGTCTTATACCGTTCCTCTGCTGCGGCAATCAAAGCAAGCATCTCATCCTCGGTTTGGCCGTTGTTCAAATAGCTCTTATCCTCAAGCCGCTGCCTAAGGATGAGTATCTGCTTTTCTATATCGGCCCTGGTTTCCCGGATGTAGCTTTGGTTTATGGGCTTTTCATCGGGAAAAAGATAATTGAATATTCCCGTAACCTGCTCCTGCGTAAAAACGGTTATGGCGGCCTTGCGTATAGGGATGCTGCCAACATCGGGCTTACGCACTTTAGTGTCAACATGAATTTTCAGCCTGCCGCCCGCAGTTTCATTATCGAGAACATAGCGCCCCTCCGGTATGGACAAATCGGAAAGCGTCTGGCCGTTTTCCATGTTTGCCGCCTGTTCAACCATTCTGTCCGTATCCTTCTGCACCACAACCGCCGCCTCGGGCGTGGGTTGGCAGGCGGTTAGTGCAAACAAGGTAAATATTGAAAGCAAAATTGCCGTGAATCTTTTCATTGTTACCTCCTTAATAGCCCAAAGCCCGGTCTATTATGCTGCCGTCTATGGCGTTGATGGTGAGAAAGACCTGTTCCGTTTTTGTGCTGCTGTGGCCATTGGCGTAATGGAACGTGCTGTCGCCGTAAAACGTCCACACGGGTATAAGAAGCCCGTTTTCGGCTGAGTCCTGTTCATTGATTCGTTGTAGGCTCAGCAATATTTTATCCACATCATATCGCGCGTTCACAATCTCCTCGGAATCAAATCTGCTGTCGCGGATTATAAATATCATTTTTTCAAATATTTCTTGTATCCGCGCAAAGTGTAAAAGTGCTGCATCAGTCACGGCCGTTTCAAGTATTTCATACGGGGACTGCCATACAAAATGCCGAATGCCCGCCCCATCAACGGTTATATGCATATATTCATATGTCCAGCCGCGCCCGTAATCGGAGCTTGATGTAAGCGTATCGGCGGTTACTTCCGCGCCGTTCAGTGTACGGATAAAGCTTATTCTATATGCCCAGTCCTGCTTTGTAAGCGACAAAAACCAACTGTCCCACATGACGGAATCTTCCTTGGGAATATCCGATACGATGTGCATTTTCCATGGACGCATATATTCAGCCCCGATTGCCGAAACGAATTGTTGAGCAACAGCCATAGCCTGTTCGGGCGAACAATCAAACAGCTTTTTTGCGGATAAGCCTTCAGAATCGCCAAGGGTAATATCGGCAATTTCATATATACAGGTTGTGTTTCCAAAGTTGAGCATTGCGCCGCGCGAGGAAGCGTCGAATACTTCATTCCCACCGGTATCGCTTTCGACTGTTATATATTCGCTCCCGCTTGAATTATTGCGTATATAAAGCCTTCGCCCTTGTTCATCTTCTACATCAAGATATGTATATTCGTCCATAGGCTTTCCGGTTAATGGATTGTTTATCTGCTTAGTCATAAGCGTTCCGTCCGATGGAGGCTCCACTTTTTCATTCGGTGCAGTTTCATACATTTTTTCGAGTATCTCTATTTGTTGGTTAAAATGCTCTTTTCCTTCATCGGTGTCAGTGTCACTCAAATGTTGCCGCATGTCCGTTATCATTCGTTCAATATCGAGCTTTGTCCACGTTGAATCTACGGTATGCAAAGCATTTCCATCATACAACGCGGAGATTATTTTATCGACCTGCTCCTGCGTGAAATCGGCAGGAGTCACTCTGTATACCGAAAGCGTAGATTCAATCGGTATTGTAATGGCTGCATCTATGCTTACACTAAGCTTGCCGCCAATGCCTTCAAGCTCTTTCGTGATATGCTTTGGAATATTGTATCGCTCAGAAAGGTTTTCGCTACCGAATGCATTGCTTCCGGCGGCGCGTTCTATAAGAATATCAAAGTCCTTCCGCACCACAACCGCCGCCTCGGGCGTGGGCTGGCAGGCGGTAAGGGCAAATACGGTAAATATTGAAAGCAGAATTGCCGTGAATCTTTTCATTGTTACCTCCTTAATAGCCCAAGGCCCGGTCTATTATGCTGCCGTCTATGGCGTTGATGGTGAGCATAATGCCATGAAGCGTTTCATCTGTATTTCCGCTTGCAAAGCTTCGTTGCCGCGTTCCGTAGAAGTTCCAAACGGGGATTAGCAGCCCGTTATCCGCAGAACCCTGCTCCAGCACCCGCATCAATTCTAAACGCGCTTCTGTAATATTGCAGGTAAGGCTCAGGCAATCCTTGGCTTGGTATTGCCAAATCACCCGCACCATTTTTTCAAATATCTGCTGTATTTCGGAAAATGGCAAAAGGTTGCAGGAATACACCCTGATATCGCATATTTCCAACGGGGAGGCCCATTCCGCATATACTATTCCTTCATCGTTCACAAGAAAAACCAACCGCTCGTAAATCCAAGCCGAGCCGAATTCGCTATCACTGCCAGGGGTGCCGGAGTAGCCGAAGATTGACGCGCAAGAGTATTGCTCTACCATGCGCTGACATGTGACAAGATAGCATAGCTCCGCTGTATTCTGCGCCGCGTCCCCGTAGGTTGCGGCGTTATCATATAGCTCAATGCGCTCGATCCGCATCGGAACATTCAAGCTTGAAAGAAAGTGCCGCACCGTTTCCGCAGCCTGTTTTGGCTGCATAGGTAAACCTGGATGTGCCGCGCTTTCAAGGGCATCGCTTTCATTAACTTCAATTGTGCTGCTTTTTCCGTACACAATGCCGTTGTACCCCGGCGTGCAGTAAACAAAATTGCTGTTTTGCTTTCTGCCTTTACCGAGCGCTTCATACCATGCTTCGTTGGATAAACGGAATATGGTTCCGGCGTTATCCGTTGCATCAACCCCAATAAAGCGTCTGGAAGGGTTGCTGGAATCAACGTATTGTTCTATTTCAGGCGTAGCCGCCGCAGGCTCATATATATCCGGCGCCGCACCGTACAGCTTCCGCAAATGCTCAAGCTCTGCTTCCCGTAGGGCTTTATTCTCCTCATAATATTCGTTGTGCTGAATCCGTTCAATGTCATTTTGAATGTTAATTATCGCCTGTTCAAGCTCCGCTTTTGTTCTGTCGTCCTCTGTGCGCGGCTTGTACATGGCCTTGTCCCCTATGAGCAAGTCCCATAGTCTGTTTGTCAATTCCTGCGAAAAAGAACCTGCCTTTACGGTAATAACCGGAATAGCGTCGGTTTCGGGCAGAATGACAGATGCGTGCGCAAGTATCGTAAAACCATCCTCTTCAGCCGTCACGTTCATCATGTCAGGCGCAGCAAGCTGTTCCCTAAGCGGCAATGCCGCCGATTCGCCATCTCCGGTCGCCTGTTCAACCATTCTGTCCGTATCCTTCTGCATCACAACCGCCGCCTCAGGCGTGGGCTGGCAGGCGGTTAGTGCAAATAAGGTAAATATTGAAAGCAAAATTGCCGTGAATCTTTTCATTGTTACCTCCTTAATAGCCCAAAGCCCGGTCTATTATGCTGCCGTCTATGGCGTTGATGGTGAGATAACTTGTGTATGGGTCATCGGCTTTATTGGTTGTTCCCCTGCCGCTATGCTGCCGCGTACAGGTTCCCATAAAGTCCCAAACGGGAACCAGCAGGCCGGAATTCGGGTAGCCTTCCTCTACGATACGCATAAACCCCAGTTTGACGCTGTTGATATTTATTGTTATGTTGTAGTCGGTGAATCGATCGTTTACAATGGGCAGCATGAGCTCCGCAATCTGCCACACCTCGTCAAAGGACAGCATATTGACCTGCTCCGAAACGGTTTCTTCTATGGCATATGGCGAGGCGTATTTCAGGTAGCAAACTCCGGTTTCGTCAATAAACAGCCTGAGCATTTCATATTCCCACGAAACATGAACGCTGTTAGGATTAAACTGGTTGCCGATATCGTTTGTAAAGGTAACGGGTATATTGTTGACCATTCGCGTGAACATAAACTCATATACTCCAAAGCCGCCCTCGGTGAGGAAATATGCCCGTTGTCCGGTGCAGGCCAAATCCGTAATATTCAGTCTGTCCGCCGTTTGCATTGCAAGTGCATATGCTTCTTCGGGCGTATAGCCTGTTTCCGCTGATAAATCCGCTTTTATATTGAGCAATGGCGAAGAATCGGGCGTGCCTACCAATACCAAGGACATGGCGGCATATCTGTTCAAGTTTTTGCAATATTCTATTACCTGTTCCTGACAAAACAGATTGGATATTGCGGCAAAATCTTCGGTGGCTTGGAGGGAAAAGGGATACTCTTGCCGGAAGTCATGCTCCGCTACGTCCATGGTATCCGGCGCAGTTTCGAGCTTTGCCATAAGCTCGGCTATATCCGCGTCAACCTGCTCAACCGATTCGTATTTCATATCGAGATCTCCGCTTTCGCGCATCTTTATAAGCCGGTCGATAGATTCCTGAATCATTGACTTCGTGTATTTCTTGTTATTGGGGTCAAGCGGCATTGCCCCATTAAACAGAACATCCGCAAAGCGCCGTATATCATCCCGCGTGAAGGAACCGTGACCGACGCGTATCATGGGCAGCCCCTTTGCATCCGGCACGGTAACATCCGCTTCAATATATACTTTTACATTTCCCTGTTTGTTTTCTAATGCTTTGTGCAGGGTTTTGGGTGCTTTAAGGCTTTCTGACAGCAATAAGTCCGGAACATGGCTCTCATCCAATTTTGCCTTCTCTGTTAGTTGGCCAAAGTCCTTCTGCACCACAACCGCCGCCTCGGGCGTGGGTTGGCAGGCGGTGAGGAGGAGAAGTGCGGCAAGCAGCGCGATTATAATCTTTTTCATTTTATCACATCCCTTTTTAAGATGCTTTTATAGTACACGAAAGCATGTTTTCAAGTATTCAGCAATATGTTTTCAAAGTGTAATTTATAGGGGGAGTTCTATTTCAACGCAGGTTCCAAGCTCTATCTGGCTGAGTATGCTGAGCTTTCCGCCGTGCATCGCCACTATGCGCTTCACCAGCGCAAGACCGAGCCCAACGCCGCCCGCCTTCCTTGAACGGGATTTATCCACCATGTAAAACGGCTCCGTTATGCGCTTTACGGAATCGGCGGGTATACCGCATCCGTCGTCCGTAACGCTTATAAGGCCGCCGCTGCATACGATATGCACATGCTTCGCGCGCGCTTTACGGGCATTGTCAAAAAGGTTTATCAGCACGCTTGCCATAAGGTCGGCGTCCATGCTCAGCGTTTCGCTTCCGCAGGCCATATCAAGCGCCACGCCGTCCCGCTTGGCAATAGGCAGCAGCGTCTTTTCCACGCTTTCAAACAGCTCCGTTACCGGCGTTGGCGCAATGGTTATGCCGCTGCCGCCGTCCAATGCTATAAGCTGCATAAGCTTTTGCGAAAGCCGCTCAATGCGGGAACACTCGGCGTTTATGTATGCCGCCGCTTCCTCGCGCTGCTCTTGGGTCAGGCGTGTTTTCATCAGCGCCTCGGAATAGCCTATTATTGCCGTCATGGGCGTTTTAAGCTCGTGCGTAAGCGCCGCAAGCAGCAGCTTACGCGCCTCGGCAACGTCGTTTATTTCCGCAACGTGCTTTTCAACCGCCTCCGCCATTGCGTTAAAGCTTACGGAAAGCGCAGCTATTTCGTCCTTGCCCTTAACAGGGATGCGGCTTTGATAATCGCCGTGCGCAATCGCTGCGGCGCTGCCCTGAAGCGCTTTAAGCGGCCTAAGCACACGGAACACGGAATACGCAAGCACCGCCGCCGTAAGCAGCACCAAGCCAAGGCTTACTGCGGCAAGCTTTGCGGTAAGGCTTGCATTGCTGCTGTAAACCTGCTCTATGTTTTTTACTAAATATATATCGTATACGCCGCCGTTGATAGTGTTTGCGGAACCCACAACTATATGCCGCGCGTTATCATGCATAACTATCGTATACTTAACCTCCGTGCCGTTGCCCGAACGGGTCTTTGCATCGGTCAGTATGTCGGCAGGGTCAAGCTCGCTGCCGTTATGCAGATATTCGCCGTCTTTGCGCATGGCGTATTGCGAACGGCTCAATGACCCGGAGGAATACTGGCGGAACAGATATTTGCCAAGGCTTTGCTGCGTGGTATCAGATAGGCCGTCCTCATATGTGTTGCGGAGGGCGCTTTGAAAGGACTGCACAAGCAAATGCTGTTCGGACAGCGCGCCGTCAATGGCGGTATTTACGCTGTTGCCGTTGGCCGATATTATAAGCACGGTGCAGCACGCGGCTATGGCAAGGGCGCATAGGGAAACGGCAAGAAGCGCAAGCTTTACCCGTATCTTCATCCGCTCAATCCTCCAGCCGATAGCCTATCTTGGGCAGGGATGCTATTGTAAGGCCCGTCTTTTTTCTTAGCTGAGCAACATGCACGTCCACCGTGCGGCTTTCGCCGAAATAATCGCCGCCCCACACCGCCGCCATTATGCGCTCGCGGGAGAGGGCAATGTTCTTATTCTTTATAAATAATGTCAAAAGCTCGAATTCAAGCGGCTTTAGTGGCAAAGCTTCGCCGTTGCGGTATACCGCGCGCTCATCTGTGCGAAGCTCAATATCGCCTGCGCGCAAAAGCTTGCTTGCGCCGCCCGTGCGTTCAAGCACCTTGTCCATGCGGACTATGAGTTCAAGAATTTCAAACGGCTTTACTATGTAATCCTCAGCGCCGGACTTTAAGCCCTGTACCTTGGATTCAATGTCGTTTTTTGCGGTCAGGTATATAACCGGAATGCCGCGCTCCCTAAGATGCGGCAGCAGGGCGAAGCCGTCCACCTCCGGCAGCATAATATCCACAAGCGCAAGATCGAACCGTTCAAAATCGCGCAGCTTTGCAAGCGCCTCGTTTCCGTCATAGGCGGGAACGGTTTCGTAGCCCGCCACGGTAAGGCTTGTGCAAATAAGCTTGTTTATGGCTTCCTCGTCCTCTATAACAAAAATGCGGCTCATGCGCTTACCCCCTTGCGATAGTTGATTTATTATATCGCATTTGGCGTTAGCAAAGCCGCATCAAAGTGTAAACAAATTGTAATTCCGCTCAGGGTGTTGGGAAATCAATACCCTTTCTGCGGGTCTATGACGCTGCCGTCCACGGCGTTTATTGTAAGGAGCGCGCCCGGCAAATCGTATGGGGGGGTTGAAGAAAATGTTGCCCACTCATATTCGCTGACGTATTCGCCGTAAAAGTTCCACACAGGTATAACAAGGCCGTATTCTATTGCGTTTTCCTCGGTCACGCGCTGCAATTCAAGCTGTATTCGGTCTATGCTTAACGTTGCGCGCAGCAGGTCGTCATCGCCATGCACATATCCGCCGTATATAACGGGCAGCATACGCATAGCAATGGACGCTATTTCCGAAAACGGCAGAAGGTTCGCGTTTTCCGTGATTATTTCCGTTATTTCCATCGGCGCGCGCCAGCTAAAGCTTTCTATGCCTTCATCGGACACAACGCATTTTATGCGTTCATAAAACCAGCTTGGTGTAAGGCTTGTTTCGGTTTTGAAATTGTTGGCGTTGGCTTCCAGCACATTACGGCACGGTATGCCGCCTACGGACTGGCCAAGCGTTACAATATAGATACAGCGTGGCGGCTCGTCGGAAAGCACATCGTAGATTGTCTGAGTTTCTCCGTTTACCGTCTCCGTAAGGTAATAGTGCCGCTCAAGCAGAAATACGCTGTCCGTCTTTAGCGATACGGGCAAGGCGGAAATTGTGCTTTCGACCAGTGCGCGCGCTTCTGACGGCGTTATGGTAAGGCTGTCCTTGGCCTGCTCCGGCACAACGGATTCGTCAAGCAAAAGCGTATAGATTTCCTTGGCGCCGCCATCGTTGATGCGGGAGCCGCGGTTGTATGATAGTGATGCGCCTATCTCTTCGCCCCAGTCCACGCTTTCGTCGTCGTAAGCCATGCGGAGCGGATCGTTTCGTACCGAAAAGCTCCGCCCATAGCTTTCATCGGATGCGGCGAAAGGCTTTTCCACGGCACTTACGCCCATATAGCGCCCAATATCCGGCTTGTTGGTGCTTATAATCATTTCGCGCAGCGTCCCATCGGATATCATCTTAGCCGGGTCATCGGGTATGGCGGCAAGCTCCGCTTCAAGGAAGTCAAGCATCTTCTGTGCCTTTTCCCGTTCCCTGCCGGTACTCTCGTTTACGCGGCTCATACACCTAAGGATGTTTTTTTCAAGCCACGCCTTGTTAAAGCCGCTGGGCGTGGTGTCGTAAAGCGTTACGCCGCCGCGGAAGCGGTCAAAGAACGCGCTTACAACCTCCTGCGTGAACTGTATCGGGCGCACCTGTGCAATGGGCATGGCTTCGGCTTCGGGCACGCGCACCATGGCGTCAATATCCATTGTAAGCCTTTCGCCTACGGGCGTTATATCCGCCGTATACCTCTCCGGCGCCCCAAGCCTGCTTAGCAGGGGATACCGCTCGCCGTCATCAGGCATTGTTTCGGTGTTTATAGGCGTTTTCTGCGCCTTTTCTATCATCTGCTCCATATCCTTCTGCACCACTATCGGCGCATCGGGGGTTGCTTGGCAGGCGGTGAGGAGAAATAGTATAGCAAGTGCAATAACAAATGTTCTTTTCATAATCAATATCCTTTCTGCGGGTCTATAACGCTGCCGTCCACGGCGTTGACGATAAGATGGCAGCCGTATCCGTCGCTGTGATGGTCATAACGTGTGCCGTCGTTATATATGGCGGTTCTCGTGCCGTAGAAGCACCATGCGGGCACGAGCAAGCCGTGACCTATGGAGTTTTGCTCTGTCACGCGCACGAATTCAAGCGAAACGCGGTCTATATCGAAATTCACGCTGCCCATGAAATCCTCCCTCGCAAGCGGCTCGTGCGATATGGGCATCATCTTTTCAAAAACGGAGACTATATCCTCAAACGGCATCAGCGTACAGTCCTCAACCACGGTGTTCATTATGGTAAGCGGCGAATTCCAATTCATGCTGATTATCCCGCTTCCGTCCACACGGAAGCTCATCCGCTCATAGTCCCAGCTTTCGGCAAGCGCATCATTGGAAGCATAGCTTGCGCCGACTCCGGCAGATGCACAGGGAACGCCCTCGACTATGCGGCGGCATTCAAGCATATAGCAATATGGCTTGGGGTCAGAACCGCTGCTTTCGCCCTGTGCAAAGCCGATATCATGCGTATCAAAGGGGAGGCCGTTTGCTTCAAGAAAGCTTTCAACTTTTGCACGGGCTTCATCGGGCGAAACGCCCGCTTTTTGTGCTGCGTCCGTCGGCAGCGGCATTTTTGAATTCGGCGCGTTGAATGTGCTTGCAGCGGCTGCGGAGTAGAACAGTCCTGCTCCGGTGGCTTTTGCGCGGCCCGATAGATGCATTGCGTTTTCACTAAATACGGCGGAGGTCAGCATGTCATCGTTGTTTTTTACCCAAAACTGCGCACCGAAATCCTTGGTGTAGCCCGGCACGGCATTCTCCGCCGCGTGCAGACCTAAATAGCTTCCTATTACGCCGCCGTCGGGATCGGTAAGCTCCATGCGTCCCAGCGTGCCGTCCGATGGTACAAGCTCGTTATCCTCCGGTGCGGAGGCGTACAGCTTCTCAAGCATTGGAACCAATTCATCGGCATAGTAGGCGGCGGTGGAAATATCGTCCTCGTTGCCCGAAGCCGCAAGCTGCGCGGCATTCTTTTTTGCGCGTATAAGCTGCTCTTCTATCTGTGCCTTGCTCATGCGGTCGGGAAGTATATACATGGTCTTTTCGCCGCAAAGCAAATCGAATAAGCGCGAAACTTCCTCCTGCGTAAAATCCCGCGCCGCAACGCGCACTATCGGCATTAGATAAACGTCGGGAACGTCCACGCCCGCCTTAACGTCTATTTGCAGCTTGCCTTTTTCCGTGCGGTAGTCATATTCCGCGGGGAAGCCGCATCTTTCCCTTATTGCAAGTCTCGCGTCGCCTTCCGCAAACGCCGGCGCGGAATCCGCCCGTTCTATCATCTGCTCCATATCCTTCTGCACCACTATCGGCGCATCGGGGGTTGCTTGGCAGGCGGTGAGGAGAAATAGTATAGCAAGTGCAATAACAAATGTCCTTTTCATAATCAATACCCCGCGAATCTATCAATGATGCTGCCATCAATCGCATTTATAGTAAGTAGACTTGTATAGCCGCTTATTCCGCGTTGGATGCCATGGCTGTCAACCGAATGTCCGAAAAAGTCCCACACAGGAACGAGTAAACCTTGTGAACCGACATTCCTTTCAGTTAACCGCATCAGCCCTAAAGTTACATGGTCGATAAAATACTCGCAAGTCCATTCTTCTTCAGACATATCATATTCGTTATCAACAATGACAATCATTTCCTCAAATATTTCTTGGATTGATGAAAACGGTAATAGCATTGCGCCCTCCACTTCTATATCTGTCAGTTCATGCGGTGAACGATACTCAAACATAGCAATTCCGTTATCATCTATGAAAACGCGGATTCTTTCATATAGCCACGGCTTTGCAAATTGCTCACCCTCATACAGTATTTTCCTGTCGCCGCCTCCGTCATCGGTATAAGTAACTGCTACACCATTGATTTCTCTCGTAAACATGAATTCGTAAACGCCGGTTGGACAGATATCTTCTGCTACATGTTTTCTCATTCCGGTACATGTAAAGCCATTAAACCCCATTTTTTGCAGGGAAGTTTCCGCAATATCCAATGCCTCTGCCTGGGTTGTATGTAAAGGCAGAGATTCCACGCTGCTGCTATCGGGCGAGGGAATAGCACGGTTTAATAAAATGTCAAGGCAACTGTCATCAAGATTTCTATAATACTCCAATCGCGCAAAACCGGACTCTGTATAAACAATGATTCTTGACAATCTGCCATTATCTCGGAGCGCATAGTAGTGAACATATTTGCCATCCTCAGCAGGATTGTCAAACCGGTATTGGAGCGGCTTATACGTTGCCTGGGACGGAGCGTTTTCAAGACTTTGCATGGCATCGGTAAGCGCGGCGTCATATTCCGCCTGTTCCAAATATCGTTCACTGAACCAGGTATTGTTATTTACATTGGTCGTAAGGTCTTCAATAATATTATCGTAGTATTTGGGGGGCAACAGGCTAAGATCGTCAGAGACAGGCCTGGTACCTTCAAACAATACTTCAACAAGGCACTTTACCGTATCATTTGTCAAGCGGGACATTTTTACCCTTGCAATGGGTATTTTATCGGCTTGCGGAAGGATTATCGAAGCATCCGTATGTACGAGCAGTTTGCCTTTTGCGCTAATGGACTCAAGTTTCAGATTTTGCGGTATTCCAAGATTCGTTATGAAAATACTGGCTTTGTGCTCAGAGGTTTCAGTCCGCGGTTGCGTGCTTTTTTCGGGTATATTTTCCGTGCCCTGCGCCTTTTCAAGCATCTGCTCCATATCCTTCTGCACCACTATCGGCGCATCGGGGGTTGCTTGGCAGGCGGTGAGGAGGAATAGTATAGCAAGTGCAATAACAATTGTTTTTTTCATAATCAATATCCCCTTCCCAAGTCAATCGTGCTTCCGTCCACCGCATTGATGATTAGTATGGGAAACGGCTCTTTGTTCCATGAGCTTGCGTTGCCGTGGGCAAAGTCATACAATGTGCTGCCATCATTGCTCACAACCGTATTATTGCCGTAAAACACCCATGCAGGCACAAGCAGTCCTGTTGCTTCACTGTCCCGCTCACGCACCCGCACAAGGCAAAGCTCTACCGTGTCTATATTTATATCCATCTCTCCGCTGCCATCTGTCCATTTGTTCAGGAATGCTTCATATTCTATCCTTATCATGGCTTCAAAAACGTCAATGATATCGTTGAACGGAAGAAGAGCTGCATTTTCTGTTACCGCGTCCATGATTTCTATTGGGTTATGCCACGAAAGATATGTAAGGCCGCCGTTATCCACCGTGAAGGATATGTACTCATAGTACCATGGCAGAGAGGTCGTACCGTTATTTGAATCGTCAAGCCCGATATCGGTATTTACAAAGCAGGGTATGCCGTTAATCATCCTTGTGTAATAAAGTCGGTAAGCGTAGTTTTCGGCCGGAGTGCCAAGCTCCTTACCGTCGCCGCTGTATACCCCCATGCCGGTATCGCCTACCAGGAATGCGTGGCCAAGCTTATAGTCGTCCGAAAGTTCGGCAGCCGCAAACATATCATCGCAAAGCGCTTTTGCCTCGTTAAAGCTTATGGTGAGCTTTTTACGCGCCGCCTCCGGCAGATTTTTGCCGTCCGTGCGGAGTATGCCCTGAGAATTGTATTCGACAGTTTTCTTCGTCCTTGAATGCACGCGATAATATAGATGGGTTCCGAATCCGCTATTTGCGGAATACCGTGAATTGGGCGTTAGTACGTTCATGGTTCGTGCCGTATCGCTCGCTGTATCGTTATCAACATTAAGCAGAAGATAATCGCCAATGTTCTCCAACTCCTGTATATGCATTGTGCCGTTTGAAATCGGCAGTGCCGGGGCAGTCTCGGGCGCAGCGGAGTATCTTTCTTCTATGCGCTTTAATCGGGCGGTATACTCCTCCTCAGTATAACCGTACTCCGCATAGCTGCCGTCGGCAAGGCGGCGTTTGGCATCGATGATAAGCGGTTCAATCTCGGCCTTTGTTTCCACATGTTCGGAACTCGCGTCATACGCGGTTTCTCCTGCATAAAAGTGGTTAAACAGCTTTGTCACAAGCTCCTGAGGAAAGCCACCCCGCTTAACGTGAACAATAGGCATAGCCGTCGTTTCGGGTACGGTAATCTCAGCGTTGACCGCTATGCGGAGTCGCCCGTCAAGCCCCGTTGCAGAGAACGTATATCGTCCCTGCGGAATGTCCGGTAAAGCGGCTTCCCGCACGCCGTTTTCGGGTCGGTCTGCTTTTTCAAGCATCTGCTCCATATCCTTCTGCACCACTATCGGCGCATCAGGCGTAGGCTGGCAGGCGGTGAGGAGGAGAAGTGCGGTAAATGCGAAAATAAACAGCTTTTTCATGATTTAGTACCCCAACTTTACGTCTATTATGCTGCCGTCTATGGCGTTGATGCTCAATAGCGGGCCGCCGTCATTTGGCGCGTGGTCATAGGCTGCACCACTTGCATAGCTTGCTACTGCGCTGCCGTAGAAATTCCACACGGGTATGAGCAGCCCTGCGGTAAAATTATCCCTTTCCATTACGCGCTGCAAGGAAAGGCGTGCCCGCGTCAGCTCTATCTTGTAGGAGGTTATGCCTTCAAGCGGCGTATACTTAACGGACAGCATCTTCAACAATGTTGCTTCAATCTCCGCCCAAGGCAGCAGGTTGGCGTTTTCCGTTATGGTATCCGTCACGACAAGGGGCGCGTTCCATCTCAAATTGACAATACCCGCGTCATCAATGGCGATTGTTAGGTATTCATAATCCCATTCTTTACCAAAGCCCATCTCTTCCACACTGGCTTGGGAGATGCCGAATGTGGATGCGACCGGAAACCCCTGTACTGTTCTAATAAGATTAAACACATAGGCGTATTTTTCATCGGCTTTCTTATTATCGACGGGAGGGATTGTCGAATTTGTGTCCGGTATGGGTTCAGCCTCGTAAGCTAACCGCTCGGCATCGGAAAACAGCATTATGCGGTCTACTATAAAATCATTCAGTCCCAATGCTTGCATCAGCGTTTCCACTTTTGCCCGCGCCTCCGTCGGAGTGAGGGCAAGCGCAGAATGCTCAGTCTGCCCGCCTGTTAGCGAAAGTTCCGTCACATCCGCAAGCTGTGTGCCGCCGATAACATCCAGACGGAACGACTGATACCCGTTTCGTTCAAAGGATATATGGGAACAGCTTCTCGGGTTAAGCGTGTGTATGTTTCCATGTTCATCTACATACACGGATACATCGGTGGTTTTATAATCCGCATCATTATATACGATGAATCTCATGGCATCCCCATTGCCCGGGTCGGAACTGGCATGGAGTATTGTGTTGATGCCGATAACACTATTGTCGGATGAGTCGTCAGAGATAACTTCATTTTGGAGAAGGGTTCCGTCTGAAGCGATAAGCACATTTTTATCCGGAGCGGTCTTATGCATTTCCTCCAGCCGCGCAATCTCATTATCCCAAAATTTACCACTGCCACCTTGCGCAGCCTTTTCTGCCATGATATTAAGGATAGCCTGTTCTATCTGCGGCTTATCCATCTGCTCAGGCTCAAGGTACATAGGCTTATCCGCGCAAAGTGTATTAAAAAAAGTATACACCTGTTCTTGTGAAAACTTTCCTGCCTCCACATGCATCATTGGCATGCCGCTTGCTTTCGGTATCTCCAGCGGCACGTCGGCCACAATGGATAACTTGCCTGCTTCTTCGTTTAACATAAGTCGCTCCGGCACATTCAGCCTTTCGCGCAGTGTGCCCGCAATGGGGGAATCCTGCGGCTTAGCGCCCCGTTCTATCATCTGCTCCATATCCTTCTGCACCACTATCGGCGCATCGGGGGTTGCTTGGCAGGCGGTGAGCGCCGCCGCGAGCATACATATGCATAGTAATAAGGTATTGCGTATTACGCGCTTCATTCCGATTCTCTCCGTTCTTATAGGATATTGCAAGCATACCAGCCGAATATGCATCAAGTATTCAACGGATGGTAAACGGATTGTAATTTATTCTGCATTGCTCGATACCGTGATTATTTTCCCCTTGCTTGCGTTCATAACGCCTATAACTATGCGGGGCGAGGCGAACAGGGAAAACAGTACCGCCAACGCAAGCAGCACATATAAAATATTCCATTTACTGATTGGCTTTTTCATATTGCGCTCCTTCCGCATCGAATACCACACTAACCGTTGTGCCTATGCCGGGCGTGCTGTTTATTATAAGCCGCGCCCCGTGCAGATGCGCTATCTCATCGCAAAGCGCAAGCCCAAGCCCCGCGCCGCCTGCCTTTCGCGTGCGGGATTTATCCACCATGTAAAACGGCTGCGTAAGCTTGTCAAGCTCGCTTTCGGCTATGCCTATGCCGTGGTCCGTAACCGATATAATGCCGCCGTGTGCGTTAAGCTCTATTATGTCGCCGCGCCTTGATGCCTTGCCCGCGTTGTCTATTAGGTTTATAAACAAATCTGCAAGCAGATCGCGCTCCATCATCACTAATCCCATATCGTTAGCCGTTTTAAGCGTCAAACCGCGTATACGAAGCTGCTCTGCGCACGCGGCCTGTACATCCGCAATAAGCACGGCTGCGGGGACGGGGGAGAGGAGCATATTCCCGCTTTGGCGAAGCACTATAAGCTGCATCATCTTTTGACTAAGCCGCTCCACCCGCGTACACGCCGCATCTATTGCATAAAGCGCATCCTCGCGTTCTTCCTCGGTAAGCTTGGTTGCAAGCAGCGTTTGCGCGTTGCCCTTTATGCCAGTCATGGGCGTTTTTAGCTCATGCGTAAGGGCGGACATGAACATGGTTCGGCGCTCGGCCTCGTCCCTAAGCTCTTGTATATGCGTTTCCACGGCCTCAGCCATGCGGTTGAAATCCTCGCCAAGCTCGCCTATCTCGTCCCGCTCTGCAATCGTTACACGGTTGCCGTATACGCCGTTTGCAATGAGGGAGGTGTTTGCCTTTAATGTCGCTATGGGCTTTAACAGCGCCCGCGTTATGAATACCGTCACTGCGCCCGCCGCAAGTATAACGCATAGGCTGATGGCGGCAAAGCTGTATGCAAGCTCCCGTATGTCGGTGAAAACATGGGTTATGTCCTTTATTGTGTAAATTCGGTAGCGCGTTTCATTCACCGTGGCGGCGCTGCCCACTATAAGCATTGTTTTGTCGCCTATATCTCCTATTATGTATTGCTGTGCTTCCGCCGTAACGGGCAGATATTCTTCTGGTGATACGGTGGTTGTGTTGTATATAACGTCCATTCCGCAAAGCAGCGCCGTACTGCTGTCCCCAAGCTGCCCAATAAGATATTTTGCAAGGCTCCTTGCGGCGGTTTCGCCGTAGCTTTCGTCAAGCCGTGTCTGCATGGCGCTTTGCCAGCTTGCGGCGCGTATTTGCTGATTTGCAAGCGCATTATCTATTGCAAGATTAAGGTTGCTTTGACCGGAGCGCAGCAGCAGAAGAAGCGAACAGGCCGCGGTGGACAGCGTAACCATCACAACGGCGCAAAGGGATACCTTCAGCCATAGCTTCATGCTCTAATCCTCCAGCCGATAGCCCATTTTGGAGATGGTCTTAATATTATCGAACAGCCCTAATTTTTTGCGAAGCTGGCCTATGTGTACGTCAACCGTGCGGGTCTCGCCCGCGTAGTCCACGCCCCATACCCTGTGCAGAAGGCAATCCCGCGTAAGGGCTATGTTCTTGTTTTTTGCAAGCATCACAAGCAGGTCAAATTCCATCGGCTTTAGAATTATCTCAACGCCGCCGCGCCTGACGGAACGTTCAAGAAGGTTTATTTCAAGCCCTGCGGCGGTGAGCGTTTGTTGTAGCCGCCCCGTGCGCTCCAAAACTTTCTCCACCCGCACCAGCAGCTCAAGCACCTCAAACGGCTTAACTATGTAATCCTCCGCGCCGTTTCGAAGCCCCTGTATTTTGGAATCAACATCGGCCTTTGCGGTCAGGTATATAACGGGTATATCGTAATGCTTCATGTATGCCATAAGCTCAAAGCCGGCAAGCCCGGGCAGCATAACATCAAGCAGCGCAAGGTCATAGTCCGCGTCAATCGAAAGCGATTCGGCCGCCTGCGCCCCGTCATAAAACGGCGTGGCGGCGTATCCGGTGGATATAAGGTTTTTAACTATCACCTTGGATATGGCCTCATCGTCCTCAACGACCAAAATGCGGTTTCTTGCCATGTGGAAAACACCTCCTGTTCGGCATTATTATTATAACAGATGACAGGTAAACGGATATTCAACGGATTGTAAACGATTTGTAAGCTAAGCCCAAATACTTCCGCTTCCGCGCGATATTATAAAGCAGGCATATTAAAACGGGCGCTATTTTAGCATTTTTATTGCTTTAGTAACGTTATGATCGGCAATTCTGCATTTTTTATTAAATAAAAATGTTACTGTGTTTGTTTTTTTTGATTGGCATACGGGCAACGCGGCTTACAGTTTTTAGTTAAAAAACATTGACTTTTATTGTGCAATGAGATATTATATAAATGGGAAATATTACAATGCTGATATTTGCTTGTTTAAGGAGAATTTCAAATGATAAGATCTATGGAAACGCTCTGCGATGCGGCGAAAGCGCGTGCCAAACAATGCCTTGCGGTTGCCTGTGCGCAGGATGATCAAGTGCTGCTTGCCGTTGAAAATGCGCGCAGCTCCAATATTGCGGATGCAATTTTAATAGGCGATGAAGCACAGATACGCCGTGTTGCGGCCGAAAGCGGCATAGACCCTTCCAATTACCGCATCATAGATGTTCCGGATAAGGTAGAGGCCTGCCGTACCGCCGTTTCGCTTGTTAAAAACGGTGAAGCGGATGCCGTGATGAAGGGCATTGTTGATACCGCAATTATATTAAAAGCGGTTCTTGATAAGGATATCGGCCTTCGTGATGCAAAGCTTTTATCCCATGTGGCGCTGTTTGAAGTACCAGGCTTTGATAGGCTTTTGCTGGTGACAGATGCTGCAATGAGCATAGCTCCGGACCTTGAAGCAAAGAAGGAGATAATACGCAACGCCGTAAAGGTTGCAAACGCAATCGGCGCGGAAAATCCCGTTGTCGCCTGCCTTTGCGCAATCGAAAAGGTCAACCCCAAAATGCCCGCAACGGTTGACGCCGCAGCGCTTGTTGATGCGGCTAAATCGGGAGAAATTACTGGCTGCACGGTAATAGGCCCCTTGGCGTTGGATAATGCCATAAGCGTTGAAGCTGCAAAGCGCAAGGGCATTACAGACCCGAATGCAGGCCATGCGGACGTGCTGCTTATGCCCAATATCGAAACCGGAAACGCGCTTTATAAAGCCTTAGTAATACTTGCAGGCGCAAGCACCGCCAGCCTTATCGTTGGCGCAAAGGCGCCCGTTATAATCACATCCCGCAGAGCTTGGCGCCGACTACGGCTACATGTTTGAGGTCGTAAAGGGCTATCCGAACGATCTGGCCATCTCCGCGCCCGATGACAGGACCTTTGAGGTCACCTTGACCAACACCGTCGCCTATTGGAACGAGCTGCTTGCGTTCCCGACGTTCTTCCCCGTCAGGGAGGATGTTGTTTCCAACGAAGCTTGGGCAACCGATGCTTCCACCTATATCGGCAACGGCGCCTATAAGATGACCGATTGGGTACACAACAGCGTTATCGTGCTTGATAAGAACCCCGATTTCTTTGACGCTTCCCTTGTCACCATGGATAGGATAGAGTTCTATCTCTCAGATGATGCCAACAACATGCTGACCAACTTTGAAAACGGCAGCTGGGCGCTCATTGACGATGTACCGACCAATGAAATTGCTAACCTGAAGGAAAAGTATCCCACCGAGTTCTACGTAGTCGGCCAGATCGGTACCTACTATGTATGCTGGAACATCAATGAGGAGATACTGCCCGCATCCTCCAACCTTACCGGCAATGAAGCCGAGCAGGCGAGGGCTGAAATCCGCAGCGCGATAGGCCTCCTGTTCGACCGTAACTATGTCGTTGAAGAAATAGGCCAGGCCGGTCAGGTTCCCGCGTCCTCCTTCGTTGCAATGGGCATGACCAATCCGGACGGTTCGCAGTTCTATCAGACTGCCGGCCATAACGATGGCTTTGACGGCTACTACAATGTTTCCAAGGAAGCATTTGAGTCCAACTTCAGCAGCGCGATAGAGACGCTGAAGAAGTATTATGCCTTCGATGAAGCCACACAGAAGTTCACCGACTTCCCGACGCTGACTTACCTCTACAACACAAGCGAGGGCCACAAGGCCATTGGCGAGTATCTCCAGAGTGTGCTTGCAACCGTCGGTATAACGATGAACCTTGAAAACCAGGAGTGGAACACGTTCCTTAACACCCGTAAGAACGGCGATTACTCCATAGCCCGTAACGGTTGGATAGCGGACTATAACGATCCTATCTGCTTCCTGGATATGTGGATCTCCAATTCCGGTAACAACGACGTTCAGTTCGGCAGGGGCGACAATGAAAACATAGCTATCTACAGCATGGACCTGACCCCCTATGGCTATGATACCAAGGTTGAGAACGGCACTTGGGCGCAGACCTATGACGTGCTGATTTCCGCCATCAAGACCTGCACGGACAATGAAATCCGCTATAAGCTCATGCATGAGGCTGAGGATCTGCTGATGAGCACCGGCTGTATCGTCCCGCTGTACTTCTACACGGATATCTACATGCTGGATGACAGCGTACACGGGTTCTTCTCCAACCCGCTCGGCTACAAGTACTTCATGCACTGCACGATTGACAAATAATATAAGGTTGACCTGAAAAATGAGCCTGCCCGACAGGGCGGTTCATGCTAAGGGATTCAATCCTTAAAAATTTGGCATAGTCGTTTAACGCGGCTATGCCGTTTTTATATGCTGAAATTCATTAAGCTTGACATTTTGTTAGATACGGCTTATTTGGCTTCAATAAATGCGCAACTACATGCTTGACAACACTTTGCCAATATATGGTGTTTTTGGATTGACACCCACCACAATATCGGGTATACTTACTATATAGCGTCATATATGTTCGGAAAGGAGGGGCATTGCCATGCGCATTGGCGGGCTGCAAAAGCTTACGCTGCTGGATTATCCCGGCAAGGTTGCATGCACAGTGTTCCTTATCGGATGCAATCTTCGCTGTCCGTATTGCCATAACCCCGGCTTAGTGTTGCCGGAGAGTATGGACGGGCAGGAGATATCCGCTGATGAGATACTCGGCTTTTTAGAGCAGCGGAGGGGGAAGCTGGACGGGGTATGCATCACGGGCGGCGAGCCGACGCTTTGGCAGGAACTGCCGGAGTTCATTTCGGACATACGCAGCCTTGGCTATGCTGTAAAGCTGGATACCAACGGCACAAATCCGGATATGCTCAAGGAACTGCTTTCGGACGGCCTTCTTGACTATGTGGCGATGGATATAAAGAACGGCCCTTCGCGCTATGCCATAACCTGCGGGGGCGCGGACGTTATTGACAGCGTTCGGGAGAGCGCCGCGCTGCTGCTTAACGGCACGGCGGAGTATGAGTTTAGGACAACGGTCTGCAAGCCGCTGCATACGGAGAAGGAGATGGGGGAGATAGGGCGTATGCTCCGCGGGGCAAAACGCTATTTTATCCAACCGTTTGCGGATTCGGGCGACTTGGTAGCGGGCGGCGTGCAGGCGCATACACGGGAGGAATTGGTCAGGCTGCGTCAAGCCGTGCTGCCATATATTCCCAACACAGAGCTTAGAGGCATTTAAGGAGCGTAAAACATGTATCAGGTAATCAAAAGGGACGGGAGAAAGGCGGAATTCGACCTGACCCGAATAGCCAACGCCATAATGAAGGCGTTTGACGCAACGAAAATCCCCTACAATGCGGATATTATAAATCTGCTTGCGTTGCAGGTTACGGCGGATTATGCAGGAAAGGTAAAGAACAACGAAATAGGAGTGGAGGATATTCAGGACAGCGTGGAGGCCGTATTGCAGCGCGCAGGCTACGCGGCCGTTGCAAAATCCTATATACTCTACCGTAAAAACAGGGAAAAGCTGAGGGAGATGCGCTCCACCGTGCTGGACTACAAAAAGCTGGTGGACGGCTATTTGCGCGTATCGGACTGGCGGGTGAAGGAGAATTCCACCGTCACCTATTCCGTGGGCGGGTTGATACTGTCCAATTCAGGCGCCATTACCGCCAACTATTGGCTCAGCGAAATCTATGATGAAGAAATAGGCGACGCTCATCGCAATGCGGACATTCATCTGCACGATCTTTCAATGCTGACGGGCTATTGCGCCGGATGGAGCCTAAGACAGCTTATTCAGGAAGGGCTTGGCGGCGTGACCGGAAAAATCACAAGCGCACCTGCAAAGCATTTGGCAACGCTGTGCAACCAGATGGTCAACTTCCTTGGCATAATGCAGAACGAGTGGGCGGGCGCGCAGGCGTTTTCAAGCTTCGATACGTATCTTGCGCCGTTTGTGCGCGCGGATAAGCTAAGCTACAATGAAGTCAAGCATTGCATAGAAAGCTTTGTGTTCGGCGTCAACACACCAAGCCGATGGGGAACCCAAGCGCCGTTTTCCAACATTACGCTGGATTGGACCGTACCTGCCGACCTTGCCGATAAGCTCTGCATAGTGGGCGGCAAGCCCATGGACTTTACCTATGGGGACTGCAAGGCGGAGATGGATATGATAAACAAAGCGTTTATCGAGGTTATGATAGAAGGTGACGCAAACGGGCGCGGCTTCCAATATCCAATCCCGACGTATTCTATAACAAAGGATTTTGACTGGAGCGAAACGGAAAACAACCGCTTGCTTTTTGAAATGACCGCCAAATACGGCACGCCGTATTTTTCCAATTACATCAATTCCGATATGGAGCCGAGCGACGTGCGCAGCATGTGCTGCCGTTTGCGGCTGGACCTTAGGGAATTGCGTAAGAAAAGCGGCGGCTTTTTTGGCAGCGGAGAATCCACGGGCTCCGTGGGCGTCGTGACTATAAATCTGCCCCGCATAGCGTATCTTGCCAAGGATGAGGCGGACTTTTTCGCGCGGCTGGATAGGATGATGGATATTTCTGCCCGCAGTTTGAAGATAAAGCGCACAACCATTGAAAAACTGCTGGCTGAGGGGCTGTATCCGTATACAAAGCGGTATCTCGGCAGCTTCGGCAATCATTTTTCCACGATAGGTCTTGTGGGTATGAATGAAGCGGGGCTTAACGCCGGCTGGCTCCGCAAGGATTTAACGCATGAGGAGACGCAGAACTTCGCCGTGCGCGTGCTAAAGCATATGCGTGAGCGTTTGAGCGACTATCAGGAGCAGTACGGAGATCTTTATAATCTGGAAGCGACACCGGCGGAATCCACCGCTTATCGCCTTGCAAAGCACGATAAGGCGCGCTATCCCGATATAATCACCGCTAACGAGAACGGAACGCCGTATTACACCAATTCCAGCCACTTGCCCGTGGGCTATACGGAGGATGTTTTCAGCGCGCTGGATGTGCAGGATAAGCTACAAACGCTCTATACAAGCGGCACGGTATTCCATACATTCCTTGGTGAAAAGCTGCCGAGCTGGCAGTCCGCCGCCGCGCTGGTGCGCAAAATTGCGGAAAATTATGAGCTGCCGTATTATACGCTGTCGCCCACATATTCCGTATGCACGGAGCATGGCTATTTGAAGGGGGAGCAAAAGCTATGCCCCATTTGCGGAAAAGCCACGGAGGTTTACAGCCGCATAACCGGATATTACCGCCCCGTGCAGAACTGGAACGACGGCAAAAGCCAGGAATATCTGGATAGAAAGACATATACCGTGGGCGATGCGCAGACGGTTTGCCCCAAAGCACAGAAAGAAAAGGCAGAAGCAAAGCCTGCCGAAGGGTATTATCTATATACCACCGCGACCTGTCCGAACTGCATCAGCATTAAGCCGCTGCTGGAACAGGCGGGAATACCGTTTGAGGAGCGCGATGTGCAGCAGTATATCAACGAAGCTAAAGCGCTTAGGCTGACGCAGGCTCCGTCGCTTGTGGCGCGGGGCGAAGCACCCGTTATATATGCAGGAGTGGCTCAAATAAGGGCTTTTTTGGAGCAGATTACCCAATAATACCGATTCATAACACCGTAAAGCACAGCAATGCAGGGCGAAATGCTCCGTGCTGCTGTTTTAGCTTTAATTACCGCTCCTTGCCGCACTCCATAATGACGAAGTGATTTTTATCATAGTGTATAAGTCCGTCCCGCTGCATTAGGGAAAGCTCGTTGCTCAGCGCGCTGCGCTCCACGCTTAGATAATCCGCAAGCTGCTGACGGTTATACGGAATATCAAACGAATAACTGCCCGTGCGCTTTATGCATTCGGAAAAATAGGACAGCAGCCGTTTGCGGATCGATTTCGGGGCGGTGTGCAATATGCGGCGGGAAAGCTGCAAATTCTTTTCCGCGCACAACGTAAGCAAGTTCCGCACAAGCTGCATATGATACGGGCAAACGTTTGAGCATGGGTTCATTACCCGCCCTGTGTTCAGCAGAAGCGCTTCTGTATCCTCAGCAGCGGTAACGTTGACCATAAGCGGCTCACCGGGCACGCAGGCATACGCCTCCGCAAATACTCCGCCGGGGTCAATGCTGCTAAGCACGCTGTTGTTGCCCCACACATCCCCCAATTCTATAATAACCCTGCCGGAAAGCACCACACCTATCTGCTCCGCGGGCGCACCCTCCACAAAAATGATATCGCCCTTTTTATAGGTTCGCGCTTTCGCATGCAGGCAGCCGAGCATACCGTCTATATCAGTCGGCTCCATTCCGCGAAAAAGCCGCGTGTTTGCTAAGTTAATGCGCATATTTTCTCCTTTGCGTTGGTATAACAACGGTTTTTCATGAATTATGATAGTAAAATATACCCGTAAAGTCAATAAGCACAGCAAGGAGGATAATAAAATGGTACGCAAAATAATTCAAATCGACAAGGAAAAATGCAATGGCTGCGGGGCTTGCGCCGAGGCTTGCCATGAGGGAGCCATAGCCATGGTAAACGGCAAGGCGGAGCTGATGCGGGACGATTATTGCGACGGATTGGGCGATTGCCTTCCGGCCTGCCCCACGGGAGGCATAACGTTTGTAGAACGCGAAGCGGCGGCATATGACGAGAAGGCCGTGATGGAGGCCAAGCAGCGCAAAATGCAGAAGGAGGGAATGACGCTACCCTGCGGATGCCCGGGAAGCCATTCAAGAAAAATCGAGCATAGGGGAGAAGATGGCGCGGATTTGCCGCATATCGAACAGGTAAGCAGGCTTTCGCAATGGCCTGTGCAGATAAAGCTTGTACCGGTTAACGCCCCTTATTTCAGCGGAGCGAAGCTACTGATTGCCGCCGACTGCACGGCATATGCCTATGCTGCGTTCCATGAACGTTTCATACGCGGGCACATAACGCTTGTGGGCTGTCCCAAGCTGGACGGCGTGGACTATTCCGAAAAGCTGACGGAGATAATCCGCAATAACGATATTAAAGGCGTAACGGTCGTGCGTATGGAAGTCCCCTGCTGCGGAGGGCTTGAGCATGCGGCAATAACGGCATTGAAGAACAGCGGCAAGTTTATACCATGGCAGGTAGTAACGGTAACAATCGACGGAAGGTTGAAGGAAGAATAACTTCACCGTAAATCAATTCTGCGTTTTTATTTAGTCATAGTTTGGTATAATAAACAATAAACCTCACCGCTGCAAGGCGGAAGGAATCAAAAATCAGAAAGGAAGAATTGCCATGAAGTATGTATGCAGCGTTTGCGGTTGGGAATACGATGAAAGTGCCGGCTACCCCGAAGGAGGCATAGCGCCCGGTACGCCGTGGAGCGAGGTTCCCGAGAGCTTTGAATGCCCCATGTGCGGCGTGGGTAAGGACAGCTTTGAAAAAGCATAAGCTTTTGCGGTGATTTTTCCCTAATCCGAACGCGATGGGGGAGACAATACCCGAAAGCAAAAGGCGGAGCTTAAACCGCCCTTAAAATCAGAATATATCCACATAAAGAATGACTGCCCGGTGCTTTGCCTTGCAGTCATTTATTTCTTTATGCTTAGTCCGGTCAAAGTTTATTCACATGGTCAGTTCTGCATACTAATCTGCTCGCCTGTTATAGGCATATATGAGATAAGCTTTTCTCCGTCCAAATCCTCCTTATGCATATCCACCCCGCTTATTTGGTGGTTTTCGTAGGTGTTGTAATAATATATACCCTTGTCCGTATTGCAGCAGGAGGTGTATAGGGTTATTTCATACTTATCAGCGCCCAGCTTGCAGCAGCCCCGCTGCTGATCCACGCTGCCGAGTATATGGAAAAACTGGCTTACGCTTCCCAATTCCGAATCGGGTGAAAGGGAATTCATTTTAACAAAAGCTACGCGAACAAATCTGGACTGCGAGGACAAATCCCCGGGAAGCCCCATTGCGCCCATTCCGCGGCTGTATTGGTTCAGCGCAAGTTCAGTTGAGAATGTATTCTCCCTGTTTTCAACCGCAAGGTGCATATAATTGTTAAGGTTGAACATTTGATAATTAAAGGGCGGATTGTTGGTAAGCACGCCCACCGGATTATCATAAACCTTCAGACCGTCTTTTAACGATTCAACGGTAATGCACTCGGTTTTATCCGCAATTATCCAATGAAGCTGCGCAACGGGCAGGTTTTCCGCAAACGGCGTATCGATAAGGTTTAGCCGCTCCAAAAGCGCGCGCGCCTCCTTTACTGTGGCGCATTTTCCGAGTATCCATGGTATCAGCTCAAACTGCGCAATGTTGTCCATCCCGTTTACGGGCTTATTGTAATGCGCATTCCCAACGAAATTAAGCCCCGCAATCCCAAGGCCCTTTTCGTTTACCGCATCATAATACAATGGATAATCCTGCATAACGCATGCCATACCAATCATGGCGTAATGGCTTTGCAGTTTATCGCCGCAGCGCAGGTTGAATACATAGTTTCTTGGCGTAATAACTATTTTGTCTCCGTATGAAATCTCATAATCAAGCGTTCTCCCAAAATAGAAATCCTTTGTTTTATATGTTGCGGCAGTACACATATATTTTCCTCCTATGCGCCCCAAATTCTCAATAAGCATATCACGCACGGACGCACAGCGTCAATGCATCTGATGAATCATAGCCATTGTTTAAGCTAAATGCGCTAAGCATAAGGTGCGCAGAACGGCGGGCGGCTATTCGGCAGCTTGAAGGCTTTATTGAGTAGGCAGTTCCACCGCAATGGTAGTGCCCTTCTCCGAACTTTTCTCCACCCAAACGGAGCCGCCGTGGAGGTCGGCGATCTCCCATACCAGTGAGAGCCCCAGTCCTGCGCCACCGTATTCCCGGCTGCGAGACTTGTCCACCCGGAAGAAGGGCTGGAAGATACTGCGCTGATACACCTCCGGGATGCCGCAGCCGGTGTCGGAGACGCGGAGCAGGAGCTTTTCCAACTCCTGAGTGACAGAAACCCGTACCGAGCCGCCGGGGCGGTTGTATTTGACGGCGTTCTCCGTCAAATTAAAGAGTAGGCGGTAGATCAGCGCGTCGCTGCCGGTGAGGGCGGCGTCGCCCTCCGCTTCCAGCGTGATGCTTCGCTTCTCCGCCAGCGGCGCGAGATCTGTGAAGATCTCCTCGACCATGGGGGCGAGCTGAAGATGCTCGTTCCGCGCCACCTGCCGCAGATTGCTCATCTCCAGCAGCGTCTTGGTCATCTGCGTCAGCCGCTCCGTCTGCTCGCGCAAAAGCGTGAGAAACTCCGCCGTCTCCGGCCGCACATCGGGATGCTCCGCGGAAAACAGCTCCAGCTGCGCCTGCATCAGCGCCAGCGGCGTGCGCAACTCGTGGGCGGCGTTGCCGGTGAACTGCCGCTGGGCGGCAAAGGCGTTGTTCAGCCGCTCCAGCATCCTGTTGAAGGATTGGCTTAACTGCTTGAATTCAGGCAGCACATCTTCGTTTATCTTCATATCCGCCAAATTGTTCAGCTGCACCTGCTCCACCTGCGAGGCAAAGCTGCGAAGGGGCTTGAGGGCGCGTCCGCTGACGAAATAGGCAAGTATGCCGCTCAATACCGTCACCGCCGCCGTAATATACCAGTTGGTCATGCAGAAATCCTCCTGCGCCCCGTGTATGACTATTGTGAGGTCGTCGGTAACGCCTGCCGCTTCGGGGTCGAAAAAAGCGGGTTCGCCGCCTGAGGTATATCCCTGAATTGAGTTGCCGATCGAGTCCATATAATGAACGCCGGAGGAGCAGATGAGCAGCTTCATTGAAACGCAGGCGGCGCCTATCAGCAGAACCGTCATCAACGTGATGCGCCACTGCAGGGAAAGCCGCTTCATTCCTCCTCGCCTCCCATCAGATAGCCCTCGCCGATGCGGTTGCGGATGGGGTCATAGCCCAGCACGGCGCGGAGTTTTTTGCGCAGGGCGGAGATGTGGACGCGAATGGAATTGCTGAAACTGTCCACGCTATTGTCCCAAACATGATCCATCAGCTCCTCCTGACTTACCGGCCGCCCCTGATGCACCATCAGGTATTCCAGGATTCCCGTTTCCTTCCGGGTGAGCGTCAGTGTCTGCCCGTTGACGGTGGCGGTACGGGAGCGGGTGTCAAAGGTCAGGCCTCCGCAGCTTAGCAGCACATCCTGCTGGGTGAACTGCCGCAATGTCAGGCTGCGGATGCGGGCCTCCAACTCGGCCAAGTGGAAGGGCTTTGCCAGATAATCGTTTGCTCCCGCGTCAAGCCCTTCTACCTTATCTTCAACCTCGCCGCGGGCGGAGAGGATCAGCACCCGCGTTTCCCGGTCAGTCTGCCGCAGTGTGCGCAGTACGGTCATGCCGTCCTTGCCCGGCAGATTCAGATCAAGAAGCACCAAATCATACCGCTCCACGCTTAGCAGCTCCAATGCCTTTTCTCCGTCATAGCAATAATCCACGCTGTATGCCAAGCGCCGCAGGCTGCGTACAATGGTTTCGCACAGGGCGCGTTCATCTTCAATTACTAAAAGGTGCATGAGAGCCCTCCTTTTTATTTCTTCGTTTTTGTGTTGCTTTCATTATAGCAAAAACAGATAAGGTTTGCGTTAAGTTTTCGTTCTTAACATGGAATTTAACTCCTTGGCGCTATGATAAAGGCAGAAAAACGGAAAGGGTGATGAAATTTGAGCCATGGTAAAAAGGCGGCGGCGCAAATTGTGCTGCTGATTGCCGGAATTGCCATGCTGTGCTTCGGCGTTTGGCGCGGCGAGGCGGCAACGGTGCTGAGCAAAGCCATTAAGTTATGTTTGGAGTGTGTTGGCATTGGGTAAGAAGTTTTCGGGCGTATCGCAGTTTATGTCCCGCTTTCGGGGTTGGATACAGGCCGGCGCAACTCTGCTGACCAATATCCACCTGCCGAACTTTCTAAAGGGCGGGCTTTATCAGGGCCAAGGTAAAAGCGTATGTGTGCCGGGGTTGAATTGCTATTCCTGTCCGGCGGCGTCGGGCGCTTGTCCCATCGGGGCGTTTCAGGCAGTGGTGGGCTCGTCCAAGTTCAGCTTCTCTTATTATATCACAGGCTTCCTCATTCTGCTGGGCGTGCTGCTTGGGCGCTTCATATGCGGCTTCCTGTGTCCGTTCGGATGGCTTCAGGAATTGCTGCATAAGATACCCACAAAAAAGCTTTCCACAAAAAAGCTGAAGCCGCTGACATACCTGAAATACGCTGTCCTGCTGGTGATGGTTTTCCTGCTGCCGGCGTTCCTTGTGAACGATGTGGGTATGGGCGATCCGTTCTTCTGTAAATACCTCTGTCCGCAGGGTGTGCTGGAAGGCGCTATTCCGCTCTCCGTTGCAAATTCGGGTATCAGGGCGGCGCTCGGCACTCTTTTTACATGGAAGTTCGGCGTTCTGCTGGCGGTGGTAGTGCTGAGCGTGGTATTCTACCGTCCCTTCTGCAAGTGGCTCTGCCCGCTTGGCGCGTTCTACGCGCTGTTCAACCGGGTGTCCCTCTTCCAAATGAAGGTGGATAAAAACAAGTGCGTCTCCTGTGGGAAATGCGCCAAAGCCTGCAAAATGGATGTGGACGTGACAAAAACGCCAAACCACACAGAATGCATCCGCTGCGGGATGTGTGTCCGCGCCTGTCCGACAAATGCCGTGCGTTTCCGCTACGGGTTTGGTGACGGTAAAGATAAATCCATTGCGGCAGAAACGCCGCAGACAAACAACAATAACAAGGAGGAATAAAACGAATGAAGATGAATAGGACGAATACTGCCGGCAGAATTCTGGCGCTGCTGCTTACTGCACTGATGGTGCTCTCTCTGGCAGCCTGCGGCACAAAGGGCGGAGACAAAATGGACGGAATGAGCAGCGAACCGAAGAATGCCGAGGAAGCGGTTGCCATGCATAAGGACCTGATGGCGCAGGAAAATGCCATTCTCTCGGAGAACACAGCGCTTTGGGAAAAGGTTTTCATGGCGGCCGACAAGGGCATGACCATGCAGGAGGACGGCAAAAACTATGGCGATTTCCTGCTTAAGACCATTGAAACCGCAAAGGATCAGTTTACGGCGGACGAGCTGAAGCTGCTCCAAGGCGAGGCGGAAAAGATACGCGATATTGAAAACAAGCTGACCATGCTTGAAGAAAAATATCCCAATATCATTCAAGAGTCGGTTGACGGCGATATCAACATGCCTACAGATGGCGGCATGAGCATGGTTCCCGACGACGGCAGTATGCAGAAGTTCCCCGCCTTTGAAGGAAAAGACCTTGACGGGAATGATGTAAAGAGCGATGAGCTTTTCTCCGGCAATGCCGTTACCGTTGTAAACTTCTGGTTCACCACCTGCGGCCCCTGCGTGGGCGAGCTTGCCGAGCTGGATGCACTGAACAAGGAGCTTGCGAAGAAGGGCGGCGCACTCATCGGTGTCAACACCTTCACATTGGATGGCGATGAAGCGGCAATTTCCGAAGCAAAAGATGTACTGGCCAAGAAGGGCGTGACCTACCAGAATGTGTATTTCGCTTCCGACGGCGAGGCGGGAAAGTTCACTACAAACATTTTTGCCTACCCCACCACCTATGTGGTTGACCGCAACGGCAATATCGTGGGTGACCCCATCGTAGGCGCCATCACGGAAAAGAAGCAGGCGGAGACGCTGCAAAAGCTCATCGACCAGGCTCTTGCCGCCGATATGGGCTGACAAACGAATTTATCTTCTCAGAAAGGAGGGATACACCATGTATCGGAGAGTATTGCCGCTTCTTTTAGCCGCGGTACTGCTGCTTGGCGGCTGCGCCGCACGGCGAAATAATATGCCGCAGGAAACGGACGAGAAGGAAATGACCGGACAGCCCTCTGATATGTCCGGTGAAGGAAGCATGTATATGGATACCACGGAAAATGTCATATATCTGGCGGGCGGCTGCTTTTGGGGAATGGAACAGCTGATGCAGTCCATCCCCGGCGTCATCAACGCCGAGAGCGGCTACGCCAACGGCAGCTGCGAGGCGTACGCCGATTACAAGACCGTCTGCAAGGGCGAGACCGGCTTTCGGGAGACCGTGCGGGTGGAGTATGACCCCGGACAGGTAAGTCTCGACGCGCTGCTGCTGGCCTACTTCTATGTGATCGACCCCACGGTGGAGAACCGGCAGGGCAACGACCGTGGCAGCCAGTATCAGACCGGTGTCTATTACACCAACGAAAGCGCGAAGGAAACGGTGGAGCGCATCGCGGAGATCGAGCGGGGACGCATTGAAAAGTTCTTCGTGGAGATCGGCCCGCTCAAGAACTATTATCCTGCCGAGGAGTACCACCAGAACTACCTCGAAAAGAACCCGAACGGCTACTGTCACATCCCGCGCGCGGAGATGGAGCTGTTTTCCCGGCTGCGCATCGATCCGGGCGACTATCAGAAACCCGCGGCGGAGTCCATCCGGGACAAGCTGACGGCGGAGCAGTACCGTGTTACGCAGGAGAGCGGCACGGAGCGCGCCTTCACGGGCGAGTTCTGGGATAAGTTTGAAAAGGGTATCTATGTGGATGTCGTCACCGGCGAGCCGCTCTTTTCCTCCACGGATAAGTTTGAGAGCGGCTGCGGCTGGCCGGCCTTTACAAAGCCTATCGAGGGCCCCGCTGTGGTGGAAAAAGAGGATCTGAGCCACGGTATGCGCCGCACGGAGGTTCGCAGCCGCGCCGGGGATTCACACCTTGGCCATGTGTTTACAGGCGATTCGGAATCTCCCAACGGCGTGCGGTACTGCATAAACAGCGCGGCCCTCCGCTTCGTCCCTTATGAAAGGATGGAAGCCGAAGGCTACGGATATCTATTGTATCTGTTTGAAGAATGAAACTATAATAAAGCATGAAAACAGCGCACCCAATCTGTAAAACGGTTGGGTGCGCTGTTGTTGTCTAAAGGGGTTTTATGCTGTCGCCGTATCAATATAGCGGCAAAAGGCGGAGGATAACGCCTTGATGTCTGCTCCGGATGTGTTTATAAGCAGGTCGTAGTTTTCCCGCGCACCCCATTTCTGCCCGCTGAAGAAGGAATAATATTTTGCGCGGCTTCGGTCTATTTTTTCAATGCTTTTCTTCATCTGCGCCTCGTTTAGGCTTTCGCCCTCGGGACGTCGCTCCATGCATCGCTTAATTTTGCTCGGCATATCCGCATATGCAAAAATGCGGATTGGGTTTAGATCCTTAAGTACATAGTCCGCACAGCGTCCCACTATCACGCAGTCGGATTTCATGGCAAACTCACGGAGCAGGTCGTGCTGCTTGGTATAGATTGAAAGATCTGGATAGAACATGGCATCCGACGTCATATAAAAGCTGTGCCCTATTTGAATGGGAAAGCTCATTGTGGGGCGCATTTCCTCAATTTGGCGCACATATTCTTCTGACATCGCGGTTCTTTTTGCAATTTCTGTAATTATCTCCTGATCAAAGTAGGCAATTTGCAGCTTTTCGGCTATCCTGCGGCCAAGCTCGCGTCCGCCGCTGCCGAATTCGCGGCCAATGGTGATTATCCGTTTCATGTTGTACTCCTTTCCGGCAAAGCCTATTATTTGAGTGAATAATTTTGAAAGCAGCCGCTTATTCCCGCTTCAAAAGCCAGCTTGCCATATCCCGCAATGTTTCTTCCATTGGGCGCGGCTGATACGCAAAGCATTCCGATGCAGCCGCGTGGCTGAAATGCCCGTTTGACGCAAGAACGGCAATGGAATACGGCGTGAAGAACAGCGGCTTTTTACCCTTAAGGCAATGCTTTTCATAATATGGCGCGGCAAGCTTTGCAAGCCAAAGCGGCAGGCAGAGCGGGCGATACCCGACATTTGCCGTTTCCCCCAGCAGCCTGAGCATTTTGCGGATTGTAGCATAGTGCCCCGAAAGGATATAGCCCTTACCGGATTCTCCGCTTTCTGCGCAGGCCAAAATGCCGTTCGCTACATCCCGTACATCAACAAAGTCATATCCGCCGTGAACGGCAATGGGCAGCTTTCCGGCAAGGAATGTTTTTGCCATGGCCGTGAAGCTTCCGCATTGAACATCGCCCGGCCCAATTATGCCCGATGGGAACACAACGCTTGCGCTTAGCCCATGCTGCGCGGCGTCGAATATCAGATCCGTTGCCGATGCTTTGCTCTTGGCGTATTCGCCGTCCACAAGCCCGGGGGATAATATGCAGTCCTCCGTCATAACGCGGCCAAACGGCTTTTCCGGTATGGCATGAACGGAGCTTATATAAATCAGCCTTCCTACGCCATGCTCCGTGCATTGCCGAATTATGTTCCGCGTTCCGCCAACGTTGACCTGATAAATCGTAGCTCCTGGCCTTGACGCAACGGAAACTATTCCCGCGCAGTGGATAACGCATGTGCGGCTGTCTGCATCCTCAAACAGGCTTGCAAGCGTGCTTTCCGTGCATACGTCGCCCGTTACGGCTTTTACCTCCTTGGGCAGCAAAGCCTTATAAGGGTCGTTATCCAGCACCAGCGCATATACCTGCGCACCGCGGCGTACCAATTCCTCCGCAACTGCTCTGCCTAAGAATCCGGTAGCTCCTGTTATAATATATCTATCGTACATATTGAAATCCTCCTCTCAAAATAAGCGCACGACTGTTGCTTATCTTTCACAAGTACAGTATACTTTACATAATGAACGGATACAATCGGCACTCGCGGCATGGCTGTAAGTAAAGCGACACAGCCGAACCAAATGTTGCCTAACATTGTAAACTTTTTTGGAGGGCTTTTTGATGGAAAAGATGGATGCAAGGAAACGCTATACGCAGATGGTACTCAAGCAGTCTTTTTTAACGCTTTTGAAGGAAAAGCCGGTCAATAAAATTACGGTCAAGGAGGTCTGCGCGCTTGCGCAGCTTAACCGCGCCACCTTCTATGCACATTACAGCGATTGCTTTGCACTTATGGAAAGCATTGAGAACGAGCTTATAGGCGCATTTGAAAAGTCCCTTCGCTATGTCAACTCCTTTGACGTAACGGCGCTGATAGAGGCTATATACGATATGGTGGATCAGAATAGGGAGGCCTGTCAGGTGCTTATTCTTGGGAACACAAGCTCAACGGTTTTAATGCGCATGATAGCATTGGCTAAAGCGGACAGCATTGCCTACTGGAGGCGGGTGCTGCCCAAGGCCGATGAAGCGGAGCTTGAAATGCTGTATACCCATTTATCCAATGGCTTGATGCACGTTGTAGTAGAAGGTTATGAAAAATACAGCAAGGATGAAACCATACGCTTTGTAAGCCGCGTGGTCAAGGCCAGCCTTTCGCTGTTTAGATAAATAATTTATACTGATTTATCAATAAAATGTTGACATGCTTTTGTGCATAAAATATACTTCTGTCAGGAACACTTCCTAATAGGAAAAACCATATGCCCGTTTTAAGGGCAGGAAAGGAACAAATGTATATGAACAATGCCGATGATATAACGAACGAAGAATTTGATACCAAATCACTCTATCAGATAGGCTATGGCCTGTATGTGCTTACCACAAGGGATGGGGATAAGGATAACGGCTGCATAGTCAATACCGTAATGCAGGTAACAAGCACGCCGCCGCTTATAGCGGTTGTTGTAAGCAAGCAGAATTACACCTGCGGCCTGATTCAAAAAACAGGCAAGCTTAACATAAACAGCCTGTCCGAGTCTACGCCGTTTGAGGTATTCAAGCATTTTGGTTACCAAAGCGGCAAGGATACCGATAAATTCGCAGGATGCTCCCCCGAAAGGAGCGCCAATGGCCTTATAATACTTCCCAAGCATACGGTAGGCTATCTTTCGCTTGAGGTTGAGCGAGAGCTTGATTTCGGCACGCATATACAGTTCATGTGTACGCCCGTTGAGGGGAAGCTCCTGTCCGATGAAGAAACCGTGAGCTATACCTACTATCAGAACAATATCAAGCCCAAGCCGCAGCCGGAGAAGAAGTCGGGCTTTATATGCAGGATATGCGGGTATGTCTACGAAGGCAGCACGCTTCCGGATGACTATATTTGCCCCATATGCAAGCACGGAGTTGCCGATTTTGAACCGATTTAACGGCGGCGCGGCGAAGCGGCACAGGGAAACAAAGCAGCGGCAAATAGTTCTGGAAGCCGTGCAGGCGCACCGCGACCATCCGTGTGCCGAACAAATATATGAGGATGTCTGCAAAATAGACGATAAGATCAGCCGCGGCACGGTCTATCGCAATCTGGGTTGCTTGGCTGCCGATAAAAAGATATACCATGTGCGCGTTCCGGGTGCCGATAGGTATGACAGCCGAACCGATAGCCATTATCATATTATATGTATGCGGTGCGGCACGGTTGAGGATGTCCCCTTGGATTACAGGGAAGATATAGATTTAACCATAGCGGAAATGACCGGATATACGCACCTTCGGCACCGCGTTGTTTTTGAAGGGCTTTGCAATAAGTGCCTAAAGGCGGAGGCGGAACAGGGGAGGTAAACGCATGATAAAAATTATTAACCCCCAAAGGTTGATTGCCGCATAATCGGGCGTTAATTCATGAATCGGCAATACATGAAGCTATAAAAGCGGCGCTGCAATAAGCCGGTTTAAGCCTAAATAAAAAGCCCCTGCATTTGGCATATTGCCATAAGCGGGGGCTTTGCTTTTGCTCAATTTCCGGCTCGGCTTTTTATATCCTGTAATTCAAAACGGTATTTCTGCGCACAGTCGGGGTATTTTTCATGATCGACCTCGCCCAAAAACATGGCTGTCGGCCTTATCCAAAGCGAACCGTCCCCATACAGCTTTCTGTATATAACGTATTCTTCGCCTGTTTCGCTGTGCCGTGCGGTATCCTCTACCAAATAGTAATCGCCCTTAAAGTGGCGGTATACGCGCTTGAGTTTAAGCTCCTGCATTCAAAATGCTCCTTTCCGTAATAATGCCGGGAACGCATGCTCCCGGCAAAAAACTTACGCGCCAATCTTTACGCGGTAAGCGCATCCACGCAGCTGATAAGATCATTCAGCGTATGAATGCTCTCTTCGTCCTCTACTATAAGGTCAAATTCATCTTCAACCTCAAGTATTATCTCGGTTAGATCAAGTGAATCGATGCGCCTGTCGCAGGAACCTTCCCCGGTTATAGCGCGCGCGATATCCATGATCCGCTCACCATTTGACATAAAACGACCTCCGAATAATTGCTGATAAATAAATATGACGTATTATGCGCAAAAATCACGCAAATGCAATTCTACTGCAAATATCAGCCATTGTCAAGCAAGGGCATAACATATGACTTCCATATGGGGTGAGAGTGAAGTATAATACAAAAATGTTAATTTTGAAAGGAGCGGGCGATGCAGAAAAAGAAAACAGCTCATAATAAGGCAAACGAAACAAAAAACGCCAATGTGACGGCAAGGGCTACTGAAAAGGTGATAGTGGATAAGAAAACGCCTGAGGAAAAGAAAGAAGAAACTGAAAGGGAAGAAGTGCCAAAGAGCGGGAAGGCAAAGCTTATATCCATTTTGTCCGCGGTTGTGCTGGCACTTATACTAATATTCAAGCCTGAACTTTTGCTGGGTGCTATAAATTCGGTAGCAACGGAGAGTGCCGACGGCGTGTATGCCGCATTTATAGACGTTGGCCAGGGCGACAGCATATTCCTTCGTTCACCGAATGGGAAAACCATGCTTGTTGATGCCGGCACGCCGGATTCATTTGAAAGCATACAGAATGTGCTTAGCGAAGAGGGTGTGACTAAGCTGGACGTGGTAGTAATGACCCACCCGCACAGCGATCATATGGGCAGCATGAAAAGAGTGATAGATAATTACGACATAGGCACATTTTACATGCCGGATGCCGTGAACACCACAAGCTCATTCGACCGCATGCTCAGCGCACTTGAAAAGAAAAAGGTAAAGACCAAAGTGATATGGGGCAGCGCAAAAACCACGATAAATTGGGATGGCGACGTTGAGGTGCGTGTACTTTCGCCCATAAAAGGCGCTGATTATCAGGACAACCTTAACGACATGAGCGTTGTTATAAAGGTGACCTACGGCGAGACATCGCTGCTGCTCACGGGTGATGCCGAAAGCTATGCGGAGGAATTGATGATAGCATCAGAAAAGGAGCTGCTGCAGGCGGACGTGCTGAAAATAGGCCACCATGGATCGTCAACGTCCAGTTCACAAGCATTTCTTGACGCCGTGCAGCCAAAGGCGGTAGTCATATCGTTAGGTAAAAACAATGATTATGGTCATCCGCATAGGGAAACTATGCAGCGGCTTAAAAAGCTGGGAACAGAAATATACCGCACCGATGAACTCGGTACGGTACGGATGCTTTTTACCGAAAGCGAGGTACGTTTACTCAAGGGGAGCAAATAATCCTTCGAACAGTTCGCGTATTTTATCGCCCGGGAGTTTTTCCATTGCCCTGTCGTATGTCAACAGCCCGTTAAGCTCGTCCTCAACGTCGCTCAGCTGCGTGTAAATGGCAGCGGATAGCCCTTTTGCGTAAGCGGGGGCTATTTCTTTTTCGTAAAGAGCGCTGAACGCTTCAAACAATGCTTCATCGGTTTTCATGCGCTTGTAGCCAAAATCCCTGCGGTTAAAGCAGTGGCCGTTTATGCGGCGGTTGAAGCCGCCGAATTCGCTCAGAACAACGGGGCGGGCAAGCTTATCCGGCGCAAAATCGAACCGCTTGAAATACACATGCAGGCTTTTTACATCGCCAGCGCCTTGGTCATGCCAGCCGCTTGCGTGGTCGATCGTGCGCGTATCATCGAGTGATAGTATAACGTCGCAGGCTTTCGCCGCGTCAAACTGGCCCCAACCTTCATTGAAAGGCACCCACATGGCTATGCATGGACAATTATAAAGCTGAAGCACCATCTCTTTAAGTTCTGCATAATATTGCGCGCGGCCTTCTGCATTTGCCCTGCCGAAGCGCGCATAGTTGGCCTCACCGTCGCTTATTTCACCTATACCGAGCAGAGGGAGGGATACTACGGCAGTTTTGTATAGCTCACCTCCGTTTGGCATATCCTGCCAAACCAGCATACCAAGCCTGTCGCAATGGTAGTAGAAACGCATAGGCTCGATCTTTATATGCTTCCTGAGAGTATTGTAGCCGTAGGCCTTCATGGTTAAAATGTCGTGTATAAAGGCTTCGTCGCTCGGCGCGGTATATAAACCATCAGGCCAATAGCCTTGATCCAATACGCCGTTATGAAAATACGGCTTGTTGTTCAACATCAGCCGCGGCGCGCCGTTTGAGTCTATGTCTACGGAGAATTTTCGCATGGCGAAATAGCTTTTTACGCTGTCCTCGCCCATGCGCACGTCCATATCGTAAAGATAAGGCGATTCGGGGCTCCATGCGCGGAATCCAGACATGCTCATGCGTATAGGCTGATTGGCGGTACCATAGGCCACAACATCGCCCACACGGATAACGGTTTCCTTTTGCGAATCGGCATAATTGCTGAAAGCGGTTATTTCCACGGCACTTTGGTCAAAAAGCGGCGTAATGCTCAGTTCTTCGATATATTCTTCGCTTACGCTTTCAACCCATACTGTTTGCCATATTCCGCTCTGCGGGGTATACCATATTCCGCCGCGCTTTGCCTTCTGCTTGCCGCGGGAATGATATGACGCGTCCGAAAAATCGCGCACCTTAACGGTTATAACGTTTTCCTGACGAATATACGGCGTTATATCAATGGTGAAGGCGGTGTATCCGCCAACGTGGCTGCCTGCATCGCAACCGTTTATGTATACCGTGGCTATTTGATCTACCGCGCCGAAATGCAGCAGTATGCGCCCATGGTTAAAGCCGGATGGAATATCGAAATGCCGCGTATACCAAAGCGACTCGTTCGGATGTACTGTGCGGTTTACGCCGGAAAGCTCACATTCGGGCGAAAAAGGAACGATTATTTCGCCGTCCATGGCTTCGGGCATCGTGTCGGCAGGGGTTATTGCGTACTGCCACACGCCGTTCAGATTGATATAGCTTTCGCGCCTTAGCTGCGGGCGCGGATATTCGCTGAGCATATTTGCCTTGTCAAGCTTTTCACCCCATCTTGTTTTCATCTATCGTTCCTCCGTTAAAGATAATATCAATATGGAAAACCGCCGCCGACTTCAAGCACCTGCCCGGTTATGAACGATGCGCTGTCCGATGCCAGAAAGAGCATTGCGCCTGCAACGTCGTCCCCGGTGCCGAGCCTTCCCAATGGTGTGCTGTCTATAAGCTGCTGCCGATCGGTTTCATCAAATTTAACCATCATGTCCGTATCTATAACGCCGGGGGCAACGCAGTTCACGCGAATGCCGGATGGGCCGAGCTCGCGGCTAAGCGCCTTTGTAAGGCCTATTACGCCAGCCTTTGCCGCCGAATACGCCGCTTCGCAGGAGCCGCCGTATATACCCCAAACAGAGGATACGTTTATTATGCTTCCGCCGCCGCGGTTGCGCATTGACGGGAGGGAGGCATGTATCATGTTATATACGCCGGTAAGGTCTGTATCTATAACGCGCCGCCATTCATTGTAGGCCATATCCTCAAGCATTGAATAATGCGCAACGCCTGCGTTGGCAATCAATACGTCTATGCCACCGAGCGTTGAACATATATATTCAGCCATGCTTTCCACAGCGGCAGGGTCGGCAATGTCGCCCTTGACGGGAACGGCCATTGCGCCGATTTCGGCCAACTGCTGCATAAGGCTTTGCATTGCGGTATCGTTTTCATGATAACCCGCGGCTATCTTGTAGCCTGCGCGGGCGAAATGCAGCACCGCGCTTTTGCCTATCCCGCGAGAAGCGCCGCTTATCCATACGGTTTTTGCCATTGGATGTCCTCCGTTAAAAGCATTAAAATGCTAAAATAAACAATATCATAAAATCGCACATTTTTCCATAGGTCTGTACACGATTGGTCAAAATTAAGTAACTAATTAAATTGTTTAATTATTCGCTAAGATGCGATATAATATACGATGCTACTCACAGGTGAAGGAGAGAATAATGGAGCAAAAGAAAGCGCGTAAGGCCGGCATAATGGATATTTTGCGCAGCCCGTACGCACACCGGTTTTTCAAAAAGTACAAATGGAGCTATCTGCTCGGCATGGCTATACTTATAGTGATAGACAGCGCGCAGACGGAGGTTCCCCGCATAGTCGGCCAGGTCATAGACGGAATAAAGTACACGACCATTGATGAATCCGGCTTTACGTCTGCAATCATAAGGATGGCCGTTATAGCCGTATTGGTTCTGGCGGGCAGGATAGGGTGGAGATACTGCATATTCGGTGCTGCAAGAAAAATAGAGCGCGATATGCGAAACGATCTTTTCAGCCATCTTAACACGCTGCCTGTATCGTATTTCCATGAGCATAACGCGGGCGAGATAATGGCATACATGACCAACGATATCGAGGCCGTGCGCATGACGTTTGCGGCAACGATAATGATGGGTCTTGATATGATAACCATCGGCGTCACCACGCTGCTGAAGATGATATTCCAGATAGACTTCAGGCTGAGCCTTGTCACGGTTATACCACTCAGCATGGTCGCTTTCGTGAGCATGTTTGTCGGGCGAGAGATGCATAAGCGCTTTACCAAACGGCAGGAAGTGTTCGCCAAGGTTTCCGATTTTGTGCAGGAAAAGCTCAGCGGAATAAAGGTGATAAAGGCCTTTGTTCAGGAAGAGAAGGAAATAGCGGCGTTTGAAGCTGTCAACAGCGAATCGCGCACGGCTAACATAAGGGACGCGAAGGTACAGGCGTTTATGTTCCCGTTTATGCACATGATTGCTGGCTGCTCCATGGCAATAGCTATAGCCTACGGCGGATATATAGCGATACTCGGCCGCATAACCGTGGGCGACTTTTCGGCGTTCGTGCAGTATCTTAATATGCTTGTATGGCCGATAGCATCCATAGGCAGGATAATAAACGTTGTAACGCGCGGCTCAGCCTCGCTGAAGCGTGTTGAGAGCGTTTTACATACAGAATCCGATATAAAGGATGCTTTGCCTGAAATAGCCACTACTGAGCCCGTTAAGGGCGAAATTGAGGCACGCGAGCTTACGTTCCGCTATCCCGGTACGGATAGGGATGTGCT
This sequence comes from Christensenellaceae bacterium Phil1, assembly GCA_001940855.1. Lineage (GTDB taxonomy): Bacteria > Bacillota > Clostridia > Christensenellales > CAG-138 > Phil1. The sequence goes on along the minus strand of MSGS01000031.1, from coordinate 324,201 downwards.
GAAGGATATATCGTTCCATATTGAGCAGGGGCAGACGCTTGGCATAGTGGGCCGCACGGGCGCGGGCAAGACCACGCTTGTGAACCTTATGCTAAGGATAATAGATCCGGACGACGATATGCTTTATATCGGCGGCAGGGAGATACACACAATACCGCTGCAAACGCTAAGGGCGTCAACCGGCTATGTTATGCAGGACAACTTCCTGTTTTCCGATACCATACGCAACAACATTGCGTTTGGCGACCATACCAAGTCATTTGAAGAAATTCAGCAGGCGGCGAAGATGGCATGTGTGCACGACAACATAGTTGATTTCCCCGATGGATATGAAACTATGGTTGGCGAACGCGGCGTTTCGCTTTCCGGCGGACAGAAACAAAGGATATCCATTGCGCGTGCGCTGATACTTGATCCTGAAATATTGATACTGGACGATGCGCTTTCTGCCGTTGATACCGATACGGAAGAAAAGATACTTGAAAATCTGAAAACGCTGCGCCACGGTAAGACGAATGTAATTATTGCGCACCGTATTTCTACGCTGCAGAATGCAGACAAGATAATTGTTGTCAATGGATCAAGAATAATAGAGGAGGGCAACCACGAAGAGCTGGTAGCCCAAGGCGGAATGTATGCGGATCTATACCGCAGGCAACTGCTTGAAAAGATGAAGAAGGAGGAATACAAGCTGTGAGCATGAGCAAGGCAAAAGAAAAAACGCTCTCGCCAAACCGCCGCCTTCTCAGATACGCGCGGCCGTACATAGGCTATTTTATGCTGGCGTTTGCGATAATACTGGTGCTGGTATGGCTTGAACTGTATCAGCCGCAGATATTGGGCGAAGCGGTGGATGAATGCGTTGCAAAATATGAAAAGATATCCAGCAATGGTTTCAGTATAGAGGAATTGAAAAAACTGCGGGCAGATGACCTGAGCAAGGTCATAAAGCTTGGCCTATTGTACTTTGGCACGGTTATTGCCGTGATGGTACTTACATATACGCAGGCAAGCATACTGGCCACAACGGGGCAAAAGATAATATATAACCTGCGCAACGATATATTTAGCCACATGATGAAGCTACACATAGGCTTCTATAACGATAACCCTATAGGCAGGCTGGTCACAAGGGTAACTAACGACTGCGAAACGGTGAATGAAATGTTCACGAGCGTTATAGTGAATATACTGAAAAGCTTTTTTGTGCTCGGCGGCGTTATAGTGATGATGCTCAGCTACAATGTTAAACTGTCGCTGTATATATTTATCGTTATCCCGTTCATAACCGTTGCAACGTTTGTTTTCCGAAAGGCCACACGGAAGATTTACCGCGTAATGCGCGCCAAAATATCCGAACTGAACGGCTTTGTGGCGGAGCATGTGTCCGGCATGAAGGTGGTGCAGGCGTTTACGGCTGAAAAAGATGTTAAGGATGACTTTGAAGCAAGGACAGAGGAACTGCGCGGAATAAACATGAAACAACTTATGGCGTTTGCTCTGTATAGCCCCGTGCCGTATGTTATGAACATAACGGCTCTTGCGATACTGATATTCGTTGGCGGACATATGGCGATAGACGGCGTTATAACCATAGGCACTATGATAATATTCCAGCGGTACATAAATAATTTCTTCCAGCCCATACAGGAACTGGCGGAGCAGTTCAACACCATACAATCCGCAAACGCTTGCGCGGAGCGCATATTCTGGCTGCTGGATACGGAACCGCAGATAGAGAATGCACCGGATGCGGTGAGCATGGATAACTTTAAGGGCAAAATAGAGTTCAAGAATGTTTGGTTTGCCTATAAGGACGAGGACTGGGTGCTCAAGGATGTATCCTTCACGGTTGAACCCGGGCAGCGTGTGGCGTTCGTTGGAGCAACGGGCGCGGGCAAAACCACAATACAGAACCTTATCTGCCGCTATTATGACATTCAGAAGGGCAGCATAACCATAGACGGTGTAGACGTTAAAAAGATAAAGCTGGAGGATCTTAGACGCAACATAGGCCAGATGCTGCAGGACGTGTTCCTGTTCACCGGAGACGTGAAGGACAACATCCGCCTGAATGAGAAGAACATCACGGATGAGGATATAATTGCGGCGGCAAAGACCGTTAATGCGGCAAGCTTTATTGAAAAGCTGGATGGCGGCTATTCGCACCATGTTATAGAGCGCGGAGCGGCTTTCTCGGCAGGGCAAAGGCAGCTTATATCGTTTGCACGCGCGCTTGCATTCAAGCCGTCTGTGCTTATATTGGACGAAGCTACGGCCAATATAGACACCGAAACAGAATCGCTTATACAGGATGCGCTCGGCAAGCTGATGGAAGGGCGCACAACCATAATGGTCGCGCACAGGCTTTCCACAATACAGAATGCGGACAACATAATTGTGATGCACAAGGGCCGCATAGTTGAAGAAGGCACGCATCAGGAACTGCTGGAGAAGGGCGGTATATACTACAAGCTGTATAAGCTTCAATATGAGCATGATGCAGCATAATGCATAAAGTCACAGACAGGCCGCGAAAGCGGCCTGTTTTTATGCGAATTAACTCATACTTATACAACATAAGGCAGGCATAAGCATATATTCTTAACGAAATCTTTATACAGAAAAAATGCAAAGGAAATTTTAACTATAAATCAAACACTTTGTGAATTGTTTTTTAACATTAAAATGAAATGTGAAGAAACAGGAATTTACGCAGTAACATGCGAGATTATAGATATATAAGCAATAATTACAAAGTGAATATATAAGTATTGTGTAAATAATAACATGTATAAAGAAGATGTTAATTCAAATTTTCCATTGAAAAAAGCATTGTGATTCGTAATAATATTTAGTAAACTGATACTAAATCAGAGCAAAAAAGAATAGGGGTGTTCTTATTTGACTCGGACAAATCATAGGAGGAATATCACAACATGAACGACATTCTGCTCCCCATTGTGCAGACGATCAATGCGTATCTGTCTGACTACGTACTTGTAGTGCTGCTTTTAGGCTGCGGCCTCTACTTCTCCATCCGCACCAAGTTCGTGCAGGTTCGCTGCTTCGGCGAAGGCATGAAGAACGTGTTCGGCAAGCTGTCCCTCAAGGGCGGCAAGCAGGGCGGAGGCATGAGCTCTTTCCAGGCTCTGGCAACCGCAATCGCGGCTCAGGTTGGTACCGGTAACATAGTCGGTGCCAGCGGCGCCATCCTCGTAGGCGGCCCCGGCGCAATATTCTGGATGTGGATAATTGCCTTCCTTGGCATGGCCACCATCTATGCTGAAGCTGTTCTGGCCCAGAAGACCCGTATTGTTAAGGAAAACGGTGAAGTACACGGCGGTCCCGTTTACTACATCCGCACTGCCTTCAAGGGCACCTTTGGCAAAATACTGGCCGGCTTCTTCGCCATCGCCATCATACTTGCCCTTGGCTTCTTCGGCTGCATGGTTCAGTCCAACTCCATCGGTTCCACTGCTCAGACTGCCTTTGGCATTCCTTCCTGGATAATAGGTATTGCGCTGGTTGTTATAGCGGGCTTCATATTCCTTGGCGGTATGGATCGTCTTGCTTCCGTTACCGAAAAGCTCGTCCCCGTTATGGCTACGTTCTATCTCCTTGGCGGTCTTATTATATTCTTCGCCAACATCACCAAGGTTCCCGAAGCTTTCGGTATGATCTTCAGGTATGCGTTTGAGCCCCAGGCGATCATCGGCGGTGCGTTCGGCGTAGCCATAAAGAAGGCTATTTCCCAGGGCGCAAAGCGCGGTCTGTTCTCCAACGAAGCCGGTATGGGTTCTACCCCTCATGCGCATGCGCAGGCTAATGTTAAGGATCCTCATGAGCAGGGTACTGTTGCCATGATCGGTGTGTTCATCGATACCTTTGTTGTTCTGACCATCACTGCTCTGACCGTTGTTATCACCCTTTACACCAAGGGCGGCATACTGGCGGACGGCACCATACCCGAAGCTATCAACAAGACCAACCTTGCACAGACTGCTTTCGGCACTCTGCTTGGCGAAGCCGGCGGTAACATCTTCATAGCCATAGCGCTGTTCTTCTTCGCGTTCTCCACCGTTCTCGGCTGGAACATGTTCGGCAAGATCAACGTGGCTTACCTCTTCGGTAAGAATGCTAAGAGTGAGAAGATCGCCACAACTGTTTACACCGTAATCTCTCTGATATTCATATTCCTCGGCACCCTTGCTTCCAACGATCTGGTTTGGGAACTGAGCGATATGTTCAATCAGCTGATGGTTATCCCCAACGTTATCGGTCTTATAGCGTGCGGCGGTCTGGTTGTTTCCCTGACGCACTTCAACAAGAAGAAGGACCAGATAAAGGTTATAGAATAACATTTCCTTATAGAATAGAATGAGTGAAGAACGGCGCGGCTTCGGCAGCGCCGTTTCTTTATATCCAAAACATGCCCCAAACGTAAAAATGACATTTGCATGCCTTTATATCCCTTAACAGGAACTAAACATCATACAAAAAGCAAAAGAAATTTATTTTATTGTTTTCGAAAAAATACAAAGAAAGTTACGGAAACGCAAAACTGAATATTGGCTGAAATTATGATAAATATGGCGTAATTGTGTTAAATTATTTATATTTGCATGTCTTTATAACGCAGCATAAATTTTTTAATCTATTTTTTCAATCGTAAAAACCATTGAGAAGATGGTTATTATTTAGTAAACTGATAATAATCCGAGCGAAAAAGAATAGGGGTGTTCTTTAACTGTCTTGGTAAATCATTAGGAGGAATATCACAAACATGAACGACATTCTGCTCCCCATTGTGCAGACGATCAATGCGTATCTGTCTGACTATGTACTCATTGTGCTGCTCTTAGGATGCGGCCTGTACTTCTCCATCCGCACCAAGTTCGTGCAGGTTCGCTGCTTCGGCGAAGGCATGAAGAACGTGTTCGGCAAGCTGTCCCTCAAGGGCGGCAAGCAGGGCGGCGGTATGAGCTCTTTCCAGGCTCTTGCGACCGCTATCGCGGCTCAGGTAGGTACCGGTAACATAGTCGGTGCCTGCGGCGCCATCCTCGTAGGCGGCCCCGGCGCCATATTCTGGATGTGGATAATCGCATTCCTCGGCATGGCCACCATTTATGCTGAAGCCGTGCTTGCCCAGAAGACCCGCGTTGTTAAGGATAACGGCGAAGTTCTCGGCGGCCCTGTTTATTACATCCGCACCGCCTTCAAGGGTACCTTCGGCAAAATACTTGCAGGCTTCTTCGCAATAGCTATAATACTGGCTCTCGGCTTCTTTGGCTGCATGGTTCAGTCCAACTCCATCGGCTCCACCGCACAGACTGCCTTCGGCATTCCTTCCTGGATAATCGGCATTGTGCTGGTCGTTGTTGCGGGCTTCATATTCCTTGGCGGCATGGATCGTCTTGCTTCCGTTACCGAAAAGGTAGTTCCTGTAATGGCTGCTTTCTATCTCCTTGGAGGTTTGGTGATCCTGTTTGCCAACATCACTAAGGTTCCCGAAGCTTTCGGCCTTATATTCAAGTATGCATTTGCTCCGCAGGCCATCGTTGGCGGTGCGTTCGGCGCGGCCATAAAGAAGGCTGTATCTCAGGGCGCAAAGCGCGGCCTGTTCTCCAACGAAGCAGGTATGGGTTCAACTCCGCATGCGCATGCGCAGGCTAACGTTAAGGATCCTCATGAGCAGGGCACCGTCGCCATGATCGGCGTGTTCATCGATACCTTTGTTGTTCTGACCATAACCGCGCTGACCGTTGTTATCACTCTTTACACCAAGGGCGGCATACTGGCCGACGGCACTATCCCCGAAGCTATCAACAAAACCAACCTTGCACAGACTGCCTTCGGCACTCTGCTTGGCGAAGCCGGCGGCAACATCTTCATAGCCATCGGGCTGTTCTTCTTTGCATTCTCCACCGTTCTTGGCTGGAACATGTTCGGCAAGATCAACGTTTGCTATCTGTTCGGCAAGAATGAAAAGACCGAAAAGATCGCCGTTATCGTTTACAACGTGATCTCTCTGGCGTTCATATTCCTCGGCACCCTTGCTTCCAACGATCTGGTTTGGGAACTGAGCGATATGTTCAATCAGCTGATGGTTATCCCCAACGTTATCGGTCTTATAGCGTGCGGCGGCATAGTTGTTTCTTTGACCTACTTTGGCAAGAAGAACAAGGAGATAAAGGTAGTAGAGTAATCCTAAATCTTACTCATATAGTTCCTTTTGTACTTAACAGTACAAACAAAGACCCGAGCGATCGGGTCTTTGTTTGTAGATGATTATTATTTTTCAGGCGCATCAAGACCGACTATGCGGCCTTGTGCCAGCTTTGCCGATGGTTTTTCACGCAGCGCATATTCTTCCATCAAATCCCGCATTGCAGCTACGGCTGCATCTACCTGCTTTCTGAACTCATTAGCACTGAGCCGCGCTGCGCCGTTGCCGGTAATGATTATTTGCTCCATTCGGTCCGAGGTTGCAACTTCCACTCGGTAGTTCCTGCTCAATTCGTGCGTGGCTTTTTCAATGTATGTATCGGCCGTTTCGGCCTCTTTAGTATATACCACGGTTATGTTATTCACCTTTTCTATGCTGCCGACATGCCCTTTTATGCGGTATGCATCGAATACAAGTATCAATTCGCATTGTCTTACGCCTTTATAGTTGCACATCAGGTTTATCAGCTTACTTCGTGCCAAGTCCATGTTATCCTTTGCAATGGCGGAAAGGTCATCCCATGCGAATATTATGTTGTATCCGTCTACCAATAGATAGTCCGGCCCGGTGGGGAAGGGACAAAGTTCGGCTGTGCTTTGGGATTGCTTAGGCGAAGTCCTACGGAATGCGGCAAGCGGGTCGTTCTTTATCGGGCCGTATGTACGCTCGTATATTCTGATAAGCTCCGCTTCGTCCGCACGGGATAGCGGGCGATATGTCGGTATATCAGATATGGTGTAAGGCTTGGCTTGCGGCCGTAGTGCACGCTCCAGGTGCATATTGTCAAATACTTTGTCCCATTTTACGGTATGGCCAGCGCCGTGGCTGCAAAACACGGAATCGGCCGTGTTGAATGTATCTGCTTCGACATCATAGCCAATTTGGCTTATTACTTCCGCGCTGTTATGGCATTCCCGATATTCGCTGCCGATAAGACTGAGCTTGCCCATGCCGCGGGTATACAGCGCAAGCTGGGAAAAATAGCCCTGCATGGCAGAAACGGGCGCAAAACCACGTATGGTGGCGGATGACTCGCCTTGCTCGGGTGCGCTGAAATCGGCGCACATAAGCTGCATATCGTTCAGTGCGCGGCCTATATATTCGTCGGGTATAGTAAGGCTGAATTCGTACCACGGCTCAAGCAGTACATTTTCCGCCTGCATAAGTCCCTGCCTTACGGCGCGATATGTGGCCTGCCTAAAGTCCCCGCCTTCGGTATGTTTAATATGCGAGCGTCCAGAGACAAGGGTTATTTTTATATCAGTTATAGGTGAACCGGTGAGTACGCCAATATGTGTTTTTTCCATAAGGTGCGTAAGTATAAGCCGCTGCCAATTCTTATCCAGCTTGTCTTCAGGACATTTTGACGCAAAAACAAGCCCGCTGCCGCGCTTGAGCGGTTCTAATATCAAATGCACTTCTGCATAATGCCGCAGCGGTTCATAATGGCCAACGCCTTCAACCTTGTTTGCAATGGTTTCCTTATAGAGTATGCCGCCCTGGCTGAAGGATATATCCATATTGAAACGGCTCTTCATAAGGCTTTGCAGCACTTCAAGCTGTATTTCGCCCATAAGGCGAACGTGTATCTCCTTTAGCCGTTCGTCCCATATTATGTGCAGTTCGGGGTCCTCGTCCTCAAGCCTTTTTAATGCGGCAAGTGCTTTTGCGGCGTCAAGTCCATTGCCAAGCTGGACGCTGTATGTGAGCACAGGTTCAAGCATAGGCTTTGGTGCGGGCGGCTCTATGCCAAGCCCGTCGCCCGGTTTTGCACGTGTAAGCCCACATACGGCGCATACGCTGCCGGCAAATGCTTCATCAACGGTTCTGAACTTTGCGCCGGAATATATCCTGAGTTGGTCGGCTTTTTCATTCCATGTTTTGCTGCCGTCTGTGCCCGAAAGAATTGATTTTACCTTCAGGCTTCCGGATGTAACTTTAATAAATGTAAGCCGCGCGCCCTGAGCATCGGTTGCTATTTTGAATACTTTCGCGCCGAATTTGGCGTTTCCGGTTATAGGTAAAGTATAGCGTGCTATACAATCAAGGAATCCGTCTACACCGCTCAGCTTTAGCGCGGAACCGAAGCAGCAGGGGAACACAAGGCGGCTTTTTACGGCGGATGCAATCTTCTCATCGCTTATAATGCCTTCGGCCAGATACTCGTTCAGCATGTCCTCGGAACAGGTGGCTAACTCCTCGTAAAAATCATTTATTGGCCTATCGGCTGAAAAATCAATGAAGCCTGCCGAAAGCTTAGTTAATTCAGCTAAAATTTCAGAGCGGGACTTTGATGAGATATCGGTTTTGTTCACGAATACAAATGTAGGCACGCCTGCGCGTTTCAGCAGGCGAAAAAGCGTTTCCGTATGGCTCTGAACCCCGTCGGGTGCGCTTATAACCAGTATGGCATAATCCATTGCGCCGAGCGCACGTTCGGTTTCGGCAGAAAAGTCAACATGACCGGGAGTATCAAGCAACGTAAAAGTGCAACCGGAATAGTTAAGTTCCGCTTGCTTGGAAAAAATGGTTATACCGCGCTGCTTTTCAAGCGCGTGTGTATCTAAAAAGGCATTGCCGTGGTCCACGCGGCCAAGCTTTCTAAGCGTGCCGCTTGCATAAAGCATGGCTTCGCTGAGGGTCGTTTTGCCGGAGTCCACATGGGCCAAAATGCCTATGGTCAGTCGTTTCATTGCGCATCCCAATCAACATATAATATCCATATTATACATAGCCGCAACTATTTATTGCAAGACACCTTGATAAAAATAAGGAGAGGGAATATAATATGGGCTCGTGAGTTATGCAGGAATTGCTGCATATGAATAATGCTGTGGGGTGGGATAAAATTATGAATAACGATCTTACCGTCGGAAAGAGCGAAAAGGTACTGTGGAGGTTTTGCCTGCCGCTGTTTGGCAGCATAATATTCCAGCAGCTTTATAATATTGCAGACAGCCTTGTTGCGGGCAAGTTCATAGGCGAAAATGCGCTTGCAGCCGTTGGCAACAGCTATGAAATAACGCTTATATTCATCGCGTTTGCGTTCGGCTGTAATATTGGCGGATCGGTGGTCGTAGCGCAGTTCTTCGGCGCAAAGCGCATGAAGGACATGAAAACGGCTGTTTCTACCACGTTTATTGCCAGCGGAGTGCTGTGCGCTGTGCTTATGGTGGCAGGGCTGCCGCTTGATGAAAAGATGCTGCTGCTTATCAATACTCCTGCCGAGGTAATGGCTGATTCGGCGCTGTATCTCCGCATATACATTTTCGGACTTCCGTTTGTGTTCTTCTATAATGTTGCAACGGGCATATTCTCCGCGCTTGGCGATTCCAAAACGCCGTTCTACTTCCTTGCGGCATCGTCGCTCAGCAACATTGGTGCGGACATATTGTTCGTTACGGCGTTTAAGATGGGCGTAGCCGGCGTTGCATGGGCAACTTTCATATGCCAGGGCGTTAGTTGCATATTGGCGCTGGTATTTGTTTTTGCAAGGCTGAAAACAGTTGAAACGGAGGAACGCGCGCCGCTGTTCTCCGGTGAAATACTGGGCAAAATAGCCAGAATAGCAATACCGAGCGTTCTGCAGCAAAGCTTTATTTCGGTGGGCAACATAATAATTCAGGGCGTTATAAACACATTCGGTACTGCCGTTATGGCGGGATATTCATCCGGCGTTAAGCTGAACAATCTTGTTATAACATCATTCACAACGCTTGGCAACGGCGTATCCAACTTCACGGCGCAAAACATAGGCGCAGGCAAATGCGATAGGGTAAAGAGCGGATACTGGGCCGGAACAAAGATGGTATGGATGCTGTCAGTTCCGCTGATTGCGCTGTATTTCTTCTTTGGGGATAAGCTTTCGATGCTGTTCCTGGAGAATCCGACAGAGCTTGCGCTGAAAACATCCGTAACATATCTCCGCATTCTTGCGCCGTTCTATATTGTGGTATCTGCAAAACTTGTTGCGGATGGTGTGCTGCGCGGCTCGGGACGGATGAAGCAGTTTATGGCGTCAACGTTTACTGACCTTTTGCTCAGAGTAGCGCTTGCAGTAGTATTGTCCGGCACGGCGCTCGGTTCTACCGGAATATGGCTTGCTTGGCCAATAGGCTGGTGCGTTGCTACGGCTATATCCATATACTTCTGCCGCCGGGGCATAAAGAGTGCCGGCGTTTGACATATGCGCCGCATAATGATACAATAAATATGAACATGAATATGTTCCGTGTCTGATCGGTAATCGATCGGTTAAAAGGGAAGCAGGTTAAAAGCCTGCGCGGTCCCGCCGCTGTATGCGCGAGCGATGCTTCAATATGCCACTGTTTATTACGGGAAGGCGAAGCAAAGCAATGATGCGCGAGCCAGAAGACCTGCACGGAGCAAGCTTCTCCACGCGGATTTGGACACGGAAGCAGCATTAGGATAGCTTTTTATCTATGCCGTTGGAGAATTTTCCGGCGGCATTTTTATTACGGAGGTTTTAATATGAACATAAACTGGTTTCAGGATCCTGACCATTTGGTATATATAAATGCGGAGAAAAGCCTTGGCGAGCTTGAAAAGCGACTGAAACTGCCGGGCCTTTGCGAGGCTGCAAATGCCCTGCATGCAGATCCGAACGACGTTGGATACACATTAAAAGGCCCTAAGCGCACCTGCGGCAGACTATTTATACCCGACCTTACATTCAAGCGCCATATTGAAATGGGCGAAAACATATTCCTGTTCCTTGGGGAGATGACGGAGTGCTACGTTATATTCTTCCCGATGGATCCGGCGGTAAAAGCATAAGCGCCGCCTAAACATAATTTGCTCCCGATGAGTCCCCTATATGTTTCTTGATTTAATTCAAGGGCATATAGGGGAGTCTTGATTTGACAGATCAAATAATTGAGTATATAATAACGATTGTTACACAATTGGCGATATTAGCTACGCAAAGAGCAATGCATAATAGGAGATGATAGACTATGCCGCCTAAGACCAAGTTTTCAAGGGAAGATATTGTTAACGCAGCATTTGAACTGACGCGGGAAAAGGGAATAGAGAAAATCACCGCACGCGACATAGCTGAAACGGGATGTATGTCGACCAGGCCTATGTTCAATTATTTTTATTCGATAGACAAGCTTCGCGGCGCCGTGCTTGAAATCGCGAAGGAACTGTTTGATGAATACATAGAGGACGGGTTGAAGTATTCAGTGCCGTTTCTTGGGTTCATGTCAGAATATATTCAGTTTGCTAAGGACGAGCCGATGCTTTAAAGGCGCTGTTCATTTCAAAGGTAGACGAGAAAAAACCGAGCACGATAGCGGCAATGGAGCAATCGAAAGCTGCGCTGAGAAAATCGCTGATGCGCACATATAAGATGGATGCCGATACGGCGGATTGCTACTTTAGGGACATGTGGCTTGTCGTGAACAGCTTGGCTACGCTTATAGTTACGGATTCGAACCCATATGCGGATTGGCAGATAAACGCTATTCTTACAGAGTTCAGCCTAAGTTTGTGCATGGCAGCTAAGAACATAAAGGGCTTCGCAAACGGTAATTACGACCGCGATGCTATATTGAGCGAGCTTGTGGCGCGCAAGCATATGGCCAACGCAAGGGCGGAGATAAAAGCAAAGCGTACGAAAATAAAAGATATACCGGCAATAATAGCAGGCGAGCCAAGCGACAAGGCGTTTTTGTATATACATGGCAAGATGGGCTATAAGGAAGAAGCGTATAATTTTGCGCAATACGCCTGCCCACAGGGCTATCAGGTTATAGCGATAGACCTGCCGGAGCATGGTGATCGGAAAAACAGCAAGGAAAAGCTGCTTCCGTGGATGGCTGCGCCTGAAATAAAAAGGACATACGAGCTGCTTTCGGAAAGATATAGCTCAATCAGCGTTTGCGCTGTGAGCATAGGCGCATGGTTCAGCATGCTTGCGCTGCAGGATAAGAAGATAGATAAGGCAATGTTCATATCGCCTATTGTAGACATGGAAAAGCTGATATGTACAATGATGGAATGGGCTGGGGTCACAGAAGAGGAACTTGCCGAGCGCATAAAGATACCAACTGATTTCGGCGAAACGCTCAACTGGAACTATCTTAGCTGGGTGCGAAAAAATCCATACAAATGGGATAAACCGACGGATATTATATACGGCGGCAAAGACAACATGACACCGAGAGAGACAATAGAAAGATTTTCGAAATCCTGTGCAACAACGCTTACAGTAATGGAAAAAGGAGAGCATTGGTTCCATACTCCGGAGCAGATGAAGGTGCTTAATCGTTGGATGAAGGCCAATGTGCAGGGGAGCATATATGATAATTGAGACTGAGCGCATAATACTGCGGGAAATGACGCAGGACGATTTTGACGCGCTGTATAGGGTGCTTGGCGATTCGGACATAATGCGCCATTATCCATATACGTTTGACGAAAAGCGGGTGATGAACTGGATAAACCGAAACATTGAAAGATACGGCATATTCGGTTTCGGCCTATGGGCACTTGTATTGAAGGAAACGGGGGAGATGGCTGGCGACTGCGGGCTGACGATGCAGAACATAAACGGCACAATAAAGCCGGAGATAGGTTACCATCTGCGCAGAGATGTTCAGCATAAAGGCTTGGCAATGGAAGCAGCAATGGCCTGCCGGGATTGGACGTTTGAGAACACTCCGTTTAACGCTGTGTATTCATACATGAAGCGCGACAATACGCCTTCAAGCAAAGTGGCTATGGCAAACGGCATGAAGCTGGTTGAAGAATTCAGGGATGATGAGGGAGAGATAAGCTCAGCCTACGCAATAACGCGGCAGGAATGGGAAAAGCTAAAGAAATAAGCGAACATTGCCCGGACTTTGTTGACCAAAGACCGGGTTATATGTATAATAAACGCAACTGCCGTTGCGCAACACTGCTGAAGCATTAAGGAGACGCATTATGCCGCCAAAGTTTATGTTCACGAAAGAACAGCTGATAGAGGCATCATTGAATATAATACGGCGCGGAGGGCCGCAGAGCCTTACCGCAAGGTCGCTTGCGGCGGAGCTCGGCTGCTCGGTAAAGCCTATATTTGGCCTGTTCAAGAACATGGAGGAGGTCCGGCTGGAAACCATAAAGGCGGCGGATAGGATATACCGCGGATACATAGGCGCCGCATCGCATGCCGAAGAAAAGCCGTATAAGGCCATGGGCATGGCATATATACGCTTCGCTACCGAAGAAAAGGAGCTGTTCAAGCTGCTTTTTATGCGGGACAGATCGGCCGAAAACATAAATGATGATAGCGGCAAGGATGTTACGGAGGCAATAGTTAAGCTTATATCCAAAACTACGGGCCTTAACGAGAAAACAGCATATATGCTGCACCTTGAAACATGGCTTTATGTTCACGGCATAGCAACCATGATAGCAACGAACTATCTTGAATGGGACGGCGAGTTTGTGAGCAATGCGCTGACGGATTGCTATACCGGCCTGCTGCACAGGTTCAAAACGAAAGCTTTGGACGTCATTTCATAAGCTTTTGCGCAAGTATACCCGCGCCAATAAGTCCCGCGCTGTTGCCAAAGCGGGCACTGCGTATATTTACGTCAAAACCTGGCGCTGTCAATTCGCTTACCTTTGACGTGACCATATTGAATACATTCTCATCTTCCATTATGCCGCCGCCTATTATCATGCAGGCGGGGTTAAATATATGTATAAGCGAGGCTAAGCCTTCGGCTACCTGCTTAGCCCAGCCGTCAACAAGGGCATATACATCGCTGCGATTAAGCTGAGCGGTTATCGCGCGTCCGTCGCAAAGAGAGGCATCCATTGCCTTCGCCTGTTCAACCAGACGGGTAACGCTTGCAATGTTTTCATAGTATTCGCCGTTCATGTATATCATGCCGAACTCACCGGCAGACCAGTTTGCTCCATGATATACCGCGCCGCCGCGAACTATCGCGCCGCCTACGCATGTGCCGTAAGTAAGGCAGAGCACATCCGCTGTGACATCGGCGCTAAGTGCGTTTGATTCAGCAATGGCCATGCAGTTAGCATCATTTTCTACGGCTACGGGTACGCCAAACGCGCCGAATTCGGTTTTCAGATTCTTACCAGTATAGCCGGGGATAAGGTGAGGCGGATCGTATATTATTTCGCCGGTGTCGCAGTTAACCTGCCCGCGGGTACATATGCCGATCGCATCAATATTGGTAATGCTTCCACATGCATTGCGTATACGTTCAATCAATGTATCCGCACCATCTTGTCCGCAGGTGGGGAAGGAGGACACATCCTTCAGAACACCATCTTCATATATACCATGCTTTACGAATGTTCCGCCTATGTCAAATACCGCAGCTTTCATTTACAGCTAACCTTAACCTTTCTTTTTATGCATACAGTATACCATATGAAAGAAGAAAATCACACCCTGTTATAAAATTGGCAGCAAAAGAGTTTGCACGCTGTATTGACAATATCAAACAAGCGTGATATGCTTTGTACAACTTAATTAACATGGTGTTAATAAACGCAGAACGTGTGAAGCACCACATTATAGGCGAATTTAAAGTTTTGCGGGATTCTCGCAGAAATATTATAAAACAGAGAGGAAAACCAAGATGAAGAAGATTCTTGCTATCGTGCTTTGCCTGGTGATGGTCCTCGGCGTAGTTGGCTGCCAGTCCAATACTCCCGCCGATACCGATGAACCCAAGCAGACAAACGATAACAACACACCCGCTAACACCGATGCTCCTCAGACATCCGGTGAGCCGGCAGAGGAAAGCCCCTATGTAGAGGACGCTACCTTCCGCTATCTGTATCCTTCGGAGATCTCTACGCTGAACTATCTGGCGACGAGCTCCACCGTAGACTTCAAGCCCGCGTCCAACTTTGTTGACACGCTGATAGAGTATGACCAGTATGGCGTTGTGAAGCCATGCCTTGCGACCAGCTGGGAAACCTCTGACGACGGTCTTGTCTGGACATTCCATCTGCGCGAAGGCGTGAAGTGGTATGACTGCGAACTGAACGAATATGCCGACGTTACCGCCGACGACTTCGTTTACGGCGCCGAGTGGATACTGACCCCCGCCAACGAATCCGACAACGTGGATACCCTTGCAAACGTTATAGTGAACGCCAAGGAATACTTTGACGGCACCGTGACCGACTTTGCAGAGGTTGGCGTAAAGGCCCTTGACGAGCATACCCTCCAGTACACACTGAAGGACACTTGCCCGTACTTCCTGTCCATGATGACCTATGTTGCCTTCATGCCCGCCAACAGGCAGTTCGTTGGAGAGTGCGGCGAATACTACGGTACTTCCAACGACACCCTGCTTTACAACGGCGCATACTACTGCACCAGCTGGGAACCCCAGAACGAACTGGTGATGGAGCGCAACGACAATTATTGGGATGCCGAGAACGTATCTATAAAGACCGTTTACGGCAAGTACAACGCCGAAGCCGAAGCACTTGCGCCTGAAATGTATCTGCGCGGCGAGATTGATGAAGCCACTATCCCCATAGAAATACTGGACAGCTGGATGAACGATCCCGAAAAGCAGAACATCGTCCGCCCGAATCGTCCCACTTACGATGCAATGTGGTGGTTCTTCGATTTCGATCCCCATATGGATGAAACCTATGACAACGATGCATTTAAGACCGCCGTTAACAACCGCGCCTTCCGTCTTTCCATTGTTTATGGTATAGACCGCGTTAAGGCCATGAGCTGCTACGATCCTTACAGCCCGGAAGAATACCTGATGAACACCATCACTCCTCCGAACTTCGTTGCAGTAGACGGTAAGGATTACACCATGACCGGCGAACTTGAGGCCGTTACCGAACAGAACTGGTTCCAGCCCGAAACAGCTCTCCGGTACAAGGAACAGGCCATGGCCGAACTGAGCGCGCAGGGCGTGACCTTCCCACTCGTGTTCCCGTATTACTATCGCGTAGACCAGGCTAACCAGGATCTGGTTGCCCAGGTAATCGAGCAGCAGCTCGAAGATCTCCTTGGTAAGGACTATATTGACATCGTTCCCGTTGCCGGTCCTGCCAACAACTACAACTCCGAAGTCCGTAACGCCGGCAAGTACGGCCTTATGGAAGAAGGTTGGGGTCCTGACTTTGCGGATCCTGTGACCTATGCCGATCCTTGGGGCCTCAGCTGGAGCTACAACAACCGTTCCATGTGCACTCAGGAAGAGTACCTGACCGGTTATGTTTACACTCAGGAAGACTATGACAACGGCGTTATAGACGATGCTGACTACGTTGGCGCACAGCAGCAGATATATGACAAGATGGTTCAGGAAGCTACCGCCGAGAAGGTAGACCTGGCCAAGCGTTATGAACTGTTTGCCAAGGCCGAAGCGTGGCTGATAAACGAAGGTATCGTTATACCGTTCCGTGTATTCTCCAACGGCTACGTTGCCAGCAAGCTGACCGTGTTTGATGGCGAATATTCCTCCTTCGGCGTGTCCATCTGGCGCTACAAGGGCAAGCATGTCCTTAAGGAAGCCATGAGCCTGACCGATTATCAGGAACAGTTTGCACAGTGGAAGCTTGACCGCGAGGCTGCTCTTGCCGCGGCAGAATAAGACCGAATCATAAACCATATCGCGGGGGCGTGGGGTGTTTTCGCCTCATGCCTCCCGCTGCTTTACGCCATTCTTAGAAAGGAGCCGCTGCTTGCTCACCTTAGCGGCACGCGGATGATGCCCCATGTTGGAATATATCCTCAAGCGCACGGCGGGCGCGATAATATCGCTGTTCGTCGTAATAACGCTGATATTCGTATTGCTGCGCCTTATGCCGATGGAAGGCTACTTCGGTGCGGAGTACGATAAGCTTAGCGAAGAAGTTCGCGCAAGTATGCTGGCAGAAAAAGGGCTGGATCAGCCGATATATGTCCAGCTGTTCAATTTCTATAAAAGCCTGTTTCAGGGCGACCTTGGTAAATCCTGGATATATCGCCCGAATTACCCCATAGTAAAAATACTAGAAAAGAAAATACCTTATTCGCTTAAAATAGGTGTTATATCAATGATATTCTCGCTTATAGTAGGCATACCTCTCGGCGCCGTGATGGCGCGTTTCAAAGGAAAATTTGCGGATAAGCTCGGCACGGCGTTCATTGCCATTGTCGAGGCGCTCCCTACGGCTGTGTTGATGCTGTTTTTGCAGCTGTTTTTTTCAAGCTGGTTCAATCTATCGCTGTTGTTTGACAAAAACAACTATGCCACATGGGTGCTGCCGATATTCTCCATATCGCTGCTGAGCATATGCTCATACGCGATGTGGATGCGCCGCTATATGATAGATAATATAAACATGGACTATGTAAAGCTTGCGCGCGCAAAGGGCGTGAGCGGGAGCAGAATAATGTTCCGCCATGTATTTAAAAACGCATTCGTGCCTATGGCGCAGTTCCTGCCCGGTTCGGTGCTTTCAACAATAATCGGTTCAATATATATTGAGCACCTTTATTCCATACCCGGAACCGGCAGCCTGCTGATAGACGTTATACAGCTTCAGGACAACACAATGGTTCAGGCGCTGGTGCTTATATATGCCGCGATAGGCATTGCCGGAATGTTCCTTGGTGACGTGCTGATGGCGCTTATCGACCCGCGCATAAGCTTCGTAAAGAAAGGAGACGACCGTTAAAATGGCAGATAAGAAGAAAAAACTCCTTTTCAACAGGCAGATGCGCCGCATAGACGAACTGGATCAGCACATACAGGAGGGCCTTGCGCTGGAGCAGGCGGATAAAGAGCTGCCTATGTATGATGCGGCGGATTATACCGCAGAGCAGATAGCCGCAATAGACCCCAAATGGTTTGAACCGCATGGCTTTAACGAGCAGGATGCCGAGCGCACGGCATATTCAAACTATTCATACTGGGCGAGCACGTTCAAAAACTTTTGGCGCAATAGGGCTGCACGCATACTGATAGTTGCGCTGATAGCGATAATTGCCTTCGCTTTCATTCAGCCGCTGCTGCCCAATCAGCATGACCCCGTTACAATAAACAATGACCCCGAAACCGGCATGCATCTTCGTAACCTTGCGCCGTGCAGCGAATATTGGTTCGGAACAAACGCGATAGGTCAGGACCTTTGGGCAAGGGTATGGGCCGGCACGCGCACGTCCATAATAATCGGCCTTGTGGTCGCGCTGAGCGATCTTATATTTGGCGTTATAATAGGCATGGCATGGGGTTACGTAAGGAGTCTTGATAAAGCGCTGACGGAGATATATAATGTAATAAGTAATATCCCGCAAACGCTTATATTGATCCTTGTAAGCTACATACTGCGCCCGAGCATGACCACCATAATCATATCCATGTGCATGGTTGGATGGATGGCCATGGCCCGCTTTATCCGCAATCAGGTCGTTATATTCCGCGACAGGGACTATAATCTGGCGTCTCGCTGCCTTGGCAGCAGCACACTGAGGATAGTTGTAAAGAACCTGCTGCCGCAGATGGTTTCGGTAATTATGCTGCAAACTTCGCTTGCAATTCCCGGCGCCATAGGCGACGAGGTATTCCTTACCTATATTGGTCTTGGCATACCCACATCCCAAGCTTCGCTGGGCAATCTGGTTGAAGCCGGCCGCGTACTGATGATGGACAGCACGTTGAGATATCAGCTTGTGTTCCCGGCAGCCGTTGTGGCGTTTATAACTATTGCGTTCTATATCATCGGCAATGCGTTCAGTGATGCGGCCGATCCTAAGAATCACGTTTAAGGAGGCGCAGCATGGAAAACTATTTGCAGAACAAAGAAGTTATTCTTTCCGTAAAAGACCTTAGTGTGCGCTTCAGCCTGAGAGGAAAAAGCCTGCACGCGATACGCGGCGTGAGTTTGGACGTATATAAGGGCGAAAGCCTTGCCATAGTTGGCGAGTCCGGCTCAGGCAAGTCGGTGCTGACCAAGAATTTCATAGGCCTACTTGACAAAAACGGCACCATAGATAAGGGCGAGATACTTTTTGAAGGAATGGATCTGGCCAAGTTCAAAACGGAACGGGAATGGGCGAAAATACGCGGCAAGAAAATTGCCATGGTAATGCAGGATCCAATGACCAGCCTTAACCCGCTTAAAACTATAGGTTGGCAGATAAGCGAAGCACTTATATTGAATCGCGGCATGAACCACGCTCAGGCCAAGGCGGAAACGCTGAACATACTGAAGGACGTTGGCATATCGGAGCCTGAAAGGCGTTACAAGCAGTATCCGCATGAGTTTTCGGGCGGCATGAGGCAAAGGGTGGTAATAGCAATAGCTGTTGCATGTTCGCCGGAAATACTGATATGCGATGAACCCACGACCGCGCTTGACGTTACGATACAGGCGCAGATACTTTCGCTTATAAAGGATCTGTGCCGCAAATACGGCATGACCACGATATACATCACGCATGACCTTGGCGTGGTAGCCAACGTGGCGGACAGGATAGCCGTTATGTATGCCGGCGACATAGTTGAAGTGGGTACGAGTGAAGAAGTGTTCTTCGATCCCAAGCATCCGTATACATGGGCGCTTATGTCAAGCCTTCCGCAGCTTGGCGAAAAGGGTCATGAGCTTTACTCCATCAAGGGTACGCCGCCCAAACTTTTCGGCGTGATACGCGGCGATGCATTCGCCCCGCGTAATCCGCAGGCGCTGAAGATAGACTACATGGTGCGTCCGCCGTATTTTGAGATTTCACCCACGCATAAGGCACGCACCTGGCTGCTTGATCCGCGCGCACCAAAGATCGACCCTCCCGAATGCCTGAAGCGGCTGAAGGAGCTTGAAAACATAGAAAGCGGTGATATGGATGAGTAACGAAAACGTGGTGATAAAAACGCCGCTTCTCAGCGTGAGGAATATGGATGTCACCTTCGGCAAGGGCAAGAATGCGTTCAAGGCCGTAAACGACGTAAGCTTTGATGTATATCGCGGCGAAACGTTTGGCCTGGTTGGTGAATCAGGCTCCGGCAAAACCACGATAGGCCGCGCCATAATACGCATAAACAAGCTTTCCGCGGGCGAAGTGATATACGATGGCAAGCGTATATCAGGCCAGATAGATCACGAGACTGACCGAGAGGTGATAAAGAATATCCAACTGATATTCCAGGATCCTATGGCCAGCCTTAACGAACGCGCAAAGGTTGACTATATTGTGAGCGAAGGGCTTACTAACATAAGGCATGACCTGAGCCACGAGGAGATAGAGGAACGCGTCGCGAAGGCTCTGCTGGATGTTGGCCTGCTGCCTGAGTTCGCCAGCCGCTTCCCACATGAGTTTTCCGGAGGACAGCGCCAGCGCATAGGCATAGCGCGCTGCCTTGTTATGGACCCTGAGTTTATAATAGCGGACGAGCCCATAAGCGCGCTGGATGTATCCATACGCGCACAGGTGCTGAACCTTATGAGCATGCTGCAGCAGGAACGCGGGCTGACGTATCTGTTCATAGCGCACGACCTTAGCGTTATGCGCTTCATATGCAACAGAATAGCCGTTATACACAAGGGCGTTATAGTTGAACTTGCGGAGACGGAAGAACTGTTCAAGCATCCGCTGCATCCGTATACGCGTGTTCTGCTTTCCGCCGTGCCTGTACCCAATCCGCACGTTGAGCAGAAGAAAAAGGTGCTTGTATACGACCCATCATGCCATAATTATTCGGCAAATGAACGGCCGATATGGACGGAGATCGCCCCGGGGCATTTTGTCCGCGGGAGCGAAAGGGAACTGACCGCTTACAGGGAAAAGCTTGAGAAGCGGTAATATAACGGAGGAATAGGAAATGTATCAGACGTCGCCAAAGTCTCAAGCCGACCTGAAATTTCATAATTTAAAGCTGGTGTTCGATCTGGTCAAGCGGGAAGGACCTATTTCGCGTGCATCGCTTGCAAAGCGTACCGGGCTGAGCCCGACCAGCATGACGCGCATAGTTAACGTATTAAAGCGCATAGGGCTTATATCCGAACATTCCGTTGCGCAGGCGGGCGTTGCGGGCAGGCCGAGCACGCTGCTTGAAATATGCGCCGATGCGGCGTATTGCCTGTGCGTTGACGCTATGCCGAACGTAAGCAAGGTAACGCTTGTTGATATGGCGACCAAGCAAGCAGTATATCGTGAACTGGTAACCGTCAGTGGCACATCATTTGAAACCGTTGCGGATGAGTTGAATGCAATGCTTGGCGAAATGTGCCGCGATGCAGGCATAACGAGGGACAGGATAGCGTGCTGCGGCATGAGCATATCTGGCCACGTTTTAAGGAATGGCTACATAGCAGCATCGAGCCAGATGCAGTGGGCGGACATAGACGGCGTAGGAATACTTGAAAGGGCGCTGGACATGCCGGCAATAGTTGAGAACGACTGCAAGGCGGCATTGCTTGGCGAACAATATCTGCTTTCCTGTGCGGGCGAAAGCACGGCAAATATGGCGTATGTTAAGTTTGGCTGGGCAGGCGTTGGCAGCGCGGCAATGGTGGACGGCATGCTGCTGCGCGGCAGCCGTAACGCCGCGGGCGAAATCGGCCATTTTAATTCGCAGCTTGAAGGCCTTTCAGGAGATAGGTGCGAATTCAAAGGCTGCTTTGAACATACGATAAGCGAATCCGCCGTGATAGAGCATGCACGGTCAATAAATCCAGCATGCGCATCACTTGCGGGCGTAAATGAAGCCATCGCAAACGGAGATGAGCGGATAATTAAGCTGATGAACGACATATGTGAATATATAGCCATAGCCGTGAGTGACATTTCCTGCGCATATAATTCGGATAGGATAATACTTAGCGGCAACATAATAACCAACCTTGCCGACTGCTATCAAAATGTGCTGCGTTATGTTGAAAGGCGGCTTACGCGTTCCGTGCAGCCTAATTTGCAGGTATGCTTATCCAAAATGGGCACGAATGCAAGCCTGTACGGCATGAACTGCCTGGCAGTAGAAGAAACGATAAAGCGCCTTTTGAGCAACGATACGGGATTTTAACATATGAAACTGATTGAGACAAAGAACTACGATGAACTTAGCCGCGTGGCTGCCGATATGCTGATAAGCGAAATAAAGGCAAAGCCTAACTGCGTGCTGGGCCTGGCAACGGGCAGCACGCCCATAGGCACTTATGATAAGCTTATTGAAGCATATAAGTCCAATGAGGTATCCTTTGCCAAAGTAAAGAGCATAAACCTTGACGAATACGTTGGCATAAGCTGGTCGAACACGGAAAGCTACAGATATTTTATGAATGAGCATCTGTTTGACCATGTGGATATAGACAAGACGAATACGCATGTGCCAAACGGCTTGGCAGGAGATCTTGACGAAGAATGTGCGCGCTATGATGCGCTGTATGACCGGATTGGTCCCGCTGATATACAGGTGCTTGGCATTGGCCTGAACGGGCACATTGGCTTCAATGAACCCGGCTCTTCGCTCAGCGCGCCAACGCACATAGTTAAGCTAAGCGACAGTACACGCCAAGCAAACAGCCGAAATTTCACATCGCTTGACGCCGTACCGTATAAAGCGATAACGCTTGGCATGGCCGGAATAATGAAGGCGAAGAAGATAGTGCTGCTGGCATCGGGTCCGGCAAAGCGGGACGCGATAGAAAAAACCGTGTTTGGCGAAGTTGACCCGCATGTCCCTGCAAGTTTTTTGCAGCTGCATCCGGACGTTACGATAATTTGCGATTTTGCATTGACAAATAAAAAGGAGTAATCATATGAAAAAAGATAAGCGCATATTGAGCATAGGCGCCCATCCGGACGATGCGGATACCTATTGCGGCGGACTGCTTTCCAAACTGCGCGACAAGGGCTGGCGGGTGCGTTTGCTTTCCGTTACGGATGGAAGTGCGGGCACATATCACGCCGAAGTAACAAGGGAAGAACTCAAACTTCAGCGCCGCAGCGAGGCTGCCGCGAGCGGAAGGCTGCTTGGCGGCCGTTACGACGTGCTGGATTACCCGGACGGGCAGCTTCAGGTTACCCTTGAAGCGCGCGAGCACCTTATCCGCTATATTCGCACGTTTGCACCGGATGTTATACTGACCAACCGTACCAACGACTACCATGCGGACCACAGGAACGTTTCCCTGCTGGTGCAGGATGCATCTTTCCTGCTTACGGTACCAAAAATTTGTCCGGATACGCCGTATCTTGAGGATACTCCGGCCATACTTTTCTGGGGCGATGATTTCATGAAGCCCTATCCGCATCAGCCGGACATTATTGTGCCGCTGGCGGATGAAAGAATGGATTTGAAGGTGAAGCTCGCAAGCTGCCACGAATGCCAGTATTTTGACTGGATGTATTGGCCGCACCATACCGAGCGCATAGAATGGCCGCGCGAAAAGCAGGTTGCCATGCTGAGCGAACGTTACCATGCAGGCAGTCAGGCCGAGGCTGACCGCCTGCGCGGCAAGCTTACCGAGCTTTACGGTGTTGAATCGGCCGCAAAGATCCGCAACGTTGAAACCTATGAGATAAGCGAATACAGCGGACCCATAGACGAAGAATTCCTGACGATAGCAAAAAGCGTAGAATAAACCCTCTCCTTAAACAATGCTCAGAAGCCGCCGATCTCTTGGCGGCTTTTTGCGCAATAATAACGTCGATTCTTCGCAAAACACGGCTTGACTAAATTGTCTGCTTGGACTATATTCATCGTAAATACAAAAAGATGGAGGCATAATATGAGCAAAAAGTTAGTTGCATATTTTTCAGCCAGCGGAGTTACCGCATCCCTTGCCAAGAATTTGGCGGCGGCGATAGGTGCGGATCTTTTTGAAATAGAACCTGATGTCAAATATACCAAGGCAGACCTTGACTGGACGAACAAAAAGTCCAGAAGTTCGGTTGAAATGAACGATAAGGCATCTCGTCCTGCTGTGGCGAAGAAGCTTAGCAACATGGATGAATACGATGAAGTATTCGTAGGATTCCCGATATGGTGGTATATTGCGCCCACGATAGTGAATACCTTCCTTGAAGGTTACGACCTTGCGGGCAAGACAATAATTCCGTTTGCCACATCCGGCGGCAGCGGCATGGGCGAAACCAATGCGTACCTTGCAAACAGCTGCAAGGGTGCAAAGCTTGTTGAAGGCAAGGTTTTCCGCCGCAATGTGAGCGCAGATGAACTGAAAAAGTGGGCAGAGGAAGTTGTGAAATAATGATTGCAGCGCCGAATCGGCCGAATGACCGATTCGGCGCTGTGTTTGTTGGGGGGATAGATGAAATACGAAAAGTCGTTTGATACCATAGATGAGTTTGTAGACAATATCAGCAGAGGCGGGGAGGTAGAGCTTGAATACAATGGGAAACTCTACTTTGCCGGAATGATAGGCGAAAATAAATGGACTGCATGTGAGCAACACAATGATGAATCGAGCAAAGAATATGTATCGGCGGAAGAAGTATGCTCATATCCGATAGAAGATAAGACTATCGGAGAGGTGATTACCAAGGCAAAGATAACGTTTAGGTGCTTTGAGTGAACATGTAGCTAAAGTAAATTGATAAGCATTCCAAGCATATAAGGAAGGCGTGGGATAGGACATGTACCAAATACTAAAGCAGGCTTATGAACATGGAAAAGTGATTTCGGTATATATAAACGAAAGCGACCCAACAAGGTGCAACGTGGGTTATGTTGCCGCGTTAAATGAAAAGGAAGTCGCAATGTATATGCTCGATGAAGATGGCAATTTTGAAATACTGTCGGTGCATGACATTGATAAAATTTTTAGAATCGATGCCGATGGGGAGTATGAGGACAAACTCATTAAAGCCAATAAATTGATAGCTGATAAACCTCCCGAGTTTATATACGAAGGAGGGAGCATGATAAAGGCAGTTTGTGAATACGCTAAAAAGTATGATTACCCGATATGGATCGCATTCAAAGGCAATAATGAAATAGGCCCATGGGGAAAGGCAATGAATGTGACAGATGATATGATAACAATAACGCGACTTGGCGATCCAAAGCCTGGCAATGTAAGCTATATCCTAACACGACAGATTGATTACATCGCATGCGAATATAAGGAATATCATGAAGATGAAGAATAAATGAATGTGAAGGGTCAAATATGAGTATTTGATCCCTTCTGCGCTTGTTTGCTACTTCAACTTCTGTACGCCGTTTACATCTATCATGGTGTCTCCGGTAAGGAGCAGTTCGCTCACCGTCACAAACTCATAGCCCTGTTCCTGTGCGGTTTTAAGGAGCGTAGGCAGGTACTCCTTTATCTTGTAGCCATTGTTGTGGCAAAGTATTATGCAGCCCGGATGCAGCTTGGGTATCACGGTATCGAGTATCGTCTTTGCGCTGCGTTCTTCTTTCCAATCTATGGTATCACTGGTAGATACCGGATGGAACAAGGCAAAAAGTGCCGAAAAATTGGCGATTTTTGATTGCTAAAAAGACGGTAGTTATAAAAATAACAAAGTACAAATGTTCGAATAGGATTAATTTAGCCAAAATTAAGAATATCAGACTATGATAAGAATAAGTATGTTTATTTTCTTTGCTTAAAAGGTTGAGACATTTTATAAAGTATGATAAAATAAGACAGCAAAAGGCATGATATATGCCTTTAACGCCGAATGAACTATTGTGCAAAATGCACAAACGAACATACTTTGCCATATGAGAGCATTCGGCGCATAGACCGACCGCTTGGCTCGACGCGCCATTGCACGCGGGCAGTAAGCCGCCGGAAAATAGAAAGCGAGCAGCTGTAGTTCATGACTACGGTTGCCGAAGGCATATCTAAACAAGCCTTCACGAATTGAACACACAGAACAAACAGAACTTCCATTTACCTGCGGAATGAATGTCGCGGGTTTTTGCAGTGCTTATAGGGGCTTTTAATGCTGACGGACAAACAATGCAGTATAATTAACAGGCACTTGACGGAGAACGTTGAGCCGCGCAAGGTAGCGGCGTATCTCTGTCTGAATATGGGTCTGCTGCTTGGCGAGGTTACCGCGCTGCGCCGTCAGGATATAGACATTGATGCGGGAGTGTTGCATATACGCAACGTTGCAGGGCGCGGGGAAGGCGGAACGGCGTCTGACCCGGTGGAGCTTATCCCATCGGACGCGCCGCGCGATTTGCCCATGCCGCAGAGCGTTAAGCAATTCATTGCGGATAACATCGGCCTGTATCATAGCAATGATAGCTTCATTATGAGCGGTGAAGAAACATTGCCGCCGTTCAGGCTTATGCAGGTGTTGCTCAGCACTATGAACGAAAGGTATCATATTGCGGACAAGCTTTCATCTATGGAGCTTCGCTATGCGTTCATAAGGCAAAAGCTTGAAGCGGGCGTGGATATGTACAGCCTTTGTACATATCTCGGGCAGAACAAGCGTCCGGACGTGATAGTAAAGCGTTTTGCACAGTACTGCCGCGCTGATTTAGCATCCGTTGTGTGCTCAAAAACAGAGAGCGTGGAACAGCCGCAGAATGCGCCGAAGCATATGAACCTGCTGATACTCGGCGCAGGCGGACAGGGGCAGGTGGTACGCGAAACCGCTGAAGCAATAGGCGTGTTTGAGAAGATAGCGTTCCTTGATGATAACACGGATCTTCCGGGCGTGCTGGACACGCTTGGCAACTGCAAAAAGCATCTTAATGAATATCCGATGGCGTTCGTGGCGATAGGCAACAATGCGCTGCGCCGCAAGTTGACGGAGCAGTTACAGGCGGCAGGCTTTATTGTGCCCGTGCTGAAGCACCCCACGGCGACAATCAGCCCAGCCGTTGAGGCCGGCGCAGGAACGATTTTTGAAGCGAAAACCATAGTCAGCCCCGCCGTGAAGATAGGAAAAGGCGTCATACTCGCCAGCGCATCGATAGTTGAGCATGGCGCGGTGATTGGCGATTACAGCCACGTTGAAGCCGGAACGATAATCCGCAAAGGCGCGGTCGTGAAGGCAGGGGCGAGGGTGAATAATGCCAATATCATTGAGAATAAGCATGTGGGGATTAATTGAGGCAAATAACTACAATGAATAATATGTATTGTAAAGTAATCAAGCCGATTCTAGATACAATGCTTTCTCTAATCGGTTTGATACTGTTTTCATGGCTATTCCTGCTGATAGTTATTGCTATAGAGATTGATGATCCAGGCCATGTATTCTTTACACAGGAGCGTATAGGCATACATAAAAGGCATTTCAAACTATACAAGTTCCGCAGCATGAAGATGTCCACACCGCACGATGTGCCTACACATCTTCTTGAAAATCCTGATCAATATATTACAAGAATAGGAAGTTTCATTAGGAAAACATCACTTGATGAAATTCCTCAACTCATTAATATTCTAAAACAAGATATGAGTATTATTGGTCCGCGTCCGGCTCTGTGGAATCAGTATGATTTGATAGAGGAACGGGATAAATATGGGGCGAATGACGTGAAACCTGGTCTTTCCGGCTGGGCGCAGATTAACGGACGTGACGAGTTGGAAATAGCAGACAAGGCTCGATTGGACGGAGAATATGTTAAGCGCATGAGTTTTCCGTTTGACTGCCGCTGCTTTTTCGGAACGGCTGTGTCCGCGCTGCGTCACGACGGCGTGGTCGAAGGCGGCACGGGAGAGCTGCATAAGATGGAGAGCAATAAATGAGAATTTTGATCGCAACCAATCATTCCTATATGTTCTACCGCTTTCGCAAGGAGTTGGTGGAGACACTGATGCAGGAGCATGAGGTTATTCTCAGCACCCCCTTTGTGGGACATGAGGACAACTTGAAGGCTATGGGGCTGCGTTGCATCAACACGGAGATTGACCGCCGCAGCATCAACCCCTTCAAGGACATGAAGCTGCTGAAAACCTACCGGAAGATGTTAGATGATATACAGCCGGATCTGGTCATCACCTATTCCATAAAGCCCAATATCTACATGGACAGCGCCTGTAAGGCCAAAGGTATTCCATATGTCACCAATGTACAGGGTCTCGGCACGGCATTTGAAAAGCCGGTGCTGTCGAACGTAGTGTCCGTGATGTACCGCAGCGCTCTGCGGAAGGCCAGAACGGTATTCTTTGAGAACGAGGAGAATGCCCAGTTCTTTCTACATAAAAACATCATCTCCGCCCAGCAGATGAAGGTGCTTCCCGGCGCGGGCATCAATCTGGACGAGTATCCATATGTCCCCATGCGGGATGACGGCGTGTGCAGCTTCCTGTTTGTCGGACGCATTATGAAGGAAAAGGGCGTGGACGAGTTCTTCACCGCCGCGAAAACCGTCAAGGCGGAGTTTGGTGAAAAGGTTGCCTTTGATGTGGTGGGATTCTATGAGGATGCCTACAAAGAAACCGTCGATCATCTGGTCGCTGACAGAGTCATCAACTTCCACGGCTTTCAGACGGATGTGCATCCATTCTATGAAGCGGCGGACTGTGTTGTGCTGCCCTCCTACCATGAGGGTATGTCCAACGTCCTGCTGGAGGGTGCCGCCACTGGTCGCGCCCTCATCACCAGCGATATCCCCGGCTGCCGCGAGGCAGTGGAGGACGGTGTCAGCGGGTATATTTGCCCTGCGAAGGATGCTGATACGCTGTATGACACTATGCAGTGCTTTGTTGAATTTCCGGAAAGCTGGCGAGCAGAAATGGGCCGCAGAGGACGAGAGCGGATGGAAAAGCGATTCAGTAAGGATGCGGTTATTGCGGAGACAATGAAGTGGCTTGGGACAACAAATGGCTAATTACCTTGCATTAATGCTAATAAGTGTTGCGGTAGCGTTTGGCGGGGACAGGCTGACACTTGGCAGCGAATATAGAAAGAAACATCGGCGGCTTATAATATGCTCTCTGGTAATATTTATATTGCTTGCTGGCTTTGCAGGACTGCGAACACGCTGCAATGATACAGGCGCGTATAAGCATGCCTATGAGCTAATAGTCCCAGAGCAGGGCTATGACGATATAGACTGGGATATCGGCAGCAATCCGCTCTTCAATGTGGTGAATATTTGGCTTAAGACGGGCGGAACTTCTACGCAGAACTTCCTCATGTTCTGGGCATTGGTAACCGTTGGCTGCTACATCATATTTGTTCACAAGTACTCATCAAATTATGCAATAACGCTGTTCCTGCTTTTCACAATGGGCTGCTATGGCTTTGTGTTCGCAGGAATAAAGCAGGCGGCGGCCGTTGGCATAGCGCTTATTGGCGTTATGTATGCACTGAAGAAAAAGTGGGTTCCGTATGTGGCCTGTATTGCAATTGCGACGCTTATACACCCGTATTCGCTCATGTACTTAATAGTACCGTTCATGCAGTTCGAACCATGTGGTAAAAAGACGATACTACTGCTTATCGTAGCGATACTGGGGGGGCTTTTTTTGCGCCCTTTGCTTGGCACCGTTGTTAGTATTACAAGTATGATAGGCGAGAAATATACAGTCACGGAATTTTCTGATAGTGGTGTGAACATATTCCGCGTATTGGTTTGCAACGTGCCTACAGTGCTTGCCTTTATGTACCGCAAACAGCTCTTTGTGGACAGTACAAACGAAGAGAACCTGATGGTGAATCTTGCCATGATAAACGGCGCAATAATGTTTGTTGGCCTTTTTGGCACGGCAAACTACTTCGCACGCCTTGCGAATTATTTTCTTATATTCCAATCTATAGCTCTTCCTTGGATGCTGAAGAAAATAGGCGGCAAGAACAGGCAGATTTTGACAGCGCTGATGGTAATAGGCTATCTTGGTTATTTCTACTACGCAAACATGATTGCAATACCGTTTGATCAGGATTTTGCGAGGATAAGCGTAGCGGAATACTTTGCGCAGATGGGGGGATAGAGATGGAGCAAGTGCGAGTATTACAAGTTGTCACCTACATGGGGCGTGGCGGTCTGGAATCCATGCTCATGAATTATTATAGGCACATAGACCGCGAGGAGGTTCAGTTTGACTTTCTGGTACACCGTCAGGAACGAGCTGCATTTGATGATGAGATTGAATCTCTTGGTGGAAGAATCTATCGTTTGCCTCGACTGGTGCCTTGGAGCAAAAACTACTTAGCGGCGCTGAATCGCTTCTTTGATGAACACTCGGAGTACAAAATTGTTCATGTCCATCAAGACTGCCTGAGTTTGGTGATTCTGAAGGTCGCCGCGCAGCATAATGTCCCAGTGCGAGTTGCCCACAGCCACAGCGCTAATCAGGATAAAAATCTAAAATATCCCATCAAGCTGTGGTACAAGCGGGGTATCCCTAAATATGCGACCAACCTTTTTGCCTGCGGCAAAGGTGCAGGTGACTGGATGTTTGGTGGAGCATCATATCAAATCATCAACAACGCCATAGATGTTGTAGCCAGTGCCTATAATCCAACCAAGCGTCAAGAAATGCGGCGGCAGCTTGGCCTTGAAAATGAATTCACTATTGGACATGTTGGAAGATTTAATCAACCTAAGAACCATCCGTTTCTCCTTGATATCTTTGCTGCACTACTGAGGAGAGAACCGAACGCAGTTCTTCTTCTGGTCGGAGGCGGAGAAGATATGACAAAGATACAGGCGAAAGCGCAGATCCTGGGTATTGCTGAGCATGTCCGCCTTCTTGGTGTCCGCAGCGATGTTGCTGATTTGATGCAGACAATGGACGTATTTGTATTCCCGTCGCTGTATGAGGGATTGCCTGTGACAATGGTAGAAGCACAGGCTGCAGGTTTGCCTTGCCTGATCTCAGATAAGGTTCCGCCTGAATGTATAATCACAGAAGGCTTGGTAGATATCCTGCCGCTGTCGGCAGGGGCAGAGGCATGGGCGGAGAAGATTCTTTCGAAGCGAGCTATCCCCCGCACCGACCGTCGAGCAGAAATCGCCGCGCACGGCTTCGATATCACTACAGAAGCAGTAAAACTTCAGGAGTTTTATTTGAAGGCTTATGAACAAAACTGCTGATCCCATCCTCACCATCTTCACCCCTGCCTACAATCGCGCACACACCCTGCCGCGCACCTATGAAAGTCTTTGCCGCCAGAGTTGTAAGGATTTTATCTGGCTGATCGTGGACGACGGTTCTGCGGACAACACCGCCGAGTTGGTGCGCGATTGGCAAAGCCGCGACAACGGTTTTGCAATTCAATACATCTATAAGGAAAATGGCGGTATGCACACCGCCCACAACGTGGCCTACGCCAATATCCACACGGAACTGAATACATGCATCGATTCTGACGATATGCTGGCAGACGGCGCGGTGGAGAAGATTCTGAGCAAGTGGGACGAGGTCAAAGGGAAGGGCTACGCCGGCATTGTCGGCCTTGATGCGGATTCCGACGGAAAAATCATAGGCAAAGGCTTTCCTGACGGACTATCCGAGACCACCATTTCCGGCTATTACGCGGCGGGTGGAGCCGGTGACAAAAAGCTGGTATATCGGACGGATGTCATCAACGCCTATCCGGCATATCCGGTGTTTGAGGGCGAAAAATACGTCAGCCTTGCCTACAAGTATCTTTTGATCGATCAGGATTACAAGCTTGCGGTGCTGGACGAGGTGCTATGCAATGTAGAATACCAGCCGGACGGCTCCAGCAACAACATGCTCCGGCAGTATCTGCGAAACCCCAAGGGCTTCGCCTTCTGGCGCACGGTGAAGATGCAATATCCGGAGTCCTTTAAGAGACTGGTGATGGACTGCATCCACTACTGCTCCAGCAGCCAGCTCGCCGGGAACCGAAATTACATCAAAGAATCCCCCCGCAAGCTGCTGACAGTACTGTGTACCCCGGCGGGGTGGGCGCTGACGGAGTATATCCGGAGAAAGGCAGGGCAACGAAATGCAACCTATGCACATTGTATATTCCAGTGATGATAACTACGCACAGCATATGGGAGCATCGGTTTACTCGTTGCTTTCCCACAATGCGGGTTCGGCGATTGTCATTTATGTGATTGATAATGGTATTTCTTCTGATAGCAAAGGAAAGCTTCAGCAGATCATCAACCAATTCCCGCTTTCGCGGCTTCAATGGATAGAGTTTTCCAAGTGGAGTGATAAATTGACGCTGAATATGCAGTGGCCTATTTCGCTAAGTTCCTATGGCCGTTTATTTATTGGAAGTATGCTTCCTGCGGATGTTTCCCGCTGCTTATATTTGGACTGTGACATGATCATCTGTGATTGTATAGATGAACTTTGGAATTGGGATATGCATGGATGCACTATTGCGGCTGTGCAGGATACGGTCAGCCGGGAGACAAAAGAGAGGATCGGTGTGCATTGTGAAGAAAAGTACTTTAATGCAGGCCTTTTGCTGATCGATCTCGATAAATGGCGAAATACCGATGTGGAGCAGGCGTGCCTTGATTTCATTGCACAACACCAAGGGCGTGTTACACACCATGATCAGGGTGTGTTGAATGGGCTTTTCCATCAGGACGTTTCTATCCTTCCGTTAAAATATAATGTTATGACGATCCATTACATAATGAGTCGTGCCAAAATCTTAAAGTACTTTCGTGAAGAAAGTCCATTTTATAGTGAAGAAGAGATTGCACAGGCAAAAGCACATCCTGTTGTACTCCACTATACACCCAGCTTTACAAGCCGGCCTTGGGTGCGGACTTGCCGCCATCTATTGAAGAAGTTGTATTGGGATGCAGTAGCGAAAACACCGTGGGCTGGAGCACAGCCAACAAAAGACACAAGCAAGTGGTATGTAAGACTGATCGATTGGCGATATAGAAATCTACCATTTTGATAGGAGGGTAGCTTATGATAAGTGTGATAGTACCTGTTCACAATGGTGAAAAGACATTGAGAAAGTGTGTGGACGCTATATTGCACAGTACCATCTCGGATATTGAAATTATACTGGTCGAAAATGGTTCTACAGACCGCACTCTTGAGATCTGTCAAGAATATTCCAATAGTCATCAAAACGTCAAAATGATTATTGCAGATACTACTGGCTTATCTCATGCCAGAAATTTGGGTATGGATGCGGCGAAGGGAGATTGGATTGCCTTTGTAGATGCGGATGATTACATCAGCCCTGTTATGTATGAGCGCTTTTTACAAAAAGCAAGAGAAGATCATGATGAGCTTGTATTTGGTGATATCATTGTTGGCGCAGCAAATGAGTTTGATTGGGACACTGGAGAAAGCGTGAACAAAAACGTTTCTGTCCGGGAGTATTGTTGGAATTTGTTCTGCGTAGCTCAATATACCTATAGCATCGTTACGAATAAGCTGTTCTCCGCAGCGTTGGTAAAGGACTTTCGATTTGATGAGACGCTTCGCTATGCGGAGGATCGTGAATTTACATTTAGAGTATTAAGCCGCGCCCGATCGATCGGTCGTGTAGCGTCCCCGGTATACTACTATTATCAGGGAAACCCCACGTGTATCAGCAAATCGTCCGGCATAGAAGCACGCATAGATCAGGTGCGCAGCCTTCAAAAGTGCTTGACGTTTGCGGATACAGAATTCTCTTCCTGTTCCGAATATGGAGAATATGTAGCTGCATGTCTTCTGCAAAATGCCGATTTCAGACGACGGCGTGCTTTGGAGTGCGGTCTTACTTCACAGGCCGAAGAATTACTCCCTGTGATTAAGTATGCAACCAGACGAGTAAGAGAAGCTAAATATTTAGGGAAGAAAACAAAGCTTCGTTTTTTGCTTGAGCATGACTCGCCAGCTCTATTCAACTTTGCGGTAAAGCTCTTCGGAAAAAGCTGATACATTATGAAACGTATCCTTATCATTCATTTTAATATGGAACTCGGCGGCGCGGAGAGCAGTTTGCTTGGATTGCTTGACACGATAGACTACAGCGAGTACGCGGTGGACTTGTTCTTACTAAGTCACTCTGGCGAGTTTATGCCGCTGATTAACGAGCATGTGAATCTGCTTCCAGAGAATTCAAGCTACAAGGCGCTTACACAGCCTATTTCCACAAATCTGCGTAACGGAAATATCGGAATCGCATTTGCGCGTTGTTATGCCAGAATGCGCTCGGCATTGTCCCGTGGAGCTTTGCGTTTCCCACACAACTACAAACAGTATTTTCATAAGTTGAGCATACCGTATTTGCCCAATATCCCCGGAGAATATGATTTAGCAATAAGCTTTAATGATCCACATTATATCATCGGGAAGAAAGTAAATGCGAAGGTAAAGCTTGCATGGTTCCATACCGATGCATCCCGCATTCAATTCTGCGATGACATAGAAAAAGAGATGTGGGGAATGTCAGACTATGCGGTCAATGTTTCTGAAAATTGCAAAGAGGCATTTGACAGGACGCATCCGTATTTGGATGTGTTTCGGTCGCTGGTTATTGAGAATGTCTTGTCAAAGAAAATGATTTTGACGCGAAGCACAGAATTTGACACCGATGAAGAAATGGCGCGTGGAAAGAGCATGACGCTCCTCTCTGTTGGCCGGTTCTGCGATGCCAAGAATTTCGACAATGTGCCGGCCATCTGCCGCCGCTTGGTGGCGGATGGCCTTGACGTGAAGTGGTATCTCATCGGC
Organism: Christensenellaceae bacterium Phil1; assembly: GCA_001940855.1. Classification (GTDB taxonomy): domain Bacteria; phylum Bacillota; class Clostridia; order Christensenellales; family CAG-138; genus Phil1. Next base: position 289,403 of record MSGS01000031.1, on the reverse strand, counting down.
TATGGCGGAGACGAGCCGCTGATTCGCCAGAAGATTGACGAGGCCGGAATGCAGGAGCGCGTCATTATCCTCGGCAAAAAGGACAACCCTTACCCCTATATGCGCGCCTGCGACCTGTATGTGCAGCCCTCCCGCTACGAGGGCAAGGCCGTCACCGTGCGGGAGGCGCAGATGTTGGGGAAGCCAGTCGTTATCACCAGCTATGCGACCTCCGGCAGTCAACTGGAGGACGGCGTGGATGGCGTGATCGTTCCCATGGACAACGCGGGCTGTGCCGCCGGAATTGCCGCGCTGCTGCGCGACCCAGCCCGGATGCAGCGGCTTTCGGAGAACTGCGCAAAGAGAGATTATACGAACAGCGCGGAGGTAGAGAAAATTTACACATTGATGGAGGACTGACCCATGATCCCCAAAATCATCCACTACTGCTGGTTTGGCCGCGGCGAAAAGCCGGAACTTGCCAAGAAGTGCATCGCCAGTTGGCGCAAGTTCTGCCCGGATTTTGAGATCCGCGAGTGGAACGAGGACAACTGCGACTATCTTGCTATGCCCTTCATGGCGGAGGCTTACGCTGCGAAGAAGTACGCCTTCGTGTCTGACGTCATGCGCTTGATTGTGCTGGAACAGTACGGCGGTGTGTACTTTGACACCGATGTGGAAGTTGTGCGGAGTATTTCGCCATTGCTGAATGACGAAGGATTTATCGGGTTTGAGAACGATCAGTTTGTCAACAGTGGACAGGCTATGGCGGCGGTGCCGCATCAGCCCGTTGTGCAGGCCATGATTGAGGAATACAAAAAGCTGCATTTTGCCAACGCGGACGGGACTGTGAACGCCGTTGGATGTCCGCACTTGAACAGCGACGTGTTGGAGCGCTTTGGACTTGTTCGCAACGGGCAAGAGCAGGTTGTAGCAGGTATCCACGTTTACCCGGCAGACTGGTTCAACCCACTGGACAGCGTCACCGGTAAGCTGAAGAAAACGGAAAATACTTATTCTGTACATTGGTATTCGATGAGTTGGCTGCCAAAAAGCACGCAGATTAAGGCGAGGTTGGGGCGAGTAGTGAGAAGGATTTTGAGAAAAGGCAAGTCATGAAGATATGTACGATAACATGCCACGATGTATATAATGTTGGGGCATCTTTACAGGCCTATGCGTTGCAAACTTATCTTAAATCACTTGGCCATGATGTGTGGATAATTGATTATAAGCCAGACTATCTATCGCAGCATTATAGGCTGGATGTTGTTGGTAATCCCAAGTATGATAAGCCGATTATTAGGCAGGCATACTTGCTGGCAAAGCTGCCCGGTAGAGTGCGTATGTTGCCGCGCAAAAAGACGTTTGATAACTTTAATGCTAAATATCTTGATTTGACTCGGCGATATGCTTCAAATGACGAGTTAAAGGCTGACCCACCCGAAGCAGACGTTTACTTTGCAGGGAGCGATCAAATATGGAATCCGCTGTTCAAGAATGGAAAAGATCCGGCCTTCTATCTGGACTTTGTACAGCAAGGTATTAGAGCCTCATATGCAGCCAGTTTTGCAGTAGATGAGTTTCCTCAAGAGCTGCGTGATGTTACAGCCAAGTATTTGGCTAAAATTGACTATATTGCCGTGCGCGAAAAGTCAGGACTTGCAGTACTTGATTCTATGGGGATACATAATGCTGAAACCGTGCTCGATCCCGTCTTTCTGTTAGATAGCGCGCATTGGCGTTCCATAGCAAAATCTCCTGCACAAATAGATAAGCCATACCTTCTGGTATATGATTTTGATAATAGCTACGCCGTTAAAGCAATTGCGGAAAAGGTGGCTTCAGAGCATGGCTTGAAGATATATTCGGTATTTGATTTGCCATATGCGGAGCATTGCTTCACATTATGCGGTCCAGAGGAGTTTTTAGGCTTGATACAAGGGGCATCATACGTCCTATCAAACTCGTTCCACGCGACGGCATTCTCTGTAATATTCGAAAAAGAATTTGCTGTTGTAGAGCGCACAGAGAAGATAAATACACGTATGCGCGATTTTACGGCTATGCTGGGGCTGTCCGACCATATGATAAATAATGAAAAAGATATTCCTTATAATGCCGATTGGAACGAAGTTGAACGCCTGCTGTCTGATGAAATCATGCATTCAAAGGCGTATATTGATAAAGTTTTGAATGGCGGGGGAAGATGATAGATAAAGTTTCGGTTGCTGATTGCACGCTTTGTGGGGCATGTATCAACGCATGTCCAACTGATGCAATTAGGCTCAAAAAGCAATATTTGGATTTTTGCTATCCAGATATTGATGCAGACTTGTGCATTAACTGTAACAAATGCGAGCTGTCATGCCCTATTTTAGGAAAAAAAAGCAAACCTGAAAATGGGTTTCCTATAGCATTTGCAGCCAAAAGCAAGAATGATGAGGTTCGCATACGGAGCAGCTCCGGTGGAGCGTTCTATGAGTTTGCGGATAAGATGCTAAAAGATGGCGGCTATGTATGCGGCGCAGTATTTGACGAAGAATTCCACGTTAAGCATATCGTATCAAATTCTAAGAATGATGTTTATCGTATGATGGGCTCCAAGTATGCCCAAAGCGATATGGGGTATTGCTATCGAGAAATCAAAGATGTGCTGGAAAAGGGACACAAGGTGCTGTTCAGCGGTTGCCCTTGCCAGGTCGCAGGACTGCGCACATTTCTTGGAAAAGAGTATCGGAATCTGCTTCTTGTAGAACTGATTTGCCATGGGATTCCAAGCGATCAGATGTTGCAAGCCTACATTCGTATGCAAGAAAAGAAGTATGGTGCAAAGCTCAAACGGATGGAATTTCGTAATAAGACAAAGGGTTGGCACAATAGTGCTGTGCGGATGGAGTTTGAAAACGGAAAGATTTACGCAGAGCCTATGACGATTGATGCGTTCATGCAAGGCTACTTTCGGGGAGTCTCGTTAAAGGAAAGCTGTTTTTCTTGCCAGTTTCGCAACTTCGCAAGCGGAAGCGACCTGACAATTGGAGATTTTTGGGGAGCTGAGCTTTCGATACCAGATATGGATGACAACAATGGCCTTTCGGCGGTCATTGTGAATTCGGAAAAAGGAGCTCTCTTTTTGAACAGGAGAGAGATTATTTGTCGCCAGATTGAAATTGATGTAATTCTGAAATACAATCAAAGCTTGCTTAAGTCTTTTGATGAAGGGACGCAGAGAACTGCATTTTATGCCTACACAGAGAGGTATGATTTAGAAAGAGCAATTGATACTTTTTTTCAGGAGACGCTGCTGCGAAAAGCAAAGCGTAAGTTCAGATTTTTCTTGCGCTATGTCTGGTATACCCTGCAAGGAAAAGGAAAGCCGCTATATTAGGAGGTGCTACATGACGCTTCGGAACAGATTTAATATATGGCTCACAGGCCTAATTGAACGCCGCAAAAAGAAACGGTTCCTTGCCGGTTTAGCATCTGCGGGAAGAAATATACACCTGTGCAGAGGATACAGCATAAGTTCACCAAACAAATTGAGTATTGGTAGCAATACATGGATCGGTGAAAACTTGTTTGCCAAATGCGAGGGTGGCTTAATCATAGGCAACGGAGTGATTATTTCGCGTGGAGTAGAAATTTGGACGGCGAACCACAATTATGACAGCGAAGATCTCAAGTCATTACCCTATGATCGGCGTTTTATTCTAAAGCCAGTTAACATAGGCGATAATGTGTGGATCGGCAGTCGTGTTACAATTATCCCCGGTGTATCCATCGGAGAAGGCGCTGTTATAGGCGCGGGTGCTGTCGTAACACATGATATTCCACCACTTGCCGTTGCCGGAGGTAATCCGGCTAAAGTTATCAAATACCGCAATCAAGAGGTATATGAGAAACTGAAGTCTGAAAAAAGAATATATCTGGATATTGAGTATGATTATGATGTATCCACTCTACGAAAGTCAGAGTATTTGAAGAAATATGGGAAATAGTCGCCTTAAAAATTCAGCGTTAAATTTTGCAAGTGGTTTTTTAGGTCGTGTACTCACGATTCTTTTAAATTTTATCGTTCGCACGATTTTCATTCATTGCCTCAATGAAGCATATCTTAGCGTAAATGGATTATATAGCAATATCCTGACCGTACTTTCCCTTGCCGAGTTAGGATTTGGTTCTGCTATGGTCTTTCGCATGTATGCACCAGTGGCAGCAAAAGATTATCAGAAGACCGCCGCTTTGCTCCATTTCTATAAAAAAATATATGCGATTATCGGGGCTGTGATTTTTGGCTTAGGCCTGTGTGTGATCCCGTTCATGGATTACATCATTAAGGACAAGCCGGACGTTTCGGGTCTTACGCTCTATTATATTCTTTTCCTTATCAATACAACGATTTCCTATTGGTTTGCCTCATATAAAGCGTCTGTCCTTTATGCCGATCAAAAAGAGTACATCAAAACGAATGTGCAGAATGCAACGACTATTCTGCAATCTGTACTGCAAATTGTTTTGCTGCTCATATTCAGAAAATATCTTCTGTATCTTTTGGTACAACTCGGCTGTAACATTATCTTAAACTTGTATGTTGCGCATTTGGTTGATAAACGCTATCCACAAATAAGGGAGCACCAGGATGCTCGGCTCACTTCAGACGAACGCGGACAAATCAAGAAAGATGCAGAGGCATTAGTCCTTTCCAGATTCGGTCATGTCGCACTGAATGGAACAGATAATATAATTATTTCTGCGGTCGTTGGAGTCCTATGGGTTGGGCGATTATCGAATTACACGCTCATATGCGATTCCGTTACAAGTGTGCTTTGTCAGATAACAGCGGCTATCACAGGAAGCCTTGGAAATTTCTTTGCAACGGAAGATAAGCACGCTGGATATTTGCTATTTAGAAAAATTGAGTTTTTGAATTTTTGGCTGTATGGGTTCAGCTTTATTGCGCTGGTCACATTGTTAGATCCGTTTGTACAGATATGGGCTGGTGGCCGATTTGTGCTGGGACTTCCCATATCTATTGCCATTGCAATCAACTTCTTTGTGGCAGGCTATATGAACACGCTTTGGGTGTTCCGTTCAACATTGGGACTGTTTAAGCAAGGAAAGTTCAGGCCAATTCTTGTGGCAATTCTGAATATAGTCCTCTCATTCGTTCTTGGGAAACTGTGGGGTGTTTTTGGCGTTCTGTTTGCTACATTTCTGTCACGGGCATCAATTAGTTTGTGGTATGACCCAATTATTATCCATAAATACGGTTTTGGTGTTTCAGCTAAGCCATTCTTTACGCGGTATGCCAAACGCATATTGCTGCTTTTAGTTATATTGGAGCTATTACTCTGGGTACGCGAGATGGTTTTTAGCACAGAAATTACAGTGCTAAACTTTATTGCAATGGCGGCTATTGTAACTATATTTACCAATATTGTGTTCTGGTTGTTCTATCATGGATGTGAGGAATATAGTTATTTCAAGATGATATTCAGAGAAAGAGTAATTGCGCCAATTAAACGCAAATTAACATAATGCTTCACTTCATATACACACAACCTCTTAGCAGAGTAATCATTATAATGGCAATAGCCATTGCTATATGGGGATATACACGATCAAAGCTTTACGGGAAAAAATGGAACATCGTTAATGCACTACTGGCTTGTGGTATGGTGGTGGCAATACTCGGCATAACCATATTTGGCCGTACGGCTGGAGAACGTATTCTTATTCTAAAGCCGTTTGCATCGCTAACGGTTGCAAGAACGCAAAGCGAAGCCTACCGCGAGCTCCTGATGAACATCTTTCTTTTCTTTCCATTTGGCTTGACGCTATCCAACGCTTTACCACAAAGCTGGGGGAGATGGCGGAGGATAGGCCTTACGGTGATAACAGGCTTATTGCTCAGCGCAGGCATTGAATATATACAGTATCGCTTTGCATTAGGCGTAGCTGAAACCGATGATGTGATCTGCAACACGCTTGGCACCTTCATAGGCTCAACCTCGCTGCTTATTGCTCACGGCATTGAAAAGTACAATGAAAAGACTATAAAGCATGACTCTAACAAAAACTGAAACACAATTCCTAAACATAGCCAAAGCAGCCATATCAGGCACAGAGATATCGACTGATGCTGTGGATTGGACTGCCATATTCACGCTGTCCAACCAGCAGAAGCTGCTGCCTATAATATTCGAAGCGGTTAGGCAGACTGATGCTGCCAGGGAGAATGCCGCCCTGTTTGCCGCTGTTAAGCAGCAGGTCATAAGTCAGGTATTGAACCAAGTCGTCCGGTCGGCTGAATTTGCAGATTTATACAAAAGACTTCGCGTGGCAGGATTACATCCGGTCTTGGTGAAGGGCGCGCTATGCAGTCGCTTGTATCCGCTGAAAGATCACCGCATCAGTGCGGATGATGATATATATGTGCAGGATAGCGAGTTCTTAGATTGCCATGAACAATTGCTTGCGGAAGAGCTGACCACCGATACCCCGGCAGACGAGTTGCCCACGGCGGATGAGGTTTCTTACCTGAAGGAAGGTAGTCCGCTTTATATTGAGCTGCATCGTCACCTGTTTGATTCATCTGAAGATGCTCATGATGAACTAAATCATTTTTTTGCGGACATTCAGCCTATAGAGATGGCTGGATTCTTGGCCATGCCGCTACACGAGCATTTGCTTTATTTGATATTGCACGCCTATAAGCATTTTGTAAGCTGTGGCATTGGCTTGCGACAGTTCTGTGACATCGGCCTGTGGGCGCAGGCATATCATGAGCAAATAGACTGGCAGAGGCTGTACGACCAGTGCGCCAGTGTCCACGCGGCAACATTTGCGGCAGCAGCATTCAAAATCGCACGCGGCTATCTCGGTACCGAATTTGATCTGCCCACGCCGTGGGAAGCTTCCATCGATGTGGAACCTCTGCTGCATGATACACTCTGCGGCGGAGTCTACGGCTCAAATGACTATACACGCCTGCATTCATCCACGGTTACACTGAATACTGTGAAGGCCAGCCGAGTAGGAGAGAGGAGCAGTATACTGAGTTCAATCTTCCCCAAAAAAGAATACCTCGAGCGAAGGTACCCATACTTAAAAAAGCATCCGTATTTACTGCCAGTCGCATGGGTACAGCGCATCGCGCACTACGCGGGTGAGAAGCAGACAAGCGCGGATAACAGCGCGGCAGGGTCGATTAAGCTCGCGAAAGAGCGTATTGAGCTGATGAAGATGTATGATATAATAGACTGACATAGAAAAAGCATATAAGGTTTGCGCTAAAGCTGTCCGATTGGCGTCGGGCAGCTTTTTTGTACTTAATACACAAAATATGAATGAATATAGATAGTACTTTCTTATTTATGTTTTAATAACTGGACAGAGAAAATTTAGATGGTTGACTTTTTATGTCGACAATGGTAGAGTTATTGACAACTAAACGAGTATGCGGTTGTTTTTCGGCACAACCAAGTATATATAAAGAAATACCCTGCTGGCCGATATCAGATTATTAGAGCCATGTATATGGTGCGGCAGATCAAATTTGATTTGACCTACCGTTATACATTATCAAACAAACGAGAAACGAACCAAAGTAGACCTGCATATCTAAAAGGTATAGACAGGAGCGTTAACAGAACAAGACAAACCGAAGAACGCGACTTGCACCTATCGTCGGGCGTATGTGACTATATAATATATGATTTGCCATATCAGATGGCAGAAAAATAAATAGAAGAAAAAGGAGTCGCTTATGAAGAAGTATTTCTCGCTTCTGATCGCAGTTCTGATGATTTCCGCAATTATTTGCGGCTGTTCGCAGAACACAGACCAACCCAGCAACGGCAGTAATGATGAACCCGTTGTGTTCCGCATGCTATACGATGTAGAGAATACAACACTTAACTACCTTGCCAGCGGCAAAGAGCTTGAACATGCCGTGGCGTGCAACATGGTGGATGGGCTTGTAGAGTTCGATAACCATTCAAACATAGTTCCTGCTATGGCGGAATCTTGGACCACAAGCGATGACGGTCTGGTTTGGACGTTCAAAATCAGGCAGGGCCAGAAATGGTACGATAACACCGGCAAAGAAATAGCGGATGTGACAGCAAATGACTGGGTAAGCGGGTTGAAACTCGTATGCGATCCCAAGACGGACTCCGGTACTTATGACCAGGTGAAGGTAATAAAGGGAGCGGAGGCGTACTTCAATGCTCTTGCTGCGGGCAATGAGGCAAACTTTGATGATGTTGGCGTAAAAGCAATCGATGCATATACGCTGGAATACACGCTGGAAAGGCCCACGCCTTACTTCCTTGGCGGTTTGGCATATGCGTGCTGGCTGCCTGTATATGGGCCTTTGGTGGATTCGCTTGTAACTGAAACCGGCAATGACTTTGGCACGTCTATAGATAAAATATACAGCTGCGGCGCGTTTATACTCACCGAGTGGGAACCGCAGGTCAAGCAAACATTTGTAAAGAACACCAACAACTGGGATGCAGATCGCGTATATCTTGACAGAATCGAAAAGACATATAACGCTGAAGCCGCAACGCTTGCGCCGACAATGGTTCTGCGTGACGAAATAGACTTTGCAAAGATAAGCAATGATATCCTGGATGATTGGAAGACCAACAACATCAATTATCTTTCAAAGAGCAGGGAAGACGCCATGTGGCATTACTTCTATGCTTTCAACTTCCGCCCCACTTATCCCGATGAGTATAAACCGGAAGACTGGATGCGCTGCGTTATGAATGCCAACTTCCGCCATGCGATAATGAGCGCACTGGACAGGGAATTTGTTGTACAGAGCGCTGTTGACCAGGAAAGCTATAAGTCGCTTATTCAGCACAGCATAACTCCGGCCGGTTCGTGCTACACCGATAAGGGCGTAGACTTTGCTGATATGCCTGCGTTTGACGGCATCGATGCCAACTTCTATAATCTCGATAAAGCCAATGAATACAAGGCAAAGGCCATGGAAGAACTGAGCGCAAAGGGTGTTACGTTCCCCGTTACGATGCTTATATCTTACCAGAGTGGTGATAAGAACTATGAAAACGAGTGTGTTATAGTTAAGCAGCAGCTTGAAAAGGCACTCGGTACGGACTTTGTAAAGCTTGAACTGTGGGCAGGTCCTTCCGAAAACTTCCTCTCTGAAACCAGAAGCGCCGGCAAGTACAGCTTCATGCGCGTACGCTGGGGTGCAGACTATATTGACCCGCAGACATGGACTGACCCATTCGGCGGCTCCACTAATGCCGAGACTGGCTTGGAAGCCGGCAACACATATAACAGGTGGAACCTCATTTTGGACGATGAACTGTTCCGTAATAACTTTACCGCTATTTCTACCAACAGCATAGGCAATTTCGCAGATGAATTTATAGCATCGGACGACTTCAAAGAAGTGCGTACTATTCTAGAAGAATACTATGCGCTGGTTGACGCCGGCATACAGGAAGGCGTGGACCTTACTAAACGTTTTGAAAGCTTTGCTAAGGCGGAGGCTCTCCTTATAAACAATGCGCTTATTGTGCCGTGCTATATTGGCCCTGCAAACTATCAGGCGACCAAGCTTAATATTTATGAAGGCGCATATGCGGCCTGCGGTTACACTAAGTTGATGTATAAGGGGATGCATCTGCAGGATCATTTCATCTCCATGGAGGAGTATGAGACAAACCTGAAGGATTGGATCGACGGCAAATATTGATTTAATGAAGTTTTCTATTCTACTAAGATGGTATAAAGACGGATGAAGAATTGCGTCCGGGTGTCCGTGTAAAGTCGGACATCCGGACGCGGATGCAGGAGGATAGATGGTAAAATACATCGGTAAACGCTTGGCGCGCTCCATCATAACACTTGTAATCATAGTGTCGATAGTGTTCGTGCTGATGCGTAAGATGCCCATAACGGGCTATTTCCCCAATTATGACCACATGTCGCCTGAGCAGATACAAAACAGTCTGCATCAAATGGGCTTGGATAAGCCCGTAGCGGAGCAGTTGTTCATATTCCTGAAAAATGTGGTGACAAAAGGCAGTCTCGGTATATCATATGTTTATCGCAATCAGGTGCCTGTAACGGACGTGCTTGCACCGAAGATCCCATTGAGCCTTAAATTGGGTGTGCTGGCGCTGCTTGTAGCGCTTATGATTGGCTTGCCGCTCGGTACGATAATGGCGCAGCACAAGGGAAAAATCGTTGATAAAATCGGCACAGGCTTTATTGTTCTTATACAGGCTGTGCCCGCAGCGGTGTATTTTCTGTTCATACAGATTTATGGTACAGAGCTGCTGAATCTGCCGCTTATGTTCAAAGAAACTGACGCAAAGACATGGATACTGCCTGTATTCTCTCTGGCACTTCCGAATATATCGTATTATGCAATGTGGCTCAGGCGCTATATGGTTGATGAGAGCACAAAGGACTATGTTAAGCTTGCAAAGATAAAGGGCTTTTCCGAAAGAAAGATAATGTTCAAGCATGTGTTCAGGAATGCCTTTGTACCTCTGGGACAGTATTTGCCCACAACGTTTTTGAACACTGTTGTCGGCTCAATTTATATAGAATCGCTCTATTCCGTGCCCGGCATGGGCGGATTGCTTGTGGACGTGGTAAAAAGGCAGGATAACAGCATGGTTCAGGCAATAGTCATTCTGTTCGCCTCGGTTGGTATAATCGGGTTAATAGTCGGTGACATAATGATGACACTGCTTGATCCGCGCATAAGCTTCGCAGGCAGAAAAGGAGCAAGGTGAACATATGGGAATGAGATTTAAGAACCCTCGTGTCGGTCAGCTGGAAAACAGCGTAAGTGAAGCAATATGCACTAAGCTTAGCGATGAAGAAGCGTTCAAACTGGTTCCATTTGATGAAAACGCGGTAGAACGAACAGGCTATTCCAACTATTCATACTGGCGCAGCACGTTCCGTGCGTTCAGAAAGAATACGCTGGCCATGGCGTTGGTTTGCATAGTGCTTGGCATACTTATATTCACGTTTATACAGCCGTATTTGCCTAATCAGCTTGATTCTTTCCAATCGAATATAGACCCTAAATCAGGCGCGATATTCAGAAACCTTGAACCAGGTACTGAGGTCACACTTGAAAACGGTAAGCTGTTCAAGTTCATTCTCGGCACAAACGAGCTTGGGCAAGACCTGTGGTCAAGGCTGTGGGGCGCGACCAGAACTTCGCTGCTTATTGGTGTAGCTGTTGCATGTATAGAAGCTATAATCGGCATAGCGGCAGGCGTGCTGTGGGGCTATGTCCGGCAGACCGATGTTATATTTACCGAACTTTACAATATCCTTGATAACGTGCCATCGTCATTGGTGCTGATACTTGTATCATATATGATGAAGCCATCCGTGGGAACATTGCTGCTGGCCATGAGCCTTACCAGATGGATAGGTATGGCGCGCTTCATACGCAACCAGATTATCATTATCCGCGACAGAGAATACAATCTTGCCTCACGCTGCCTTGGCACCGGTACGCTGACAATAATATTCAGAAATCTGCTGCCGTACCTTGTATCTGTAATAATGCTCAGAATGGCATTGTCTATACCTGATGCAATAGCAAGCGAAGTGTTTATAACCTATATAGGCCTTGGCTTGCCGGCGGAGGTACCAAGCCTTGGGAACCTGATAAATGTTGGCAGAAAGCTCATGATGAGCCCGACGCTGAGATATCAGCTGATATATCCTACGATTATTCTTTCAATCGTTACGGTGTCGTTCTATGTGGTAGGCAATGCATTCAGCGATGCTGCCGATCCTAAAAACCATATTAACTAAGGAGGACTTTTATGGAACAGAATCAAAAGGTCATATTGTCCGTAAAGGACCTTAATGTTAAGTTCAATCTGCGCGGCAAAGTGCTGCATGCAATACGCGGGATAAATTTGGATGTATATCAGGGCGAAAGTCTTGCAATCGTGGGAGAATCCGGCTGCGGCAAAAGCGTACTGAATAAAAATTTTATAGGATTGCTTGACCCCAACGGTTTTATATCTTCCGGCGAGATAATATATTATGGCATGGATGATGGCCAACCGCAGGTGCTTTCAAATTATAAAAAGGATAAGGAATGGCTGAAGATACGCGGCAGCGAAGTAAGCATGATAATGCAGGATCCTATGACAAGTCTGAACCCGCTTAAAACAATAGGCAAGCAAATCGGCGAATCATTGGAACTGCATCAGGGCTTGAAGGGTAAGGCCTTAAAAGAAGCCGTATACGGAATACTTCGGGACGTTGGCATTGAAGAGCCGGAGCGCAGATATAAGCAATACCCACATGAATTCTCCGGCGGAATGAGGCAGAGGGTGGTAATAGCTATTGCCATTGCCTGCCGCCCCAAGATACTGATATGCGATGAACCCACGACTGCGCTTGATGTTACGATACAGGCGCAAATACTTGAATTGCTGAAGGATCTGAAAGAAAGGTATAATCTGACGATCATCTTCATAACGCATGACTTGGGCGTTGTGGCTAACATAGCTGATCGCGTGGCCGTAATGTATGCCGGCGACATAGTTGAAACAGGAATGGTAAGGGAAGTGTTCTATGACCCGAGACATCCGTATACATGGGCGCTGCTGTCAAGCCTGCCGCAGTTAGGAGTAAAGGGGCAAGACCTGTATTCAATAAAGGGCACGCCACCTAACCTATTTAATGAAATAAAAGGTGACGCCTTTGCGCCGAGAAATCCGCGGGCTTTGGCTATAGATTTCGAAGAACAACCGCCGTATTTTGACGTATCTCCTACTCATAAGGCGCGAACATGGCTGCTTGATCCGAGGGCTCCCAAGGTTGAACCTCCCGAACATCTTAAGCAGATGCGTGCAGAACTTTAGCCGAAAGGAGTATACACATGGAAGCCATAAAGAATAACAAAGAAGTTCTTTTGAGTGTAAGAGACTTGGAAGTTACATTCGGCTCAAAACGTAATCCTTTTAAGGCTGTAAAAGGAGTAAACTTCGACATATATAAAGGAGAAACATTTGGCTTGGTTGGCGAATCAGGTTCGGGTAAAACAACGATAGGCCGCGCCATAATGAGAATCCATCCAACCAGCGCCGGAACAATAACATATAAAGGCGAGCGTATAAACGGTAAAATTTCTCCAGAACTCGATAAGAAGGTTATATCTGAAATTCAGATGATATTTCAGGACCCCATGGCAAGCCTTAACGAGCGTGCTAAAGTTGATTACATTATTGCGGAGGGTACATACAGCACACGAAAGAACCTGACCAGAAAGCAGCGTACAGAGCTGGTCGATGAATCGTTGCTGGATGTTGGCTTGCTGCCTGAATTTGCAAGCCGCTTCCCGCATGAGTTTTCCGGCGGACAAAGGCAGCGCATAGGTATAGCAAGGGCACTTATAATGGAGCCTGAATTCATAATCGCAGATGAGCCGATAAGCGCGCTTGATGTATCGATAAGAGCTCAGGTGCTGAACTTGATGAGTAAACTGCAGCGTGAACGGGGGCTTACATATCTGTTTATAGCTCATGACTTAAGCGTTATGCGGTTTATATGCGACAGGATAGCCGTTATCCATAAGGGCGTAATAGTTGAACTTGCCGAATGCGAAAAGCTGTTTGAGCATCCGTTACACCCATACACTAAGGCTCTCTTAAGTGCACTGCCTCTTGCTGACCCTGACAAGGAGAAAGGCAAGGAGCTGATAGTGTATAAACCTAATGAGTGCCATTTTGACTATGAAACCAATCCTCCCACATGGAGAGAGATTGAAGAAAAACATTTTATACTTGCAAATGATAGGGAAGCAAAGCAATACCAAGATGAACTGCGCTGATATTTGACGGGGGAGGCTTTGCAATAAGCCGGATAGGGCTTGAGAGCCTTATCTGGCTTTTTTATTCCCATTCTTCAATACATTCCACATTCCCGGTCACGTCTTTAACCCACTTATACAGCAGCTTACGCATACGGCTGCTTGGCAGATACAGCCATATCTCCTGTCCGCAGCGCAACCTGCTGCGCCATAGCCATTGAACCATAGTTGAGGTAGCAAGAGCATCATTATTAAACTGAATACCGTAAGACTTAAAGTAAGATACTATCTTGGGATTTGGGAAGATATTTATGAGGTAGGCCAGAGCGTAACAGTGACGGTAGGCATTGACGGCGCGAGCATTGTGCGGCACAAAGGATTGCGGACTTTGGAAGCTTTTCCTCCGCAGGGCATCTTTAAAAGCAGACGGAGCCGACCAGAAACGGCAGATGGCGGGCGCATCACATTTGTGCCTGAAGAAGTTGACGGTGTTGTTTGCTAACTTCCTTATAAGCTTAGGATCGGACTTACTAAACCAACTATGTGATAAGGCAAGTCTGTCATCGCCGATTGCATTCAACTTATATCCGCTATATAAATGAATGGTGGGCAGCGTTATCCGCGGAGCAACCATTTCATCAGTAAACTCATAATTTAACCCATCGACGTGCCGCACACCTATGTAGTCAATGTCTATATCGTTAAGCTGACAATAACAGTACAGATACTGCCCCTCAAACATATACGTTAAAATAGTCACCGACTCAAAAGCCTCAAATACCTCGATAGGCATCATCCACAAGAGGAGCTTGTCTTGGCTGTATGTCACATAGCCTCGCTCTATTTGCTGCCGCAGCTCTTGCCAATGCCCATTATAACGTTTGTCTTTCCAAGTAACCTGCGTAGTCTCGGGATCAATCTCAATAAAGTCCGAAGCTAACAGTGATTTCACATCATTCTTATTGATATCAAGCAGTTTCACTGTATCTACAACCTCGTCCAATATGAGGTGATAATGCCCTTGCCTGATTAACTCTCGGGTCTCTTCTGTATAATAATAGAACAGGGCGTGCGTACTTGCTATGTTGATGCCGGATTTCAGCAGACTGTGCAGCGACTCCAGCTTACTGCCCTCAGCTGTCTGCGGTTGCTGGAACCCGCGCTTCTCACATGCCGCGCACACACGTTCACATTCGTTCAGGTAGGGAGTGATAAACATATAGCGCCTGTCAACGCATCTGTCCATCTTGACAATGGCGGCCTGAGTCTTGCCGCTCCCCATAATTGCATCACATACTTTTACTTTCATTAAATCCTCCTTTGTACATCAATTTGGTATACAAAAATATTTTTGTCACCACTTTGGTGACAGAATTTTTAAAATAGGCTTAATTTCAGGGCTTTTTGGATCTTCTCCTAATATATCAGGACAACTGCAGGTATGGTTGCTCCGCAAACCACGAGGGCATAACGCTATTCGGTTGCACCTAATTGGGAATTATGTGTTGGCTATAATACCATAAGCACCAGTTATCTGTCAATATAGGAAGCTTGCTTCCGAGTTAAGCCTCGCGGCGACTGAGCGCAGCCAAAAAGGTAAAAGACAAATCAACTCTGGCTGACCGACAGACTAATGGCATGGAACGATTATATCATAAGAGACAGAGACGTGAACGTATTTGAAAAACGGACGTATAGACCCATTGCTTACGCTACAGACCCCATTAGGCTATATAAAGAACATCGGTGCTCTCGGCAAGACTAATCGATATAACCTTAAATTATATGTCAAAAACGTAAGCGATTAGGGGCTCTTTGCTGCGGGGTGGGAATGGCGTTGGGATGGATATTGGGATGTGTGAATTTTGGGACGGATGTGAGGGAGAATCGGCAGGTGAGGTGTGGGTGGATGTACTACACCGAAAAACGCCCGGAATATGGGCTAAAACGGTTGAAATACCCCCTATATATCTGTAAAAAAATCCGCCATTTTCTACGATGGGCGGATATTAGGGGGATCAGGGCTATTAAGGCAGGATTAAACTAATAACCATTAGTTAAAATTATCGTTAAACGATAATCGTCCACACTCCATTCACACCCCATCCACACACTTATCCACATTATCCACACTGCCATAACGTGCGCTTATAGCATTGCGACCCCAATATAACGACAAACTACCTACCCACCACCACCGCAAAGCGGTACAATAGCAGTACCATAATAACAGGCCACACAATGGGCCAGATAGGAGAATAACATATGACACACACCAATTACACACACCACCACCGAACACGCAACTATAATTGCCCGCACGGCATTGCGTACCTGCGCCGCTAAAGCCGGACGCGCTGAAAAAATAGACAATATGCGTGCGGCATTAGGCGGGCGGGATGCGGCTGCAATGCGTATGTATGGCCGTGCAATGGATAATGTGGACGCATATGACGCGCTGCGCGTTCAGCCGCTTACCGATGCCGCCGATCTTGTGCAGGTCGCCGCGCTTGCTATCATTGAATGTGCCGCGCCTTGCATAGCGGCCGCGATTGCGGGCGATGAGCCGTATATTCTGCCCGATGCCGTGCGCAAAGCCGCCTATAAGGCCGTACACAAGGCCATATATGCCGCCGCCGTTCGTCCTGCCCTACGCGATACATACATAGAAGATATGGCGCATACGGATGACGGTATGGAAGTATCCGACCCCGATTATATCAAAGTGACGCGATATTATGACGTGCATGATTGGGCGGATTATGCCGTTACTATGGATATGTTGGAACAAATAAGGCCGCTACTCACCCGCGCCGAACGTGCCGTATTAAGTTATCGTATGCAAGGGCTGAGCGGGGACGCGATAGCCGCACGGCTGGGCGTATCAAAGCAACGTATAAGCAACATTCGCCGCAACATCCAGCGCATAGCAACGCGCATATGGCCTGATGAAACACGCGCATTCAAACTGTAAACAAGGCCGCCGCAAGGCGGCTTTTTTTTTATGCAAAAAAAATTTTGTATTTTGTGTGTACTGCTGTTCTTTTCATTCCCTTATAACTGTAAGCGCAAGCAAGCGGCACGAACACAAGCCGCAAAGCAAAGCGCCTGCAACGTTACGCGCGGGACGGTAAGCCGCGCGGCAAAGCGTTGAGCAAATACGCTTGACTGTATCGGGGTTAGTCACCGCCAACGTGCAAGCATACATTGATATGCGTACAGGCAAGAACAGGCCGTGCAAGGCGTTCCGCGCCATTGCGTACAAAACGACCCATTACATGGAATTCGTTCCGCGTCTGCCATGTAAGCGTTTGAACCTGCATTGTGTTGAAATGCAAGCGAACACGCGAGGGCATAAAAAATAAGTGTATCAGGCGGGTTATACCTTAACGGGTGTAGCCCGCTTTTGTAAGACTTTTGATTAACGTACTGATTGTTAATCAAAGGGCTTATGCCCTTAGTATAACAAATATTAAGGAGATATAATTATGAACTCAACTGAAATGCGCAAGAACCTTGAAAGCGATATCCAGAACTTGAATGGCCTTATCCTTGAGAACAAGCCCAATGATGAAATTGCAAAGCTGCTGCACGGCGTGAGCGAAAACGTAAGCAAACTTAACCTCATGGTTATGAATGAGGAATTTTCCGTGCTGCGGGCATCTGATAAGCCCATGTACAACGCAATCATGGCGTTGGAAGTGAGCAAGATAACGTTGGGGCAGGATAAGGAAAATGGCAAGTATATGCTTGTCGATGGGAAAAAGATTATCGACTTGGCGGCATTCAACCGTTTTTGTGAACCTCAGAAAATCAGTAACGAATCCGGCTGGGTATACCGGGCGGATAACATGGCGCGTCTGCTGTCCGCTTATGCAACGGCGGAATTGGGCGGAGACTGGAAGGAATTGCTTAACGTGTACCGCATGGACAAGCATACGGAACGTACTCAGGAAAAGAACCCTATCAGCAAAACAACGTTGACGAAAGAGCTCCAGCGTCTGGTGGATGCTATCATATTCGAGGACAATGGCGAAGAAAAGAACATTTATAAGGTAACGTCTCAGGATATCGCCTTTATGGTGCTGACGGCGTGCAAAGCAGGTAAAAAGCCTAAGACTGTGGCTATGCCTAAAGGAAATACCATAATCAAACTGGTTGTGCAGGTTATCAACCGCGTCATAACCGGAACGTCCTATGAATCACTGTACGAGCGCAATAAGTAAATCGTATTGCGTTTTATTCCTAAGCGTGATATGATTAGCGCAAGGGTATGGCCTTTCGCTTTTTAACCGATAGTTTATGTGGTAGTGGGCTATCGGGGTGTGTGACACGGAATGTCATACCCGTCATAAATCATAGATTAAGCCTCGCGCAATGGTGTGCGGGGTTTGCTTGTATGATTTGGAAAAGCCTTGCCTTATCGGGCGCGGTATGGTAAGCTTTTACATAAACGCAAGAAGGAGGAGAGGATGAAGGAAATTATAGATATCACGCCTATGAGCGAGGAAGAACGTTTCTGGGCGTCTATGGGAGAAGCCTTAGAAGCGAAAGCTAAAGCAAATGCAAAATCGCTCTGGACTGTGAATAAGGAAAGATATAATGATATGCACAAGGCTTACGATTTGCTCAAGGAAATCGTAACCGAATACGACGAGAAGGCTACATTTGAATGCCAAATGAACGATATTTTCCCTGATATTGGTGAAATAACTGTATATTGTACAGATTTAACCGTAAGGGTATACAGCATGGATGCTATAAGGGAAGTAATGAATCTTGTAGACAATTTTGAAATCGTTCCTACAACAAACGATAGAATCATGATAGGCTTGACATTCCTAAACGTAATGACAAAAAGGAAATAAACACAGAACTCAATTACGGGTCACGCAACGGCGTGGCCTTATTTTTATGCTCGTAAAGGAGGAAACAACAATGTCTAAATGGGAAATCATGCAGCGCGTGGCAGATACGCGCAAGGAAATCGAAACGTTTGCGCAAGACTGGGCAGACGTGCCGGGCGGAACACGCAACCCGCTTGCCGTGGCCGACTGGGAAAGACTGTGGCGGCAACTGGATGAGCTGTTCGCGGCCTTGCGGGGTTGTGCCGTGGCATAGGAGGAAAACCATGCAGCAAATCATAACCAATAAGATTAAATGCAAGAAGTGCGGGGACATTATCGAAAGCAAACACGTCCACGACTTCAAAATGTGTAAGTGCGGCGCGGTTGGCGTGGACGGAGGACATGACTATCTGCGGCGACTGGGAAACCCCGATGACTGGGAGGAACTGAGTGAAACCATGGAAGAAATGTAAAACAGCTAATATATTAACCGTAACAAGGCATTAAATTGAATTTTGACTAACATATTGGACACTTAACGGTGTCTTTTTTTATAAGGAGAGATATATGAAACGCTATAAGCTCCGCCCGTACAGCGTGGCGTGGCACGCTGTGCAAACGGTAGGAATCGTCTTTTTAATCGTCGCATGGTATATAATATTCGTGCTCATCTCAGCTATGTAACAAAAGAAAGGGGAAGTGAATATGGAAAAGTATATTTGTGCGAACTGCGGTGCGGTAATCGAAGACGAAGAAGCAATGATAACGACGACGGATTACGAAACGTTTTGCAATGAGGAATGCGCTGAAGAAGCGGATTATTACAAGTGTACGGACTGCGGTGACTGGGAACCTAACTGCGTGGAAGTGCCGGACCAAGGCATGGTGTGCAGATGCTGCCGCGAGCATGGCTCCTATCATCAATGCGAGGATTGCGGTGGCTGGTGCCGTGATCGGGATATGCGCTGCGATGATAACGGAATATGGGTGTGTGACTGGTGCTATAACGCAGGGTGGAATACCTGTGACAACTGCGGATGCTTGGTGCGCGTTGATGATGCTCGCGAAATCGACGGCTATACCTACTGCGAAGACTGCGCGGAGGAAATGGAATCCGCAACCATTCACGACTATTCGTACAAGCCAGACCCAGACTTTTATGGGAAGCGGGAGGACTTCGCTCACGGCACACCGCTGTATATGGGCGTGGAGTTGGAAGTAGACAAAGGCAAAGACCCGCAGAAATTGGCCGAGGAATTGCAGGACAATGTGCCGGAAATCTACTGCAAGCATGACGGCAGCCTCGAGGATGGCGTGGAAATTGTGTCCCAGCCCTGCACACTTGCCTACCACATGGACGAACTTGATTGGAAATGGATACGGAAGAAATGCTGTGAGTACGGGTTCACATCACACGATGCCGGAACGTGCGGTCTACATGTACACGTCAACAGAGATTTCTTCGGCAATACCCAAACTGAAATCGACTTGAACATCGCCAAGGCTGTGCTGCTGGTCAATCGGTTCTGGGAATCACACATGATACCGTTCAGCCGCCGCACGGAAGAACAGCTAAACCATTGGGCAAGCAAGAACGAAATCGCGCTGGAGGATGATGACAACGATGCCACACTTGCCAACAAAGCGCGTGACCTACGCAACAAAGGCCGATATTACGCCGTCAACCTAAGAAACGACAACACGATAGAGTTTAGACTGTTCCGAGGAACGCTAAAAGCAAGCACATTCAACGCAACACTTCAATTTGTAGATACCCTTTGCCGATTCGCTAAGAAACTAAATATCAACGACATAAATAAAACCACATGGGAAGATATATTCCGCGACGTGGATTACCCAGACCTTATTGACTATTTGACCAAGAGAACAACATTCCATAGACAACAGGAGGCAGCATAATCATGTGCATCATAGTAGTAAAGAAGGCCGGCATAGCAGCACCCAGTGATGAAATGTTCGAGAATATGTGGAACCATAATCCGGACGGCGCAGGCTTCATGTACACGGCCAACGGCGGCGTGTGCATCGAGAAAGGATTCATGGAATATAAAGACTTCTATAAGGCATACAAGCGCGTAGAGGGCAAAATAGACACTGTGCAGACGCCTATGATATTCCACTTCCGCATAACCACACACGGCGGTACATCGCCTGAGAACACACATCCGTTCCCTGTGACGGACAATCTGAGTGTGCTGCGGAAGCTCATGTGCAAAACCAGTCTGGGTGTGGCGCACAACGGCATACTGAACGTGCAGCCGAGGAGCGGCATAAGCGACACGATGGAATACATACTGACCCAGCTCAGCACCATGAAATGCATCAACAAACACTTCCCGCAGGACAAGTATTTCCGCAAGCTGATAGAAAACGAAATAGGCGGCTCACGGCTTGCATTCCTCGACATGGAAGGTAACATCAGCACCGTGGGGGACTTCGTGACGGACGAGCAAACCGGATTGATGTTCAGCAATACGTCCTACAAGACACCGAAATACTGGACTCCGACCAAGAGCGTGTGCGACATTTTTGACCTTGGCGGCACAGTAACCCTTGACGGCAACAAATACAGCGACTACGGCGAGTTTTACGTGGATAAAAAGGGAAATGTGTATGGCTACAACTGGGAGGATGACATGCTCTATCCCAGCGAGCGGGCAGAGTTGGAGAGCGGAGCCAAGTACGATTCAAAGCTGGCCGAGCTGATGCCGTATTGCATGGATATCAGCTTTGAGGAACTGCTGGACTACGAGGATGAATATGACCGCTGCTACTGGTGCGGCGAGATAAAGCGCAAGGATAAGCTGGAACACACGGAAATAGGTATGCTGTGCGAGGATTGCGTGGCAGAGCTGGAAAGGTAACAATGACCAAGGAATTTGAAACACGAATACAAAAAGAGAGAATAATTGATACCAAGATTTATCGTTATGTTTATGAATGCGACTTCGATAAGGCTGTAATTAAGAGGCTGCCCATAAGGGAACTCGATACCACAGCGGCACTAACAGATTGGGAGATTGTCAAAATATATAAATGAGGTGATATAATATGGCTAACAGATCATTCTATGTGGATGAGATATACCGCAACGAAAACGGCGATTTCTATACCGGCTTGGCACTGGAACACAACGAGTGGCTCAAAGATAGATATAAATTTGAAAAGGTGGCAGATCCGTACACGACTTGTAGGGGCAAGACTGTGCGTTGTGAGTACAGCCAGATATTCTATCCAGACAGTCAGATGTTGCTCTGCAACGAGATTGCGAGTGTGGATGGGAACCTGTATGACAACCTTGAGAACGGTGAGTTGTCCCGCTACTACGATGCCGACGGCAACGAGGTGGACGCGGATGACGATTGGGAGAGTGAGGAACCAATAGAAATCTACCAGTATTATCTGATTGACCGCGCCACGGCAGAACGGCTGAAGGAACACACGGACGAAATCATCTTCTACTGCGAGATGCTTGATCTGTGCGTGCTGGGTGTGACGCACTGGGGCACCGGCTGGGATTATGTCGAGACGGACTTTGTGTATTGATGGGAAGGGAGGCATCAAAATGACGACTATGGAGCAGGCTTATAACACCATTGGTAAACACATTTATACGGCGCGTTTGAGGTATGGAGGAGATAAAATCATAGTTATAATTGCCAGCACAACGTCGGAAGCCGAAGAAAAGGCACAGGAGTATTTTGGCTTATCGTGTGTATCTGTAAGCAGAGTGTATGGGACAAACGATGCACAAGTTTATGAGGTGTGAGGGAAAGAATCTGATGACATACCAAAGGAAAACACGAGACGTATGGCGCTTCTACGTCAATTATGGTTACGGCTGGGAGCACGAGCTTGATGAATACAGCCTCAGTGAAATCAAGAAGCGCAAGAAGGAATATCGAGAGAATTGCCCGCAGTATCCGATAAAGGTGGTTAAGGGCAGAGAAAGGATAGATACATGAGTTCAAACCGTAAGGTGTACGCACGCCAAGTGCCGTGGGAGTGGCAGGAAAGCCCGTGGGATGACGAACAGCTCAAGACAGACAAGGCCGCGCTGTACGGCAATAGGTCATACGGAAGATACGTTTTTGATGAGTTTGAGCAGGTAGTCAAAGCGCTTGAGGAAATGGATTGGGAAGATGTTGGCGTTGCTTGCCCATACAGCACCGAACAGGAAATGCTTCTGGATTATGTGCCGCCTGTAGGCAGGAACTCCTACACCGATGAAGAAATCGAGGCATGGAAGTTTGCCTGCCAGATGTACAACCCGGACTATGGTCGCAATGCGCAGTGGGGAATCTGTATGGGCCTAACCTTGATGCTGGGCAAGGGATATGACTATAAAACCCTGCGTGGCTCTTGTCAAAGCGATTGGATTTACTTCATCTATCCGACCGACCTGTACAATGACGAAGCGGTTCGCTGCCTCGAAACGGAGTTCTTCAACACCGGCGAGGAATGGATAGTGCATGACGAGGATACTGTGCCGGAGTGCGCCGAGGATGTACGTGGATATAGTTTCTACGTTTATGACAATATACGCAAGGAAATAGCGGAGGCCGAGGGCGTTGACCCGGAGGACGTGGTGCTGTGGGGATACGATGGGATGCGGTCAATACCAAAATATAAGATTAGTTAAGGAGGAGCGATAAATGGCATATACAATATACCCCTACGGTCTGAACAATAGGTACACAACTAAAAGCGTAAACGGCAATATATCAAGTATCATGTCACGGATGGTGCAGATTGCAGGGCGATTATGCGAGAACTATGCAAGCAATATTTACTATGCATTGTGTAACTATGATAATGCTGTGCGTGAGAACGATGAGTATGATAAACTGATAACGTTTCACGAGAGCGGCGTAATTGAATGCGAAATAGAAAATGGTACCGTAGACAGTAGACCCCGAGGCATTCAGTATTGGAGACTGACTTGGAACCCTCAAAAGAAGGAGGGCGTGTTTACAAGAGTTCGTTTGTAGGAGGTATAAATGATGGATAAGGGCTACATGAACCAAGGCTATGAAATCAAAATTTTTCACGAAGTTGGCGATGGGGGCGTTGCAATAGGTATGCGATCCGGTATAAAAGATGACCCCGCTCCGTTTGTGGTGTGGAACTATGTTTATGAGAATGGGGTCCCATCATTTTATTGGGGTGGATATTCGGATGAAAGGTTGCAGGCTATAACAACGTTTATAGAAAGAACACGAGCATTAGTGTCGAAGTTGGACTGGCCAGCGTGGTGTGCATTGAAAACGCAGGAGGAATCAAAGTAATAGGCTACATTAAAGACGCAATTCAAAGCGGGTTGTACCAAGACTTTTGGAGGCAGGACAGCTTGTTAGTGGATGGGTTTCAAGAGTGTTATGGAGAACAGCTAACTTGCGAGGAATTCTGTGCCTACCCAAGTAGTACGGATGATAATGTGGTGTATGTTGATATTGGAGAGGATTCAGTTCACAGATTCAAAATAACAATAGAGGAGGAAAATAACAAATGA